>CAZQHK010000020.1:0-83972 GCA_964593455.1 uncultured bacterium
CATTACTCTGAATTTCCCTATTCATGACCGGATTCATCAACATACAAAGATGAAAGCGTTGACGCGAAAGCAAATCTGAGACTATAATAGCTTTCATCTTTACCTTTTACCAAATTGGAGGCACCGGCAGTGCGCAAGACCCGAATAATTATCGTTTTATTGAGCGCATTGGTAGTAGTTGCTCTGGGAGCTGCTATTGTTCATTTTTTAACCAGTAAAAAACCGGTTACTGATCATGTTCCCGTTCACCCTCCTGCTCCCATGACTACTGAAGTCCAGCCGACACTGATCATGACTACCGAAGCACGCAGCTCCTCGCCGGTCTTGGAAAAAGCCCGCGAATCTTTAATCTCGAGCCAGTTTCAAAACGCACTGGAAGCCGGTCGAACAGTGCTTAACAAAGATCCGGACAACGACGAGGCTGCGTTCATCACGTTTCTTTCAGCCCGGATGCAGAACCTGCCGCCGAGCCAATGGCAGCATCTTTTGAAACACGTTAAATCCGCTCACCCGCTGGCCGGACTCGAGCATTCAAACGCCCGGGTTCAGCGATATACCCTCTGGTATCTCAAGCAATTTGACACTCCTCCCGGAAACAAAGACGTCCAGGATATGGTAGTGGAGTTGTATAATAATTCCCAGGCCTACCGGAAGGTGCGTCTCGATGCAGGTTCCACACTCGCCTCATGGGGTAAGAACGAGTTTATCCAGCTTCTGTTGAAAGATCTGGCCAATGAACGAACCCGGTACCGCGCTTACATGTCATTGAAATCAATTCCTGATTCGTTCCTTCCGGAGCTGAGTGCCATGAATCAGAACCTGAACCCCAGGTTGACGGCTTATACCACATGCCTTCTTTTTATTTTGGGAAAACCATCATTTCTCAGAGAAATGATCGTCAACGCTCCGGGCACCCTGGCTAATTTGGAAGATTATGTTATTCCTACCGAGCATCCTGATTTTATTAAAATAGCCGTTTCACTTGGCGAGACGGCAGCAACATTCGGCCGGAAGCTGCTTACCCACCGAAGCTATCTGGTCAGGGCCGCCGGGGCCAGTATTCTCGGTTCGATAGGCAACGAGGAAGATGCTTCCCTGCTCTTGCAGCAACTTGGTAAGGAAAGCGGCTTTCATTTTGTACAAGGCAATATTGTCGAAGCCCTCGGGAAGCTGAACTGGAAGCCTGCTGTTCCCCCGCTTATCTTGCTGGTGGGTGCACGGGCGCCCTATCTGCGTGAACGGGTTATTCTTTCTCTGGTCAAACTGAGTAACGAGGAAAATCGGGAAAAACTGGAAGAACTGCTCGCTTCAAACGATCAGCGTGTTCGTGAAGGAATGGAGCGGATTTTAGGAATCATAGACAGTCAGAAAAACAAACAAAAAAACGAGTTATCAAAGGATTAACTCGTACACATTCCGGTTTCCGCTGGTGGTGCGGATATCCATCCCCTCTTTGAGGTTACCGGAAAATTCTCCCGCCACGCTTTTCCAGCATATTTCATCCACCAGCACCTGGCCCATGCTGGCAACGTCTTCCATCTCTTCAGCTATCCGGACCGGTTCTCCGATAGCGGTGTAAGCCAGGCGCAGCTCCGAGCCGATGTTTCCGACAACCGCCTCGCCGGTGGCAACGGTTGATTTAAGGCCTATACGGGAGAATTTAGGATCTTTTTTCTCCCAGTGGTTCTTGATATCCTCGAACGCACGCACCATCTCCACAGCTGAGGCCACCGCTTCACGGGCATGCTTATCGAAACGAATGGGAGCACCATAGATGGCCTGCACTGCGTCTCCGATAAATTTGTCAATGGTACCCCGGTGCTCGAACACTATCTCCGTCATCCTGGTAAAATAGTCATTCAGCATCTGGACCAGAACCTCGGGGTCAACCACCTCCGAAACTGAAGTAAAATTAGAGACATCACAGAACAAGATAGTGATATTGGCCAGGCCGGCACGCATCATTTCGTCACTGTCCATAACTTCGGCGACCACATCCGGAGCCACGTACTGCTGAAACCGTTCCTGGATCGACGCCTTTTCCCGTTCCTTGACGATAATATCTCGGACCAGGGCGGCATTCGATAGAGCCTGGCTGCCGGTGGCAGCGATGGCATTCATGAGACGCAGCTCATCCGAACGGAAAGCCCCACCGCTTTTCTTATCAGCGGCGTTCATCACTCCAAGCACTTTGTCTCCTGATTTGAGAGGGACACACAGACATGAGTGGCTAAAGTAGTTTTCACGGTTGCGGCGGGTCCAAAGCGGGTTTGACTCGATATTATCGATCATAATCGGTTTCCCACTTTTGGCGACGAACCCGGATATGCTCTCCCCCAGAGGGACTTGAGCTTTTTTAACGATTTCAGCAGGGAGACCTCTCTGAGCAGATATCTTGAGTATCTTTTCTTTCTCGTCGAGCTCCATCAAGGAACATTTTTCCACATTCAGAACTTCAGCAGCCTTATCTACCAGAATCTGGAATGTCTCCTCTACATCAAGCACGAGACTGGTAGCTTCGCTGATATCGAACAGTGTATTGAGTTCACGCACCTTCCGGCCCAGCTCTATCTGCAGCCGACGGGCGTTTTCGACGATTCGGGCATTCTCCACCGCGATGGTGAGCTGCGTGGCGATCGTTTCAAAAAACTGAAGGTCGTACCGGTTGTAAAACCTTTTATAATAAGGGCTTTCAATACACATCACACCCAACAGCCGACCCTCGATAGTCAGGGGAACAGCCATCAGGCTCATCCGGTCTTCTTTGATAGAGCCAAGTTTCTTGAAGCGGTAATCCTTGAACACGTCATCGACAATCAGAGGTTCCTTTTTGGCTGCCACACACCCGGCGATGCCTTCGCCTGTCCTGAACACCAGTTTCGGGAGGGCTTTTGGATTCACTCCTTTTTGAGATACCGGTTTCAGCGTCTTCGACTTTTCATCATACAAAAAAATTACCGCTTTGGTGCAGGCAAAAAGACGGCGACAGAAATCGATGGAAGATGTCAGGACATCCGATGCACGTTCCGTCGAGATCATGGATTCCACCAAATCCTGGAGAGCATTAAAATTGGTTACAAACCCGTACAGAGTTTTTTGGATTTCCTGGAACTCCTTGAACTGTTTCTTCGACTTGCGGTGAGCAGCGATCAACTCAATACTTTCCTCCTGCGTCTGGCGTACAAACGATGCTTTTCCTAATACCAGAGAAAGATCTACCCGGGCGACCGGTTTCACCAGCCAGTCATCGATAGTGTCTCCAAACAAGTTGGCCAGCAGCTGCGATTTGGCTTGATCAACGATAGTCACTATCTGGACCAGCCGATCCATCTTTTTCACTTTTATAAGTTGCTGCAGATAGTGTTTCATGTTCCGGCCGGCATGGTTGACCAGCAGGATGTCGAAAGCACGGGCTTTGACCAGGGTGAGCAGCTTATTAATATCCAGGGACTTCATCCGGCTATACTTAGCTGCGAGGTTGTCGAGATACCCGTACAGGAGATCCTGATCGGGCCCCTCGTCAAGCACGATCAATCGTACCGGTTTTTTCTCCCCAGCCATTACCCGTATCCTTTCCCGTAAAGATTCATCCTAATTTTCTCCTCATTCCTGCTGTGCAGACGCACTCCGGTTTTCCTCCTCGGTTACTTTGAGCAGATAGATCTGGGTTTTTTCTGCCTTTCCCTTGAGCTCTACCGAAGGAAGTTTCTCGGTGGAAAACTCTTCGGTCGGAAGCTCTCCCAGCGTTTCGTCGCCGATGATGATCTGCCCGCCGGAAGCGACCGATTTAAAGCGGGCACAGGTGTTTACCGTATCACCGATAACCGTGTATTCCAACCGCTTATTCGAACCGATGTTACCCACGACCGCCTCGCCGGTCTTGACCGCCGCTCTAATGACAAACTCACGACCGGCTCTTTCTTCCTGTTCCCATGTATCAACCAGCCGGTTAAAGGCCAGGACCATATCAATCGCCGCCCGGCTGGCAGCTACCGAGGCGTCAGCCCGGGGGATGGGAGCACCAAAAATAGCCATAACCGTATCGCCGATGAACTTATCGAGCGTTCCCTCATGCTCAAATATCACCCTGGTCATTTCGGTCAGGTACTCGTTCATGAACTTCACCACTTCACCCGCAGGTAATTTCCAGACTATTTCGGAGAAATTGGCAATCCCTGCCATGAGTACCGTGACCTTGGTACGCCGCCCTTGGAAATTGACGAAATCGGGGTTGTTGAGAATCTGTTCCACCACCTGTGGAGCCACGTATTTCTGGAAACTGTCTTTCAGTTTCAGTTTCTCTCCCTCTTTTTCCATGAGATTTTTCAGCAGTCTGCGGTTTTCGATCGTCTGCCCCACGGTAGTGGCGATGGCCACTAGAAGATTGAGATCTTCCTGTGAAAAAACATCCCGAGTACGCTTGTTGGAAACGTTGATGACTCCCATCAAATTGTCCTTGATCTTAATGGGAACACACATGCATGATTTGGTGTAATACTGCTCCTTGTTGATCCGTTTGACCGCCTCGTCGGTCTCCACATCTTCTATCAGGAGCGGGACACCTCGCGCAGCCACATTCCCCGAAATACTCTCCCCGAGTTTGACCTTCGTTGCAGCGGCTATTTTTTCCGGAACACCTACCGAGGCGACGATCTGGAGAACCTCCCCCGATTCATCCAGCGTCATGATGGAGCTTCGTTCCACTTCCAACAGCCTGGCGACCTTCTGGACGATGACATCGAACAAGGCTTGCTGATCGTCGATAATGCTCTGAACTGCCTTGGATATATCGAACATGGTTGTCAGCTCTTTGATCCTGCGCTCCAGTTCGATGTTGCCTTCCCGGATACTCTTGTAGATCCTGGCGTTTTCCATACCCACCGATATCTGGGCGGCAATAGTAGTGAAAAAGTCAAGGTCAGACTTCGAATATGCTCCCTTGGCCGTATCGCGCTCCTGAATCATCACTCCCAGGATCTTCCCTTTAACACGAAGCGGTGTGCCCATTAGAGTCCGCTTTTTCGGAGTGCTGTCATGCAGTATGACGAACGCTTTGTGCGCCAGCCGGTTTTTACAGACCAGCGCCTTTTTCGATTCGGCAATATGTCCCGCGAGGCCTTCGCCCCAGCGAAAGGAGAGCTTATCAGGCAGACTGTTGGGGCGGCCTCTCGAAACCGCCAGACTTAGACTCTCTCCGCCGGGATCGGTGAGAAAAAACGACAGCTTGTCATAGGGAAGAATTTTGTTGATGATGTCCGGGGTTTTCTTGATGAGATCGGTAACTTCACCGGTCACTACAGTGGAATAGATCAGTTTCCGTAAAGCGCCGAACTGCGTATAATAATAGGACAGCTGTGAAGTGCGCTTCTTGACTTCCTTGGGATCGATCGCCAGACGCTTATTAGCTTCGGTGATGGCCCTATTGTCTTTCAACATCTTTTTTAAGGCCAGCAGATTCACGATACTTTTTGTCGCTTTGTTTACTTCGCACGGTTGCGCCATGTAGTCGTAGATCTGCTCCCCGTATCGTTCCGCTGCCGAGGCCAACTGGTCGCGAGGGAAAAGGGCAATAACATGGATACCCGAACTGGAAGCGGTTATCAACTCCAGAACACGATCGAATTCATTGAATCCCTGTTGAGCATCAAGAGAGATCAGGGCGATCTGAAAACTGCGGTTGAAGGTCCCCTCGGTAATGGCGAGAGTGCTCGGCGTGGTGATGGTAGCATACTTGCAGTCATGCGCTTTAAGCGTACTGAAGAGTTGACGTGAAATTTTCTTGTTCATATTAATCACAAAAAGATCATACGCCTCCACTGCCTGTTCACCTCATGTTCCATGTCCTGATAGCGGTGGCAACTACTGTTTTCAAGCCCGGCCCTTCGCCACCAAAACGCCGATCTTTAAGCAGAATCGGTATCTCTCCTACGGCCAAGCCCGCCCGGTGAGCCTTCATTAAAACCTCGAGCAGTACTTCCGGCCCCCTGGAGCTAAGCGATTCAGGTTCAACGGTCTCCAGAGCGTCTCGTTTAAACGCCCGGAATCCGGTGGTACAGTCCCGGTACGGCAGAGCCAGACGAGCACGCGCAAACCAATTGGCTACCAGCGCCAACAGCCGCCTTCGAAAACCGCCACGGCAATCACGGCCGCCGGAGATAAATCTCGAGCCGAGTACGATATCGTACACCTCAAGTGCCTGAAGCATATCGGGGATATAGAGAGGAATATGCGAGAAATCCGCATCCATCTCTACTATCGCCTCTGCTCCTAACAAGAGTGCCTGCCGGTATCCTACCGCGCACGCCAATCCCCGCCCCCGTTCATCTTTGCGCTTTATGAGGTGGAGCCTGTCATTTCTAGCTGCCAGGGCCGCCACCAGTTTTCCGGTACCGTCAGGAGAATCATCGTCAATAACCAAGGCCTCGAAGGTTTCTCCCAGCGCGAGTATCCTTTCCAGGATCTCTTCGATGTTCTCCACTTCGTTGTAGGTTGGGAGTAAAACCATAACTGCGTTCAGCAACTTGTGTCCCCTTGCTGAAGATGACAAGATCGTATTCAGACGTTCTTGCGCTATCTTATTTGGTGGAATATACACTTAACCTCTATTATAGGAAGAAGGGATACTGTTAGTCAATAATTCTTGAAAACATGACCACCGCTTCCACAAATTCTACAAAATGTAACCCTGCTTAAGCATCTCAAATGTTCCTTTTCATGCGGGATGACAGGTTTTATACCTGGAACTCAGGTAGACTAATAGCGAAGGCTTGCCGTTCCCTCTTCAGGTTGATACAATAATACCTAAGACAGCATGGCTGAATCCATTGTATCAGGAGGCATTTTTTGCATGGATTTTCCAAATGACGTTAAAGACCTGATCATCATTGGCGGGGGTCCGGCAGGATTAACCGCCGGACTGTACGCGGTCCGGGACATGCTCAACGTCGTGCTTCTGGAGGAACTGGCGCCGGGAGGACAAATAGCCAAAACCGCCGTGGTGGAAAACTATCCCGGTTTCCCCGAACCGGTAAACGGATTCGAACTCGTCAACAAAGTCACCACCCAGGCTAAAAACCAGGGACTGGTGATTGATACCGCACGTGTTTTGAAACTGGAGTTCGAGGAGAAATCACCGATCAAAACGGTGATCACGGATAAGGATCAATACCGTGCCCTGTCGGTTATTATTGCTACGGGTGCACGGTACAGGAAACTGGGAATCCCGGGAGAGAAGGAATTTCACGGCCGGGGAGTATCCTATTGTGCCACCTGTGACGGGATGTTTTTCCGGGGAAAAGACATCGCCGCGGTGGGCGGCGGCGACACCGCCCTGAAAGAATCTTTGTTTCTTTCCAGGTTTGTCAACAAACTCACCTTGATTCATCGTAGAGACCGCCTCAGAGGAGAAAGAAAGCTTCAGGAAAGACTTCTTTCCCAACCCAATGTCGAGGTCATGTGGAATTCAGTGCTCAACGAGATCACCGGAGGTGAAGCAGTGGAGGAGTTGGAAGTTAAAAACCTTGTATCGAACGAAAGTTCCAGGATACCGGTGAAAGGCGTGTTCATGTTTGTCGGGCTGATCCCCAACACCGAGTTCCTGAAAGAGCAATTAGAGCTGACCGATCGAGGATATATCGTTACCGATCAGGCCATGGGAACCAGTCAAAATGGAGTTTTTGCCGTGGGTGATGCCAGACACAAGCTGCTCAGGCAAATGGTAACCGCGTGCGGTGAAGGCGCCACTGCCGCCCATGCGGCCAGGCTCTATGTGGAACGGCTAAAAGGAGAAAGCTATACCTGACCCTAATCTGGAAGGTGCCTAATCCGATAATTTCTCCAGAATCGCTTCCACATCCTCAGCGCTCACCGGTTTGGTCAAATAACCGTCTGCCTTGAGTTGCATCCGTTTGATATCTTCTTTATCGAGTATACCGGACACTAACAAAACTTTTACGCCTTTATGCCCGGTATTTCTACTGACCCGCTCGCAGACCTGCCAACCCGGCATTTCAGGGTTCACCATGTCGATGATAACCACATTTGGATTATCGTTCTGCAGTTTATCCCAGAACTCGGCAAAGTAGAGACACGCCTGGACCGAATGACCTTTGGACACCAGGTCTTCTCTGAGCAGATCGAGATCATCTTTATCGTCATCGATAATTAGAAAATTGTATATTTTCCCCATATGAAGTCATGTACTCCTTACCCACCCCCGCCTATCGCGTTTCAACCTAATTATTCACTGATTGGGAGTTGCACAATCTCCAGCCAATACCGTTTCAATACTTTGACGATATCCACCAACTGGTTAAATTTTTCCGGCTTTTTGATATATGAACTGGCTCCAAGATCATACGCCCGGTCTATGTCGTCATCATCGGCCATGAGAATTATTATCGGTTTACGCTCCATCAACATTATCAACCTCCTATCAAGTCCGGATATTTATCCAGCAGGTAGGCTAATCTGGAATGTAGACCCTTTGCCGAGCTCACTCAAAACGCTTAGTTGGCCACCATGACGCAATACAATTTTATCACAAATTGCCAGTCCCATTCCAACCCCTTCATATTCATGCCGGTGGTGAAGGCGCTGGAAGGGTTTGAATATACGATCCTGGTAATCCATTTTGAAACCGATTCCATTATCCTCGACCAGGATGTCATACATTCCGTTTCTTAGCGGCAGGCTCGTAATAATTACCCGCGGTTTGACATTCTTTTTCCGGAACTTTATGGCATTTAGAATGAGATTTTGGAACAGTTGCCCCATCTGCACCCGGTCGGCGGCCAACATCGGCAAGTCTCCAATATCAATTTGTACTCCGGAGTCCTCTATTTTAACTTCCAGATCCGAAAGGACTTCCCACACTACTTCTTCCAGGGGTACCGGCGCAAACGGCCGGGCTTTGGTGGTCACCCGGGAGTACGCGAGCAGGCTCTGGATCAGGTTCTTCATCCGGAGTGCAGCCTCCTGCATTCGTTCCAGATAGTTTTTGCTTTTTTCGTCGAGCGTGACCCGGTCACACGTGCTCAACCGATCACCGAAGACGGTAATTTTTCTGAGCGGTTCCTGCAAATCATGTGACGCTATATACGCGAACTGCTCGAGCTCCTTGTTGGATCGTTCCAACTCCTCCACCGTCTCCTTCAAAGCCTCCTGGGCTTTTTTCAACTCGGTCATATCCAGCATGGAGCCAATCATTCTGATCGGCTGCCCGTCACCACCGTACAGGATAAAGCCCCGATCGAGGATACTCGAGTACGAACCGTTGCGACGGCGAAACCGGTATTCATCAGACCAGGTCGATCGGCTGTTTTCGACAGCCTCATGAATACCGGCCACGACCCGGTCACGTTCAGCCGGATGGATACATTGTTCTCTCCAGTACACATCGGATCCTATTTCGTCTTCCCGATACCCGAACAACACGTGAACGGCATCATTCCAACGCAATCTGTCGGTTATAAGATCCCAGTCCCATACCGCGTCATTGGTGGCGCTGGCCACCAGTTGAAATCGTTCTTCACTTTCCAACAAAGCCGTTTCATATCGCTTCCGGTACAGAGCTTCTACAAACGATACGGAGAGTGCTTCGATTGCTTCCCGGTCGTTATTGCCATATCCGGTTTTCTTGTTAACCAGTATGATCATCCCGAAGGTCTGTTCTTCATACTTCAAGGGAACTTGGAGAAACGAAAATACTTCCTCCGGCAGTCCGCCGGCCTCTTTAAACTCCGGATGAGAAGCCGGATCATTAACCAGGATCGAGCACGCTCCATCTAGATCCCGGGACCATAGTTCCTGTTTTTCCATGAACTTGATCATCTTGATCATGGTGGCAGCCTCAATACCGGTTTTCGAGACTGCCGGCCAGGCTGGATCACTCAAGGCAATGATATCGAAGACACCTTCATTACCTATTCCCGCAATAATCCCGAACGCACTGCCGGTCATCTCCTCGGCCACAGCCAGGCATTTCCTGGCCACCTCCTCATCAGTTTCGCATGTCAGTGTTTCCAGAAGAACTTTGTTTATTCCCGCTACCGTGGCCCGCTGTTTAATGATATGTTCTTCTGCTTTTTTACTCTCGGTGATATCGGCAAAAACCGTGGCGAAGGCACCCGGGCGGGGTGAGAATACGGAAATCCTGAAATGCTTCTTCATCGGAGGGAAATATGTCGTGAAAGAAACTGGTTTTCCAGTGGCAGCAACCCCGGCGTAGGTTTCAAGATACGGAGGTCCCTCGGCCTGATAGACTTGGGAGGCTTTTTTATTAATAACCTCTTCCCTGGTCATCCCCACAATCGATTCGTAGGCGGGATTAACGTCGGTTATCACGTAATCAATCGCCTCACCCCTGGAATCACACACTATCTCGTGAACCGCCACACCTTCATTCATGGTCGCGTACAATGAACTGTATTTCTTCTCAGTTAGCCGGCGCTCCGTCACGTCTTCTCCTGAACTGAAAAAACCGATAATTGCACCCTTTTCACTCTTTAACTCAACATTATGCCAGGCGATGATCCGTTCCGTTCCCTCCCTGGTTAACACGGCACTTTCAAAATACTCGGAGAATTCGCCGTTATCTCTCGGCGCTTTTTCCAAAAGCGCTCTGGCCGCGGGACACTGTTCTTCGGGAATAAAAGCATTAAACCAGTTCCGTCCGATAATCTCTTCTTCCGGGTATCCCAGGATCTCGCAGCCTTTTTTGTTGATCAGGGTTACGATACCGCTCGTGTCTATAGCCATCAGGATGACGCTGGCAATGTCCAGATAGGTTTGCGCTTTGTTTTTTGCCTCGATAAGCGCCTGCTTCATGGCGAACCTTTTCTGCTCCAGTTCGATATTATGGAGGGCCATGGCTATATTATTGGCGATCTCCTCGAACAACTCCTGCTCTTCAACCTCCCGCGCGATCTCCAGATCCATCGTTACCGCCAGCACGCCGTACACGACATCCCCGTGTTCGAGCCGGATCATCATTTTTCCCCGATCCGCAAACTCGCCCACCAGGGGACACCCCTCGCACTGTTCGGAGGGAGTTTCAAGCAGAATCAAATCGGGTGATTCAAGCGCCCGTAAAACACACCAGGTTTTATTGTCACCCGTAACGGATAAGTGCGAGGTAAGACCGGCTTCGGCGACAGCTTCCAGTGAACCGGACGTATCCCAAAGTTCAATTATAATTCCGTGATAGCATGGTATATTAACGATTTGCTCACACACTTTTTGAAGGAGATGATCGCTGTCTTTCTCCTTGACAATCAACTGGTTGATATTGTTAAGGGAACGCAACACGAAGTCCACATGCTGGAGCCGGTGTTCCATCAGTTTACGGCCGGTAATGTCTTTAACAATTGATTCAACCATTCTTTCACCGGTTTCTTGATCAACAGTCAAGAACGAGTCATGGATGACCCACCGGTGGTCCCCTTTGAGAGTTTTAAAATGGTATTCGAAGTTGTGGATTTCACCTTTTTTATCCAGATGTTTCCGGATAAAAGCTTCCTTTTCCACATACGTTAAAAGAGTCCGGAGAGGCCGGCCGAGAAGATCTTCCGGTTCGCAGTCCAGATCAAGGATTTCCACCAGCCCCCGGTTGGCGAACAATATTTTTCCGCTATCGAATGAGTACCGGTAGACACCAGCCCGGCTAAAATCAAGCAGCCGTTTGTACAGGTCTTCCACCTTCCGGTACCCGGCCACATCATCAAAAACCAGAAGCAAATGAGCTTTTCCTCCGGTATCAAACGGGAAAAGCCGACAAACGATCCAGATTTCACGACCGAAAGTGGAGAGGGTGTGGATCTCGTGATGCTGCGCGGTCCCGGTCGCCAGAGTTTTCCGGGCGACGTCCAGCAAACCGGTTTTTTCCCAGGATTCGATATCGTTGAAATTCTGCAAGAGTACCTGATCCCGGGTCGCTCCGATAATACTGGCTGCTTTCTCATTAGCCATGACGGCCTGGCCCGAATCCTGGTAGGCGATAATACCAAACGACGAGGCCTCGAATATTTTTTCGTTCAAAGCCAGCGTATCCGCTATCCGCCGCTCCATCTGCCGGCTCTCGGTAACATCTCGGCACACCACCGCCACAGCGAACAATGTTCTGTCGGCACTTCTGACCGGGCTCAGCGTCGACTCGCTGTAGATCAGTTTATCGATAACCGGCATAACATCCTTAACCCGCATGGGGTCACCGGTTTGAAACACCTGGTCAATCCTGTTTCTCCAGAGTTCCATAAATTCGGGAATATGGCCCAAACCATCCTGGATAGATTTTCCCAGCAGTCGGTCCGGAGGGGCTCCAACATGCTGTGAAGCTGCCTGGTTAACATACAGGCACGTGTATTCCCTGTCCCAAACAATAACGCAGTCAGTGGTAGATTCAAAAATGGTCCGGAGAAGTTTTTCTTTTTTCTGAAGAACATCCTGTATATTCTTGTGCCTGAACTCGTAGTTTTTCAATTCGGTAAGAAGTCGGGCCTGTTCCTCCAGTTTTTTGATGAGCTCTTTCCTACTCAGACCACTGAACTTTTCCCCCATGGTAGCGATCCCCCCGGCGGTCTTCTCCGCCCACCGGAAGATCATTCATCCGGTGTTTTCAACAATCCTACCATAATAGAAAACCCATGGCTATTTCAAGGAAGAAGAGCGGAACTTGATCGCAGATTTGGTTGGTGATTGAGATGGTTGCCCGGGCGGAAGCCTGCCCTTATCCTCCAATGGTGAGTGAAACATTGCAACATAGCGTAAGCTAGGTAGTCCCGCCCTGCTAGCAGTGTCGAAAGTGAGATCGGAGATTTTGAAAATAGAGAAGGTGAAATTTTCACATGCTTGACAGTACTGTGCTGAAACCATAGAATTGATACCAGCGGAAAAGCCACTATATAACAAGGAGAGGTGATGATTCATGAAACTCACGTTTCTCGGGCACGCCGCCTTCAAGCTGGAAGGTAGCCAGACTATCTATATCGATCCGTTTCTCACCGGTAACCCATCGGCCAGCATGAGTTTGCCTGAAGCAACCAAAGCCGATCTGGTACTGGTTACGCACGATCATGGAGACCACCTCGGTGACGCCGTGGCCATCTGCAAACAGACCGGAGCCACTCTGGTCAGTATCCATGAAACAGCCACCGCAATGGCGGCCACAGGAGGCATTAAGGCCGAGGGGATGAATATCGGGGGGACGCTTATCTTCGGCGGTGTCAAAATCCACATGGTAGAAGCCCAACACTCCTCCGAGTCGGGACATCAGACAGGATTTATCCTGGAAATGGACGGACATACCATCTACCATGCCGGCGATACCGGTATTTTCGGGGACATGAAGCTTTTTTCCGATTTTTTCGACATCGACTTGGCGCTTCTGCCCATCGGGGACCGCTATACCATGGGACCCTGTTCAGCCGCCAGGGCAGTTTCACTGCTGGGTGCCCGAAAGGTTATTCCCATGCACTTCAATACCTTTCCAATCATTCAGCAGGACCCGGAAAATTTCAAGACTCTTGTTGGCAACGCGGCAGAAGTAATCATCCTTAAACCCGGAGAGGCTGCTGATATCTAATATGAACAGCGACCAAATCGTAACCGTATCCAAAAACCAGATCCACCGGGTCATAAACGCCCAGTACAAAGACCCGTTCCGGGTACTGGGCATTCATCCCCGCAAGGTAGGAGGACAGTCCTGCGTAGCCATCAGAACATTCCAGCCGAGAACCTACGGGGTGGAAGTGATTGATCTCTCCCAAAACGGTCTGGTGATTCCCATGAACAAACTTCACAAGGGCGGGTTTTACGAGTTAGTCACATTCGACCACAATACGGTGTTCCCCTACATGCTCAGGCTTCGCGACAAAAACGGAGCCACCTACGACATCCATGATCCCTACCGTTTTAAACCCGTCATCACGGAGTTGGACCAGCACCTGATCGGCAAGGGAAAAAATTACCTGTTCTACGAAAAAATGGGAGCCCACATCATCGAACTGGAAGGGATCCAGGGTACTCTATTCGCCGTGTGGGCACCTAATGCCCGGCGGGTCAGCGTAGTGGGTCCTTTCAACAACTGGAACGGACGCCGTCACGCAATGCGGATGCACGGCACCTCGGGTATCTGGGAGTTATTCATCCCCGGACTCGATGTCGGCGAGATCTATAAATACGAAATTATCACTCCCTGGGGCAGCCGCAAGTTCAAAGCCGATCCCTTTGGGATGCGAAGCGAACTGAGTCCTCGGACCGCTTCGGTAATAAGTAACCCGGACAAATACTCGTGGAATGATGACGAGTGGATGGAAAGACGCCGGGAAAGTAACCCGCATACGAAACCGATGTCTATCTACGAGGTGCACCTGGGAGGATGGCGCAGAGATTGGGAAGCACTGAAAGAAGCAAAAGAAGCGGGCGATGAAGATGAAGAAGGATTTCTCAATTACCGGGAACTTGCCCACTCCCTGGCCGATTACGTTGAGGAAATGGGATTTACCCACATCGAACTCTTGCCCACCATGGAACACCCTTTTTACGGGTCCTGGGGATACCAGGTAACCGGGTATTTCGCCCCTACATGCCGTTACGGAGAACCGTGGGATTTCAAGTATTTTGTAGATTATATGCACAGCCGCGGGATCGGCGTTATCCTGGACTGGGTCCCGGCCCACTTTCCCAAGGACCATCACAGCCTGGGAAAATTTGATGGAACGGCTTTGTTCGAGCACGCCGATCCCCGCAAGGGCAAACACATGGACTGGGGCACGCTTATCTTCAATTACGGACGTCACGAGGTGAGAAATTTCCTGATATCAAACGCCATCTACTGGCTTGACCGCTATCACATCGACGGTCTCCGGGTGGACGCGGTGGCCTCTATGCTTTACCTGGACTACTCCCGTCAGCCGGGCCAGTGGGTACCAAACCGCTACGGTGGACGAGAAAACCTTGAAGCTATCCACTTTATCAAGAGTCTCAACGAAGTTGTGGAAAAGTTCGCACCCGGCGCCATGATGATCGCCGAAGAATCAACCTCCTGGCCCAGTGTCTCCCGGCCCACCTACCTGGGAGGTCTGGGATTCAAATTCAAGTGGAACATGGGTTGGATGCACGACATGCTCAAGTACATGTCCAACGATCCCATCTACCGCAAGTACCACCACAACAAAATTACTTTCTCTATGGTTTACGCTTACAGCGAGAACTTCATCCTGCCACTTTCACACGACGAGGTGGTCCACATGAAAGGATCGCTCATCAACAAGATGCCGGGCGATCTGTGGCAGAAGGCCGCCAACTTGAGACTGCTTTACGGGTACATGTGGGGTCATCCCGGCAAAAAACTCCTGTTCATGGGCAGCGAGTTCGGCCAGTTTAAGGAGTTCAACCACGATGAAAGTATCGAGTGGTATCTGCTTAAATGGCCGTCTCACCGGGGTATCCAGCGATGGGTCAGGGACCTTAACAACCTGATGACCAGCGAACCGGCAATGTATGAACTCGACCACAAACAGCAGGGGTTCCAGTGGATGGATTGCAACGATACCGTCAACAGTGTTATCACCTTCATCAGACGGGGTAAAAACCCGGAAGACATGCTGTTATTCATCTGCAATTTCACCCCGGTTACCCGGCGTGACTACCAGGTGGGAGTCCCGTTACCAGGATTCTGGAAAGAGGTATTGAATAGTGATGCCGACATCTACTGGGGCAGCAACATGGGCAATGACGGTGGATGCTGGACGAACCCCTGGTCACATCACGGGCAACCTCATTCTCTCAAGGTGACAACGCCCCCATTATCGGTTACCGTGTTAAAACGATTTCAGTAGAGCCGAGAAGAGAGAGATTTCACCCGGGCGGTAGCCTGTACCTTCCTCCAAACACCAGTGCAAACATTGAGCCGTAGCGTGAGCCGGGTGGTCCCGCCCTCAAGCAAAAAGTGTAGAAAGTAAGGTTGGAGATTTTGGAGATTGAGAGCTAAATAATTCCAGCACAATCTCACACCTTGCGTTCTACGCTGCTTTATTTTTCGATCGTTTCGCCGGCGGGTATCTTTAGCTTCTTAAATGCTTTTTTACCTGCATGCGGGAAGATAATGCAGTTGCGGCCGATACGGGTCCCGGTTGGTATCTTGGCGCCCTTCCCGACCAGGACGAACCCGCCGGAAAGATGATCCGGAAACTGGCGGTTGGCCACTGTGCTTCGACCATACCCCACCAGACATTCCCGGTTGAAGACGACATCTTTATCAGCCACCACCCGGTCCAGCACAGCCCCCTTGCGGACAACGACATCATGCAGCAGGACGCACTCCGTGACCGAGGCCCCCTGCTCAACCCTGACTCCCGGGGAGAGCACTGACCGCTCCACCCGGCCATCGATGAAACAACCCCGTGATACCATAGTTTCTGCTACCGCCGCCCGGGATGAACAATAGGCGGGAGATCGTTTCTGGAGGTTTCGGTCCTCGGGATTGGTGTAGACCTGCCACCCATCGAGGTCCAGTTCCGAATCGGGGTCCAGGATGTCCATGTGGGTTTCCCAGTATGCCTGGATGGTACCCACATCTTTCCAGTACCCATCGAAAGGATAGGCGAAAACCCGGTACCGGGGAAACGCATAAGGGAAGATATGTTTGCCGAAATCATCACCTTTGCCGGTACCGATAATTCTTTTTAACAATGATTCCAGTATATCCATGTTGAAAACATAGATTCCCAGGGAAGCCGTATTGGACGGCGGGTTGGGGATCTTCTCCACAAAATCGATTACCCGACCGTTCTCATCGGGAATGGCAATTCCAAACCGGACAACCTCGTTCCAGGGGACCTTCATCACGGCGACGGTAATGGAGGCTTTTTTCTCGTCGTGAAACTTGAGCATCTGCGCGTAATTCATCCGGTAGATATGATCACCTGAAAGGATTATCACCCGATCTACTTTCAGGGAACGCAGGTAATCGATGTTCTGCCACACCGCGTCAGCGGTACCCTTGTACCAATCCGAAGCTTCGGTACCCTGATGCGGCGGCAAAATGCTGCAAAACCGGTCCTCGCCGATAAAGTCCCAGGGCGCGCCGGTACCGATATGTCCCATCATCGATATGGGCTTGTACTGGGTAAGTACACCCACATTGCTCAGCCCGGAGTGCATGATATTGCTCAATGTGAAATCGATAATCCGGTACATCCCGGCAAACGGTACCGCCGGTTTAGCCCGAGACCGGCCCAGGATGTTGAGACGAGTGCCGGCTCCACCGGCCAGCAGCATGACCGCCGTTTTTTTTCTTTTTTTTGCCGTTTTCATGGTCCTCACCTCCCGTCCTTATCCCATACCCGGTGGCACACAATGCTTCCGTCCGGGATGACCGGGTTGACAAAATCATCCCGGGTCAGATCGGGATATACCATACAGTTGGTTCCGATAACCGCCTCTTCGGGGATGTCCGCGCCCCGGCCGACGATGGTCAGGCCGCTTTTTAACTGATCGGGCATCATGTAGTTCCGTATCCGTTTATTACCTTTACCCACGACGCTGCCGGCACCAACCAGCACCCGTTTATCCAGGATGGCATTTTTTACCACCGAACCGGCCCCGATAACGCATTCATGGAAGATAACTGAGTTTTCCACTCGAGCTCCTTTTTCCACTGTTACACAGGGAGAAAGAACACTTTTACTGACCTCTCCCCTGATAACACAACCGCCGGAAATCAAAGATTTTTCCACTGAACATCCTTTACCAAACCGGGCAGGAGGCAGATCACCCAAGCGGCGAAGTTTCAACTTGGTCCGGACCTGCCACCGGGTCAGGTCCACCCGGGGCCGCAGTCCCAACACATCCATACTGGCCTGATAATACTCATCGGGAGTACGGGTGTAGTTCCAGTATCCGTCGAACACATACCCGAAGACCCGGTCACCGTCTTCGATCATACGGGGGATGACCTCACTGTAGATCTGATAAGTGCTGCCTTCCCTATTGTTCTCTTCAATACGATTGATCAAGGTCTCCCGATTGAAAACATAAACGGTCATCGACGCCAGGTTGGAAAACGGTTGCTCCGGTTTCTCTTCATACCGCGTTACCCGAGAACTCTTATCGAGAAGCGCCACGCCGAAACGACTGGCGTCCTCCGGGGGTACGGCAACCAGAGCGATAGTCAGGTCCGCTCTCTTCTCCTTGTGAAACCGGATCAATGGATAGTAGTCCATGGAATAGACATGGTCCCCGGAAAGAATCACAATTATCTCCGGGTCTTGCCCCCGTACGTAGTTCAGGTTATGGTACACGGCATCGGCTGTGCCCCGATACCAGTCTTTGACGGTGCTTTCTTCTCCTACTCTGAATGGCGGCAGAATTTTCACTCCTCGACGTCGGCCGAACAGGTTCCAGGCCTCTCCAACACCGACATGTTCGATAAGCGAAGAAGATCGGTACTGGGATAATACCCCCACCCGATGGATTCCGGAACGCATAAGGTTTGTAAGCGGGAAATCAATAATCCGGTAGATTCCACCAAAGGGCATCGCTGATTTGGGACGGATCATCGTGAGTGGGCCTAGATCGGCCCCACGGCCGCCGGCCAGCACCATAGCAATTGTATCGTTGAGCACATCAACCACGATGTCTCACTCCTTACATGCTCGTCATAGGCACACAAAGGACGTTGTGTCTCTTGCGCACAGTATGTATCACTTGATTTCAGATCGATCGCCGGGTGGGCCGGGGATCACCTCGATGAGTTGGTCAAGTTGAGTCAACCGAAGAATTTCCAGCACCTGCCAGGAGACATGGTTCAATGTGAGTGTGCCGTTCCCATGGCGCAGTGTTTGGTAGAACCCGAAGAGAAGCGATATATCGACACTATCAACAAACGTAACATTGGACAAATCAATGAGCAGTTTTTTTATTCCGTTTTCCAAAAGTAAAGAAACAACGTTCTTGAGCTCTCGGGATTGTGATACCAGCCGGGCTCCCAGGAAATGCAAATAAGCGGTGTTTTCTTTTTGTTCAACGGTATAATACTTCAGAGGAAGTGTTAGGTGAAATGTCGTTCCCATGCCGGAAGTGCTCTCAAACCATATTTTTCCACCGTGTAGGTTAACAAAATCACGAACAAACGGCAGTCCTAATCCAGTTCCCTGCACGGTGTATCCTGACGGATTAAAACTATTAAGGGTGTGCCGGACCAACTCTTGAACCTCAACTGATATTCCGCATCCCGTGTCCGCTATCGAGAAATGGACGGTCTCACCCGCTTTTCTTGCTGACACCGTCACAACACCAGTGGCGGTGAATTTAACGGCGTTGGAGATAAGATTAGAGAGAATCGCCTTGATTTTTTCGGTGTCGGCGGTAATCGTCAGATTCCCCGGCACATCGATCACAAGATCCAAATCTTTGTTGGAAATTATCGTAGCAAAGTCTTTACAAATAGTGTCAATCAAGGGCAGAACCACGATTTCGGTGAAATCTTCGATTTCGGTCAAATACTTCATCTTTTCCACATTGAGGATATTATTGATCATCTCTACCATAACCCGGGAGTTGCGGGAGATAATTCGGATCATGGTGAAAATCTCATCATTATCCCACTGTTCCGCCTGGAGAACATCACTGGCTCCGCAAAGTGCCTGCAACGGCCGTTTGAGTTCGTGCACGATAAACGATAGGTATCGTTTCTTCAGTCGCCGGGTCTCCTCAAGCTCGCTCACCTGGGTTTTGAATTTTTCGAGAAGGTCCTCCCGTTCTCGTAACATCAACATCCTTTCAAAAGCACGGGAGACAGCTATCTTGAGGTGTTCCAGGGGAACCGGTTTAATAAGGTAGGTAAAGATGTGTCCGGCCAACTCACCGGGAGTATTTTCAGCCGATGGTTTTCCCGTCGCCATGATTATTTCCACATCCGGGGTCATGGAAAGGATACAGGCTGCCAAATCACGGCCATGCATATCAGGTAGAACAAGATCTGTCAGAAAAACATCAGCCGGTTCTTTTTCCCACTCGGCGATGGCTTCGACAGCCGTGGTTGCTGTCCTGACAATGTAGCCTTCCTTCAGGAGTGCACCTTTGAAATACTCGAGATTGGCTTTATTGTCCTCGACAATAAGTACCTGCCCCTCGTTTTTCATGGTTAAAACGTATCCTTTCCGGGTAAAACACCGGCCTCGTTATTTGTTGGATTCCACAATAAAAATAGGGATAAGTCCGCCTCCGGCCAATATATTGATGATAGCATTTTGGGGCGTTTTTGCCTGGCATGTGAATAGTACCATATACGAGAAGCCGTCCTCAAGCGGCGGCCTTCGCAACTGGTTGTCATGTGGCTGGTTGTACAGGAACCACTCAGAGAAGGAGGTGGCTTTTTGCTACGTTCGAAAAACATCCTGAGATTGAGAGGTTTACCCGGGCGGAGGCTGGTACATTTATCAACCACCGGTGAATCTGAACGTGTTTGCGGAAGCTGAGTGGTCCCACCCTCAAGCAAGAAGTGTGGAAAGTAAGGTTGGAGTTTTTAGAGATTTTCACCTCCTGTGACCGCCTCGGTCGAGCCCCGCGGCAAAGCCACCTCCTCCTCTGTGTGTGGTGTTAATCTCTTTACCAGGCTCAAGATAAGATGCTTCGCCTTATATAGGTTTGGTTACTGGTGGCTTTCTGGCGCTCGGCGGTTCGCGGTGCGAAGGGGCCGAGCGCAACGGAGACTTTACTTAGTTGTCGGGCTGGTGGTTGCTCTCATTCTCAATTGCGTATACTATGTGATGGTATGGAAACCAGCCAACAGATAGACGAAACTTGTGTCGCCGGTTCGAACGAAAATACGCCGGTTTCATCAGGCGGTAAAATTAAAGTATTTTATCTTTGCCTCTGCTTATTATTCATTTTTACCTACTCCATACGGTATTTCCAGCCGCTCAGAAACACTCCTCTGGTGCTGGCCAATATCATGGACGGCGAGGACATCAGCGAAAACGGCTGGTACAGCATGACCCACGAGACCTTCAATACGGTCTACAAAGGGAAGGAGATTGTCAACCACGACTGGCTGTATTGCTGGATGGTTTATGTAATATATCGTTTTTCCGGGTATGACGGTTTGAGATGGTTTTCTTTCGTTTTGGGGTTGGGTTTGAACATCCTTGTCACCGCCTATCTGTTCAGAAGAGAACAATATACTCATATCGCCTTGTTTCTGATGTTATTGGCTATTTGTTACCCTAGTTTCTATTTGCGGGCTTCTACCTTCAGCATGCTTTTATTTGCCGTCAACTGGGTGTTGCTGCAAACTGAGTTTGAGGATGAAATAACCGTCCGAACAGTGCTGCTGGCAGGAGTTATCGTGCTCATAAATGTAATCTGGATCAACTCACACAGTTCTTATTTCTTCGGTTTGTTTTTCTTCACGGTGCTGCTCATGTTGCACAAGAAGTTCAAGAGACTTCCGTTGATTTTTATTCCGTTGCTTATAAACCCGTTTCCGGTAAAACTGATACGGAATTTTCTCCACCACATTATACGTAAGGGGCCAAGTATTGACGAGTGGCAGAACTGGTTCGTCTCCTACCTTCACCTGAAGTATATTCAAGGATTTTGTTTCCTCCTGGTTTTGGCCATCCTCTTCATACTGGTGATACGAAAACAGATAACCTCACGTGCGGCTCTGTTTACCATGGTGATTTTAGTGCCGGTACTCATTCTTTCCACCCTGGCAGCCATCAGGAACCGCTTGTATCTAGTATACATGACGCCGCTGATATTCGCGCTTGACGAAAAAGATATTTTTTCAAAAGACAAAAGTATTCCCATCGGTACCGTCATGGTCCTCATCGGTATGGTTTTTTCTCTCCTTGCCTTTGATTCAAACTGGATTATCACGAATATCACTTATACCGAGAGAGAATCCGTCCAGAATTTTATTCGAGCACACAAACTGTTTGGCAACTACCTCACCATCTATCCCGACGATGGAACACTGCTTAATATGGAGAAGGTAACGACATTCACAAACGCGCGCATTAACGTGTTTATTGACGAAGAGATATCCGCTGAAATACATGAAACGTGGTTTAAGGATTTTCTTGGACCGCTGGGTGAAAATCAGCTTCCGGACAAACAAACGATTGAAAAGACCAAAGCCTTACTGGGAAAACTGGAGATAGACTTTATCCTGATTCGCTGGCCGCACGAAGATATAACAAACACCGTCAACCGTGCTTTCGCCGCACTCGGGTCAGATATAACGCTGGTCGATTCCTATTTCGGCGTCGTGCGTCTACGGTGAGGCTACCCGCCGCCCACCGTTAAGTCGTATAAAACGCAGGCGCCAGACCATCCAGACCGCTTCCCAGATAATACGCCAACCCATCTTGCTTTGTCCCAGCCGACGGTCGGAGAACACGATAGGAATCTCCTTGATGCGAAACCCCCGGCGCCAGGCCTGGTAGTTCATTTCGATCTGGAAACTGTAACCGTCGCTGCGAATCCGTTCCAGTGGTATGGCCTCGAGCACTTCGCGGCGAAAACACTTGAAACCGCCGGTGGCGTCCATGACAGGCATACCGGTAATAATCCGTGTATATAAGTTTGCTCCCCGGCTCAAGGCCAGACGGTAAAACGGCCAGTTGACCACTCTCACTCCATGGATATAACGGCTGCCCAGAACCAGGTCGTAATCGTTAATATCCGCGAGGAAACGTTTCAGGTCAGCCGGGTCGTGAGAGAAATCCGCATCCATCTCGAAAACATACTCGATCTCGGGCCGCTTAAGAGCCCACTGAAAGCCCCGCACGTAGGCGCTGCCCAAACCGAGTTTGGAAGGCCGGGAGATCAAGTGTATGCGGAGCTCATCTTCCATGAATGACTCGACGGCCTGAGCGGTGCCGTCCGGTGAATTATCGTCAACCACCAGGACGCTGAGCACTTTGTCTACAGCCAAAACGGCCCTGGCAATACGCACTATGTTCTCCCGCTCGTTATAGGTGGGGATGATCACCAGGCCAGTCATCCGGTTACCTCCAGTACCAAGCATTGTATATCGTGCCTGTTCCAGGTGCAACCAAACAATGGATAGCTTAAGTAAGAAGGAGAAGTATTGGATTGAGAAGACCTCACCTCAAGCAGGAAGTGTGGAAAGTGAGGTTGGAGATTTTTAAGATCGTGTTTCAGTGGCGGAAGAGCCTGCCGGAGAGAAGCGTCATGAGCCAGGCAAAAAGCTCGACAATGAGTATGACCAGGTTCCAGGGAAACTGGACAGACAGCAGCCAGGTGAAGTGTTCCGGAAGCGACATAACCAGGAACACCTGCCAGATCGGCCGCCATCGCTTTGAGAACCCGATAGCTACCGCCAGGAGGAAAATACCGTAACCGAAGTGGTAAAAAGCAAAAAATCCCTTGCTCACCGGCCAGGTGTTGTACAGCATGAAATCCGTCTGATGGGGTGAGAAGAAACTAAAAATACCAAATCCGGCGATGAGTGGGCCGAGCACAAAGTACAAAACTATCACGAACCTGACCCAGATGGTTGCCGCTCTTACGGAAAGCACAGCCCGGTCACCCCTTGTCTTTGAAGTTTACTATGTAAGAGGTTCTATCAGACAGGATTTTGTCTTCGAATTAAAGTAGTACTCCGCCCGGCCGTCAAGCCCGGATACGGTTAGTATATAACGCGGATTTTCCGGGTCAGGTTCGATAAGCTGCCGCAACCTGGTGAGGTTGACCATGAATGTCGCGCGGTCAGTCGGGGAAGCCGCTACTCCCCAAACTTTCTCGAATACCGTTTCCGCCGGACAACGTTTGTTTGGATTCCGCATGAAGAACAACAGCAGCGGAGCCAGTACCCGTTTGCGGAATAGCGGAACATCTCCCAGTTTCTTCTCGTGGCAGATCTTTTTCTCAACATCCAGCCACAGCTCGTACCGGGCCGCTTTTTTCCGAAGGCTGGTCACTTCGGGTTTGTCCGCCGGGCGAGGTTCAATTCCTTCGATTATCCGGTATTCAGCCCCGGCCCAGGAGCCCTTTCCCTGTTCTGCGCGTTGTATCAACCGCCGCTCAACGTCATCTACCCAGAACCGTTCCTGGCGGTTGAGCTGAAGACGGCTGGCACTGTACTGCCGGCTGAGATCGCTGTAGTCTTCAGGCTTAACTTCCCGGAGAATCATAAATCCTTTGGCGGTAAATTGCATGAGTTCATAGCGTTCAGCTTCATCGAGAAGCAGCCTGGACAATGTTTCCGCTTCACTGCTCCCTTCCACCAGCGCAGCTTCCGCCCGGAGACTGAGCCAGGTCAGGCTGAGCCAGGGAAAAGCCTTGGTGGGAAAACTGATTTCGGCCTTATCGATCCATTCCATGGTCACGTCAGGTTCTCCTCGCTCAAGCGCCAGTTCAGCCAATTCCGTATGGATAAACGCCGTTTCCTTCCTGGCTTCGGTACCCTGGAGTTGTTCCAGTCCCCGGGTCAGCGCCTGTTCGGCTTTGTCCAGTTCTCCTTTCAACCGGTACAACTGACCCAGACGCTGATACACCGTACCGGCCAGGCGTGGGTTACTCACCCGGCTGGCAATCATTTCCGCCGCGTCACGCGCCTTTTGTGCTCCGGAATCGTCACCCATCATCATCTTGTATATCGCCAGATTGGTGCAGCACAGCGCTTTGGGCTGGTCGTGGCCGGCCTGGCCGAGCAGAGTGATAGCTTCTTCAGATAACAAGATAGCCTGTTCCAACTGCCCGCGAACCGCCGCCACCAGGGTCCGGTTGTTGAGGGTTGTAGCCCGGGCCAGGGGATCAAACATTCCTTCCAGACAGTCCAGACTGACCAGTAAATGGCGGTCGGCTTCATCGAGCTGTCTCAACTGGAATAGCAGCAGGCCCAGGTTGTTGTGAACAGTGGACATTCCCTTCCGGTCTCCCAGGCTCTTGCGAATGGCCAGCGCTTTATTAAACATCTCCTGAGCTTTTTCAATATTGCCGAGTTCCTTATGTATTGTTCCCCGGTTCCCCAGAAGAGCCGCATGCTCACTGCTCCGGCCTTTGCCGCGGAGGGCCTCGCCGGCAATCCTGAGCACTCGCAGACCGGCGGTGAGTTTTCCTTCCCTCACCAGAATCATGCCCAACCGTTGAGCTACATCGCCCGTCATTTTCTGCAGGCTGCTTCGTTTTGCCAAAGCCAGCGCTTTTCCCAATATTTTTTTCGCCGACGGCAAGTCGCCTTCCCGCCATAACACCACCGCCCGGGCGATGAAAAAACGCACCCGACACTCCGGATTTTTGACTGTATCCAGTATATCGTCCGCTTCATTAAGCAGTTGTTCCGAGAGATCGTGCGAGGGTTCCGCACCGTCGAGTACAGCCAAAATAAGGTGAAAACGCTCCAGCATTGTCCACTTTTTGCGCGGAAGACGATGAAAAAAATCCATGGCTTCAACAAGCTGCCCGATCGTCGCCAACGACCTGAAAACAGCCGTAGCCAGTGCCGGAGGTAGCTCTTCCGCGTCCAGGCAGAGTTCGTCCGGAATTGTAGCCAATTCACTATATCGCCCTTTGTGAAAAAGGAAAGGCGCCATCAGACCGGCGGCCGTCACGGCCAGTTCCGTCTCTCCGGACGCGAGAAGCAAACGGTAGGCTTTCAACGCGTAATACCCGGTGGAAATGTGATCTCCGGACTTGAGTACATCAATCAGTTTTTTGCCGACTTCGCCGAATACATCGGTTTCTTCCTCCGCCATCCGCTGGAAGATAAACTCCCGGACCGGCAGTGAGAGTTGCACCGTTCCCGCATATGGATCGATGTCAACCAGCATCCGGTCCGACAGTCTGGTAATAGCGGCCGTGGCCTCATCCACACAGCGCTGAAGCAGCCACCGGCCGGCGGTACCGCCCAGAACGGCCAGGAATCGCATTATTTTTTGTTCCCGTGAAGATAACGACTCCCACAACGGTTCGATTAGCCGGGACCCAAGCTCACCTATTCCTTTTCCGGACAGGACTTCGCTCAAGGTTTTTCTCTCTTGCAGCGCCAGTCCCACCAGCCACCGGAGGAACAACGGATGTCCCCGCGTCATAGAGACCGCTTTTTTCACTATTTTAGTATCAGGCAGTTGTTCTCCATGGGCTTCGAATAACCTGGCGCATAGAACCTCTGCTTCATCTTTCGGCAGCCCCTGCAGACGGACAACGGCGATCTCGCTGAGGACCACGGGAGATAAACCGGCCACCTGAGATCCCAGGAGTACCAGGGCCGACTGCCTGAAAACCCGGCAGCTCTCTTCGAGCAATGTCTCCATTTTTTTGCCGGACAACCGGTAGGCGTCATCAAGAACCGTAACGATACCGACATCTTCCAGGCTGGCCAGAAAGCGGGATACGAGCAGATGTTGGTCAAATTCGGATTGAAGAAGTTCGGATAAAAAATCACTATGTCCCGGATCACAATGGGAAGCCAATTCCGAGAGCAGCTCGCCTATTTCCATACCTGACTGGCATCGGCACCAGATAACTTTTCGGTCTTCATTCCAACCGTTCCACTGTCGCAAAGCGTGTGCCGCCAAGGCCGTCTTGCCGATACCGGGCAAACCTTTCACCATGACTACCGGGTGACTAGCAATGAGCTCAAGAAAGCGACGGGTTTCGTCTTCCCGGTCGGCAAAAAGAGCTGGGGGTGCTGGAATGCCGGTTATTCGGGGTTTAATTATTCTTTCTCCTTATGTAAAGCTTGCTTGCTCTTTTTCATTTCGGCGATTAGTTTCTTTTTCTTCTTGTGCTCGTGCATTTTTTTACCGACCACAGCCACGAGGCCGGCGCCGGGAATAATCTCTGCGGCCACTTCCGCCCCCAGCTCAAAAAGGGTGTCTTCGGAGATGAGCTCCGCCAGGGCTTTTTTGTAAACAATCCCTTTCTTCAGCTCTCCGGTAAGCGCGTCTACCTCCAGAACCCCTTTCTCTCCTTCTTCATTGGTCAGCTCAAAGGCGTAGTTCGGCCTGAAATAAAGGATCATGGTGGTAATCGTAACCCGTTCTTCCGTGATTTCATCGGCATTGACCGGTTTTATCAACTCTCTAAACAGGTCCCGGAGCAGATAGGAAGCGCGTATTTTGGCAGGCAGGACGACTATGTCCGGCCCCATTAAATCTTCCGTTTGGGTAATCACCCGGGAACAAAAACCAATATATTTTTCCAGGTTGCGCTCTTTTTTTTCAATGGCACTGACGAGAATAGTTTTTTCCTGATACTCCACACAATGGTCCGTGGCTTTCAGTTGGACAATGGGAGAATTTTCATCAACAACGACAGTCTGATCATGTATCGTGACATCACGCACCTGGGCTTCTACTTCAAAAGAATACGTGTTTGACCGAAAATATTCGATATAACTTTCCGCCACGATATGCCAGAACGGTTCATACCGTTTTTCCCGGTGGGTTACTGTAACAGCACCCATTTTCTTGAATAACCGTTTGACGGAAGCAATCATGGAGAAAGCTTTGTCTTTATTTTCCAGGACTATTTTTTCGCATTCTTCCTGGTTAAGTTGATCTTCCAGAACTCGGATATCCTGTTTTTTCTCTTTGAGTTTGAGTTCAACCATGAGTTTCCCACACTCTCCGTGATCCGGAAAAAGCAGTAGACTTCTACTTCAGGTTCCGGGTGAAACGAGTCCCTAATCAACCGGGCAGACGTATCAAACGGTTGATTATCACTTATTGTAGCGCCAGTATAACTCTCAATGCAACCTCGAACGGCCGCGAAGCCGGTCCGGTTTAAGCGGCTATTCTCCCTGGTCCCGTTTAAACGGTTTGAAGTGGTAGAATTTGAGATAAAGCAAGGCCATCACCGCCTCGATAAGAATTCCGGCCGCTATCGACCACCATATCCCCCTCAAACCATAGAAACGCGATACCAGATAGGCGGCCGGCACCGTTATCAGCCAGTTGCGTGTGACGGCCATAGCCAGGACCGGTTTAGCGTCGCCGGCCCCCTGGAAACCGGCACCGGTTATCATAGCGACGGCAATGGCCCCATAGAGCAGTGACAACCATTTAAAAATTTCCACTCCCACCGAGATAACTTCAGGTTCCCGGGTAAAAATGGTCATAATCGGCGCCGGGAAAAACCATACGGCGGCACCGGCAGTCGTTCCCAGGCAAACCAACCACCGGATAGCAGTAGCTACAATCTTTCTGGCCCGTTCCGGTTGTCCAGCTCCCACGTTCTGACCGGTCATGGTAATGATAGCCATGCTGGCCCCCATCATGGGCAGGAAAATAAGCGCGTCCACTTTCATGCAGATCCCGTACGCGGCGATGGCGAAAGATCCGAACCGGGACACGGCTTTCATCAGGAAAGCGAAGGAGGTGGATATGGTTAACCTGGCCACCGTGGAGGGCAGGCCTACCTTGAAGATACCAACGACGATCCCGTACTGGTACTTGAAATCTTCGAAATTGAGTTTCAGTGGGAAATCTTTCCTGAAAAACCGCCAGGCATAGTAGATGATACCCACGCCCCGGGAGATAACGGTAGCTATGGCGGCACCGGTGACACCCGATCCGGCGTAGCCGGTAGCGGCAAATAGCTGTTCTTCCACTCCCCCGAGACCGAGCATACCGAACAGAGGGTTTTGATCGAAGCCGAAAATCAGGAGCGGATCGAGAACAAGATTGGTCAGCGAAGAAATACACATGGCTTTGCACGGCGTGATCGTGTCACCCAGAGCCCGGAATATCGATCCGAAAGCAAACATCAGGAAAATAGTTACCGACCAGGTCATAATCACCCGGAGATAGGAGACGGCCATGGCGAAAAATTCAGTCTTGGCACCCAGGAACACCAGCATCGGTTCGATAGCCAGATTTACTCCCAGAGTTATCACTGCCGTAAAAAGAAAGGCCAGGAACAGAGCGTGCTCGGTCACCCTGGCCGCCTGACCTCTA
This sequence comes from uncultured bacterium, assembly GCA_964593455.1. Lineage (GTDB taxonomy): Bacteria > Muiribacteriota > CAYSPT01 > CAYSPT01 > CAYSPT01 > CAZQHK01. The sequence continues at coordinate 28,932 of CAZQHK010000020.1, forward strand.
TCCGCGGCGCCCCAGGCCCGGGCGATGAGCGAGGAAACCCCGATGCTCACTCCTCCGCAAAAGGTAAACAGCACTACCACCACGGTAAAACTCATGGAAACGGCCGCCACCGCCAGCGGCCCGACAATACCGACCCAGATAGTATCAATCAGGTTCATACTGATATGGAGAAACATACCGAGCATCATCGGCCATGAAATTCTGAATACCGCCGATAAAATATTACCCTGAAGTATTTTCTCTTTCATAAGAGCCCTATTGTATAACAGAGTGCGCGGCCCGTGTGAAAATTACAGAAGGCTGTAATCTCTTGCCAAACCGGTACGCAAAATTACTGCCACCGGATAATTTCCCCGGTGGCAATTTTGCTCAAGAATCTACTCAGCCTTAGCAGCTAACCTATTCCTCTTTCTTATCTCCAAGCCGGGCCAGGAGGTAAAGCAAGGCACCGAAGAATCCGGTGAGGAGGGTGATCACAATCCACAGCCCCGAGCCGGAGCTCCGCGTGCGGATGTCCTGGTAGACCCAGACGGTGAGGAGGATGTGTACGATCAGGCACAGAGTCAAGAAAAAGCACATTTTCTTTCGCCAACGCTTCTTGTAATGAGCTTTCTTTTTCAGGTGGCTGCGTTTGTAGTCCAGCGTGAGCTGGCGCTCTTCCAGATCCATCTGCCGGTCGCGCTGGTCGAATTCGTGTTTGAATTTACCTTTCGGGCGGTGCATTTTGACTTCCCGCTCGATTTTGATGTGCGGGCCGTGCTCTTCTAAATCACGCTCGATTTCGAGTTTCTGTCCCGGCTCCTCAAAATCCTGTTCGATGTCTGCTTGTGGATAGCCCTGAATTTCCTCCGGTGGTGCCTGGCAGAATGCCGCGGGGGCAAGTACCAGAATAACGAGAACCACGCTTACTACATACTTTTTCATAGCCAGCCTCCTGACTGTTCAACTGTTTATGTGTGTCACACTTCAATCATAACTCTTAAACACGATATGCGCAAGTGGGGCATGATCTTGTATTATTCCGTTCCGCTTTCCGAACAAGTCCCGATAGTAACTACCACATTACTTTGGAGAGTGAGAATTGTCAGAGACAGTATGCCGGAGCTGTACATGTAGAAGGAAGGTTTCATAAAATACAGAAACACAGCTTTTCCTCAGGGAAGGTTTTGCGGTCCTGTTGAAATTCACGGACCATTGGGGGCGGTTTATGATATGAAGAGTATAGAGCACAAACGGCACTGTCAAGTAAGGATGGTCAAGAGATTCCTGTTTCCCAGATAATTATTCCTCACCATACTGACCTCGGAGAGTTAGAGGGTTTTTCCATGGTAATGCACAAAATAGCCGAAGGCAAACAGGGTGGAGAAGAGAGTGAAGAATACCGTGGACTCCTGGAGAAAGTGGCAGAGGCTCGGAAGAAGGTCACCGAGCTTGAGGAGACCAGACAGGTTAAAAAACGGTATCTTCCCATTATAGTGCATGAACTTAAACACCCTCTCCAGGAGGTCTGTAGCGCCACCGGTGTTCTTTCCAGAAAGAAGTTTGATGATCCTGAAAATACGGTTATGGTGAAGATAATTGACCGTAACGTCCGCATGATGGTGGAAATGACCGCCAACATTCTCAAGCTTGAGCAAACAAAATTTTTTAAGGAAATAGAGGACTTCTCCGAGATTGCAGTGAAGCCGGTGCTGGAAACTGTTAGTCGGAAGTTCGAGACGGCTATCACCCATAAAGGGTTGATCTTTACAATCAATCTTGAGCCTGAGATGGTTGTTACGGCCGACCTGGAGAAGCTTACTCTTATCTTTTCCAACCTCATTGACAACGCTGTGAAGTTGACCTCCACCGGCAAAATTACGGTGACGGGAAAGTCCGAGGAAGGAAAAGCTCATTTCGCGGTCATTGATACGGGCAGGGGACTGGGAGAGATCGAGCAGGAAGAAGTGAATCAGATTTTCAAAGACAGTGATCTACCAGGTCGAAGGCATGACGGAACCGGGATTGGACTCTTCATAGTGAAGGATTTTGTTTCCATTCACGGTGGCGAGGTCTGGTACGAGACCATCCGGGGAAAGGGATCCCAGTTTCATTTCACCATCCCAGATCCTTGAGCTTTTACAGATGACCCAGCTTGACAAGGTGATAGATATTTTACCGGTATGAGACGCATGAGACGACAAAACAGGTCAAGTCATATGGATGGCTGATGAAATACGCGAGTTTATACACGTGTTACCGCGGCCACGAAGAAGCCGTCGGTGCCGTGAACATGAGGAGAAAGTGAAAGACGAGTATCGCCCATTTCAACGAAATCCAATGACAGGTCATCTAATCCCGGAAGAGCGGCCGGTTCGAGTTCACGAGAACTCTCCAGCAGCATATCTATCACCTGCCCGTTCTCGTCAGGCTCGGTAGAACAGGTGGCATAGAGCAGTATTCCGCCCGGCTTCAAACACATCGCTGCCGCCTTGAGAAGAGTGGTTTGAAGACGGCTAAGATCACGCAACTTTTCCGGGTAGGCGCGCCATTTCAACTCCGGCTTGTGCCGGACCGTTCCCAGTCCCGAGCAGGGCGCGTCAACCAGCACTTTGTCAAACAGTCCGATTTCTTTAAAAAGCGTGCCGGCTAAAGCATCCCGGCAGACGAGTTGCGGTTCTGTAAATCCGCATTCCCGAATACGACCGGCGAGTTTTTCCAGTTTGAACCGGTGAATATCAAGCGCCGTGACCGCCGCCTGTCCCCGGACAAGATCCAGGATGTGCAGGGTCTTGGTTCCCAAGCCGGCGCATAGGTCGAGTATCCGCTCCCCCGGGACGGGCCGAAGCAAATGTCCCACCAGAACGGACGCTTCATCCTGGACACTGTACAGTTTCTTTGCCACCGGCTGCAGCCGTGAAAAAGACCGGCGTGGAATTCTGACCGTATCTGGCGCCAGATTTCCCTCTCGGGCCTTGATATCCAGGATTTCGAGTTTACGGATAAACGCTTCCCGGCTAATGGCGCTGGTGTTGACCCGAAGAGTTACCGCCGGCGTACGGTTGTTCGCCTGGCATATCCGCCGGGCAGCTTCCGGACCCCACCGCTTAAGCCACCTTTTTACAAGCCATCGGGGATGGGAGTGTTTCAAAGAAACATAGCCCGCTTCATCATCGGTCTCATCGGGCAGCTTAAGCTCCGGCCGGCGAGTGATGTTGCGCAACACCGCGTTGACGAACCCGGCCTCGGAAACGTTTCTGGACATTGTCCGGACCAACTCCACTGAAGTGCTGCATGCGGCGTACGAAGGAATAGAGTTCATAAACAACAGCTGGTAGGTGCCGAGTCTGAGTATGTTTCTGATTACCGGCCGCAGGTGCTTTTTGCGGCGCAGATGATGGTCCACCACCCAGTCCAATGTGTTTAACCGTTTCAGCACTCCGTAGACCAGGTGAGAAAGCAGCCGCGAATCAATCGGATCCACGGCTCCGGAAGCAAGGACATGTCCGAGCAGAAGCGTGGAGAACGCTCCATCTTTCTCTATTCGACCCAGTATGTTGAGAGCCTTTTGCCGGGTGGAAACACCGCTAGCCTGCATATTTCATAAGCCTCCGTCGAGAGCTTGTGAAGTCGTATGCAGTTTCAAAGTGTGATGCAGGAGTGGTTGTAAAATATGCGGGCTAGTCATCCGAGAATATCACCTATCGCCAGAGGAGAGCCCCTGAGAAAATCAGCTGCTGAGAGCCGTTTCTTTCCTTCAAGCTGTATTTCTTTCAGAACCAGAACGCCGTCTGAACACACGACCCGGATACCCCGCTCCCCGGAGGCCTCGATCACCTGGCCGGCGGCCGGATTATCCGGGACCGGCCCTTTTGCCACCTTCGTTTTCCATATCCTCAGACGGCGGCCGTTGAGAAATGTAAACGTGCCCGGCCAGGGGTTGAGTGCTCTGACACGGTTGTGGCATTTAACAGCGCTCTGCTCCCACTTGATCCGTCCGTTTTTCTTCTTGAATTTTTTCCGGTAGGACCCTTTCCCCTCCTGCCGGTGAGGGGGAATGACCTCTCCTGCTTCAAGCCGTCTCAGAACAGCAATCAAAAGTCCGGCGCCTTCAACCGCCAGTTTATCATGTAAGGAGGGAAAATCATCGCCGGGCAGGATGGGAACTGTTTTCTGCAGCAGTATCTCACCGCGATCGATACGGGGATTCATTTTAAAAATAGTAACCCCGGTTTCATCTTTCCCGTCCAGCAACGCCCACTGGATCGGAGCCGGACCCCGGTAGTCCGGAAGAAGAGATGGGTGGACATTGAGCGGACCCAACGGGGGAAGGGTCAGCACTTCGGGAGCGAGTATTTGCCCATAGGCAGCCAGAGCGATGACATCAGGCCGGCTATCGGCCATCCGTTTCACGTTTTCTTTGGTGTTGGTGTCTTCCGGCTGAAAAAGGGGAAGCCCTCTGGACTCGGCCAGTTCTTTGACCGCCGAGCGAGTAACCTTCCGGCCACGGCCACTGTGGCGGTCGGGTACAGTCACTACGAGCACCGGCTGCACACCTGCCTCCAGCAGATGCTGAAGGACGATGGCGGCAAAAGAAGGGGTTCCCATAAAAAGCACGCGCAGGATCATCGTGAGGTTTTCTTACTCTCCTTCATCAGCTTCTTGCTTTGTTTCTTCAATTTTTTCAATTTTCCCTCGAGGCTGAGCCGGAGGCCGGGAGAGAGATGGTCTACAAAAAGTTTACCGTTGAGGTGGTCTATCTCGTGCTGGATGACACGGGCCAGCAGCCCGTCAAAATCTTTTTCAAAAGGACCGTCCTCGTGGACTTTCCCGTTGGATAGAAGTGTGTCAGCTTTGAGGCGAACGGTGGCGGGCCGTATCACTTCGGCCGTAATTTCGGGAAAACTAAGACAGCCTTCCTCGAAAACAAACGTGTCATCAGAGAATTCGACAATCTCCGGATTGATGAGCGTCAACGAGCCTTCCCCGACATCCAGCACACACAGTTTGAAAGAAACACCCACCTGGGGAGCCGCCAGCCCGACACCCGGCGCTTGGTACATGGTCTGAAGCATCTTGCTAATCAGATCCATAATTTCCTGGTCCAGGTTATCAACCGATTTGGTGGAGCGCCTGAGCACGGGTTCACCAAAGATCCTGATTCTCAAAATGTCGTCCGCCGCCGCCGGGATCAAATCGTTACCGTTCTCTGACATGACACTCGCCTTTACTGTGTATTCTTCCAACCCGCACACCGCATATAAGCCCTGTTATCCACGTACGCGAAATAATATCATACCATAATTAATAGTGCGGTTTTTCGACAAAAAGTTTCTTATTATCAACAGTTTTAGCTGGAGATGTAGTTTCAGATCTCAATATTAAATCTCGCTTCCATCTCCTACATAGCAAGCTGGAATATGAGCGTGGAAAGCAAGGGATTACATCAACTGATAAGGGTCGAAATCAGGAGTAATTCTCACCCTGGTTACAGGACATTTCCCTTTCAACCCGGCCAGAGAGTCCCGGTAGAGCGTGCGCATGAGAGCACCGGAATCACCTTTGATAATGATTTGCTGACGAAATCTTCCCCTGAGTTTTTCATGCGGTGCCCGGGAGGGTCCGAGAATGGACACTCGAGCTCTCTTTGATCCCGTCCGAAGCTGCCGGGACAAGCCTTCAGACACTTTTAACACGTCTTCCTGTTTTTTCCCGCTGATGATGATATTCAGAAGCCGGGAGAAAGGCGGATAGTTCAGCTCTTTTCGTTCAGCCAGTTCGTACTCTACAAAGGACTTGTAATTGTGATTGATACAGCACTGAATGACATAATGATCCGGCTGGTAGGTCTGAATAACAACCCGGCCCGGCACCGGTCCGCGGCCCGCCCGGCCGCTCACTTGTGTCAACAACTGGAAGGTACGCTCACTCGAACGGAAATCAGGCAGATTGAGGGTGGCATCGGCTGCTACTACCCCCACCAGCTGCACTAACGGGAAATCATGTCCCTTGGCAATCATCTGGGTTCCGACGAGGATGTCCGTTTCTCCCTTGAGAAAGGATTTCAACACTTGTGTATGGGCATTTTTGGCGCTGACAGCATCGGCGTCCATACGGGATACCCTGGATCGTGGAAACAATTTTTTTATTTCCCGTTCCACTTTCTCTGTCCCCAGCCCGAAATACTTTATCATCCGGCTGGCGCAGGCCGGGCATGTTTTTGGCACGGACTCCGAGTGTTCACAATAATGGCACCTGAGCTTCGATGCTTTGAAGTGAAACTTAAGCGATATCTGGCAGTTGGGACAACGAATTGCCTCCCCACAACTACGACACTGGACGAAAGTGGAATACGCACGCCGGTTGACAAACAACATAACCTGTCCACCGATTTCCAGGGTAGCGGCTACACATTCCCGGAGATGATGGGAAAACATAGTTCGGTTTTTACGTTCGTTAAGCTCCTGCTTCATATCGACTATTTCTACTTCAGGCAGCGTGCGGCCGCCGACCCGTTCGGGAAGCTCCAGGAGTTGATAGACGCCGCGACTGGCCAACTGATATGTTTCAAGGGAAGGAGTGGCGGACCCGATCACTACCACAGCGCCGGCTTGTTTGGCCCGCTGTATGGCTACTTCCCGAGCGTGGTACCGGGGAGCCTCATTTTGTTTGTAACTGGTCTCCATTTCCTCGTCAATGACGATCAGGCCAAGCTTGTTCACCGGCGCGAACACCGCGGAGCGAGGACCAATACAGATGGCGGCTTCTCCCTCTTTAATCCGAAGCCACTCTCTTCCCCGCTCCCCCATAGAAAGCTTGCTGTGCAAAACCGCCACCCGGTCTTTAAAACGTGTTTTAAACCGTTCAACTGTCTGCGGGGTCAAAGCGATTTCAGGTTCGAGTACGATAGCTGATTTATTCATATTCAAGACTTCAGCTATTACACGCAAGTAGACCTCGGTCTTGCCGCTGCCGGTGATTCCGTGAAGCACTACCGTGTGCTGTCTGCCCGTTTTCAGTCGATCCGATATATCCCGTATAGCGGTAGATTGATCCGGTGTCAAAATCAATTCATCCTCGCGCGGGTAGACCTGGCCGAAGCATGACATATCTCCAGCAGAAGAGTTTCTTTTCCGGCGCGGCAAACGGGGGACCATGACACGCAGCACTTCACCCGGCGTGCAGAGATACCGGCGGGCGATCCAGCGGGCCAGAAGCATATCACGGCGTCCGAAGACCGGAAACGGTTCTTCCAGAGCAAGCACCGGTTTTAGATTTTCAGAACAGTTTTGTTCAGCGGTGAGCGATACAACGAAAGCTGTCTGACGGCGGTGGTGGAAATCCACCGATATACGGTGTCCAACCTGGATCTGGTCAGCGAGATAGAGAGGGACAGAGTAGCGATATATCTGCTTGAGCGGCACGCCCAGCACCACGTGAGCAACAGTAACCGGCATATTTCACGCACTCTTCTCAAACTGGCCGGCAACGATCCGTACCAGTCGATGCGCCCATTCACGTTTGCTCAATACCGGTCCTTCCTCCACCCGCCCGTCACGAAAGACGATAACCGGTTTGAGGTATTCTTTTCCCGGTCCTGATTTTTTTTCGAGAACATTGTTGGCAACAATGATATCAAGGTTTTTGGTCTGGAGTTTTTCCCGGGCAGAAGGGAGTGGATCGCCCGATTCGGCCGCAAAACCTACGAGCAGCTGTTTGCTTTTCCGTGTCCCGAGTTCTTTGAGAATATCGGGATTGGGTACCAATTTCAGAGACGGTTCCGTCATGGTGTTTTTCTTCAACTTATCAGGCGAAGATATCTCCGGCCGCCAGTCACACACGCCGGCCGAAGCTACCACAATATCCACTACGTCAAACCTGTCCGTGACTTCCCGGTACATCTCGTTGGCAGTGGTCACCCGGATACAGTGTACCCCTTCCGGTACAGGCATATGCTCCCCGGCAGCGGTAACCAGCGTGACAGCAGCGCCGCCGCCGGCAAAGGCTCCGGCCACCAGATGCCCTAACTCACCACTGGCCCGGTTGCTGATATACCGTACCGGATCAAGAAACTCTCTGGTTGCCCCGGCAGTGATCATGACCCTGAGGTCACTCAACACACCAGCGCTGTTTTTACCGGACCCGGCATCAGTAAATACCATTTCAACCACCCGGACTATTTTATCCACCGGTGCCATCCGGCCTGCGCCTTCCTCACCACAGGCGAGCGATCCCTCCTCAGGCGGCATCACCTGGAACCCAGAGCGGCGCAGACGGGCAAGGTTCTCCTGAACCACGGGGTTTTTCCACATACGCCAGTTCATGGCCGGAACGATGATCTTCGGTCCATCAAAAGCCAGTATGGTGGTTGAGAGAGCGTCATCAGCTATGCCGGAGGCGGCTTTACCGATAATGTTGGCCGTAGCCGGAGCAATCACCAGCACCTCTCCCTCCCGGACCAGGGAAATGTGGGGAGTCATCTTGCCCTCCAGACAGAACAGATCTATCAATACCGGGTTGTAGGTGAGGGTAAAAAACGTCACCGGGCCAACGAGCCTGGTAGCCGAGTCCGTCATGACAACATGGACGTCGGCTTTCCGTCTGGTAAACTCACGGACGAGCTCGCAGGATTTGTAAGCGGCAATGCCTCCCGATACCCCCAGAACGATTTTTCTTCCGGTCAACATCGCTCAGTCTTCTCGGGCGGCCAGGCGCAACGTTCGGCAACGCTCCGCTTTAATGACACATTCTATCAAGCCGACCGATTTATCCAGATCGTCGTTGATAACACAGAAATCATAGGACGAGGTCATCCCGGACTCTTCGGAGACCCGTTTCAACCGGTGCTCGATATCCGCGGCGCTTTCAGCACCCCGTTTCCAAAGCCGGGATTTCAATTCATCAGACCGCGGCGGCGCGATGAAGATGAGCACACAACGGTCTTTAAATGACTCTTTTACCCGCAGCGCTCCATGGACATCTACTTCCAGGAGAACATCGTCCTGGCTTTTTAAAGCTTGTTCCAACTCGTCACGGGAGGTACCGTAGAAGCAGCCGTGTACTTCGTTATATTCTACGAAACGCTTTTCATCAACCATCTTCTGAAACTCCCCGGGGGAAACAAAATGGTAGTTCTCACCATCTTGTTCCTGGGGACGTTTCGGGCGGGAAGTGAAAGAAATCGAATAACTGAGTCCCAGACCCCGCTTCAGAATCATTTCACACAATGTTGTTTTCCCGACTCCGGACGAGCCAGAGATAATGAACAGTATCTTCTGTCTCCGGCTGGTGTCCGAAAGATGTTTCACGAGATTAGTTACCTCCGGATAAACGCCCGGCGGCGGTTTCCGGCTGTATCGCAGAAAGAATCACATGATCGCTGTCGGTAATAATAATGGCCCTGGTACGACGGCCGTAAGTAGCGTCTATCAGCTTTCCACGGTCCCGGGCCTCTTCTTTAAGACGTTTGATAGGAGCCGAATCCGGTCCCACAATAGCGATAACCCTGTCAGCCACAACGATGTTTCCAAAACCCACATTGAGAAGCTTGATCTCCATGCCCGACCTCCCATACATCAACGGTATTTAGATGTCATTCACAAAACATTACGAAGCTGTTCTCTCAGACGACCAAGATGTTCTTTCACCACCACCGCATGCTGGGAAACCCCGGCGTTTCTAGCTTTCCCAACCAGGGTGGAGATTTCCCTGAACATCTCCTGCCCGATGAAATCCAGTTTTTTTCCGATCGTCTTCTGGCCGTTGGCAAGAGTTTCATGAAACAGTACCAGATGCGATTGCATTCGCACGAGTTCTTCGTGGATATCACATCGGTCGGCGATTAAAACTACTTCGGCGGCCAACCGGTCTTCCGAAATACTGTTCGCAGCGTCCACTTCCGCCAGCTGCGCCAGAATGCGCTCACGAAACATGTCCCGCACATCATCCTCGAAAGACTCTATTTTCTGCATCTTCTCTTCAATTACCGCCAGGCTGGCCAGTAAATCTTCTTCCAGTCGTTTTCCCTCTTCCAACCGTGAACTCTCAAGCTCCTCAAGCGCCTGGTCAATCACTGTCAGGAGTTTTTTCAGAATCTCTTCATCTACTCCGTCCTCGACGTTGTCACGTTTCGGAAATGCCCGCTGAAAATCTATTATTTCACCCAGAGTGATATCTCGGGGCAAGTCGAGAGCCTCTTTTACCCGGGAAAGCCGGTCGGTGGCTTTCCTGACCGAAGCAATAAGATCCATATCTTCCCGGCCCGGTTCCGCTTCGAGAGTGATTCTGGCAGACACTTCGCCGCGACCGATGACCTGAACAATCTTTTTTTCCATGGTATGCAGTACCGATAATGGGAGAAACGATCCGTGCACCTTCACTTTGGCGCCCCGCCCATTGACCGATTTCAACCGGCAGCGTATTACTTTTCGCTCACAGACAGTCGCTGCTTCTCCATACCCGGTCATACTTACAACCACATTGATCACTTCCATTTACCGGAAAAATTTCATTAGCTCAACCTTGCTTTAGCTTCCAAAGCAAGGTAAAAATCGGCAGGCACCGGTACCGTCGATGATATCATATTGACCATCTCTTTCTCAAGCAGAAAACTGTGATAATCAAGTGCTAAATTCAGCGGTTTGGAAGTGAAGGGCGCATATGTTTCCATGCGTCTCCATGTCTATAGATATAATTGGCCTTATTAAGCTATAATAAGGGTGATGTCTACCTGAAGCGGTAACAAGCCAGGAAAATTTGGAACGGACAACGTGTCATCGTCGTTTGATCTCATTGCAGCTGTTACCAGTTGGAGGATATACCGGGTGCGAGGTTCTTTTTTCGTAAAATTATTAAAGTTCGTAATCATGCTGCTTCTTATACTACTGATCGGAGCGGCCAGTGCCCAGTTCACCCAGCGGGCTCTCGATGTCTATTTTAACCGCGGCAAGGTCCAGGTTCCCGATCTCACCGGCCATCCGTTGGCAAGCGCCCTTAAACTGACTCAGAAAAACCACCTTGACCTGGATGTCGTGGACGAGAAGTATGACCAGGATATCCAAAAAAACTGTGTCATCTCCCATAATCCTCCTGTCAACAAACAGGTCAAGATCAATCGCACCATAGAGGTCGTGCTCAGTAAAGGACCTTACTTAGTCGAGGTCCCCGACGTACGAGGCAAAGAGTACCGGGAAGCCAGTATAGAACTCAGGAACAAAGACTTCTCCCTGGGAAAAAGAACGTATGTTCATCATGAAGAAGTCAGGGAAGAATTTATTATCGCCCAGAATCCCTCTCAAGGCAGTCTGGTTCCCAATGAAGTCGCGGTTGATCTTCTCATCAGCAAAGGACCGAGAATCAAGTGGACGGTCGTCCCCGATCTGCGGGGGATGACCTTTAACCAGGCCAGGGTAAAGATCTCCGCGTACGGCCTCGACGAAGGAAAAGTTTCCTACAAAATGGACCGGGACACTCCTGAGAATACCGTCATCACCCACGTTCCGCCCCCCGGAAGCCGTCTTAGAGAGGGAGACCGGATCAACCTTCTCATAAGCGGCCATGAAATCCGTCTCCCCACCAGAGAGATTTTGGCCAAAACAGAGCGACTCAGCTACCTCGTCCCCGATGGTCTGGCCAGTAAAAAGGTAAAAATAGTTCTGATCGATGACCAGGGGATGCGATGTGTCTACAGCCGGACCCACGAACCTGGAGATACCCTGAATACCGCTGTGCAGGGAGTAGGTAAACTAAAGGTTCTTATATACGTTGACGGGACCCTGGTTGAAAGGCAGGAATACTGATGGGAAGGATACTCAACAGCCGGTACGAGATTCTGGAGAAAATAGATGAGACCGATCGCGTCATGGTCTACAAAGCGAGGGTGCTCCGTTCCAACCGGCTGGTAATCATCAAGGTGCTGAAACCAAAATTCGTGAAGAACAAGGAGTTTATCAAGCGCTTCACCGATGAGCTCTCCATCATGACCAACCTGAACCATACCGGTATCATCACCATCCTGGACGTCAACTACGAAAAAGGCCTCTATTATGTCACCATGGAATACTTCGAGGGTCCCAGCCTGTATGAGATCATTGTTAGAGACATGCCACTGACAGTCTCACAGGTGCTTAATATCATCATGCAACTCGGGAAGACACTCAACTATGCCCTGGTGACCGGGGTCAAATTCCGAAATATCAAGTTTTCCAACATAATCATTAACAGGATCGGCAGGGTCAAGGTATTGAGTTTCAGCACCCCGCGCTCGGTGCTGACCAAAACACCCCTGGCCATAAAGGAAACCATTGGAATAGCCTCGGATATATTCTTCCTGGGAGTAGCATTTTACGCGCTTTTAGAGGGAGAATTTCCCCGTGACGGTAAAAAAACTGTTATCACCAACGCAGCCGCTTTTAATCCTGACGAAACGGAGATCGATCTCAAAATTAAAAACCGGATTCTGCCCGCCAACGAAAAAAAACTACTCAAGGACATTCTCTTCAAAGCACTCACCCGGGATGTCGGCAAACGATATGTCTCCATCGAAGACCTCCTGAGGGATGTTGAAGAATTCTCCGACCAGATTACTGCTGATTCGCCGGCCAACAAAGCGGAAAAAACCGTTCAGCAGCACCAGGTGCGTGATATCCTGTTCGGACCGGCGGCCGAGCGGTTTTCCGAAAACGAAACCGATGAGCCGGCCATCGAACAGAGCCTCGGGTTACGGTTTCCCAAACATGAAAAAAAGCAGGATTTTGATAAAAGCATTATCTGGTCGACCCGGGAAAAACTGCGTGGAGAAACCTGGGTTTCAAAGCTCAATCCAACAGTAATCATGCTCATCATCACCGCCCTCATGCTGATCGGCCTGCTGCTCATCCAACTATAAAGAGACGGAGGTATCCAGACGGTGTATTCCAATTCGATTTCTCCCTCGGTGATGTCAACCGACCTCGCGTCCCTATCGGATATGCTTCGGGTCCTGGACCAGGACGGCGTAAGCAGTTATCACCTGGATGTCATGGACGGGCAGTTCGTGCCCAATATAACGTTCGGGCCCTGCGTGGTGCGTTCTATCAGGTCTCATACTTCCTCCCGGCTCGATGTTCACCTCATGATCGTGAAACCGGAACGTTTTATCGAGCAATTCGTTGAGGCCGGCGCCGACACCATCATTCTGCACGTGGAATCCTGCACCAACCTCAGGCAGACAATGGAACAAATCAAGGACCTGGGCGCCGGCGCCGGAATTACACTTAACCCTGACACCCCCCTGAAAACCGTTGAACCGGTTATCGACATCGCCAGCATGCTGTTGATCATGTCTGTTTTTCCCGGTTTTTCGGGACAGTCGTTTATTCCGGAATCAGTGGATAAATCCAGGGCTGCCGCAGAGATGATCGAACGCCTCAACCCTGCCTGCCGGCTGGCGGTAGACGGTGGTGTTTCCTGCCAGAATGCCGGAGAACTGGCCCGGGCCGGAGCCGATACTTTGATCGCTGCTTCATCTGTTTTCAATACCGATATTCCTCCCCGGGACGCGGTGAAACGCCTCCTGGCCTGTATAGCGGAAGGGTGATTGGTCATGAGCAGAAAATATTCCTTATGGATTATCGATGACGATGAAGGCGTGGTAAAATCGCTGGTCGAACTTCTCAATGACCGTGGTCATAAAGCTGCCGGGTTCACCGATGTCTGGAAAATCTTCAGCGAGCTTTCTACCGATTTCCCCCTGGAACTGCCGGAGGTGGCGATCATCGACATGGTAAACCACCAGATGCCGGGCTGGCAGATCTGCAAAAAATTCAGAGAATCGCTGGCCCTGAAAAAGATCAAACTGGTGGCCATGTCTGGTATCCTGGAATCAGAGGACGCCGAGCGGATGAAATTGACTGCCGACGCTTTCATCCGAAAACCATTTTCTGCCGAGGACCTGGAAACCACGCTCGACAATTTGTTCATGAAATAAGCTTTAAGTCACTTATAAACGATATTTAGTCGCTCAAGGTAAGAAATGAGTTCGTCGAAACTCTTCCGAATACGGTCGTTGTCCTGTTTCTTGGCGGCAGAATTGATAAGGCGGCCGATCCGGCTGATTTCATGAAACCCGTAACTGCTCCCCGAGCCTATCATGCTGTGCCCTTTCAACCGAAGACTCTCGTAATCACCAGCGGCGAGCGATTCACGGATCAACTTGATATCCTTGCGCCGATTGGCCAGGTATCCCGGGATAAGTTCTTTCAAATCAGCATCAATGGTGACAACAATACGGCCGTGGCTGTCGGCCTCTGTTTCATCGCTCCGAACTTCAACATTCTGGCTATTTCCGGAGATATCTTCACCGCTGACTGATTGACCGCTCATGGTAGCGATGACATCCAGCAACCGCTTCTTCTTAATAGGCTTGGTGAGATGCATATTGCACCCGGCAGCCAGGCTTTTTTCGGCATCACCTTTCAGGGCAGAAGCGGTCAACGCCACCACCGGAGTCGAATCAATTTTCTGTTGAGACTCCCACTGCCGTATCTCCCGGGTAGCGGCGTATCCGTCCATCACCGGCATCTGCATATCCATCAGCACCAGGTCAAAAGAGGTTCCCTTAAACGTTTCCACGGCTGCCTGCCCGTCCCCGACGGTCTGAAGGGTGTGCGGAGTTTTTTCCAGGTAGAACTGCATCAGTTTCCGGTTGTCTTCCGAATCATCTACCAGGAGAATACGTACCGGTGAAACCGTTTCCGGAATTGTTGTTATTAATTGCTCGGGCTCTTTCCATACCGATAATGAAGCAGCATCAACCTCAGGTAATGATATGGTAAAGGAGAACGTGCTTCCTTTACCGGGCTCGCTCTCAACCCGAATAGTGCCCTCCATCATCTCTACCAACCGTTTGGAGATAGTTAATCCCAGGCCGGTACCGCCATACTTTCTGGTAGTAGTAGAGTCGGCCTGGGTGAAGCTATCGAAAATGGCATCAAATTTTTCGGGAGATATCCCAATTCCGGTGTCGGTGACTGAAAAACGCAGGCCTCGAGTTTTCGATTTCTTTTCTTCCACCGTAACGGCCACCGTAACATAGCCATGGTCGGTAAACTTGATGGCATTGCCCACCAGGTTGATCAGTATCTGTTTGAGCCGAACCGGGTCGCCTTTAAAAAACCGGGACATATCGAGTCCGCTCTTCAACTCAAGTTCTAATTTTTTTTCTCCGGCACGCTGGCCGAATATATCCACCACGTCACGGATAATCTGTATCAAATCAAACGGGACAATCTCCAGCTCCAACTGCCCCGCTTCTATCTTGGAGAGATCAAGTACGTCGCTGATCAGATCAAGCAGACTCTCACCTGCGGTCTTGAGAATGTGAACATACTCTTGCTGCCGATCACCAAGCGGAGTTTCCTGTAGTAGCTCGGTCATGCCGAGAATGACGTTCATGGGCGTTCTAATCTCGTGACTTACATTGGCCAGGAAATCGCTTTTGGCCTGGCTGGCCATGGCGGCTATTTCCGCCATCCGACGGGCGTTTTCGATGGCCTGCCCCAGCAATTGATTGGACGCGGTTAACTCGCGGTTGAAGGTTTGGGCGGCGTCACGGGCCTCTTTGAGCTCAAGCTCCGTTCTCTTCCTCTCGATGGCATAGCGCATGATCCGGCCCAGAAGAACGCTGTCAAACTCTCCTTTTATCAAGAAATCCTGGGCCCCTTTGCGCACCGAGGTAATGGCGTACTCTTCATCCGCGATACTGGTAAGCACCACGATAGGGACGGTGAGATCGTGAAAATGCACTTTCTCGATGGTTCCCAGACCGAAGCTGTCGGGAAGCGACAGATCCAGCAGCACCACATCGATTCCCCCGCGGGCCAGGTATTCCAATCCTACTGCCAAACGATCGGTATACTCCAGTTGGAAATCGATATCACGGACTTCTGACAAGTTTTCCTGTATCAACCTAACGTCACCGGGATTATCCTCGATGAGAAGTATCCTGATAGATTCCTGGCTCACAGTTTTGCCACTTTCACAACCGGTAAAGTAAAGAAAAATGTCGAGCCTTGACCGGGCTCTGTATCAACCCATATCCGGCCGCCGTGCTGTTGTACAATCCTTTTACATAAAGCCAGACCGATACCGGTTCCCGGATATTCCGTGCGGCTGTGCAAACGTTGAAAGATCACGAAGATCCGCTCGGCAGACTCAGGCTCCAGGCCGATACCGTTGTCGGCCACAGAAAACACCCAGTACTCTTCTTCTTCCCGGACCGATATATGAATCCGGGGATTCTCTTCGCTGCGGTACTTGAGAGCGTTACCTATCAGGTTTTGAAACAGCTGAACAAGCTGTGACTGATCAGCCTGTACGATTGGAAGTGGATCGAAGGTAATAACAGCGCTATTGTCGCCTATAGCCAGCCCGAGGTTATTCAGCGTCTGATCAATTACCAGGTTACAATCTACCGGTTCGAACTTTTCTCCCTGCCGCCTGAGCTGGGAATAAATCAGCAGATCGTTGATCATGGTCTGCATCCGGTATGCTCCGTCCACGGCAAAGGCAATAAAATCATCCGCGTCCTGCCCGAGCTGGCCGCCGTACCGTTTGGCTAAAAGCTGCACGTAGCTGGCCACCATCCTCAACGGTTCCTGTAGATCGTGAGAGGCAATATAGGCAAACTGCTCCAATTCTTTGTTGGAACGGGCCAGTTCTTTTGACAACCGGTCCAATTCCCGGTTTTTTTGTTTGAGATCTTCGTCGCTCGCCTTGCGGTCCCCGATATCCCGAGCGATGGAGAGGATAACTCTTTGGGCATCAAGTAAAAGTCTGTGCGAGCTTATCTCAACCGGAATTCCGGAGCCATCCCGTGCGGTGAGTATCGCTTCAAAGGTGATCCGTTCTTTATCCCAGAGCTCATCCACAACACCCGGACCGTTCTCGATACCGCCTGGCGACAGGATGTCACGCAGTGACATGCTCAGCAGTTCTTCCCTGCTGTATCCCAGACGGCGGCAGGCAGTTTCATTTACCTCGATAAACATCCCCTGAGTTCCATCGGGAGACACCGTGTGCAGGAAGATGGAATCGCTCGCCGCGCTGAAGAGCAGCTTGAAAATCTCTTCCTGCTTATCGAGGGGATTTCCGTGCGCTATGTCCATTACGTAATCCTCAATCCGGTAGTTTGTCTGATTCGAGAATCTTCTTGACCCGCGACATCAGTTCCTCCCGGTTGACTGGCTTGACCAGATAATCGGTAGCTCCTTTTTGGATCGCTTCGATCACAGTATCCGCGTCACGTTTCACCGTCAGCATCAACACCGGTACCCGGGCCACTCGTTTATCGCGGGACGCCCGTATATGATGCAAAACTTCCATTCCGTCCATTCCCGGCATCTGGATGTCAAGCAGCACCAGGCGGGGATGTTCGCGTTCAATCAGTTCTAACCCGGCTTTTCCGGTGTCTGCAGCGAGAATCTCCACCTGGTGGTTTTTATAGAACTTCCGGATTGTTGACATAACCAGGCTGAGAATATCAGGGTCATCATCGACAATTACGATCTTACCCGTTACCATTTCGAACCCTCCCCGCCGCCCATTTAATAATTTTCCGCATCATAGCAAGCTCTTGCATATCAAGGCCTGTTCGATCGAAGATGGTCCTGATACGACGCATGGTGAGCTTGACACTGGTACACTTTTCGAGGTCAAGGCCTTGGACCAAGTCTTCCCAGTAATTATACATTATTTCCATTTCATGACGGGGAAGCAAAGAGCGTTCAACCTCTTTCATCCGATAAAATTTATCAGACATTAGCAGCTTGCGCAACTCGTAGGCGAAAACCGTCACCGAGTGAGACAGGTTCATGGAAGGAGAGATAGGCGAAGTGGGGATATGCGCAGCCAACTGACACCGGTCGAATTCATCGGCGGACAGACCCGAAACCTCGTTTCCGAATACAAATGCCACCTCCCCGGTTTTGAGCTGTTTAGCCGCCAGGCTGGCCGCCGTGTCGGGTGTATCCGATATATGGCGATTCCGGCCAGAACGTCGCGATGCAGCGATGGCCAAGCTGACCGTCGACAATGCTTCATCCAAGGTGTCATGAACCTGGGCTCCCAGGAGCACATCATTGTTGCCGGCTGCCATCATCCGCGCTTCTTCCGAACGGTAATCGCACGGGTCGACCAGGACCAGACGGTTAAACCCCATGTTGGTGAGTGTCCGGGCAGTAGAGCCCACATTGCCGCCATAAAGCGGCTTGACCAGAATAAAGAGCACCTTATGCCGGATTGTTTCTAAAATACCGGTCTCCCTTTTTTCACGCTCGGCATTATCTGACACGAAGTTTTACTCCCAATTCATTTGCCAGAGCCCGGCAGCGGTGGATGTCGATACTTCCCTCATCTACAACCGTGACCATTACTTCCGGAACGAGATCCCTGGCTCGCCGGATAAATTCAACAATCGATCGAAACGTCCCCGAGCCAAACCGCGGTGAACAGAGCTGATTGTATGTCGCCTTGTCGGCTGCGTTGAGACTAACCGATATGACATCCATACATGATGCCAGGTTATCCAGGGACTCCTGACCCGACAGGAGTAACAGATGGCCGTTGGTATTAAGCCGTATCCGGAAGGCTCCTTTCGACTTTAAATACCGAGCCACTTGTATCATTACTTCAGAACGCAGGGTCGGCTCGCCGTAGCCGCAAAACACAAATTCCCGGAAAGTCGATACCGGGCGTCCAGTCTCTTTCAAGAACAATTCTAAATCTTGTATTACCTGCTCGGCTGTGGGCTCTTGATCCAGCTTGAGATCGAATTGACCTAACGTATAGATGCCCCTAGTCTTGGCACAAAAAACACACCGACACGTGCACCGGTTGGTCAGGTTAATATACACCGCCTCGGGACGGTACTCATAGACGAGTGTCAATGATATTCTTTCAGTTTATCCCAAATCTGGTCGACCTGGCACCGGGTCTCCTTGAACGAGCCCGAATTGTCTATCACATAATCGGCCAATTCCAGCTTCGCTTTCCAGGGAAGCTGGGCGTCAAGCCGCTTCAGGATATCGTTAATATCTAAATTATCCCGGTTGCGGAGCCGCTCGATCTGCTGCTCTACCGGCAGGTAGACCACGATTATCCGATTGCAGCACGTATGAGTGCCTGTTTCCACCAGAACAGCCGCTTCTATCATCACCAGAGATATTCCATCCGACCTGAGTTGTTGCATTTCTTGTTTGACTTGCTTAATCAAGCGAGGATGCACGATATTTTCAAGCTTACGGCGAGCTTCCGGGTTACCAAACACAATATCACCCAGAAGTTTCCTGTTGATCAAGCCTTCTTCGCTCAGGATACCCCGTCCGAAACATTTGACCAGTTGATTATACGCCGGACACCCGGCTTCTATGACCAGGTGCCCGGCTTTATCGGCATCTATAACGGAGGTCCCAAGTTCCTGAAACATGGCTGCTACCGTTGATTTACCGCTGGCGATACCACCAGTAAGTCCTATTTTGAAGAATTTCTTCAGCCCCCTCATGTTTTGTCGGTCTTAACTCTCTGCCCCAGCGGACTCGGCCTCCTCGTTCGCCGCCGGTTGTTCTTCCGGCTTCTGCAGCCTGAAGGCGGACAACGCTCCACGCAACTCTTCGAGTTGCCCGTTTAAGTCCGCCAACTGTTTTTTGTCCATAGCTTTTTCCAGAACTTCGAAACGTTCGACAACCGTGATCAGGTTGCCCTGGAGTGTCCGGGCCATGGCATTGAAAGCGTCAGCCAGGTTGCTAAGATGGTCTCCTTTTCTCAGCTTGGTCTGAATGTACAGATCGCCACCCGCGATATCGCGCATACACCGCTCCAGTTTAAAAGCGGGGCCGGCTATTTGATGAGAGAAGATGATACCCACCATGATGATCACTACGAGATCCACAATGATTAGCAGAAAAATTTTGCTCTTCATCTCAGAAAAAACACGATGAATTATATCGTCGAGTTCCTCGCTCCTAAATCCCTTCTCTTCCAGCACCTTGGCTTTGAAGAATTGCGTAAGGATGTAGACGTTAAAAACCGTAATAATTGTCACCAGAAAGAATAGTAGCATTATGACCAGGATTAGCTTTGTCTGCATTCCTTTCATGATGAAATATGTTTTTCGCTGCCTCATATCCATTCCTCCTTACATTCACATACTATAACGTATATAATCCGGGTTGCACGACCGAACCGTCGTCGACCGGGCAAATTATTGATTGCCGATCCGGCTATTCTGTCTTTTCTTCCACCTCGCTTTCACGAAGTAACATAGCCGCTTCTTCAGGCACGGTAGGATTGATGAAAAAACCCGAACCCCATTCGAAACCTGCGTCTTTTGTCAGTTTAGGAATAAGTTCAAAATGCCAGTGATAATGGTCAATATGTTCCTGGTCAAAGGTAGATGAATGAAGAAATAGATTGAACGGTGGTTCATCAAGTATCCTGACCAGTTTAAGAATGGTAGCCCTCAGAATCAGGGCCAGGCCCCGCACTTCGTCTTCATTGATATTGTCAAAATGCGAGTTGTGATTTTTAGGTAAAATCCAAATTTCGTACGGGAAACGTGACGCGAACGGGCAAAAAGCCAAAAAATCATGTGTTTCCGCCACCAACCGGACCCCGTCATCAAGTTCCTGCGAGACCATGTCACAGTACACACACCGTTCCTTGTAATCGTAGTACAGTTCGGCTCCCTCGAGCTCCTCCTGAACCCGTTTGGGAACGATAGGAAGACCGACGATATGCGAGTGCGGATGATGGAGAAAGGCGCCGGCAGTCACACCATGGTTCTTGGTGACCATGACGTATTTTATCCTGCTATCCTGCTTCAACTCATTTATTCTCGAGCGGTAGATAGCGATAATTCTCCCTATTCGTTCGGCGGTGATGTCCCCCCATTCCTGACGGTGACAGGGAGTTTCCAATACCAGTTCGTGCGCCCCCGTGGCCCTCATGGCATCGAACATTCCCACTCCGTATTTTTTCATTGGTTCCGCCGGGTCGAGAATGGGTTCTTTGTCTGGAACTACCCGTATGTCCCAGCCTTGTTCGTTTGGATTACTACCGGCTTTCCGGCAGGAAAAAATCTCGGGTGGTGTCATGTATTCACGTCCTTCGCAAAAAGGACAGTTCTCCTGATCATCAGGTATTTCCGTATGGTTGGAGATAAACTGATGAGGTCTTTGATTACGTTCCGTGGATATGATGACCCACCGCTGCGTCGCCGGATCTTTTCTAAGCTCACGCATCAGATTATTCCTCTCCGCCCTCCACGGCTCCAAGACTCGAATACAGGTTAACATATTCTGAGGCGGAACGTCCCCATGAATGGTCTTCCTGCATACCGCGGACAGCTATATCCCGCCATGTTTCTCTTTTCCGGTAAACCGTAATAGCCCGATCAACAGCGTCAAGCAAGGCACGAGGAGAATACTCGGCAAAAGAAAATCCGTTTCCCGAACCGTCGACAGGATTATAATTGTGGATTGTCTCGGCCAACCCGCCACAACGTCTTACTACCGGCACCGATCCATATCTGAGAGCCATCAACTGTCCCAATCCACCTGGTTCAAAACGCGACGGCATGAGGAACATATCCGAACCGGCATAGATCAATTTGGCTAGTGCGTCATCATAACTTATTTTGACAGCGAGTTTCCCCGGGAAGGTCCTGGCGGCAGCTGACAGGAACGCCTCATACTGAGGTTCACCTGATCCGAGAACCACCAGTTGAAGCTCCCGAGCCATCAGTTCCTTCATAACCGAACGTAAAAGATCGAATCCTTTTTGCTCCGCCAGCCGCGAAACCATCCCGATAAGCGGCGCGGAGGATTCGGGCAGACCAAACAATTGCTGTAGCCGCTTTTTGTTGACAGACCGGCGGTCAAAGCTGTTCCAGGAGAAACGGGCGGCAATCTTCTTGTCGCGCTGGGGATCCCATTCGGTGTAATCCAGGCCGTTGATGATACCGTGGAGGTTGTCTTTCCTGCTTCGAAGTACGCCGGCCAGACCGACTCCGTTCACCGGAGTCTGTATTTCTTTAGCGTATTTGCTGCTGACCGTAGTCACCACATCGGAGTACATAATACCGGCTTTGATCATATTGAGTTTGCCGTAAAACTCCAGTTTTTCCGGGACAAACAGCTTCCAATCAAGACCAGCCGTGCGCATGTAGCCGGCACTACATACTCCCTGATACTGCAGGTTGTGGATGGTAAAAACCGTTTTAATGCCGGCGAAAAACGGATCGTCGGTCAGGACTGTCTTTAGATAAACCGGAATCAACCCGGTGTGCCAGTCATGACAATGGATTATATCCGGCTTCCAGTTGAGCGTTTTTATCGTCTCCAGAACCGTTTTACAGAAAAAGATGAACCGTTCCGGATCATCTTGATATCCATATAGCTCGTCACGGTCGAAATAGCCGTAGTTGTCCGAAAAGTAAACCTGCACGCCTTTTTTGAGCCGTCGCTTCTTAATGATAGCCGTTTTGATCCCACGGTTCATGCGGATCGGGAAGTCACACACATACTCAAGCCCGCCAATTCCCCGGTAACGAGGGACGGCCAATCGTACATGCACCTTCTTTTCCAGCAAAGCCGATGGAAGACTCCCGGCAACATCGGCCAAACCTCCGGTTTTGGCAAACGGAACCGCCTCAGATGCTGCGAATAGTACCTTCAAAGCTTCATCCTCCCGTTTCTTTGCATTTTTCCTTCAGCAGGCGGGCAGCCTGCTCTGGCTCAGTGGGATTAATATGGAACCCCGTCCCCCATTCGAATCCGGCAACCTTGACCAGACGGGGAATGATTTCTATGTGCCAGTGATAATACTTGAGCTTGGGACTATTGCACGGTGACGTGTGCAACACGTAATTGAACGATGGTTTGTCGAGTACTCGTGAGAGGCCACCCAGTATCCTTTGCAAGGTGTGGGACAGATCTCCCACCATAGACTCTTCGATGTTTCCGAAAGACGAGTAGTGCTCTTTCGGCAGTATCCACATCTCATAGGGGAAACGGGAGGCAAAGGGAGCAAACACGACGAAGTGTTCGCTCTGGCAGACAAACCGGACACCGTCATCCAGTTCCTGCTTCAAAATATCACAAAACACACAGCGTTCTTTAAAATTATAATAATGTTTGGAGCCCCTCATTTCTTCCTGGACCCGTTTAGGCACCACGGGAGTCGCTATAAGTTGGGAATGGGGGTGTTTCAGTGACGCACCGGCAGCCTGGCCTTCATTCTTGAAAATCAGGATATATTTGAATCTAGTGTCTCGAGTGAGATCGACATACCGGGCGCGATAAGCCCATATCACCTGTTCCGCTTGCTCCTGGGTGTAGGTGTGGAAATCTCCGGAATGTTCGGGAGTTTCGATAATGACCTCATGTGCTCCGATTCCATCCATTCGGTCGTACATACCGACACCGGAACGGTTCAAATTCCCCTCGATCACGAGAGCGGGGAACCGGTTGGGAATCACCCTTACCCACCACTCCGGGCCATTTTCCAGGCTGCCTTCTGCTCGAAATGCCAGGATCTCCGGCGGTGTTTTTTCTTCATTTCCCGGGCAAAACGGGCATGAATCTTTTTCATTTACCGAATTGTTTTGTGAGTAGTTTTCCAGGTTACCGGTTCGCTCGGGAGCGATAATAACCCATCGTCTGGAGACAGGATCTTTTCTCAACTCCGGCATCGACAACCTCCGCTTACGATTCCTGAACCGACAATTAAACCAGATTAATTCATGAATCTGCGTAGCGAAGCAGAACGCTTTATAAATTAGTCGGGTTCAGTAGATTTCGGGACAATTTGTCATTGTAAGTGAGAGCACCCCTGGTGTCAAGAACAGCACGATTCCAAACGATCATTCGAGATTGTCATGCCGCAGTCTGGTATCTTGCACATTAATGGTCAGCGCCAGTTGACGGTGGTTGTCACGCTCACCATAACCTCCCAGAGATCTGGCCCGGTCTCTGGCTTCAACGATAAACTCGTAGGTACCGGGAGAGCGGAACATAAGCCCATTTTCCAGGTGATACACTACCCCATCTCCCCGTGGTTTCATCTGCGGTAAAATGCTGTGAATCTCTTTGGACCCGGGAAGACGTATGGAAACATTGTTGAGATGAACCTGTTCAAGCGGTAAACCGTCCATTACGAGTATGTTATCAATGACGTATACCTCAACCAGAAGTCGTGTTTTTTCAAAAACTTCATTGCCCGTCCGCACTTCCCACCGTGGCCGGCCATCCACAAACCGGTAGTTTTCCGGAAAAACTGGTATCGTCCCACTCCCGTCTTCAGTGGCCGCTGGATCGGTGTACCATCGATCGAAACGTCTCTCGTCACACAAACGCACATAGATGTTTGGAGGATCGTTATCATAGACAATAATCGATTCGTCCAGTACCCGGTCTTCTTCGGGCCCGAACCCTTGCAACCGTACGAGCGGTCGCAATCTACCCTTGGCGACCAGCGGCAGCCGGAAACTTTCCGGAAGTCTCCATCTCACCTCGACACCGTAATCGCCGGCCCGTTCGATCCCCTGAGCACCGGGATCAACTACGATCACTTGCCTGGGGTCCTCATTTTTAAAATTGTAAGAAAGAGGGGAGAAGGGAAGAAAATTGAGATGGGCAGAAACATGTTCGGCACGTAAATTAGGATTATTATCAACGATCACCAGGTCGCCCCGGTCCACGGGATCTCCGGTAGTACCACCTGTTTGACCGGCCATATCCACACGGACCAGCGAAGGCGGAGTCATATCCTCGACACACAGCGTTATTTCCGCCCCCCCGGCGCTGTCCGGCATCTCAACATAATAGTTGATTTTCGTAGTCACTTTAAGGCCGTCAATTACCGAGGACAGTCCCGGTTCTGTCTGGCCATAATGAAGCTGCGGCACCACGATATTTCGAAACCGGTCCTCCCACGGCCTGGAAGAAGACGGAACCAGAAATCCATCATACTCAACCACCAGGCCTGGCCGGTGTTGGATCCACCGAATCTCGTCCCCGGGACCTTTAAATATAAACTTCCATTCCCCATGAAAATCCGTGCAGGTTTCAGGGTTTCTAGACGGGTAGCGGTAGGACATGGAACAGATGATCAACCGGTCTTCGGCGATGCGATCGCCGCGCTCGAGCTGGGGCTCAAAACCAGGTTGTTCAAGGAAAGGAGTGTCCTGTCCGTAAACAAACATGTCGGCGGCGTTTTGGGGAGCCCCCCCCGACAGACCGGCAGCAGGGGGGCGGACAGTCATTTCTTCTACATAGGCCATTGTGCCGTCTTCCAACGAGACCGGCTTATGGCCGGTTCGTGAGGTGGGCCGGCGATAATAGGTTTTGATAGTGACCTGGTGTTTTCCTGCATCTCCCTTGAAAATGTGCTGGGGTCCTCTCTCTGAATCGATCCAGTTAACCAGACGCCCGTCCTGGCGCCATTTTTCCAAAAATAGGACCCGGTGCGTGCCTTTATCGTCAGTTATAGTTCCTTCCAACCACTTATCCGCAGGGTTGACAACCATCAGGTGCCGGTGTGGATAGTCTGATCTGTCACCCCAATCAATAATTACCATCAAACGGTTCTGCTCCCGGGAGAGTACCGGTTGAACTCCCAGCAATGTCAGGCCCGCCATCAGTACTACCAGTATCGCCGGTCCACCAGATAACAGGTTTCTTTTCACGGTGACCGCCTCAGTCATCTTCGGGATATTGTGTCTCCTCATCCCTATATTCTTCCGGCCGCCAAAATAGCTCAAATATGTTGTCCTTTTCCTCCAGTTCCGATTCTGTAAGATCTGGTTTGGTGCCCAGTGGACGGTCCCATAGATCATACCGATCCGGTTCCAGCTGAAACGTGTCCAGGTCGTTTAGATTACGGGTTCTGTCCGGCGGCAGACCTTTATCATTCAACCAGTTCACTTCCGGAGCAATCTTTAAATTCAATTCCAGTGACGTTTTTTTATCCCAGCCATCCGATTCGTCAGCGGTGGAAAATTCGTCATCAAATTTCTGTTCAAAATACAGGCTGCCGGACTCGATCTGTTGCATCAGCAAATCTTTGAAATAATCAGTAAACTGGGCATCGAGCTCACTCTGACTATCGTCCGTCTCGTATTCGGGTTGCTTGCGTTTCTTCGGTGGCTCTTTCGTTGTTGTTTTCACCGGTTGATATGGTTCCTGATATGGTGATAATTCCAAGGGGGTGAGGTCGGTCTCTCCGGGCAACGGTTTCGAATCACTGAAATCGACCTCAAATGAATCCGGGCTGCGCCATTGTTCAAAAACGGCTTCACTATCATCACCCTGGCTGATAGTGTTATCTTCGGCACCCCAATCGCTGCCAGGCAGTGCCGGTAAAAAAAACGTCAGAAACACGGTCATGATGAAAATCTGCACTGTTTTACCGATGATACCGAATACCTCCCGTCCAGCCCGCACTCTATATATTCTACTTTAATATAATAACCAAGCGAAGAGCAAAACTCTAGACAAGTATCATTTCCAGTCTGTTATACTGAAATTAATGCGTCGATCAAGAAAATACACTATTTTTATTATAGGGATATTCGCAATTTTTTCCGCAGCCGCTTATTTCATCCGATACCAGGTTGTGGAAAAGAGGATCAAAGCCACGGTCACCACCCGTATGGCAGACCTGTTCGGTGAATTCATCAGCTACAAATACGAATCAAGCTCGCTGCTGTTCGGACAGGTCACCTTGACATCGGTCAAGATCGAACAGCAGATCCCAGGCTACTCTTTTCTGCCCAACGGCTCGGTTGAAAAACTGGTCTTAAAGGCGGGGTTCGATGGAGTACGCCGGATAATCCTACAACAAGCCGAGCTAACAATTGATCTCGACACAATCCGGGAGATAGACGGCACGTCTTTCACCGTGAAAGGCGAAAAGGGCAAAAGGATACGAAAATTTCCATCCATTAATTTTTCACGATGCCACCTCATAACACGCAGCAGCAAACTTCCCGTTGACCTTCAAGAACAAGATTTTCAACAAGTTTCAGGGCGAGTGACGGTACGCAACAAAGCACTGGCTGCACGGTTCCGAGCAACGAGTACCGGTAGCGTCGGCGGGAGCCTGTCGGCCATAGTACATCTCGATCTCTCCAGTTACGACTTCAAGCTTTCTTTCACAGTCGACGACATCGATCCAAAACCGGTTCAGGAGTTATGGTACTCCGCTGTTCCTCTCAACGTGCATGACGGCGCCTGCAATGTAGAAGGAAATATTGCCCGTCAGAAAGGTAGTTGGAAAGTCTCGGGAACGGCCGATCTCAACCGTCTTTCCCTGGCAATACAAGACTATGCGGTCCGAATTCCCAAAGTGACCCTGCTCGACCGGCAACTGGAGACAGATGTTTTATTCAGCGACCTCGCGATCACGACCCAGCCTGTACACGTGTTGGTTGATTTGGTTCGGTTTAGTCCGTTAACCGCCAACGGTGAATGTTCTCTGGAACGGTTACACTACAAATCTCTGACCATGAGCGACATTCATTTCATGTTCAATCTCGATTCGCAGCGCATCGAGATACAGGAGGGAAGCGCCGTCCTCGGTAGTGGAAACCTGAACTTCAAAGGACACCTCAAGCCCGGTGATGAGAAACCGGCGGCCCTGTCCCTTACCGTTGATTCAGTAAAACCGGGTGATATCTTTTTGTGGCCTATACCGGAAACCTGGGATAATCTTAACGGGCAGGCTGAATTAAACGGATCCTTTAACAATCCTTCATCCTGGAATCTAGAAGGTGAGGCTTCACTCGCGACCGTGACATTCGCTTTAAATGGATCGTTGGATTTGAAAAACCTCCGGTTCAACGAAGGAAGCAGGATCGATTTTAAGCGACTGAAAGCGGAGGATATTATTTCTCTGTCTACCATCTCTCCGAACGTCCCCCCCCCGTTAGTTTTTTTGAAAACAAGCACCTGGAATGGGGAAATCCTTATTACCGGTCCCTTTGCAGCACCGGTCATCAGGATAGACGGCACGAGCGAGAAGAACAACTGGGGCCCGTTCGGGCGCGGACAATTGAACTTGATACTCGAAACGTCTCCGGGAAATTTTACGGTATCACACATTATTCTCGAGCAGGAGAACGGAAGCTCACTCACTTTTACGGGAGCTCTCTCACTCAAAACCGTCCAGGGTGAAATAACGGGAGATTTGTTGCCGCTGACAGGCCTACCCGGGATGAAAGCCACCGCCACCATATCGGGTACAGCCGCAGGGACACCTGGCAAACCAATTGTCAACCTGTTACTGGAGCTGACAGGCCTGTCCTGGAAAGGTGCTGCTATCAGCGACTTGACGGTGAAAGTGGTTATCCAGGATTCAAAATTAACGTTTTCCCCACCGGACGGGGAAACTTCCTCCGCGGCTCCTCTCTTCTACGGGACGCTTCGTCCGGAAGGCGGCTACCTTCATTTCGAAAATCTCTCATTGAAAGCCGGAAACCGCGAGATACAGGGCTCAGCCCGTCTTCCCCTGGCAGGTGATGGAGCGGAGCTGGTGCAAGTCAGGATATGGAGCGATCTGGGACCGCTTTCATACCTGTCGCAGATCATTCCGGACTGGCAGATTCTATCGGGCCGGGGAGGTGGAGCTCTCTCGCTTGACGGGAGTCTCGATCACCCGGTTATCAACGGCTCAATCACGATGGCCGACCTGACTTTTAAGACGGCAAACTCACCACTTTCTCTGAGGGGAATTACCATCACCGTTCCAGTGAAAAACAACATTTTTGAATGCACTGGTTCTATCGTCGGACTGTCTTCACCTGTTCGCATTTCCGGCCGTCTGGATACGAATGATCCGACTGATCTTAAAGCCTATATGGATATCAACCTCGAAGAGACCAGGTTGAAACTCTCCGACTTTTTCGCCGGCGGGAGCAACGACCTGTTTGAGTCAGAAGGCACCGTGCAGGCTGATCTCGACCTTATTATCGAACCCAGACAAGCCGAGCTCAGCGGGAAAATATTCGTATCCGACGCCAAGATCTTTTTACCGCCGGGAATGAAACACAAAAAAGGCTCAGCTAGTAATTCAGGTGAAGGGCTCGCGATAAACATATCTATCGATGCCGGGAAACAAGTTCTTATTGACGGCTCGCATTTTACCCTGGACGTCTCCGGCAGCATTACCGCTGAGAGACATGACGGCAACCTCACCTTCGATGGGAGCCTGAGCGCCAACCGGGGAACCATTTCCTATCTGAACAATCGGTTTGACGTTACCGGCGGCTCAATCCGGTTTGCCAGTTTCAGAGAAACTCAAAACCGCATAACTCTTTTCGATGCCAGGGAGTTCAAACTTCCCCCTTTCACCCTGGCGACACAGACCAGCTTATCTTCCGATAGCCTCACCGTATATCATCCCACAACAGCTCCACACGTGCTCGGACCAACCGGTTCCGGCACAGGGTCCGGCCAGGATTCTCAAACCATGGAGATCGATCTTCAGGCCTCAACTCGTGTTGCAGACACGACCATTACGATGCACATCGTAGGCAAGGAAAAAGAGTACCACACGGTATTTTCGTCAACACCGCCAAAACCACGCGAACAGATCATGGCTCTTTTGACCGGCAAAGGTACCTCCCCGGAGGAAGGCGGACCGGATATCATGGGTTTTGTCGAGACCGGGATGACCGGCTCGTTTCTGTCCGGGTTGGGAGATTCCATCAGCCGGACGTTCGATCTCGATTCATTCAGCATAACGACTTCTTCCAGGGGAAAAAGCCTGCTGGGAGGCCCATCCTTCAGATTAGGCAAGTATCTGGACGATGACCTCTACGTCACGTATGAGCATATCGGGGCCGTACTGGAAAAAAAGACCCTGGAACTTGAATACCAGGTTAACAGCCGTTTCAGTCTGGACGGCGCCATCCGTACATTGTCCACCGAAGATGACGTGCGGCTCGGAATCAAGTTTAAGCGACCATTTTAACCCGAATAATTAACCCGGAAAATGCGGTTGGCTTCGTCGCGAGGCGACGAAAGCAGCCGCAGATACAAGGCACGCGACCGAAGCCACCCGGAGCTGTAATTGCATATTACAGTGAGGATGGCTGACCGAACGTAACGCAGTAGTTGTGGTTGTTTTCGAGCCGTAGCAGAAGGCTACTGCATTTTCCGGGTTAACTTCGCTACAAATATTCGTGAACTATTCGGACTGACGATCCACAGTGGTATAATTCTACGGAGGAGATGATCCCTATGATCCGCCACATACTCAGACGGTTACGATTTCAATGGAAACTACTTTCAGGAGGACTTCCCTTCTATCAGCAGCTTCTTGACCGCATGTATGATATCTATCTCAATCACCACCGCATAATTCATTGGCGGGATGGTTACCCCGTTTTTTCTCTTTCTTCACCCGCCCTCTTCAGTCCGCCGATGGCCAATTTTATCGCCCGCAATTTCTATGGAATCCTGCAGAACCGCAAACTACCCAACATGATGAGTTTCGCCATTACCGATCAGTGCGACCTGACCTGCCCTCAATGCAGCTTCGCTACCGTCCAGGACGAAGAAAACAAAACACCATTGTCATTCGAAGAATGCTGCCAGGTTATCCGTGGAGCCCAGGACATGGGTGTTTCCGTGATAAATCTGACCGGCGGCGAACCCATGGCCTTCGAGAAACTTGATGACCTCATTCGATCGATAGATAAGAATATTTCCACAGTCACCATGTTTACCAACGGTCATCAGTTGGAAGAGCGTGCCGGCGACCTGAAAAGAGCGGGACTGGACGGTATTTACGTCAGTATTGATGCCCCTACGGCCGGCGCACACGACGAACTGAGAGGCGCGGAAGGTATTTTTGACCAGGCCGTAAAAGGTGTTCAGGCAGCCAAAAAAGCAGGACTTACCGTAGGTTTTTCGGTCTGCGCTTTCCCCGACTCGATGAAAACCAAAACCCTGCCGGGAATCATTGAACTGGGACGTTCCCTGAAGGTGCACGAGATAACGGTTTTTTGCGCTGCCCCCAGCGGGAAACTCAAGGATGCCCGCGAACTCGATGAAACGGATTGGATTGACGAGATCATCAGTCACTCCAAACGCTACAGCGACGATGACTGTTATCCCGGAGTGCTGATTTATCCCTACAATGCCAGTTGGCGCTCCATCGGCTGCTCGGGTGGGTCCCGGTGGTTTTACGTCACTCCCTACGGGGAGATCATGCCCTGTGATTTCAATCATTATATCGCCGGCACTATCCGTGAAAAGCCGCTTCACCTTATTTGGGACGAGCTTTCCAGTATTCCGCCAAATCAAAAAACCGCCTGGACCGGGTGCAAATTGAGAGACGCCGACTACCGAAACGGTCCGTGGAGTGAATATGTCAAACCGTAACCTTGCTTTCCATGCGGATATTCCTGGACGGGAAAAAAGGATGATTTCATGACCATTGGCGCCCGATTATTTGCAAAACTTGCTCCGGAGGGAGTGGTCTTGAATTTTGCCGCGGAAAATTTTGACCGCACCACCACCACCGCCATCATCATCTTCGAGATCTTCATACTGCTTTTCACTATAACCATGCTGTGGTGGCTGCGCCGATACCAAACGAAAATCACCCTTCGGTTCCTGGTGATCATGATCGGTGTCGCCATTTTCGAGGTTTTTACCATGCCCATGTGGAACAACCACAAACTGGGCATCTGGGCCTACGTATACCGCGACTACAGCTGGATTCTAACCGTCGGCTGGTCCGCCTTGATTCTCACCGCCGTTGTGCTGGTCGATCACTGGCAAAAACACCTGTCCGAGGAACGCCGGTTCCTGACGACCATCGGTTGCCTTCTTGGCAGTGTCCTCCTCCTGGAAGCGCTGGTGGTCAAACTGGGTATCCGCAGCTACACTCCTGAAGTGGAGGGGGTAATCTGGGGTCGTATCCCGGGCCTGGACATTCCCTGGAACACCGTGTATTACGCTCCCGTCTTTCTATCCCTGATCGTGGGTTTTTACCGCTACTGGGAGCTGGTGATCAACGACCGGCCGGTCATGCCTTTCAAGAACCGTCGCTGGGTTAGAGATTTTTTCATCGCTTTGGCGGCGGTCTTCATGTTCGAGCTGATGGTGGAGCCCATGGTCGATAATGTGGGTTTCCCCGCATGGTCATACGTGTACCGGGACATCAGTATCGTGCTGACACTCGGGTGGGTTGTTTTGATATGGTTATGTCTGAAAGCGGTTGATTACTGGTTCATCCACTATGATATCTTTTTCCGTTTCACCCTGTACGTGATTTTCATTGGAGCCGCGGCCATGCCCGCTGAAGCGTATTTTATTTTTACAGGTATGCGCGCCTACGGCCCCACGGCCACACTTAATTTTTCCGGACTCACTATGCCCGGATTGGATATTCCCACCGAAGTGGTGTTTGGCATTCCCCTTTATTTTGCGCTCGTCATCGCTTTCATCCGTTATTGGGAAGTAACCCTGGACCACCGGAGGCTCGATCATGCCGTATCGGATAAATAAGTCGACCTGCTATGTAATAGGGTATATTATCCTCGCCTTTATCATCGTCATCTGGTGGGGCGGACTAAATGAAAGAGAACAGACACTTATCCAGCTTATGTTCATTTGTACTCTCGGCTTCCCTCTTTTAATTATTATCCCCCTTTCGATGCCGGTAGCAATCTTCCTGGGGTTGATGGTCCTGTATCCCCTGGCGCTATACAGACAGTATAAAGCAGACGGTGAAGCGCCTGTCCTGCAGTGGGAAAAAAAGGGGCAGCGAAACAGGACCCAGCACGCTATCCGCAAGTATATTATCAAAGCCCGGCGCGACGGCCACTCGCTGGACCATATCCTGTCCGGCCTGCTATTCGCCGGCTGGCTGGAGATCGATGTTTACGAAGCATTCATTGAGCTCGAACTTCCGTACCCAAGAGACTATCCGATTTAGTTCACATATTTTAAATTCTCAATCTTTAAATCTCCAACCTTACCTTATCCACACTCCTTAGCTTGAGGTGAGCTCTTTCCACTCCTCTTGCTTTAAAAATCTCATATCTCACATCGGCTCAGATATCGATCAAATAATGTATACGGCCCGTACATGTATTGCCCATCACGCGTATAGTTTTCAGTGTCAAGCCATGATAAAACCCACCAAAACAACGTTTAACAAAGACTTTCGCTTCACTTCCCCCATTTTTGGCACGGATATTGCATAATCCATTCCAGTAGCGGGTAAAACACATTGAAAGGAGCGATGATGATGAGACACGAAAGGAACAAGATTCAGATGTGCAAGAGTTACCGTCTTCTCGAAGTTGTTACTCTTACAAAAGTGGTTTTGGCCGGGTTTTGTCTGCTGCTGCTGGCGGTTTTACCCCTCCAGGCGGCGGGACTGCTCAAACCGGTCGGCACCGCAGATGCAGATCATGTCTTTATGAAATCCCATCATGTTACTGTGACCATCAACAACGGTTTTGCCCGCACTGAAGTCGAGCAGGTGTTCGGCAACGAAGGAGAGACCGACCTCAAGGCGATCTATTCCTTCCCCGTACCCAAACAGGCCAGTCTGGCGGAAGTGAGCCTGTGGATCAACAGCAACGAGGTCATCGGCGAAGTACTGGAGAAGAAGAAGGCCAGACAGATACACGAAGACCAGGCCCAGAAAGGAAACGATACCGCCCTGGCCGTAAAGGATGAATACAAGACCTTCGAGATAACAGTGTACCCCGTCCGTTCGAAAGCTGACACGCGGGTCCGCCTGGTGTATTACCAGCCCATGGAAATCGATTCGAATATCGGCCGCTACGTGTATCCCCTGGCCGAAGGCGGCGTAGACGAAGATCGGATCGCATTCTGGTCGGTTGACGACAAGGTCCGGGAGTCATTTAAATTCGATCTCGAACTGAAGTCCGCTTTTCCCGTGAAAGAAGTCAGGATGCCCGGGTTCATGAACAAGGCCGTTATCGAAAAAGTACCGTTTAGCGACCAGGAGGAAGTCCCGGCCGGCGACGTGTACAGGGCCAGCCTCAACTGTCCCGAAGGCGACGCGCTGACCAGA
Source organism: uncultured bacterium (assembly GCA_964593455.1). Lineage (GTDB taxonomy): Bacteria > Muiribacteriota > CAYSPT01 > CAYSPT01 > CAYSPT01 > CAZQHK01. The sequence continues at coordinate 63,006 of CAZQHK010000020.1, forward strand.
GACATCGTAGTCTATTATCGACTCGATGAAAATGTTCCCGCCAGGGTAGAACTCATTCCCTACCGGGGAGATCCGGCCTCAGAAGGAACGTTTATGGTGGTAGTCACGCCGGCAGCCGATCTAAAAAGGATCGCCGAGGGAGTCAACTGGACTTTCGTGCTGGACGTGTCGGGCAGCATGAGCGGCGGCAAGATCGCGGCCCTGACCGATGGCGTGTCGAAGGTCATCGGTAAGATGTCCGTGAACGACCGTTTTCGAATCATCACTTTCAATAACCGCGCTTCGGACTTCACCGGAGGGTATGTCACGGCCACACCGGCCAACGTGCAAAGTCTCTTGAACCAGGTCAAGGCTATCCAGGCCGGCGGCTGCACCAACCTCTTCGAAGGGCTGGAAATGGCGTATCACGGACTGGAAGAAGAACGGACCACCGCCATCATCCTGGTCACCGACGGTGAAGCCAACGAAGGGCCGACGACCCATCTTGAATTTCTTAACCTGCTGAAAACCTACGATATCCGGCTGTTCACCTTTGTCATCGGGAACAGCGCCAACCAGCCCCTGCTGAATAGGCTGGCCATGGATTCGGGCGGGACGGCCATGAATATCTCTACCAGCGACGACATTGTCGGCCGGATTATTCAAGCCAAAGCCAAGCTGCTTTACGAGAATATGCACGATGTGGAACTGAAATTCCACGGAGAAAAAGTTACCGGGCTCACACCCACGAAGATCGGTAATCTCTACCAGGGACAACAGCTGGTGATGTTCGGACGGTATAACGGAACCGGCGACGTCAAAGTGGAGTTGAAAGCCAAAATCTCCGGCCAGGAACGCTCCTGGATTTGCCGGGCCGACCTGCCCCGGCAGGACACCGATAATCCCGAGCTGGAACGGCTCTGGGCGCTGTCGGCCATCGATGATGTCATGCGGGATATCCGGGAAAACGGAGAAACTGACCGCCGCCGTGATCAGGTAGTAGCTCTCGGTGAAGAGTATTCCCTGGTGACCGATTATACCTCCATGCTGGTAGTCTCCGAGGTAGCCATGGAAGAGCATCAGGTCCAGCGGAGAAACGCCACCCGGGTGGCCATTGAACGGCAGGCCCGGCAGCAGCGCAAAACAAAACCGGTTAAAAGCTACCGGGTTGACAAACGCTACACGCCTCCCACCAATGACAGCTCCTCGGCTGGCTCGGGCAGCAGTCAGGACACCAGCACCTGGGGCGGACGTTCATCCCCCGGGATCAACTTTGGAACCGGACCGGTGGGACCGGCCTTCATCATGCTCGCGATGTGGCTGAAACGCAAGAAGCGCCACCAATAAACTGAATAAAAGGAACCGGCGGCGGGAGCTCATCCCGCCGCCGGTCATTATCCTAACCCGGATATTTCACGAGCTTCCGGGTTAAAGAGGAGGAAAGATCATGAAACGCCGGGAACTCTTGATCTACGTTTTGGCGATTTTCATGTTGAACATCACTCTGGCCAAAGGGCGGGTTTTCGAGACGATGATGTTCCTGCCGGAGAAAGTTCTCGATGGCCAGTGGTGGCGCTTCCTTACCCATCCTTTCGTGCATGTCAGCTGGTATCACCTGCTTTTAGACGGCGCGGCGTTTTTGCTTCTGTACACACAGCTGGCCGAGCCCAGCCGTTTAAAGAGAACCTGGTACGTGCTTACCTGCGGCGCGTTCAGCTTGCTGAGCGCCGCCATCGCCCTGCCGGCTTCGAACGCGGTCGGATACTGCGGTCTTTCAGGTATCGGGCATGGCTTGATGGCTGTCTGCGCCCTGGAGATGATCAACTCCCCATCAAACGACCGGACGGTCAGGAAAGCCGGGTTCTGGTGCCTGGGACTGCTGAGCGCCAAATGCCTGGTCGAGACCGTCACCGGAACCATGGTTTTCACATTCGCCCACGGTTCTTTGATCGGTTCTCCCATCGCCCTGGCGCATGTCGGCGGTATCATCGGTGGTTTGGTAACGTATGTGGTGTTCAACCGCCGCCTTGTACCCGCGGATGCGTTCATACTATAATTACCGCAGAGCGAACATGAAAAACGTTAATTTTCTCCGCAATCTCTATATACAAAAAAAGTATCCGGTAAGCCTGATCATTTTTTTGACCAACCGGTGCAATGCACGATGTCCATTTTGTTTTATCGATTTCAACGATCAAGCCATGCAAAACAAGGATAACGAGTTATCACTGGCCGATTACATCACGTTATCAGAAAGTCTTTCGGGGTCTTTGCGGCACCTTGATCTTACCGGCGGGGAACCGTTTCTCAGAAAAGACATAGGGGCCATATCAAAAGCGTTTATCGATAACGGTGATTTGCATTCGATAAAGCTGAACACAAACGGCAGTTATCCCTCCGCGATTAAGGGCTATGTCGATACCGTCTGCAGAAAAAATCCGGATATCCCCTTCATATTCCAATTTTCGATCGACTCGTTACCGGATAGCCATGACAGGATACGGGGCGTACCCGGACTTTTTGATAAAGCAATGCAATCGTACACCATTGTTAAAGAGAGCTACAAAAATTGTTTCGCCGCAGTCAACCTGACCGTTTCGGATAATAATTGTCAGGATATCCCCAGCTTATTTGCCCGCTTGACAGATAAGCACGGTATCGACCGGATCAATCCGATCATCGTGAGGAACGAAGGAGTTTACCAGGTACCCAAGGAAAAGAAGGCAACTATCCTGGAAACGTACCGGAAATTAACAAAAAAAATCACCGCCGGAATTGCTTCAGGAAAACTCAAAGGATTATCGGATATGTCGCTGGCCGGGGCGGTTATCGAGGCAAAAAATCATATTCAATACGAAATGATCTCCGAAGCCTATTTGAAACCAACGTTTTTCACTCCCTGTACAGCCGGCTCTCTGTTCGGAGTCATTCAATCCGACGGGACGGTTTATCCCTGCGAAATACTGGACAAACCGCTGGGAGATTTAAGAGATTATGATTTTGATTTCTTGAAATTATGGTTCGACCGCCCGGCCCGGGAGATTACAACATGGATCAGGCAGACGAAGTGCAATTGTCACTGGGAATGCCACTATACCTACAATATTATTTCAAGTTTCACCTACTCGGTAAAACTCGCCTTGAAGATGCTCTCCCTGAAACTGTTTCGTTAACCAGGAAAACGTTATTTATCATTTTTGTTACGGTAATAATTGGAAACCTCAGAATTTGATGTCAATCCCAACATCGGTAATAGTGTTCCTATTCCCGGAGCAAGTGTCCCCAGGCAGAGCAGATAAAAGTTTAATGGGATTTTGATCTTCGAATCCGATACCCTCACCGACTCTACCAGAAGAACAAGACCATACAAATTCAGAACCGTATAGTAAACATATTTCCATTTTCGGAAGATTTTCATTACCCAAAATGAGAGAATGAAGAGTATAAACAAGAGCGGTACGAAAATTTCCCACCGTTGTTTCAATATTGTTTCCAACGTACAATGCGCCCTGATGTTTTTGAGGATAAATTTCAAAGAGCTATCTATGGCGATGCCTCGTGTTAATCTTTGAATGAAAAACCCACTGAAATCTCTATCCCGGTGATAAACGCAAACGTCAGGAGAAAATAACAGTTTTTTTCCCAACTGGACATTTACCCGTTGTGAGAATTCCAGGTCTTCGGCAACATAGATGGTTTCATCAAACCCGTTTACCGCTGAATAATCAGACTTTCTCATGACCATGTTACAGGCCTGCAAAAAATCAATATATCGCATCGGAGTAACGGATTTCATAAACGTGGCCGAGCCCCTGATGAGATAACTCTTTGACACGGCCCCAACGATATTCTCCCAATAGCTCTGGTCCGGCGGAGAGATATCAGGACCGCCGACAATACCTATTTCAGGATCATTTTTCAGTAATTCGAGCCCATTTTGCAGCCAATTCTCAGCCGGGTAGGCATCCGAGTCGGTAAAGGCAATAAATTCTGAATGACACATCTGAACGCCGATATTTCTCTTGGCGCTCATACTGATGTTACCGGTTTGGTGAAACACCACATTTTCATACCGTGTCTGCTTCGGCTTATCTTCTTCACTGATGACAATTATTTCACTGTTTAAACCTTGTTTCAAACATTCATCAATACATTTGAAAAGCAGTTCACCGTGCTTAATACAAGGGATTATGACACTGACATCATATGAAAACGTGTTGGTAACCATTTGGTAAAGAAGCTAACAGACTCTCTAATAGAAGTCAAACCGCCATATGATAGAATAACAGTATGAGCAAACAGCGATTAGTCACTATCCTCTTATGGTCGACAGGATTTGTACTGGTGTTGGGTTTTTTCGCTGTAGACTTCTATTTTGACATACGAGCCCGGGACTCTTTCTCCTGGATAGACCCGGCTCAGTATTACCGCAAGGCCATTGATTTTGCGGCGGGGGATGTGTCGTACCGCAAACTTGCCGTCCCCACTATCTACCCGTTTATCCTGTCTCCGGCAACACTGCTGGGAACCTCCATTCCGGCGATACTGTGGACCAACTGTCTGGCCGCGTTCCTGATGGCAGCTGGAGTACACTGGATTCGGCGTGAGACCAAAACCGCTACGGCAACCCCGGTCATTCTGGCCGCTATTTTGAGCAGTCCCTTGCTGATCGGGCTTTCACGTGAACTCTACATGGAGTTTTTCCTATCGGCGATAGTACTGCTGCAGTATTGCTTGTGGTTTAAATCAGATCATTTCTCCAAACCAGCACCAACTGTTCTTTTCGCGTTGCTGTTTTGTTTCGGTTTGATGACAAAAATGACCTATCCGCTGTTCTTCATCGGTCCCTTTGTAATGGAGACGGCACTACTTATTGTTAAACGAAAATATCACCGTTTTTTCATTCTATTGAGCGTTTTTGTCGTCCCGGCAATAGCGGCAGCCGGTTTCATAATCCTGCTTTTTCCTTCCACACTGCATTACTACCTTTCGTTCGGCAACACGACTTTTCCGGTCATGCGGTTGGCCGGCCCGTTAAAGGTCTTCTCCCTGGAATCTATCACCTTCTATTTCTTGCACCTGGGGAAATCCATGTTGCTGCTGCTAACACCGTTCCTTGTTTTTCCTGTCGCCGAGTTGTTCAAACGATATCGTTTCGAGGCTAAAAATGATAACGTCATAGATGTCGTCCTGTGGTTATGGCTGCTGACGCCGCTCGTAGTGCTCATTTTTACCCCGGTTAAAGAACCCAGACACGTTGCACCTTGTGTCGTTCCGGCGGTCATGCTGATATTCCGCGCTCTAGAACGGATCTTTTCTGAACGCCGGCACCAGGTGGCAGTCATCCTTATTCTGGTATGCGCGGTAAGCCAGTACCTGGCGGCTACTCATCACCGTATTTTCTCTCCTTATTTTTTCGACAGGCCGGTCAGTATCGCTGAAATTGAACAGGCTGTATTCAAGGCCGCTTCCCCGATCTCACTGCCCTCAGACCAGGCAACCACGAAGGCTTCCCGCGGTTGGAAGTTTCCCAGAAATTTCGTAGCGACGGGATTTGAGGCGAACTCCGCGCTGGCCATTGCTTACAACCTTTTCCCGGGAGTGGTTTTCAACCTCGATCTTCTGCCTGAAACGAATTCCGGGAAACGTGACGAGCATCCGTACGATACGTTTTACGATCTTTACACCCTGGCCATAAAAAACATTCACAACCGCCGCTGCGGTTGGAACCATTATTTCCATACCCTGGACCGGGCGGTCATAATCAAGAACGCCGACTATATCATTATCAAGGCCAGGCCTCATGGGAATGTCCCGTCAGATTTCCCGGAACACACGGTGACAGCGACCATTGAGGCCTCCGACGGAACAGTGTCGATCCTCGTTCCCCGAACCCCGGTGACGATTCCCTACCGTATCCTTTACGGCCGCGAGTTTATCACGCGAAACAGGAAACTCGAACACAGTGAAATGTCTACTATTTTCTTTGACATGTTTGCGGCGGCCCTGATCAGGGGTGACATTGCTTTTCTTCATGAACTGCCCCGCTATTTTCCACCAGACTTTGTTCCCGGCAGTGACGGTCGAAATATCTACTGGATTGCCGCCTACAAACCCATCTTCGACCAGGCTTTTGCTCACTATCAGAACTATATAGAGCAGATGTATCCCGCCGCACCGTAAAACAAAGAAGGACACACACATTACCCCAGAAAATGAAAATGCCCGCAGGGCGAGCGACAGGAGGTCGCGAGTCACTGTTTTGTTCCGGAGGTGAGGAACGGGATGATTGTTTTGTGCACGGCGCTCGCCGTGACACTGCAGCCCCGGCTGTTGGCGTGAACATTATCCAGAAACAGCTCGTTGCCGTCAGTAATAAACTCGTTAACCAGATTGACCACCGGGACATTGTTTCTTCGCCCGAACTCATGAATCAGCTGTTGGTAGGCGACCAGCCTGTTGAACCGGCGGGAGATCTGGTCGCTGTATGGCCATATAATCAGTACCAGGACGATATCGTTCTTCGAACACACATCGCGCAATTCTATCAGGTTCTCGACAAATTCATCGGGGTTCAGACGGGGAATTAAAGCCTGGTCCCGGTTCCCGCCGGAACCTTCCGCCCTGGTTTCGAGAGATCCGGACCGGCCCCGTTCCTGAAAACGGAAAAGCAAGGTTTTCAAACCGTAATACAATCTGCTCATCGACAGGATCCGGTCATAGTAATAAAGATTCATGAAATAAGCGGTTTCGATATCAGACATGGTTCTCCACTCGATGACTTCATTGAAACCGAAACAAGCTACCACCATATCAGGCTGCAGAGACAATCCTCGGCCGGATAGAAATTGCTTCCCCTGGAAGACGGTGTAACCCGGCACTCCCGTGTTGATTATTTCAGGCTTGAATTCTTCAGCAGCGAGAAGTGTTTCCAGCTGCGCCGGCCAGGTTTCATCGTCGTTGACTCCCAGGCCGAAGGTACAGGAATCTCCCAGAGCCAGGATTCTATAACTTTCCTTGACGGGTGAGATCGGTCGATTCCTGAGCCCGTCGCGGGTATTGAGACGGAAATCGATAGGGGTATTTCGTATGCTTCCCGCCACTCGAAAATTCTCAAGTGAATCTTTCAACTTCCAGAACAGGCGCGGATCGAACTCCATGGTTTCGTTCAACCGCTTAAGCCCGCTCACCGTAATGATGTTCGAATGCTCTTCATAGATGGAAGTATTCTTGACCGGAACGAGTAACCGGGCGACCAGTTCGAGCAATACCAGGATCACAACCAGACCGGTGACGCTGATCGCTATTCTTCTGTTTCTTAAACCGGCAGCAGTTATATCCATGGCCATTCTCACCTAACCAACGAGAGTCGTATCGCAATTCAATGGTATTCTATCAGTAACCTGGAAATGAGAACAACCGGTGAGATTTCAGTATCGTACCAATTCGGAGCACACGCTGCCGGCCCGGCGTGAAATCTTGCCAGTCCGGACCAGGAATGCTATTCTGTAAGATAGAGGAACTGCCGCCTGATTTGGGGCATAACCGACATCCGGGAGCTGACATTGGTGCCTGACAAGGTCATACGGAAAAATAAAGTACTGCTGATCAATCCTCCCACGGGGATTTGTTTTCGCGACGGCAGATGCCAGGGGTCTATCGAACATTTGACTGCCCAGCCGGAGAGAATTCCCCTGGAACTCGCCTACATGGCAGCTATTTTCGAAACCCGCGGTTACCAATGCAGGATCAGGGATTTTCCCATGGAAAACACATCATGGAAAGATCTGGAGCAAGAAATCGAGGAGTTTTTTCCCGATATCCTGGTGCTCAGCGTCGGCAGTCCGACGGTGGATTTCGATCTGAAAGCCTGCCAGATTGCCCGGAAGATCAACCCGAAGATAACCACCGTAGCCAAAGGAGCCCACCTGTATGTCTTCGACGAACAAATACTGGGTAAATACCCTGATCTGGACATAGTGATCAGGGGCGAAGTGGAGTTCACTACGGATGATCTGGCTAATGAAAAACCCCTGAACGAAATAGCGGGGATAACTTTCAGGAAAGAAACGGAAATAGTCAGAAACCCTGACCGGAAACGGGAATCGGACCTGGACAGGCTGCCGTTTCCAGCCCGGCACCTGCTTAAGAACGACCTCTATGTGAGACCCGATACGAAACAATCCTTGACGGTAATTATGACCGGGCGGGGCTGTCCGTACAACTGTATATTCTGTCTGGCCGGAAAGCTGTCGGGATTCCGGCTGACCCAGAGGTCGCCCGGACGAATCGCCGATGAGATAGAAGCATGTGTCAGCCGGCACAATATCAGGAACTTTTTTTTCCAGGCCGACACGTTTACCATCAACAAACACTGGACCATCCAGGTCTGCCGTGAAATCATTTCCAGAAATCTCGACATCGAATGGGGGACGAACAGCCGGGTAGACACCATAGACGAGGAACGTCTTTCATGGATGAAGAAAGCCGGATGTCACGTCATCGGTTTCGGTGTGGAAAGCGGTAACCAGGAGACACTCGATCGGTCGGGCAAAAAAATCACCCTGGAGCAGTCCCGGACGGCCGTGAAACTGTGCCGACAGTTCGGCATCAAGACATATCTGCTGTTTATGATCGGATTTCCCTGGGAAGATAAAACCATGGTGCGGCAAACCATCAGGTTCGCCCGGGAGCTGAAAGGGGATTTCGCCGATTTCAATGTCGCCTACCCCTACCCCGGAACGGATATGTATGAAACCTGCCTGGCGCGAGGGCTCTTTAATATAGAAGATTTATGCGGGCACGATATCTCACGCCCTATGCTGAGAACGGAGCACCTCTCCAGGAAACAACTGAACCGCCTGAGAAAAGAAGCCATCCTGAGATTCTACTTGAGAGGCGGCTATATCGTGCGGACCTTGAAATCTATCCATTCCCTGCCGGTTATGATCAATTACCTGAAAAAAGGCTGCCGGATGATCCTTAAACTGCTGTTCCCGCCCGGACGAGGAGAAAACGAACCGTTATGAAGAAAAGCGTTCTGTTATTAAATCCACCGGGAGAAAGAATGTACCTGCGTACCTATTTTTGCTCACAGACCTCCAAAGCTTCCTACATCTACCCACCGGTTGAACTGCTCGTCCTGTCGGGAATCATAGCCGAAGAGTATGACGTCGAGTTAGTTGACGCTATAGCCGATCGTCTCGATAGTGAGGTCTGCGAAAAAAAAATACTGTCCGCCGATTACCACGCCATCGTGTTTCTTACCGGTTATGTATCCTGGAGAGAAGACTTCACACTGATGGAGAAGATCAAACAGGCGAAACCGGACACGAAACTGGTGGCTATCGGAGATATCATGCTGTCCAAGAGTGCTGCCAGACTCCGGGAGCACCCGTTCATCGACGCCGTTATCCTGGATTTTACCACCGCCTACATCCTGACCTATTTTAAAGGCGGTACCGACGTGCGGAACATGGTTTTCAGAAAGGACGATAGCCTGATCGAAGGCGGAATGTCCACCCCTTCAGAAACCTACGAGATCCCCGTACCGAAACACGAACTTTTCATGGGGAAAAAATATACTTATCCCTTAGTCCGGAAACTTCCCATGACCACGGTTCTCACCGATTACGGGTGCGTCTTTAACTGCGCTTTCTGCGTATACGGCACATTCAATTTCAAATGCCGGACCGTTGATAATGTCATGGCCGAGCTCAACTATATTAGATCGCTTGAGATCCCGGAACTTTTCTTTCTCGATCAGACTTTCGGAAGCAACCGGGAAAGAACCGTCGAGTTGTGCACCAGGATGGTGGAAGAACGGCTCAATTTCAGCTGGTTCTGTTTCTCACGGGTTGATGTGGTTGATAAAAAGACTTTATCCTTAATGAAGCAGGCCGGATGTCATACGGTGATTTTCGGTGTGGAGAGCGCCGATCCGGGTATCCTGAAACGTTATAAGAAAGGATACACTCCCGAGAAGATCAAAGAAACGTTTCGCACCGCTTCCGAGTTGGGACTGACCACCGTCGGAACATTCCTGCTGGGACTGCCGGAGGAAGACAAACGTTCTTGCTACCGGACCATCGCGTTTGCCCGGGAACTCGACTGTGATTTCGCGTCATTTAATATCGCGGTGCCCCGGTACGGCACCCGGCTTCGAGAGCAGGCGATAAGCGGTAAACTCATTGATAGGGATACAGACACCATGGACCAGGCCGGTTCTTTTATTACCATGCCTACCAGGAATATCACCGTAGAGGAAATGGGGGAAATACGGAAGAAAGCCTATATCGATTTCTACTTCCGAATCGCTTACATCTGGCGCCGGCTTAAAAAGATACGTTCGCTAACCGAGTTTAAGAACCAGGTTACGCAGGCTCTGGGTATTGTTAGAAACATTCTGTGAGGTCATCGTGAATTTAAAATTTGTCAAGATGGCAGACCGGTATATCGGTATCCCTCTGTGTGTTGGTCTGCTAGTATTCGATACCTTCAAGAAAATCCTTGGCCGGCCTCGGAAGCAAACGAGCAAACGGAAAAACATCCTCTTGATGAAGTTTTTCGGTTTCGGGAACCTGGTTCTGGCCATACCGGCCATTGAGGCGATCAAACAACGGTATCCCGGCTCCCGGTTAACGTTTTTGACGGTTAACGAAAACAGAAACGTGTACGAAGATTTTGACTGTGTCGACCAGATAATCTACTTGAATGTACGCAGTTTATCCACTTTTGCGGCGGCCTTTATCAGGTTGATCATTAAACTGCGAAAAGAACGGTTCGACTGCGTGATCGATCTCGAGCAGTTTGCCCGAGTTTCAGCCATTACCAGCTATCTAACCGGAGCGGCTGAACGAGTCGGTTTCTCAATCGACAGGCATATCAGGCGACGCCTGTACACCACCAGGATCAGGTACAACAACGATCAACACGTCATAAACACCTTCTATGACACCGCGTTAGCGGTGGGCTGCCGGAAGCAGGAAGCTGTGCTCCCGATGAAGATCCCCAGTTCGGATGAGGACCGTAAAGCGCTGGCCGGACTGCTTTATGAAAACCGGGTACAAACATCAGACATTCTGATAGGGGCCCATGTCGGTTCGGGACCGAATTTCGTGCTGCGCAGATGGCCCCAAAACCGGTTTGCCCGGGTATTTGACCATCTCGTCGAACACTATAACGCCAGGATCGTATTGACGGGATCACCGGGAGAAACTGACCTGATACGGGCCACGATCGACATGATGAACGAGGATAACAGGAAGAACGTCATCATCGCCACCGGCCTGACGATTAGACAGCTGGCTCTTCTTATCGAACGCTGCTCGCTCTTCCTCTGTAACGACACCGGGCCGCTTCATCTGGCGTCGGCCATGAAGACACCCAGTATTTCCTTTTTCGGGCCCAATACTCCCTACGTGTACGGTCCGCTGGGAGATAACAACACGGTTTTCTACACGAACCTCCCGTGTTCACCCTGCCTGAGCAATTTTACCGAAAAAACAACTTCCTGCAAAAATCCAGTCTGCCTGGAGAAAATTGACGTCAAAGAAGTCGTTATCGTCATCGACCAGAAGTACTCGAAGATGTTAAAGGCTTCTTTATAATTCCTTGAGAGCATACAAAAAACCGGAGGCGGATGTGATGTCCGCCTCCGGTTTTGTTTTGCGTTACAACCGGCTTTATTGCCCGATTGTGATGGTCCCGATATAGGGCTGCAGGTTCTGCCCGGTGACCACGATCTTCAGCTCGCCGGCCGGCGCAGCTTCATTGAAATCGATAGCCGCTTTGCCGTTGTTGCCGATCAGGCTGGTACCGAGTAGTTCACCGTTCATGGACACCGCCGCCAATGAACCGGCGGCAGCTTCGATAACCAGCGAGGTAGACTCGGCTTCGAGAGTCATCGGGTGTACCACTGCGTTCTTCTTTGCCTCTCCCCAATAGACCATCAGCGCCGGGTCGCCCATCAGTTCGTAAACCTCCCAGTAATACTTCTTCCGGGAGCTGCTGGATTCTTCCACTGCCAGGTTACCCGCCAGCATGAAGCCGGCCTGGGTTTTGAAGTTACCCTGGAAAGCGCCGTCATAAGCGCCGGGTCCGGTCTCTTCGCTAAGCGGGGGAGTTCCCTCGGAGTTGGGGTGCACGATGGGGTAGTTGCCGTTGCCCCACCACAGATCCTCGTCCCAGTAGGTGGAGTTGGTGCCGCCGATATAACCGATGGCGCCCTGATCCTTGGCTCTAAGCCAGGCCTCACCGAAACAGGTGCCGACCTCGAACTTGCTGGTCAGGCAGCAGTTCCCGATAACCAGCGGGTACTTGCCGAAGTTGCCCAAGCTGTTGATGTGGCTGATCCTGAAGCCCGGATCGGCCCAGGAGGTAGAGCTTCCATGAGCGGTGTAGTTGAGGAACGAGCAGCCCGCAGCCACATCAGTCCGGATCGATGACTCGTTCTGATGCGAACCGGAGGACAGGTACACGCTGATATTGTTGTATCCGTGCTCGGCGTTGAAGTAGTACTTGGTGCCGTAATTGATCTGGGGCCAGCCCCACTCGTCGGCGTGACTCCAGTCCCAGCCGGCTACCAGCACCACATCGTTCAGGAACGACGGATCCGGAAACTCGTACTTCTCGTACATCAGGGTCTTCTCTATTTGCGGAATCAGCTCGCTGACATTGCGGGCCGAGAACCGGCCGCTCAAGATGTCAGGGATGTTGTCGTTGGTCACATCCACGAAATTCAAGTCCGTGATGTGACCGCCGGTGGTACCCTTGAAGGCCGGAATCTGGTCGTTATCACCCACGAAGAGCACGAAGCTCGGCACCGGGAATTCGGCGGTAGGGTTCTTGTAGAGGCCATGGATGAACGATTTTATTTGATCGGCTTTCTTACCGATCTCATCGGTGTACGCAACCTTTACATGAAACCCTTTCTCAAATTTCCACTGGATGAAAGACTGGAGATCCTGTTCGAACATACGGTCGGCAATGATCAGGTAGCCCACAATTCCGCATTCCTGGATAGCCTTGATGGACTTGAGCGCCGAAGGCCGCAGGACCTTATCGTCGACCCAGGAGAAGTACGGGGAGCTGTACTGGTTCCTGACCCGCTGGGTGAGACCGAGATCGGCATTCTGCATGGACACCTGGATCTTGATGTTATTGAAAACCCTGACCGTTTTTTCACGCGGATTGTACGCCACCGGCGACACCTTCACCATGGCCATCCGGATGTGGCGCATAATGCCGACCTCTTCTATAGCGGCCAGTTCGTCCTGACGGAATCCCTCGTTGATATAAGCGCTGAGCTCGTACTTGAAGGGAATCTCCACGTCGCACTTGGGGTGAGAAGGCTGATGCGGCACGAGCGCATGCTTGATCCCGAGCTCATCGAAGGTGTATTCCTTCGAGGTGTAATCGATAACGTCCACTTTCAGCTCGGCGCCGAAAGGAACCTCTATCAGTCTGTTCATCACCGGCAGGCTCGGAGCGCCGATGTGGGCGCTTGCCTGGAACCCGGGAATAGAAAGCAGCGTGTACTCTCCCATGGGAGTTTCTACCACAGACGCGGTAAGACGGGATACACGGAAATTCAGGATAAGATCAAGATCGCCGCTTTTCATAATACTCTCAGAAACAACGTCGATCGCAGCAGCTTCACGACCTCCCTTGGCGAGCACGATATCACGCGCAAAAGCGCTTGAGGCGCACAGGCACACAAGCAATACTGTAACAAAAATTCGTTTCATACAACTACATCCTTTCTTTGGTAGATTTCTTACTATTGCCTACACGACATGGCATTCTATTGTACTGAGAATCACCCTTACCCGCAACGTTTTTTTTTAAACCTATATATTTTTTATGGATTGCGAATTTGAAATCTTCAATAGCATCTTATGATTTCACATCTTGGTTTTCTGGTTAGCTTCCTGCAATGAGAGGTTGAGGTGGTAAGCAAGAAGCGTAGAAAGAGGTCCCTATGAGGTCTTTCCGATTCTAATCATCAGCGCGACCTTGTCCAGTAGCTAGGTCTTGACGTCCCGCCCTCAAGCAAGAAGCGTAGAATTTAGGGTGCCTGTACTTCGCCGGTGGCCGGTGGTTTCTGTTCCGGAATGATTGGCGCCGGTACTGCTTTCTCTTCCGGTTCGACCTGTTCAGGCTCAACCGATGCGGTGGTTTCTTCTATTACCGGTTCTTCGGCCTCTGCTTTCTCTTCTTTAAACACATGAGAAGGTTTCATGAACGGGGCAAGCCGGTAACCGGGAACCAGATAGTAGTATGGTTTTCCCGAGATTGTCAGCCGGTTCAGATAGGTATCAGTTTCTCCGGCCTGCATGGTAATCTCACGGCCGTCGATGGTTGTCAAAGAGAGTGTGATCTCGGGAGTCATTATCTTCTTCTCGGCTGATGAAAAATGGCTCTCCACATCCTGGGCTTCCAGAGTAATCAGACTGTTCAGCATATCGGTCACGATATCTTGACGAACGCCCGATTCTTCCGGCGAAATCATTTTCCATGTTTCCATACTCACAACAAGGCCCGTGACCTGGTCCTTCTTTTCGAGGGTAATGCCGGTAATCTCGTCTATTTCCAGGTCGAACAACCTTTTTGCCAGCCAGGCGGGTTCTTCCGCCGATGTCTGGCTCCATTCGATCCCCTTCACTTGATGGACCTCATCGGAACCGTTCAGACGCAGATAGGTGTTTTTATACGCTGGTCCGTTTTTACCCAGATAAACATCCACCAGAGCTTTTCCGCCCTCCGCCAGCACCTGCAATCTGCGGCCCTGCTTTTCATCCACCTCAAAGATGTTCCGCTTCTCGGGATTATGAGAGGCCACACCATTACTGGTCAGGGTCCGGAGCCCTTCCAGCAGTTCCTTCACCTTTACCTCATCGGCAGGATGAAGCCACCGGTCGGTAACCTGCCACTGCTTGTTTTCCTGCACCAGTTCCACCGAAGCACCAGCCAGTGAAACCAGAATGATTTCGGCATGCTCGATGTCAAAGGCAGGAATAAGACCGGAGACCGTATCCGGCCCCGATTCCTGGCGCCGATCAGTGGTCACGAAAAGAACAGAAAGCGCTATCAGTGCTACCAGCAGGATAAGTATCGCCCGGACCTTCATAACGAAGTCTGCTCCCTCCTTCTAAACCAATAGTTGAGAAGCCCTATTATCCAGAGGAACACAGGCATGAGCAGTGTCCCCGCGGATTTGGCCCAATTACGTTGTTTTACCGGTATGTCTTTCTTAATGGACCGGTCTTTGACTCCGCGTGAGCGGATGGCAATCAGGCCTTCGTTAAGAGACAGCCAATCGATCAGGTTGAGGAAGAAAATTGCGTTCTTGGGAAATTGACCGACAAAGGAGTCGGTGAGAAAATCAGAGTCGCCCACGATAACGATATGGGCCGACTCGCTATTGGTCACGATCTCCCTGTCTGTAGCCTGTTGTTCCTCTCCTTCTTTTGTCTCTACGCCTTCCACGGCCGGGACTTCTTTTCCCTCGAAGAAACTCTTGAACGTACCTGAAAGGCGAACCGCCAGGGACTGTGGACCAGTATCATCCGGCGGCTTGTACGGTTGCTGGGGAGCCAGGTTGATTTTACCCTTGGCCGTCCAGGAGTGTTCCGAGGACGAGACCAGCGTCTCTGCGGTTACCCCTTGTTGATTACCGGTATCTACCGCCACGCTTGAAACCCACGGTAATACCATGGCGTCGAGTTTCATGGTGGCCGGGTGATCCTGAGAAAATCCGGACCGGCCGATTTCAGGCCAGAAGGGATATTTCAGGCTGTATGAAACGTAACCCTGGGAAAAACTGGCGAAGGAACACTGGGCATCGAGGACCAGGTCCTGCCTGACCCGGGCGCCGTAATGGGTCAGCATGTCGCCCAGGTTGGTTTCGATGTTCTTGACTCCCAACGACTTGGTAATATCAATGGTGTCGAGCATAAACACTACTTTACCGCCTCGCATGATAAATTGGTCGATCTCAAACTTCTCGCGGTCGGACATCCCCCGCGAGCCGCCTACCACCAGCGTCTGTACTTTCTTCGGAACCGGCAGACCTCTTTTAAGATTCAGAGGCCAGACCCGGTACCGTTTTTCCAGGTACCGCCGGATTTGCAGGTAGTTGTCATCAATATCTTTCTCCTCGTTGCCGGCGAGAAAAGCCACCGTACTGATCTCCTCCTGCAACACGGCCCGGATGGCAGTGGTCAACTCGTATTCCAGGTTACCCACATCGGTAAGCACCGGCAGGACCGACCGGCGGTCTTCGTAAAAGACGGCTAGCCCCATGTACACGTTGGCCACCTGCGCCTGATCCTTCTGGATGATGTTCATCTGTATTTCCGGTACGCCCAGCGAGCGGGCTTTCTCAGCTATCTCCTCGTTACCCTTACCCTTCGGGTCGAGATAGGTGATCTGCAAATTATCGCCGCTGTAGGCCCGGTACTCCTCGAGCATATCTTTAACCCGGCGAACCATGGGGACCGTGTAAGAGGGGAGGTTTCCCGAGAAGTACACTTCGATCATGATGATATCATCGAGAGTGGAGAGCATATTTTGAGTGGCGTCGGAGACGGTGAACTCTTTCTCTTCGGTCAAATCAAACCGGGTGAAGAATCTGAGAGAAATCAGGTTGACCATAACCAGCACCGCTATGAAGACGATGATGAAAATAATCGAGCTCGTTCCGACCCTTAATTTACGTGCAAAATCCATTGTTTGTCTCCCTCCTCTCGATTATTTCCATTTCCGGCTCTCAACGGTTCTCACGTTGAGAAACAGGAAAAACACGACCACGCTAACGTAATATACCAGGTCCCTGGTATCGATGACGCCCCGGCCAATACTGTGGAAATGAGACCCCAAGCCCAGGTATTCGAAGATGGGCACGAGCGCTCTGGGCAACACTCCGAGCACCAGCCCTTCACCGAGGATAAACATGAAGAAACAAAGCGCGATCCCCATGATATAGGCGACGATCTGGTTTTTGGTCAGACCGGAAGCGAAGATACCGATAGACAGGTAGGCCGCGCCCATGAACAGCGCTCCCAGATATCCGCCGATAAGTGGCCCGGGATCGGGATTCCCGTACATGTAAACTATGAGCGGAATGGGGAAGGAAAACATGACCGTGAGGGCCAGGAAGAAAAAACAGGCCAGGAACTTACCCAGCACCACTTCGTAATCCTTGACCGGAAGGGTCAGCATGAGTTCCAGTGTCCCGGAGCTTTTCTCTTCCGCCCATGTCCGCATGGTTACCGCCGGGAGCAGGAACAGGAAGATCCAGGGAAGAACGACGAAGTAGTAGCGCATAGACGCCTGAGCCTCGAAGAAGAACGCTCTGAAAAACAACCACCCGGTCAGCACCAGGTAAACAGTCATGAACACGTAGGCGGTAGGGGAAGAAAAATACCCCTTGAACTCTTTGCTGAATATGGCTTTTACGACGCTCATGCGTTTGCTCCCCCTTCCATGGTAGTCAACCTGGTAAAGACATCCTCCAGGCTGAGTTCTTCTTCTCTGAGCTCCGACATGATCCATTTATTTTTCACAGCGCACTGGAAAATCTGTTCACAGACCGCCGATTCCTTGCTGGCCTGGAGGGAAAACCTGACCAGGCCGGGCCCGGGAGAAACGTCTTCCCGTATCTTGTGAACACTGTCAAGCAATTGAAGTTTTTCGGTCACCGGCTTGGCTTCTCCCCTAAATGTTGCCCAGACGGTCTTCATACCGCCGATAGAGTCCTGCAGTTCTCCCGGGGTGCCCTTGGCTACGATGCGTCCCCGGTTGATTATCATGATTCGGCTGCACGTAGCCGAGACCTCGGGAAGAATGTGACTGCAAAGGATAATGGTCTTCTCCTTGCCGATGGTCTTGATGAGTTCGCGGATCTCGATGATCTGGTTCGGGTCGAGCCCACTGGTAGGTTCGTCCAGGATCAATATCTCGGGATCATGAAGCAGGGCCTGGGCCAGGCATACTCTCTGGATGAATCCCTTTGAGAGTTCGTTGATCGGCCGCCTGACAACCGGCCCCAGACCGCAAAGCTCGACTTTCTCCTTAATCGCCCGGCGCCGCTCACGAGACGGCATCCTTCGAATGGCCCCGATAAAATCAAGATAGTCACGAACGACCATTTCCCGGTAGACAGGAGCGTTCTCGGGCACGTACCCGAGAAGTTTTCTGACCTCGAGAGATCCGGTGAACACGTCATGACCGGCGATATCCGCCTCGCCGCTCGAGGCCGGCATGTAGCAGGTGAGAATCTTCATGGTGGTGGTCTTACCGGCCCCATTCGGTCCCAGGAAACCAACCACCTCGCCTTTCTGCACCTCGAACGACACATCTTCGATGGCCAGTGTCGGACCATAGTATTTGGTGAGATTCTTTACGTTGATCATTGTTCTGTTTTGCTAATCCTCCTTCAGTGCCGAGGCCTCCTCGGGTGTCCTGTCCCGCATGGAGAGGGCGCCGGCAAAACATTTCTGAACGCACAGACTGCATCCTATACAACGTTCCGGATTCGTCATCGGATGTTTATCTTCGTCAAGCTCGATGGCCAGATAAGGACACCTGGTGCAGTTGCCGCAACTCACACAAATCTCGGCCTTGCCCGCTGATATCTTTTTAGCTGGGCTGAGATCCATAAAATCGGTAATCGGTTCGGGAAGAGCGGCTCCGATAAGTTCCTTTACCGATCCGATCCCACGGGCGGCCATCATGTGGCTGAGCCCGGAATGAAGCTCGTCGATTATACCATACCCGTACTTGAGAACAATCGTGCAGAACTGCACCGTCTGTGTCCCCAGAGCCAGAAAATCGGCCGCCGCTTTATAGTCCATCGGACCTCCGTTGCCGGATATGGCTACACCTTGCCCGGCGGCATTGGCCAGGCTCAGGTAGCTGATGGGAGTGACCCCGTCACCGCTCATACCCACAACAATCCCTTCATCCCAGGTCGGTTTTTTGCCGGGTCGGAAACAGAGTGACGGGAAACTGTTGGCCAGGGTGACTCCCGCTTTCTTATCCGGATACCGGTTGAGCGTTTCTCTGATAGCCGTGAGAATCGGGACGATAGAAGTCACCGCGCCGGTCAGTTTGAACAACTTGGGTACGCTGCCGGAACCGGCTTCCAGTATCCAGCCGATGATCTTAGCGGTGAGAGCCGGACTCTGGGAGACGATATCGCCTTCAGTACCGTCACCACCCTGCGGGCAGGAGAGACTGTATTCGATCGCCCTGGCGCCCGCCTCCTCGAGCAGACGGGTGTTACTTTGCCAGCCGGCCTTGTCCGATTCGTCATCGCCGGTGACCGGCCCGCCGGTGGAGGCGATGGTAAGCCGGTCGGGGTATTCTTCGTTCAGTATCTTCAGCTCCCGGCAGACCCGTTTAAGCGGGTGCCCGGAGACGTTGTCGCAGTTACCGTATGTGAGATTCTCGAAAACGTGCATGTACTCAGCAGGAATATGAATGGGCACATCGTCGAAAGCCGTCTTCATGACACCGCCGGCCCAACCCGCCTCGTAAGCCAGCTGCATCTGTTCCAGTCCGTCAGAGCACGGCGCTGCGGAGAGCAGGAATGGGGATATGAGAGGAATGCCGAAAAAGTCCGCCTGCAACGAAACCGGTACATGACAGTATCCTGGATTAACGAGCACACTCTTCACGTTCTTTTCAATTTTCGGCTGAGGCTGCTGGCTCAGAAACGCGTCAACAGCCGCAGCGGTATTCTTGCCCGCAGCGACAGCCTCTACCACAGTGGTTGGACCGTTTGCCAGGTCGCCGGCGGTAAACACACCCGGTATCTCGGGCTGCCGGGAAGAGGCGCGGGCACCGATAGCCACGATGACATGTGAGAACCCGTATCGCTCGACACAAGAGTCAAAGACGTCTTTGATATCATTGAGGTTAAATACCTTGCCGGGATCGAGGTCCACCCGGCATGTGCTCATCCCGTTCAGGCCCCCAGTTTCGTCTTTGATTATTTTTGTTACCCGGGTCCGATTGGTGAGGTTTATATCGTATTCCAGGATTTCTTTACGTTCGCGGTCGGTGATTGGCATCTCGCTGACGGTTTCCAGAACAAACATCTCCACGTCCGCGGCCCCGCTTTGCCTGGCCACAACGGCACAGTCTACAGCCGTTGACCCACCGCCGATAACAGCTACCCGCCCGCTCAAGGGATAGCGTTTCGGGGAAGCCAGGAAATCACGCCATTTTATTGCCACATCCTCGTTATCAACGCCGAGAGCAATAGTTTCCGAGAGACCGGCAGCCACCACCACCGCCTGGTACTCTTGTTTCAGGAGCAGCGAAGGATCATCAATGGTAATGTTGGTTTTGATGGTCAGACTCCCGAGTGATTGAACAAACTCGATGTCCGCATCAAGCACGTCCGTCGGTTGACGGTAGGAAGGAATCAAACGGCACATGCCGCCGGCGGCTGCGCCGGATTCGAAAACGGTGACGGAATACCCCTGGCGGGCCAGGTAGGCGGCGCAACCGAGCCCCGCCGGGCCGGCGCCGATCACCGCTACCTTTTTGTGTTTCGGTTTCACCGGTTCGAACTCCGGCAGCGCGGATAGTTCCCGCGCCCTGGTGATAATGGTGGCCTGTACCGCCGGAATATCCACTGCGGTATCGAATTTTTTATGGACACAGGCGGCCATACAGTGGCGTTCGGGACACACGAATCCGCACACCGTCCCAAGCACATTGTGTTCCAGAATCTCCGCGGCGGCACGGCGGTAATCCTGCGGCGCACCCTGCTTGGCTGCCAAAATGAAATCAGCCGGTGAACAGTTTGCCGGACAGGCGGTCTGACAGGGTTTTTCTTCACAGTATTCGCATTTGGCGATCTCCGCCGCCAGTTGAGCTTCTGTTAAAATCATTTCTTTTAGCTCCATAATCTTACAAGTCCCTCCCTATTTTTCCATTTTACGCCGGATTCCTGAACAAAGATTTAAACCACTG
>CAZQHK010000021.1:0-32199 GCA_964593455.1 uncultured bacterium
ACTATACTTTCTTCACTAATTTTCCAGTCAGCCAAACAGCATATAAGCTGATAAAGATCATCAATTGAAAATATGCGGGTTAGAATCCTAATCCGAACTCACTGCCCGTATCGATGGCCCTGATGATTTTGATTAACCACATACGGACGCCTTCATCCGGATCGACTTCCCAGGCTTCCTTTAAACGCCGTTTAACTACCGGGCCCATAGCCACCAGTTCCCTTACCGATTCTTTGACTGTTTCTGAATCGAGAGACCGAAGTCCATTAAGCAACGGTTCTACATCGAAAATACCCTGTTTTCTCAGTTCAAGCTCTATCTCTTTCTGCAGGAGGGGCAGGGCATCTTTCTTGACCTCTTGAAGTTGATCCAAGGCTCCCAGTTTGATAAGAGACTCCATTGCCAATTTCCTGACCCAGTCGCTCCCGTCGTGAAGAGACTGCAGCAGACCCGGAACCGCTTCTTGATCTTCCAACTCTCCCAGGGCGAAAGCCGTGAAAAATCGCATGTCCTCATTGCCGGATCTCAAGATCTCCAGGAGCGGCTGTATTACTTCATGTTTGATCTTTTTCAGTACCCTGAGCGTCCAATAGGAGATGTCAGGATTCTCATTCTGAATGTTCTGGATAAGTTCATCAAGGACAACCACCCCGAGTTGTTCCAGGCTGGCAGCGGCGGTATACCGAACCGGTACGCTTTCATCACGAAGTGCCATGATCAGCGGTCCAGCCAGATTAGAGGCTTTAATCTCACCTATGACAGCAGCAGCCCATTTACGCTTAAGATCGTTCTCACTTCTGAGTGCTTCGAGTACCGATTCCTCAGCCCGGTCACCCAGTTGCCCCAGCACTTTGGAGGCATGAAAAGCCACTACCTGGTTCTGGTGTTTCAACACCTGCTGCAATGGCTCTACGATGTCGCTTCCCAAACACAGCAAAGAGTTTACCGCCGCGGATCGCACCAACAGAGATGCGTCTCCTAAACGTTCGATCAATAGCGGGATAAACTGTGGATCGGCAGTCGTCAGGGTCAGGTACTCGACGGCAAATCTCCGGACATCGTTGTCCTCATGTTCCAGGAACCGGGACAGACGTTCAGCTCCTTTGACCGGAATCTCTCCCAGCGTACGCAGTCCCCAATATTGCCTGTCTGGATCTTGCCCCTCAACGCAGGAAACCAGCCTGTCCAACACCGTTTCTATCGCGGTTACTTCTGGCTGTCCATCCTCCGAATTACCTGCTGAACTTTTCCCGATACGGACCAGTGACAACGAAGCCTGTTTACGAACCGTCCATACCGGGTCGTTTAAAGCGGCCACCAGGCACTCCACCGAGGACTCGTCGGCATAGTTACCCAGAATGTCAGCCAATACCCGTCGCTTGGCCGGAGGGTCTCCCGGAAAAGCTGTTATGATAGCTCCGGGATCGGGCAGCCGCAAAAGTTTGAGAATCGCCTGTGACCAGTAAACCATGTCTTCATTCCCGGTCTTCAAAGCGGATAGCAAAAACGGAACACCCGGAAGACCGATGGTTGCCAATCCTTCGGCGCTCTGCTTGCGCACTTCGAAGTTCTCATGGCCGAGTCTTGATACGAGATGCTGGATCCCACGGTTATCGCCCAGGCAGCCGAGAGCCACTGAGGCAGCAAGTTTGACATCGTTCGAGGGATCGGAAACCAATTTTTCCATCAAGAACGGTACCGAATCAGAAGACTTGATTCGTCCCATTGTCTGATAAACCAATACCCGGACAGTCTCGTCCTCTTGCTCCGCGGCGGTTCGAAGAGCAGGCAGGGACAGGGCCCCCAAACGCACCAAACCGTCGGCGGCAAATCTTCCTACCAGCCAAAGCTGGCTGGAGAGGC
Source organism: uncultured bacterium (assembly GCA_964593455.1). GTDB lineage: Bacteria > Muiribacteriota > CAYSPT01 > CAYSPT01 > CAYSPT01 > CAZQHK01. Next base: position 1,864 of record CAZQHK010000021.1, read on the forward strand.
ACGACACCAGGACCGGTATGGCATCTTCCCCGCCCTCTTTGCTCAGTTTTTTGGCAGCTTCGATGACTTTCAGTCTTTCTTCAGATGTTAGTTGTTTTTTCATCGTCTCAAGAAGAGCAGACACCGTTACTCACCTCTCAATACCGCGCTTACTCCTCCTGATTGCCATCAGTATCCTCGTTCTCAATGTCAACCGGAGAGATAACGATCACCTCAATAGTCTTGCCGGCTCCTTCCATGACCTTAATTCCGGGAGGTACGCGCCAGCCGGGAATCACCTGAAACACACCCTCATGACCCGGAACTTCAGCTTCAGGGAAAATATCTTCTTCCTGCAACGATTCCAGTAAGACCATGGGGCCAACCAGAATAACCGACAGACTTTCAGGTTTCGTTGACACCGTAAACACGGGTCCGGGTCCGTTAATGACAATTTTCCGGTTCATGATCTCACGGGTAACTGAAATCTGGTCAATTTCGACAACCACATCAACGATCCGTTGCCCCAGAATATCCATCTCCACATTGGGAACGACAATTTCAACCGGAAACGTTGTTTTTCTGGTTACGGCAGCCAGGTCCACCGGTTGAAGCTTGAAAGAGGTTATTCCTTTCAAGATCTTTGGAGGGGCTTCTATCTCCAGCTCGGAAGGAATAGCGGTGACCCGCGCCAATTGGTATCCGCGCGGGGGTTCTCCTTCCACTGTAACTTCTAACGGAACATTCCGTTTCACCCAGGGGATTATACCCACCCTGACCAAAATATTCTTAGGATCTGAAACGATTTCCTTGATCTCCTCAAGATTCTTGTCAAGCAACCTAACCCGTTGTTCCTTGATAATATCTCCGGTCGCGCCGGTAACATCGATGGTCACCGAGGCATGAAGCAACGCGGCAAGTTTTTCCCGTGGGCCGTATACCTGGACATTGGGCGGGGTGATAACCGGTTCTTCCAGCACATGCTTCCCCGATGGACTACCGAGAAGACTGTACTCCAGGTGGAGCTTCTTCTTTTCCATCTTTACCAGCATCAAATCCAGCTCGGGAGGATCGACGCTGATAACCTTCATATCGGTATCCGCCAGCTTTTTATAATGGATCTTTTGCCGGTGCTTTCCTTCTTTGAGGTCAGTGACTTCGACGTACATTTCAAAGGGAATCAAGTGCCCTCGAAACACCTTGAGAAGATCCAGGCGGCGACCTGAAACCTTGAGACCTATCTTTGAGGGAACTCCCTCGACCCTCATGTGGTCGGGGACGTTCATCACCGTCAGTAATATTGGAAATGTCCGAACAACAGAAGGATTGACGGTAATATTCACGTAGTACCAGACCGCTATCGCCAGGACCAGCGAAAACAACTTCAGATGAAAATTTTTAAGCAGCAGATCCTTCATTTTTTATCAGGCTTTCTCCTCTATACTGCTCACAGAAACAGTTTTCTTCCGCTGATAGTTAAGCCGGTACATACGGTACAACAGCCTGGTTAAGGTTTCGATATCAAGGTTTCTGGTCATCTTCCCATTAAACATCAACGCGATGGAACCAGTTTCCTCAGACACGACGACAGCCAAAGCATCTGATATTTCGGTTATGCCCACTGCGGCCCTATGCCGTGTGCCGAGGGTCTTTTCAAACGTGGGGTTCTCGCTCAAGGGCAGGATACAGCTGGTAGACTGGATCAAATCTTCCCGGACGATGATGGCGCCGTCATGGAGAGGGGCATTGGGATGGAAAATTGTTTCAATCAGTTCAGAAACCAGACGGCTGTGAATCCTCACCCCGGTCTGGATAAAATCCTCCAGACCCGTCTCCCGTTCGAGCACAATCAGTGCCCCAACCCGTCGTTTTGACAATGAATTGACTGCCTGCCCTATCTGCTTGACAACTCTTCGGACATCCTCTTCCCTAAACCCCAGTAAATGACGACCGAAAACCCATCCCCGGCCGAACTCCTCCAGGGCTTTTCTGAGTTCCGGTTGCAAGATGACCACCAGGGCGATAATACCAACCGGCAGGATACGGCTAAGTAGCCAATCGATAGTGGTTAAGCGCATCCAGGGCGCGATGAAAATAGGAGTGAACAAAACTCCCAGGCCGATGATTATCCGAAGAGACCTGGTTCCACGTATAAGGAGCGTCAACTGGTAGAAAATAGCCGCCATAATAAACACATCAATCCAGTCAATGGGTGAATATATGGCGTCGTGTATCAGCAGTTTGAACTCCAACAGCCGGCCTCTTTCTTTCTAGTTTTTCGTACCGCCCGCCCGTGCTTTTTTAACCATTCTCACGCTCAGAAATATCCAGTCCCGTTACGTCCAGTAATCCGTTTTCCTGAAGAACAACGCGAAGCTTGTGTTTGTTCGTTTCCCCCATGCTCCAGAGTGGAAGCCGGATTTCGGGACGAATCATTCCGATGAAACCCAAAGCCGTCTTGACCGGTATGGGGTTCGTTTCAAAAAACATCGCGCGGCACAATGGCAGCAACTGGTAGTGAAGCGATTTGGCACCGGCGAACTCGCCATCATTGAAATAGTTGTAAAGAGCGGCCATTTTCCGGGGCACGATGTTGGCCACTACCGATATCACACCGGATCCGCCGATAGCCAGTATGGGCAAAACAAGAAAATCATCACCTGAAAGCACGTCGATGGCATCACCGCACATGCTGATTATTTCACTGATTTGAACGAGATCGCCGCTGGCTTCCTTGACAGCCACAATATTACCTATCTCGCTGAGCCTGATAACCGTTTCCGCTTCCAGATTGACGGAGGTTCTTCCGGGAACATTGTAAAGGATTATGGGGATATCAACTGCCTCGGCCACCGTCAGAAAATGCTGATACAGTCCTTCTTGGGTCGGTTTATTGTAGTAAGGGGTAACAACCAGAGCCCCCTGCGCACCTATTTCTTTCGCCAATCGGGTCATGGCAATAGTCTGGGAGGTGCTGTTTTTACCGGTTCCCAATATGACGGGGACACGTCCCGCGGTTTCCTCGAGCACGATCTCTCCCACAAGCCGGGTTTCTTCATAACTCAAGGTGGCTCCCTCACCGGTGGTACCGCAGGGTACGATTCCATGAGTCCCGGATTCGAGATGAAACCGCACCAGTCTCCTGAGAGCTTCCTGGTCTACCTCGCCATCCTTGAAAGGGGTTACAATCGCTACCATAGATCCACGAAACATTAATACGTCACTCCTTTATGGGAATTAGGACGACCACTTCATCGAACTAGAGTATACTATAAATAATAACAATAACCAAGGCCCTATTACGTGCCAATTTCACTAACAAGTGTTGAGCATGCGGCCGCTACAAAGCGCCGGGGAATCGTTGACACCCCTTTGACCGTTACAATACAATGCCGTTTGCTTTAGGAAGGACCCGTTGATGAAGATTCTGACCCCGGTCAATTCCCCACGGGAGGTCGCACCTCTTGTCGACGCGGGAGCTAATGAAATTTACTGCGGACTCATGCTTTCCAACTGGAAAAGCAGGGGACACAGTTACCTTTCTTTCAGCAGCGGAGAAGATAACCGGGCCAATGTAAAGTCACTTCAGGAACTCAAACATCTTATCAATACCTGTCATGAACACGAAGTGCCCCTTTTTCTGGCTCTCAACGCCACCACCCATTCACCGTGGCAACTTGAGACCATCCGCACTATCTTACTTGAGGCCGATGGATGGGGGATGAACGCTTTCATTTTTGCCGATCCGGCTCTGTTTGTTCTGGCCGGATCACTTGATCTCAAAGCTGAATTTCATGTGAGCCTGTTCGGAGCCGTACTCAATCACCGGACAGCCCAGTTCTATAAAAACCTGGGAGCTTCCAGATTCGTATTTCCTACACAGCTCTCTGTAAACGAGGTCAGGACCATGACGCAGCGACTGGGAGACCTCTTCGAATACGAGATAATCGGCCTCAACGATGCTTGCCGCTTCCTGGAAGGATTCTGCCAGTTTCACCACAGCTTTGACGATAAGTTACCCTTTAAACAGTTTGTCAAAAACGCCAATATCAGGTTTTTCATTCTCGACCGTTTGAAAAGACTCCCTTTCAGCTGGCAGCGGTATATCGAACGGAATAAATTATTTCAACACTATATCTCGTCGCCTTGTGATTTCTGCTGCCAGATAAGCGGTTACGACACCTCAAAGGATGGGAATAGGCCGGAACCCAATCCGGAAGCGCTTTTCAACGATTTTCTCGACACCTTCTCGTACTGTAATTTGTGCGGACTCTATGATTTCATCGATATGGGCCTTCAGACGGTGAAGGTCGTGGGACGTTTCAATCCACTGGCCAAGAAAGTCAAAGACGTAAAAATACTTCGCCGGGCCTGCGAGCTGGCCGTCAAGCCCGGAATATCCCGGGAAAGCTACGTGAAGCTGTGCCAGAATGATTTCAAGAAAACATTCGGTTTTCCGTGTCGGCGGTTCTGCCTGTATTCGGTTTCCAGCACACTCAAACAGAACCGTGTCAGGCGAGTTGGCTGAGGCGATCATGAGAGGAGAAAATCCGCAGCCGGACTCCCGTGAAACAGGGAAAAAGCAAGATCGCCGGTCTTTTTCTTTCATCGCAGCTGTCCTGGTACCTTTATTTTTCTTTGCTACCACACTCTTTCTCACCGCCCCTATCGGACGACATCCCGCCACTGACATAATCGGTGACCTCACCGGCACCAACACGGAAGACCTGGCCGGGAACCTCTGGGGCTCATGGTATATAGACACCAATCTCTATCGCGCCTTCTCAGATCCGGTTTCTCTTAGAACAACACCGCTTTTCTTTTACCCGACCGGTTTTAACGTTTCGCTTTTCCTCGATTACAAATGCCAGTTTTTTTCACTTCCTTTCATGCTGGCCACCGACAACCAGGCCCTCATCACGAACCTCAGCATTTGGAGTAAATTCACTTTTAACGGCCTGGCCATGTATCTCCTTCTCAGGACGATGAAAACGGGACGGACGGCTGCCCTGGCGGGAGGAGTAGTATTTACCTTCAACACATGGATATTCGAGGAACTAACCATGGGGAATCTGAATCACATCATTATCGGTTTTTTCCCACTGTTCCTCATAGCTCTGAGAGCGATGATTACGCGTCGATCAATCAGGTGGCAGGCGCTGGCAGGCGCCGTCTGGCTTTCACTCCTGTTTCTTCCTTACGATTTTTTCCCGTTTTTTGCTGTGCTGTTAAGTGTACCCCTGGCAATACGGGAATTAATCAAAACCGCTTCATTCAGGAAAAAGGGGCCGTGGTTGAACGTCACCGCTTTGCTCGTTCTCGGGGTATGCCTATCGCTTCCACTCATTTTTCCTCACATTTCAACATTGATCAAAACCGGCCAGGTGCACGGTCTCAAACTCGAATCCCTTTTTAGTTTCAATTCCGAGCAGAACAAAACACTCGGAGAAAATGTATTCCAACACGTAGGAACGGGAACGGAACCATCATGGACGACATGGCGCCAGCCGGGGACAATGCTCCTCCTGGCGGCGGTTGTCCTGATGCCGTTCTCAAAAAGAAAAGATACGTTTTTCTGGGCTGTTTCCACGGTAATCTGGTACCTGCTGGCCATGGGTCCGTATCTGGTATTCACTACCGGAACCCGGCTGCCGCTTCCCTACTTGTTTTTTTACCATGTGGTGCCATTTTTCCCACGTATTACCTGGCCAAAACGCTTTCTGGTCATGTTTTTTCTTTCAGCCGGTATACTGGTAGGCCTGGTGATGGACGGAATGTACCGCCAGGCCTTGCACAAAGGATTGAGCCGACGCACCGCTAAATTTTTCCTGGCAGCGATACTGGTACTGACTGTTCTCTTGTCCTATCCCACCTTCTCAAAACATCTGCCAAAAACCAAGCTCAGTGATGTACCTTTATTCTACGAAGAGCTGGCCAAAGAAGAGAAGGGAGCGGTTATCGATCTGCCGTTGGACATACCGGCGGCAGGACAAGCGGCCATACGATTCCAGTTGGTTCACGGCAAACCCATGCTAACTGGGCCGGGTATGAATTTCCCCGATAGCCTGCCCACTGCATTTAAAGATCTGATGCGTGAAAACTCGTTTTTTCAGTTTCTTAAAAATTTACCTGACGATGATAATGCACCTGGTTTTGACCAGTCTGATCTCGCCTGGGCGAGAGACACCGGGTTCAGCCACATTATTCTGCATATTCCTTTTTTCGCACTGAAAAGCTATTCCCTCGGTACGTACTACCGTCCGGGAGATCCCGACAGCCTGGGGATACGAGGACGGGCCAGTTTGATCAAAACGAACTCCGGATTGACCAAGCTCTTCGGCCCCCCGGTGTACCGCGACGACCTGATCATCGTCTTCGACATCCGAACCTGATTTCCTTTATCTGATCGGGAATAAACTAGACCCGAATAATTCACGAATCTTCGTCGCGAGGTGAAGTAAATGGCCGCAAATACAAGGCGCGTGCAGGAAAATGCACGGAGTCGTACCGGTCGGTACGATGAGTACATTTTTCAAGCGCAACACAGTAGGTGTGGTCATTTACGAGCCGTAGCAGATTATTTGTGAATTATTCGGGTAGAGTATCCATTTCAGAATTTATCGATTGCTTTACCCCAACTAAATCAACTTGAGAGTAATGAAACTCTTTATCGCGACCATTGAGGCTAATCCTTTCTCCAGGTTCAGTCCATAAAATAAACGTCCGCTTGATCGGACGTTACTTTCGGCCGACCCAACAGTCGCTCGAGAAAGGGGGACAGATCGACTTTCCGTTCCACCGGAGGGAGTTCCTCCACTCCCTTCTTACCAAAGCCGTCCTGATCGTCCTGCGAAAAACCGAAGAAAGAGTGTTTCTGTCCGGGAGGGAGCCCAAGTTCGAAACCACCATCATCGCCGTCCGGAGAGGGATAATGAGCCATTTTTGACTGCTGGACTTGGCTGTCAATAGTCCATCCTTTGACCTTTTTATGATAGATGATATACCCGAATCCCAATTCGGCCAGTTTGTTTAGACTGGCTCTATATTCCGGTAGTCTTTCATCGCTCCACTCCGTGCGGTATCCGACCACCTGCAGAAACGGATTTCCGGCCACCAATTGGTCAAACTTCTTCGGATGGCCGTACTCGACCTCCACTCCGACCCCGGTCATAATCGGAAACCCATGGAACGTCTGAAACCACGCCGCCTCGGTAACCGTTTCCTGCCACAACAACGGTACGTCGATGACTGCCCGTGGCGGAAACCGCCGCAGGGAATCGGCCGCAACCGGACGGTCGGGAACGGGAACGAGATGGCCGAATCGTCCCAGGTATCCCATCAGGCAACTGCCGGCCAAGAGAACGATCAGCACTACCATTCTCGATCTCTTTCCCGGTTTTACCCGATCGAAAAGAGACGAAATGGAGGTGGCGAAAAGAAGTGCGCAGGCCGCGTAGACCACGATACTGAAACGTTCGCAATCCACGATACGGGTAAAGATCGGCACGATGAATTTGAGAACCGTAAACGGCATGAGAAGAGAAAAATCAACAAACGGCAACGTCAGCCAACCGCCCAGTGAAAATAGATAAAATACCACCGCCACACCGAACCAGAACAGGTGTTTCGCTTCCCCCAGCTTAAAAATAGTCAATGACAGTAACGCCGTGACCAGTGTGAATATGGACCATGGACCAAAAAAATCACCAGGCGCATTACCCAAAATGAAAAGCTCCGAAGCACTCTCCTTCTCGCCGCCGGGCAACACGGTATCGAGTGACAACCCCTGCACCTTGCCTTCCTGCAAACCCTGGCTCAAAATAGGATAGAGCAGCGGCAGGCTGATAGTGAGAAACAAGATATAGATCACGAATAAACGTACCGCCGGCGCCAGGCGGCGGCCTTGAGGCTGGAGAAGCATAAACAGGGGAAGCGCCAAAAAACCGAGCACGACCGCAAACGCAGCGGTAAACCAGTAGAAAAAACCGGTCAAACCGAGAAACAAAGTGGCCAGCACTATGGTCTTTCTGCCCCCCCGCATACACGCCTCCAGAAAGAAGACAAGGTAAATAACAAAAAACCATGTAATAGCCTGGTCGGTACCGCCCTCGAAAGCGTGCCTGAAAGCGTATGGATTCAGCGAATACAACACTGCGGAAACGGCGGCGACATCGTATCCGATTCCCAGTTTTCTGCAGGCGATGAAGAACCCGAGCCCATTGAGCAAGAGGATGAACAAACCTTCAATATTGACGTCCGCGGGGAATCCGACCAGCGGGCGGACGGCGGCGGCCACAAGCTGGATATAATGACAGGGGTTGGTTACCGACAGGTTTACTCCAAACGGGTAAAACCACATGGGTGTCCGGGAGATTTGCGAAGGGTGTTCCGCTATCTGAGGCCAGCGGCTCGACACATACCATGAATCCCAAAGCGGAAAGATATTGGCATTGTAAATGGCCTTACCTTCACTGATAACATGGGTAGTCAAGCGGCTGTATAGGGGCCAGGACGCGGCTCCGAGAGCGGCCAGAATAAGAATACCCACGGACAGTATCCGTACCAGTCTCTTCATCCGACCTCTTCCTTCCCCCGGTTATCCCTGAGACACCAACAACGATACTACCATAGCATATTCACGCGAGGAATATGGATCCGCTTGTTTGAACTGTTCAACCCGGACACTACGTATGTACGGATACCGGGCGGGCGGGATGTAACAGCCTGCTTACCGCACGGACCGTCCGGATGTGATATAATTCGCATATTGATCCTGTAAGTTAGGTAGGATGACGGTGCCTGAAAGACCCACCACTTCCATTCCGGTACGCCGGAAACTTATGTATGGTCTGGTAATCGTAATCGCGTTTTTCTTCCTGCTGGAAATAGGACTCCGCCTGGTTGGCTATACCGGGGAAACACGTTCCACCACCGCTCTGGAAGTTTACGGCGACCCACCCAAGCCTTTTACCCTGAAACCCGGTCCTGACGGAACCAAAACGGTGTCAACAAACACGGCCGAGACGTTTCGTCCCGGCACGTTTCTCATCCCTAAACCGCCTGGTGAGCAGCGTGTTTTTTGTTTCGGCGGTTCGGCCACCTTCGGCTCTCAGGTGACAACCGAGGAAACCTATTCTCCCCGGCTGCAAAAACAACTTCAGAATAGATTGGACGACTCCGACTCTAAAGTAAATGTGATCAATCTCGGCCGGCCGGCCTTAGAATCATTCAGGATTAAACACCTGGTGAAGGAAATCATAGACGGTTTCGAGGCGGATCTGCTCGTTCTCTACACCGGTCACAACGATTATATCAATGTCCTGAGGATCGATGACATTCTGACCATCGAAAAACTTTCCCGGACGAGCCTTAAGCGACGTCTTAAGATTATTCGCCTGCTTTCGCCTTCCAGGGTATTCCAGCTTCTCGAACAGCTGGTCTGGGCAAGCCGCCGCACGTTGGAAAAAACCATTACCTACGACGAGTATGTCCAGGCGAAACGTCAAGTCTTCCGCATGGCTGAAGCGGGATTCAAAGACAATATTGAAGATATCATCCTCATGGCCAGAAAAGCCGACATACCGGTTCTGCTCTGTACCGTTGCTTCGATAACCTACGGATGCCCTCCTTTTAACTCGGCGCTGCCCGGCAAACTTTCACACAGCGATTGGGGAGCGCTCCTGGATCTTAACGATCAGATCGTTTTCAGGCTCTGGCAGAACCGTCCCCAGGAGGCCGTGGAGATAGCTCAAACAACCCTTCAAATTAACCCGCGAAACGCTCATCTGCTTTACCTGTACGGTTCCGCCCTGTTCAATTCGGGACGTTTCGATGAAGCCAAAGCAGCATTACAAAGCGCCAGAGACGAAGACATTTCCGGCCGGCGTGCGCCGGGCAACGTCAACCGTATCCTCAAAGAACTGGTTCAGCTCTATTCTATACCGTTGGCTGATATTGAGCGGGCTTTTCAGGACCGCTGCCGAAATGGAATCATCGACGATTCACTCTTCATTGACCCTATTCATCCATCCCCTGAAGGACACCGGGTAATCGCCGAAACTCTGGCCAAAACAATTATAGATTCGGGCATACTCTCCGTTCGGGACCGTTGACAGCAGAGGCACGGGAAGCATAAGATTATGGAGAAACTTTTAGAGAATGGACACCATGGATAGAGCCATCTTAATCAACACGCTCGAAGGACTGCCGTACTTGAAGGACGACCACGCCAGGTTGTATTTCGGGGTAGAGTTCTGCGAACGTCTCATCCCTTCTTCAAACGATGTCCTTGAAGCATTCGAAAAAGCGCTTTCAACCGGAAAAAAAGTGACGCTTGTTACTCCCTACGTTTTTGAAAAAGGGCTTGATAAACTAGAAAAACTGCTCGATGATATCGAGGCTCACCACACCGGAATTGAAGTTATTTTTAACGATTGGGGAGTTCTCGAACTGCTCAAGGACCGGTTCAAACCGGTGCTGGGACGGTTACTCAACCGCCAGGCCAGAGGACCCCGGATTCTCGAGCATATGAAACTTCTCAATCCCGAGGACGAGCTGCACTACAAGAAAAGCGTGGCCGATCACGGTTTCTTCTCGCAGTTCATCTCCGGCCAGGGTGTAGTCCGGGTCGAACTTGATAACCTTCTTCACGGCATCGACCATCAGAGTCCGCTGCCGGCTTCGCTGTATGTTCCGTTTGGATACGTGACTACCACCCGGTTCTGCCTGGCGGTCCTTCATGAACGGCTTAAAATCCCTGAAGATAAAGTCCTTTTACGTCAGCTTCTGCCATGTTCCCGGGAATGTATGGACCAGGAGTTCCAGATCAGCAGCGAACGTCTACCGGTACCTCTTTACATCCGGGGTACGTCTGAGTTTTACCGCAACGAGCATCTTCCTGAAAATCTTAATGAGCTTAATATCGATCGGATCGTGGTTGAACCGGAGGTACCCAGGTGAGCGCTACCAGTCGGCCGGCCGCAACAGCTGAACTACCGTTCATTTCTGTAGTCATACCGGTTAAAGACAGATATGACGAAGTCCGGCAGTGCTTGTCGGCCTTGTCGGTGTCCGCGTATGAAAAAAAGGAAGTCATCGTGGTGGACGATGGCTCTAAGATACCGCTTTGTGAAACCGACCTGCCCGGTAAGTGCACCGTTATCAGATTCGACCGGTCCCGGGGTCCATCAGTCGCCCGCAACACCGGCGCCCGGGCGGCCGCGGGCACTATCATACTTTTTCTTGATTCGGATTGTATCCTGGAGCAGGATATCCTGGAAAAAATCGGCTCTCTCTCACTACGGTATCCCAGCGTGGCGGCTTTCAATGGGATCTATGTAACACCGCCCGCAACCGAGAGTATTTCGTCCCGCTTTGCCGCCCTGGAGATGAACTACTGTTTCCTCAACCCGCCGTCTACGGTATTCACCGCTCTCAGCGCTATACGACGGGAAGTATTCATTGAATCAGGCGGGTTTGATGAATCGCTCACCAGCCCGTTTGCCGATGATGTTCTCCTGGGCTGGAAACTCGAAGAACTCGGTTACACAACCATGTTCGATTTTGACCTGAGAACTCTGCATCTCAAACAATACTCGTTTTTCTCCTACCTGGCAAACTCCTTCGAACATCATGCCGTAATCACTGCTTTATGCATGACGGAAGTACTATCGTTTTTCTCACGCTCCGAAAAACGACCAGACAACCATTTTTTGTTGCCTATCGTGTCTGACCGACGCCCGATAAACCTGGGGATCTTTACCGCCCTGATTATCTGGATAGGAACCTGGATCATCAACTCGTTTTTCGGCCGGCCTGGTAGATTCCTTAGATTCGTTCCCGGATTACTCATGACCGCCTTGATTTTCAACAATGCCAGGCTCTTTTTGTACCTTGTCCGGAAGACAGGCTGGCAAACGGCGCTACTGTCAGGACCTCTCATGTTAGCAGATATAGCTGCCTCTTCAGCAGGATTTTTTACTGGTCTGTTGAGGGCTCTAAGCGTTGATAACGGTAACGAGCTTTCGATAAAGTGAATGAAGGTAGATGACCAGTGCAAAAGATTGGTGACCAGGAAATACGTTGGCCCATTGCCGTTCTGCTTATTATTATCGGAGCCACTTATTTCACCGGGCTTGACAATGAATTTGTGTTTGATGACCTTTCGGTCCTTAAAAATAACATCTGTCTCGGGGATCTTTCGACCCTCAAACATCTTTTCACCTGGGATTATTTCGCCACCTTCTCCGAGTACACGTACCGTCCCCTGGGCTCCTTCACATACTGGTTCGACGCCTGGATATGGGGCCACCGAAGCTTCGGCTACCATGTCACCAACCTCATCTTACACCTGGCAACGGTGGCGGCTCTATTTGGCCTGGTTCACGCCCTTGGCGGAAATTTCAGATCGGCTTTTCTCACTGCCACCGTGTTCGGGCTCAACCCGGTATTTTCCGAAGCGGTCTATTGCTCGGGCTTTCGGGAAGACCTGCTGGTGGCCCTGACATCTATCCTGGTCTTGACAGTCGTGGTGTCTTCGTCACGGCACTTATCCGGCCGGCGGCGAGTCGGGCTGGCCGGATGGTTGTTTGTGCTGGCCCTGTTTTCAAAAGAGTCAGCGGCAGCCATCCCCCCGGTTTGCCTCATCACCCTGCTTTTTAACTCTCCCGGAATTCCCCTCAACCTTGTAAAAGACAGAAAAAGAACAACCGGAATCTTGTTCTGTGTCCTGGCCGGATACCTGTATCTGCGATTTTCACTTCTCAAACACCCTTTGGACAGTCTGACCAATTTTCATGGTGGAAGCTTTTTTTCCAACCTGATCAACGTGCCCCGTTCCTATATGTTAGCCATGTGGAAATTTCTGTTGCCGGTCAGCCTCGCGCCAGACTATCCGCTTTCTTTCTGGAACGAGCAGCTCTTCTGGGCCGGCGCTTGCCTGCTCATCTTGATTATTTCCGCTATAGCCCTGGCTTTCAACCGGCGAGAACGGTTTCCCCTGATAACCTTCGGCTTTTTGGGTTTTGTAACGATCTTTTCCGTGACCGCCAACTGGATTCCCATCCCTCAGTTTTTCGGAGAACGGTACCTCTACCTGCCGGGCGCACTCTTGAGCATTGCAGCTGGTTCATTTCTTGACCGGATTCTCACATCAATCGAAACTCTGCCCTCCCGGAAAATGCGGGTTCTAAAACCGGTAGCAGCTATTCTGACGGCGGCCCTGTTTACCGGTTATATCTACGGGACACGAACCGCTGCCGGGGTGTGGGCAAGCGAATACAATCTCTGGACCCACACCCTGCAAAAGCGGCCGCGTAGCTCTTTAGCCAGGGAACATATCGGAGCCTGGTGGGTTAACAGCGGCAACCTTCCAAAAGCCAGAGACTTTTTTATCGCCACTCGTGCCCTCGACCCGTCAACGCCTGAACCGCTGGCAAACCTGGTTTCCGTCAGCCTTATGTCCGGAGACTATAAAGAGGCAAAAAAGCTTATCCGCCAGGGACTCGATGAGTTTGAGAACACAGGTATTTTCCAGACAAAGGCGGGATTTTTTGAAGCCAGTAAAGGAGATCATAAAAAAGCGGAAATCTGGTTTCGAAAAGCGTTGGAGGTAAATCCGTACGACGCCCGTCCACTTTATCACCTGGGTAGGTATTACCTCTCCTATAACCACCTGGATGAGGCCGGAGAAGCCGCCCGGGAATATCGTCGAAAGGCGCCGGGCGATCCGCAGGGAGTCATTTTGCTGGCCGATATCTTCGAGGCAGAAGATAATCTCTATGAAGCCTGGCGGCTGCTTGGCTGGTTGAATAAACGGCTGCCTGGAGACGCGGCGGTCGAGAAGAAACTCGACCGGATCACCAGGTTAAAGCAGATCAAGCAGGCGCCGAAACGCTAAGACGTTTACTTGCTTTCAAATAGTATCTTACCGCAATCTTTGAGATCATAACCCGGCAGATTAGTAAACAGGCCGTGAATCTGTACCGGATTTATGTAGGCGATAAAATCCTGGATGACCTTGGTGGGCCAGATCTCCCGGGGGATGACCAGATCGAAACGTTCCTCCAACAGGGGAATGAAGTCCAGGGGGAGTGTATGTGTCGGATACTCGATGCCGATCCCCACATCAGCTTCATCAAAAAGGATTTTCTGCACAACTTCCAGATGGCTGTCCACAGTGTTGTCAAATCCTTTTATCCCGGCCGGATCGTATCCCTCTTCCCGCAGCAGGTACTCGAACAAAATCCTGGTTCCGGAACCATCATTACGGTTGATAAACCGGAGATCTTTTTTGGCGACATCCTCGACTTCCCTGATTCCCAACGGATTGCCTTTTTTAACGATAAGTCCCTGAGTTCTATACCACAGGTTGACGACGATATATCTCCGCGCCGCCAGGTGTCTATGCAGGAAGGGGAGGTTATACTCTCCGGTCCCCAGGTCAAGCAGGTGCACACAGCAAGCCTGGCATTTACTCATGGCCAGGGCTTGTATACCCTTCAAGCTGCCGATAGGAGAGTAGCAGGTAAATGACCGAGGAAACGTATCCCGGGAATAGTGGGCCAGCATGCGGGCCAGGAGAATGTCGTCGCTGCCGGCAATGCAGATATCGTTCTCGCGCTGCACCCGTTCGTCTATCCAACGCATGATGTGTTCCCGCGGAAAAAGCCACTTACCGGCAATCTTCACATGCGGAATACCCACTTCGCGAATGAGCTGATACACCTTTTTCTCATTCAGGCGGAGAAACTCAGCCAGTTCTTTTGTCGTCATCAGTTCCTGCATCAGGTCCATGTGTACCATCTCTCAAGAGCCCTGTCAACGTTTCCGGGCAACCGCCAGTGATTCTCGCGACACGGACCGCTTATTATATGTATAAGATCAAAAGTCTTTTCAGACGATAATGGTAAGTGACGTATGTAAAGGAGATTTAAACTATGAAACGGCTGCTTACCATTTCGTTGTTTTTGATGATGCTTTCCATCATCGTCATCGGCTGTTTGGATAATGATGAGACCTATCTCTCGGAGTCGCGGGGAATACCGCCGGTGATGTCTAATCTGAGTATTATCGACACGGTGACGAAACTGAGTTACACGGGCTCTATCTTCAGTATGATTCAAGACCGGCAGTATATTTCCACGGTAATTATCGACGACGGGGACAGCGATATCAGCGCCCGGCTCAAGCTGACGGTTTCCTGGAAAATAATCAGTGAGCTTCCTACCGGACAGGCTGAATCAGGAACCAGTCACTACTGGTTGTACGATGACGGGACCGCCGGAGATGAAACCGCCGGAGACCACGTCTACACCGGTACCTGGGTGAGAAGCATCGAGTCCGATGATTTTACCGAAGATGTGTACCTGTACATAACCGACAACAACGGCAATGCCAGCAATATGTTCTCGGCACGGTTTACCTTCAACCGTTACGCCGGCAATGTCCCGGTCATGCCGGTGAATTTAGCCTCCTCCGATATTACCACCAGCAGCTTTACTCTGAGCTGGGACGCTGTGGACGAAGCGACCGCGTATAAAATCTACCGCAATTCGAGTTACTATCTTACCGTGGGTTCCGAGACCACTTCTGCTTCAATTACCTCTTTGAGCAGCGGGACCAGCTACAATATGCAGGTGGCCGCGGTCAACAACAGCGGCGCGGGAGAGAAATCCGGCACTTTGGCCGTTAGTACCGAGCAGGAATTGGCCGGGCATTCCTTTGAGGAAACCGTCAATGTAGGAAAAGCACCATGGGGACTGGCAGTGGAGGCAAATGATAATTACCTTTACGTCACCAACTGGGCCAGCGGGACGCTTTCGATTATACAGCGCTCCGATCACACTATAGCAAAAACCATCAGTGTCGGTCTCAACCCCAGCGGCATCGCCGCTGAACCTGGAGGGCAGTACGTTTATGTAACCAATTCAGCCGTTAATGACAGCACGGTTTCGGTAATCGAAATAAGCAGCAATACCGTAGACAAAACTATTACCGTAGGCAACCGGCCGCGGGGCATCGCCGCTGAACCCACCGGCACCTATGTTTATGTAACCAGGCTCAGCGCAGACAGGGTAACGGTCATCGAAGTAGCCACCAACACCGTAGACAGCGAAATCGACGTGGGTGACGGGCCCGACGGTATTACCGCCGTTCTTGGTCAGCTCTTCGTCTATTCAGCCAACTCCTATGAGGATACCGTCTCCGTGATCAGCACCGTTACCAACACGGTGTCGGAGACGATTACAGTGGGAAACGGACCCCGCGCCATGGCGGCCCACCCGGCCGGTTCGTACGTCTACGCAGCCAACTGGTATGATGACACGGTGTCGGTCATCGATACCGTCACCAACTCGGTGCTGACCACGGTGCAGGTGGGAAACGGACCCCAGGCACTGGCGGCCACCCACGAACACGTTTATACAGCCAACTATTTCGACGATACCGTTTCGGTCATCAGGATCTCAGACAACACCGTAGTACGGACCATTAACCTCAACGGCACTTCCCAGGGGAGCGGTCACTTCGGTCCCCGGTCGATAGCGGTTGATTCAAGCGGCGACAATCTCTACATAGCCAATCACAACATGGACAATGTATCTGTCTTCCAGATAGAGCCGTGAGTTAATGAATCCATCCGACCTATAACATCTTGTTTCCAGGGTGGGACCACCAAGCTTCCGCTACAACGACATGTTTGCCTTCACGTCCGGAGGATAAAACCAGCACCCGCCCGGGTAAAATCTCAAAGCACTATCTTCTTTGGATCGCACATGGTATACTGCGTGGCGGTTGCTACGACCTGTCTGATCTTCAGCAACATTCAACCAACCCGGTAAACGCCGGCTTTTTCGTCTTCTGGAAGAATGGCATCTCCTGCCTTATACAGGCAATGACATTATTACCATGGCTCAGGAAACCATCATCACCACTGAAAATGAAATGCAGTTCCTGACCGAAGCCATTGAAACGCGCGAAAATCCTGGTTCAGAAGAAACTTATCAACACCAGTCACTGATAGAAAAACTCAGAGCGGAGCATCCGGACATCCATGAGATTATTGATGCTTACTCGTCAACGACGGATGCCTTGCGACGGTTTTTAACAGATAAACAGAAGCTTTTCAGGCGCAAAGACCAGTTGTTCCGTGCCGTCCGCGCCTTGATCGATGTCAATCTGCACCGGGGGACACTGTCCCTTGAGGGGGCGGCCACACTACTCGAAGAAAAGGCAGGTTTGACACCTGAAGTGGCCAGGTCCGAGGTTCTAAATTACGCCATGTGCCCGACCTATGCTATCTGTTACCTGGTAGGCAAGATGGAAATAAACCGGATGCGGGACAAGTACATTGAAGATCACAGTAAAGGTGGCTTGACCGAGTTTCACCATGAGTTATTGCAAAGCGGTATGATCCCTTTAAGCTTGATTGAACGGTCAATGTTTTAAGTTTTTCAGAAATGTATACCGGCCAATACATAGGCTAGTAATTTTCCTTTGCCTTGAGCTATAATATTCCTATTGCCAATGCAAGCAATGTGAAGGAGGAAATCTTTATGCGGCAGCACAGGTGGATTACACACATTATAGCTTCAATTATCGTGATTTTATCATTCGGTCTTAACGGGTGCGGCGGACACAGCAATCCCACTCCCCAGGAAACGTTCCAGAATGTGCCCAACTCACTAATCGGGACGGTAACTCAACCAAACGGTGACGCAGGCGCCAACGCGTTGGTCGTCGCCAGCAAGCTGGAAAACGGCGTGACGCCAACCCAGGCTCGAATACTGGCCCTGAAACCGCGAAGCAAAAAGAGTTTTCTCCGCACCAAGGCGGAGACGGTCCAGGTCGGTCAGAGCCGTTACGCTACTTTCACCGATGTCAACGGATTTTATGCTTTCACCAACCTGCCTCCGGGAAACTATCACGTGGAAGCCTCCGGAGCCACCTACAAGGTCCAGACATCCGTGAGCACATCTTCCAAGCAGGCTACCGTGACAGACATGCAGATGGAGCTTCCCGGCACACTGAGCGGCACCTGCCTTCTGGAAGACGAATCGTCGGACCACTCAGGCACCTATGTCATCCTCAAGGAAACAGAATATATCGCGTACACCGAAACCAACGGATCGTTCGAGCTTGACGAGGTGCCGGCGGGGACCTACCAGTTGGGATTCTGGCACGAAGATTACGAACCTTACGACTACACCGGCGACATCACCGTTACTGCCGGCGGGACGCACCCCCTGGGACAGGTCAACCTGGAATACATCAGCGGCGGGACCATCGACGGCACTATTACCGCCCAGGACGACCAGGCGGTGGAGGAAGCCATGGTGAAACTCGATAATTCCCCCTACTTTGCCCTGACTGATTCAAACGGCGAGTACCAGATGGACGGGATCAGGATCGGCACCTACACCGTCACTATCAGCCACAGCTTAATCGAGACCAGCGTCCAGGAGACGAGTGTGGCGATTAGTAAAACCGCTACGGCTATCGTGGACAAGAGTCTGACCGACAACGCTCCCCCCGTCTGGGAAAGCACTCCCGGAGTTTTGTATGCCTTCGACCTCGATCCTGAGACCGACGACCGGCTGGCAGTGGAGTTCAACAGGGCCCTGGACGCATGTCCGCCTGTCACCTACGTCCTTTATTATGACCTGGCCGAGTCTTGGGACCCGGATAACTGGGCCAACAATAACCCGGCCGAACTTTCAAGTGGTGACCTTTATGAAGGAATCAAAGCTGATTACGGCTACCTGCTCACCGGTCTTACAGCCGGCAGCCGGTACATATTTGGTATCCGGGCTAAGGACCGGCACGACAACATTGAGTACAACACCGCCGAGTACATCAGCGTACCGAACGACGGCACGGTAACCGCGGCGGAACGTGAAAACCTGCTGGCGGCCATCGGCCGGGTAGGTATCGGGACTACCAACCCCAGCGGACTCTTCCACGTGCAACCGCTTACCGGAGAAGCTTTCGTGGTCAGTGAAGCCGACGGGTACGTGGGGATCGGGACCAGCACCCCCAGCGAGGCCCTGACGGTGGGCTCGGACAACTTCACGGTGACCATGACCGGGGAGGTCACTGCCGGCGACTGGAAAGGCAGTGCCATCGGGTTGACCTATGGTGGAACCGGGGCAACTGACGCTTCTGGTGCCAGGACCAACCTGGGACTCGGCGGTCTGGCCACCCTGAACGCGGTCGCCGGCGGCGCCGGCGGCACCATCACCGACGCCAGTATCACCGACGCCGATATCAATTCCGCCGCCGGCATCAGCGGGACCAAGATCGATCCCGATTTCGGCGCTCAGCACGTCATCACTACCGGTACGATCAGTGTGGGCACCACCCTGGGAATAACAGCGGAAACGGGGATGATCCGATGGGACGGCACCA
Source organism: uncultured bacterium (assembly GCA_964593455.1). Taxonomy (GTDB): domain Bacteria; phylum Muiribacteriota; class CAYSPT01; order CAYSPT01; family CAYSPT01; genus CAZQHK01. Next base: position 21,247 of record CAZQHK010000021.1, read on the forward strand.
ATTTCAAAGGTTACAACGGCACCGACTGGCAAGAACTCGACAGCACCGCCACCCTGGAAACCGGTTGGGCCAGGAGCGGTTCCATCATCTCCACGGCCGTACTCACCGACGAGGTGGGTATCGGGACCTCGGCTCCCACTGAGACCTTGACGGTGAACGGCAATATCAATGTCGGCACCAGCAGCACCTACTACACCGGGTTTAGCACCGGTGACAACATATTCGGGATCTACGCCGACGACCAGGTCAACACCGGGTACACCGACGGCCTGAGCTCCATTGTCAAAGCCAGCACCGGCGGTGACGGAAACGGGGGAATCAGGGCTGTCCAGGCAACGGGTATGACCGACACCAGCGGTGTCCTGGGCGAACTGTACGGTGTATCCGCCTATGCCGTACAGAACCTGAGTTCCGACGTGCAGGCCAATATATATGGTGTCATGGGCTATGCCCAGCTTTTTGAAACGACCGAAAGTAATACTCCCGACGGGTACCTGGCCGGCGTCATGGGGATATACGACACAGCCGGGGTCGATCCCGTTATTACCCTGACCAATCCCGGCGCCAAGGCGGCCGTGATCGGGGTGGTGAAAGACAACGCCAACAGTAAACCTCACGCCGCTGTCATGGCCTTCATGGAAGGCGACTCCACCGGGACCACCGTGCCCGCGGCTTTTAAGGCGGTCAGCGTCCGGAGTACAGCCGGGGGCGGCTTTGACTACGGGCTCGATTTGTTTGACGAGGCCGGTTACGGCCAAAACATTCAGACCGCCGATATCCGGTTCTCAAACGGCAGCACTATCGGGGGGGCATCGGCCGACATTTCCATCGACAGTTTCGGCCGGTTCGGAATCGGAACATCAATTCCCTCTACCGCACTACACGTGCTTACCGACGAAGCCGACGCCAATGTCACCCTGGTTACCTTTGATCGCACCACCGCCAGTGCCGCTGATGACGACAGTTTCAACCTCCTTTTCAACCACGAGAACGATAACAATGAGGTGGAAGATTTTGCCATGATCTCGCTCATTGCCACCGATGTCAGCGACGGCACTGAAGCCGGAGCATTGGCTTTCAGCGTAGCCGACGGTGTGGACGGATTATTGACCGAAATACTGCGATTGGGCGCCACCGGCATTACGCTCGGCGAAACGATCGATATAGGTTCTTTTTTCGTTCCCTTTACCGGATTTGAATCCGGCGACAAAGTCATCGAGATCTACGCTGAGGACAATACCAATGACGGGACCTCAGACGGTATCTTTTCGTTCATCAAAGCCACTACCGCCGGCGACGGCAGCGGCACCATTACCGGTGTTCACGGGTGGAGCCTGGCTGATTCTGCCAGTATCCTCAGCGAGGTCTACGGGGTGAAAGGTATCGCTTACCAGATGTCAGGCTCAGATGTGCAGGACAATATGTACGGGGTTAAAGGACACCTGTACGTATTCGAATCAGACGAGGCCGACACGGCCGACGGATACCTGGCTGGAGTTCTTGGTCTCTATGAAACTCCCGGTGTTGATCCCACCGTTTCTTTTGACACCCCGGGGGTTAAAGCGGCCCTCATAGGCCTGGTAAAAGGAGACGTCAACACCATCCCACACGCAGCCGTCATGGCCTTTGCCGAAGGGACCACAACCGGCGCCGCCATCCCCGCCGCTTTCAAAGCGGTCAACCAGCGTACCACCGCCAACCTGGGATTCAATTACGGACTGGATCTATTAAACGAGGCGTCAGTAGGCGACACCATCAACGCCGGAGGAGCCGATATCAGGCTCTCCGACGGCGGCAAGATCGGTGGTCCGGCGGGACACTTGCTCATAGATTCGTCGGGTAAGGTCGGAGTGGGGATCACACCACAGAGAACTTTACACGTCAACGATGTTCTGCGTTTGGAACCTCAGGCGGCTCCCCCGACCGGAGGTCTGGGAGATTTGTATGTCGGAACAGATAACAAACTCTATTTTCATAACGGGACCGCCTGGAAAGAAGTCTCACTGGTTCCGTAATCTCACCATATTATAGCGATTTCAGACCATCCAGGCAACTTTCGCCACCTGAGAAAGCATCAAAATGTTTTGACACCAACGGTTCAGTTTGCCGTATGTTATTATAAACTATATTCCTAATACGCTGAGGGATAGCGCTTCTCGTGAGGCGGGAGAACTCTTATGAAAGATTATGACGGGCAACCTCCCTCCGATTGTTTTGACATCAAGGGATGGCTCCTGGCAGGTGTCTGTGCTCTGGTGGCGGCACTTCTCTTCATGGGCCCCATTTTAACCAATCCCAGCCAACTGGCGACGGGGATCAGATCTCATAACAGCTTCCCGGTCATTCTATTTAACTGGTGGTTCGGCAAAGCTTTTTGGGACATACATACAAGTCCGATTTTTTGCCCCTATTTTGCGCATCCGTTTGGCACGAACTTAGCCATGCTCGATGCATTTCTCATCCATGTTTTGCATGGCGCGATACAGCCTGCAGCCGGAATACTGACAGCCCGAAACCTTTTTCAGATCATTTTACTTGTTTTTAGCACATTGTGTTCCTTTGCTCTCATTAAACACTATGTTCAACATACCATAGCAGCCATGGTAGGGGCTTTGCTGGCGACCTATCACTTGCTCACTTCGGATTTTCTGTATTATGACAATATCTATTATTTCGTGGTGTTTGGTTTTATTTCTTTGACCGTGCTGCTATGGGAACGATGTGTTGGGAAACGGAGAATCGTTATAGCTGCCGGTTGTTCTCTTTTTCTCACTTTTATGGCTACCAGTTACTATGGAATTTCAACCGTGTTCCTTATCAGTTTTCTCTGTATCGCTTCATGGACGAAACATCGCTCTCACATGAACAGGAAAATCATCGATACCGTGCTGGTTTTCGGGATCGCCTTCATGGGACTTTGCCTGGTATATATTTCAGGATTTTTTCTCACTCCGGGAGGACATGACCTGGTAACGGAAGTGATCGTGGGCCAGAAAGATGTCCGTATTATTCAAGGGAGTTTGACTGATAACGGCAAATTTGAAGTTTTTAAAAGAGATTTCAAGGAAGCAGTACAAAGCAAGAGCGCGGTGAAGGCCGGCCGAAGTGTTCAAAAAACGATGTTTTCCACGCCGCTTTCATCATTTTTCACTCTTCCCTCCAACTTGAGAAACCGGCGGACTGGAGCTCAACCGGAAAAAAGTTTTTATTTGGGCTATCTCCGGTTAATCATCGCACTCGCGGGTATATGTCTTGGAGGCAAAACAATCAGGCGATGGGGATTGGCAGCACTAATCTTCTTTCTTTTAGGACTCGGATCGCCGATACGGCTGGGAAATCACCTGGTCCCCGGATTATGGTCGATGGTAAAAACTCTTGTCCCCGGGACTTCGTTCCTCTCTCAGCCGTCACGTTTTCTCGTAGTCCTTCATATAGCACTCGGAGTGTGCTGCGCGGCGGGTTTGAAACGATTAATGAGTTCTCGTTCCAGGATTACCAAATATCTGGGCGTGATAATCATCATGGCCGTGTTGGCAGAAACGGCTTTCACCGCCTGGTATTTGAGGTTTAATGTTCATTCCATGCAAATACCCGAATGCTATCAATACGTGCGGTCCGACCGGGAAAACTGTGCACTGATGGACATCTATCCCCCGGAGACTGATGAAAAAACAGTGCAGGAGATCATGATAACCCAGATAGTTCACAACAAAGCCGTGCAAATGCCCCCCGCAATATATTCACCATCTCTGGCCTTCCTGCCGCACAGACTGTTTCTCGGGTTGCTTATTGAAAGACTGGCAAACGATAAAGCCATCAACGAGATAATCCCATTAGCCTCCAAAAAGTTCGTGGCATTATTGCAGGGCTTTAAAATAAAGTATGTTGTTCTTCATATGTACCTGTTTGATAAGTATACCGGCTCAAAACTGCTCAGGATCCTCACCAATGATTTTGGTTCTCCGGTCGATCAAACCGGTAACAGGTACATTTTCCGCACCTATAATGACGGGTCCATCAAAAAACAACCTCTGCCGGCACTGATCCGTGACGGGCTTACTCTTGAACACCTGCTTACCCTGGTGGACCAATCAGACAGCTTTGCCGATCTTCTGGAAAAACTTTTAAAAAAAAATTAAAAAAATCCTAAAGTTTTTCTCCAACGTGCCGATACATTTAATGGGAAGCTCTTGCAAACCAGAATAATTCACAATTTTTCGTTCTGATGCAATGTTCAGAAGGAGGACATGGAGGAAAGGAGGCCTCGCCCGATGAACTGCCCAATCTGCCAGGCCAGAATGTCAAAAAAAACTTATAAAGACTCCGAAATGAAGCATTCCGCCTTGAAATGCTGTGAGTGTTCCTTCGTTATTTTCTACAAAGGAATACAGGAACTGGATAGTTATCTGGAGACCAATCCGATCATATAGTCTTCCTATTATGGTTTTATATCACGAGAAACGGCTCCCCGGGAAGACTGCCACTTCCAGAAGAGCCGCGCCCTACAATGCGGGGACGTATTCCGTCATCACCGTTCGCCCCTTCCGGTCGATGAAGAAATGAATACATCCTCGCATTGTCTTGTATCGGTCAAACCTTTCCGGACGGTAACAATCTTTTCTTTCTTGACAGACTGTGGTATGATGCAGGCGGATTTGGAGAAAGAAAGCATACACTGATGAATACAAATGAAGATCGCCTGCTGGCAGAGATACTGATCGAACTCGAGGAACATTTCGATGTTCCGGAAGCCGAGGTTTCGGAAGAGTACTATCAGGGCTGGAACGACGCGATCAAAGCCGTCCGGCTGACTGTGTTTGAAACCTTGCTATCCCGTTTGTTCAATTCTTCCGCCGGCGGACAGCAACTCCACTAGCAGCCGGGTTATAACCTGAAACGAATACCGGTTTGATACATCACATCACGGTCTTCGTCGTCACGCCGCTCGAAGCTATAATCCCCGTCAAAATACCAGGCCCAGCGGCCGGTAATATTATAATCAAGAAGAAGGCCCACTGAATGCGTGTCAACATCCACGGCCCGGCTCGATCCGAATACTACATCATAACCGAGCCAGTAGCTGAGCCGGTCTTCCGCTTTGTCACGAAGATCGAACGATAGCAGGTATTCATGATCTTTGGGGTTGGTGTAGGAACGTATTCCACCTCTCAGCTGGATGTTTTCCCTGATCGAAGGACGGTACCGGGCCAGTATTCCCAGGGCGTTTCTGGAAGGACCCTGAAGCGTCTGGCCGAGATGCCTGGCCGACACTTGGAACGAGAGGTCCGGCCGGGCATCTATATCAAGCGCCATGGTTATAATATCGGAAGTTGAAACATCCACATCGGTGGTGTTTGGCCGGGGGGTAACCAGGATATCACGTTTCAGGGCCATCGACAGGAAGTAGTTCCGGTACTGTTTGCCGGTCACGGCGAATCCCGACACCTGGTTTTCCGTACCGGCGAGATTGAAATGGTTGGTTCCCGTGTTACGGAAACTGTTGGAGTCGGCCCTGAACCACCACATCGTTTCGCCGGGCCGATGCCGGCGGTGACCGAAAGAAAACGCGTTTCCCTTGAGCTTGAATTCCGTCCGGTTTAGCGGGAAATAGATCTGGCGGTGTTCGCTCTGCCGGTACCGGAACAAATATTCGTCTCCCGACCGTGTACGCCGGTTGATGGTAACCAGTTCTTCCGTCTCTTCATACCGCCGATCAAAGGTCGCGCGAAGCGGATTGTAATCCTTGAAGATCCTGGACCTGAACCTGATATCAAGGTCAGGCCGACGGGATTTGGTAAGATCGTCAAGAGCGGTTCTGGCATCCCGGCTGGCGGGATTAAACTCCAGCGCTTGGCTGAAAAATTTCTCGGCTTCGGCCGGCCGGCCATCATGAAGGCTGAGTGTGCCGAGCCCGATGAGCGCCGCCGTGTTTTCCGGCCGGGATTCGAGAATATGTTCGTAGTGCCGCCGGGCCAGTGGCACGTCCCTACTCAAACCGGTACCGCGCCCGATGGCTAAATATTCATCCACATCATTGCGGTCAAGGAGCCGTCTTTTCTGTATCCGGGCAACCTGGGCGTCAACCCGCGAATACCAGCTTTTAAGCTGGTAGAGCATGGCCCGTACATCCGACCGGTCGGGGTCGAGAGACCGGGCCCGCTGTAAATAGTTCAAAGCCGCCTTGTTTTTGTCCAGGTAATTACACATGATACCGAGATCGACCAGCACTTCGATATTGTCCGGTTCCTCCCGGAGAAGCTCCTCGTTCAAAACGACGGCTTCCTTGAACCGGCCCTGGTAGCGGTAGGTCACCGCCAGGGCATGCATGGCCCCCCGGTCATCGGGCTTGTCTTGAAGTACCCGGCCAAAATAGGTGGCGGCTTCTTCCAGGTTACTCATCTGTGAAAGGAGATCGGCCATTAACCGCCGCATGAATTCCGGATCGCTCGTTGTGCCGATCACCGTCTGTGCTTTTTTGAGCGCTTCCTGGTATTTGCCCTGTTTTCTGAGCACGGTGATAATCCCGATTTCAGCCGCCATCAGGTCCGGCTCGATTGTCAGCGCCAACTGGTAAAACTCGAACGCTTCTTCATAATCGCCTTGAGAAACGCGGAGCGCCGCCAGACCCAGAATCGATTCCGCGTCCTTTTCATTTTCCTGCAACAAGCCGTAGTACAAGTTTTCAGCCTCACTGTACTGCTCGTGACGGGACAGGTTATCCGCCCTCCCCAGGTCGCGTTTCCGTTCATGGGTAAACGCCTGCCCGCGCTGGTTCAAAACATAAACCAGGCCTTTTTGAGCTTCGTAGTCCTCCGGGTCGATCGCCAGCACCCGCCGGTAATATTCGGCGCTCATATCGTATTGTTCGATGATACCCGCCGTCTTGGCCAAAAGTATGAGAACTTCCGTATCGTCAGGATTTTTTTTAAGCAATGTCTCGCCGCGTTCCACGAGTTGATTATAATCACCCATGAGATACAACAGGCGGAACGCTTCTATCCTGGCCACTCGCAGATTAGGCTGGACGGTGAGAACCCGGTCATACAGGGCCAGTGCCTCCAAGTATTCGTTATTCCGGATATGGACGGCGGCACGAAGCAGCATGGTCTCTACGTCCGCTGGTTCATCAGCCTGTTCTTCTTCCGGCTGTTCGGCGGCGGAAAGATCCGATTCAGGTGCGGCTACCGGGCTGGCAGCCCGTTCTTGAGACGTAACCGGTTCGGCCGGAACCGGTTCCTGGAGCTGTTTCCAGGCCAGGTAGCGCATCTGGTAGATATCTTCATATTCGGGGCTGAGATGCCGGATTTTTCTCAACAGTAGTAACGCTTGGGCCTGTTTGTCGATACTGAACAGCAAGTCCGCTTTTTCAAGGAGTATTTCCGGGTCGTCAGGGTTTTCCTCGAGAAGCACATCATATTCGTCCAGCGCCTCTTTAGCCCGGCCACGCTGAGCGAGCACGTGGGCCAGCTGAAACCGGGCGCCCCGATCGTGTTTGTTATTCAAAAGCCATTGCCTGAGCATGATTTCCATCCGCTCCAGGCGTTTTCCGTCCGCACCGCCGGACCCGGTCGCGGCCCACCCGGCGTCGTTAAGCGGCAAGACCAGCAGGAGTGCCGTCAGAATAAACAGCACCATCAAAACACGGTGACGAAAGATACGCATGTTTCCAACCGCTTTCACAAAGCGTTACCGGCACAAATAGCCGGAAATTCTCCAGATTAAAGTATCACTATAAGAGGGATCATATCAAGAGGAGAGGTGTATGCATGTAACCTCAATCTATATAATCTCCAACCTCACTTTCCACACTTCTTGCTTGAGGGTGGGACCACTTAGCTTACGATACGGCACTTTGTATGCACTCACGTCCGGAGGACAAAATAAGCCTCCGCCCGGGTAAAAATCTCCAAAATCTCCGATTGCGACACGCGGCCGGCAGGCAAGAACTAATGTCTCAAAAATAATCACGCTAGAAGAGAATTTATTTTTGAAATGGATGAGATTATTCGTGAATTGTTCGAATCACAAAACACAACCTGAACAATTCACGAATCTTCGTCGCGAGGTGAAGGAAATGGCTACAGATACAAGGCGCGTGAAGGAAAAGGAGCGGAAGCGTAGCCAGAGGCTACGTTGAGCACCTTTTTCAAACGCAACAAAGTAGCTGTGGTTATTTACGAGCCGAAGTAGATTATTCGTGAATTGTTCAGGTTAAAGAACCAACCGGAAACCGGTCTGGTAGTGGGAATAGCGGTCTTCGTCGTCGTTGCGGCCGTAATAGTAGGCGCCGTCGAAATACCAGAACAGCTTCTTGGTCACGTTGCAGTCGAGAAAGATATCCACGCCGTGGGTGTCCACCATGGAGAGGTCGACCGTGTCCAGGGAATAGCCGTAGTTAATCCAATAACGCAGGCGGTCGCCGATCTTGTCCCGGACGTTAACGAAAATCTTGTTGATAGTCATGTCCGGGTCCCGGGCGACCCGGGTCTCAAACTGCAGTTGCGCGTTTCGGCCGGTGGGCAGCCGGTAGCGGGCCAGCAGTCGGTACTCCTGTCCGGGATCGTCAAAAGACGCCAGGGAGGAGGAGCGGTACGAGGTGAGAAAGGAGAACGACCGGCTGGTATCCATGTCATAGGAGAGGGAGTACCAGTCAACTTCTTCCGAGTCCAGGACGGCCGTCCTGAGCCGGGGCTCGAACTCGAGCCGGCGGCCGGCAGCCACCGTGGTGAGCTGGTGTGAAAACTTTCTCTCTCCCACCGCCAGGCCGGTCAGCTGGTTCTGCTGGCTAAGGAAGTTATAACGGTTGAAACCGTAATTCCTGAACGAGTTCATATCTCCCCGCAGATACAGGTTCCAGTCGTACCACTGTTCGCGCTGAAGACCGACGGACAGAACATCGCCCCTGACATGGTACTCGGTCCAGTCGTTTGGATAATAGAACTGCCACTCTTCACCCCGGAGATACCGCACCAGGACCTCGCGGTCGGGAGAGAGCCGGCGGGTCAGTTTGACGGAAGTTGTCTGCTTGTTGAGTTCCCGGTCGAAGCGGTTCCGGGCATCGTTGAAATCTTTTCTCCGGCTAGACCAATGCCTGACATCGAGATAGGGGAGGCCGGCCACGTCTACCCGCTTCATCGCTTCCAGGGCTTTTTCGTTCTCCGGCTGCAGCTCAAGCGCGCGGTCCAAATACCGTTTCGCTTCGGGCCACCGGTTGTCTTCCATGCGGGCTACCCCGAGCCCGATAAGGGCCAACACACTCTGCGGGTCTTCTTCCAACACCGTTTCGTAGAGCTGTCCGGTCTCGTGAACGTTTTTCCGCCATCCGGGCACCCGCCCCTGGGCCACAAATCCACTCACGTCATCGGTCTCCAGAAGAAGGTCTCTCTTACCGGTGGTCACCTCGGCGTCAATGCGGGTAAACCAGCTTCTCAGCTGGAAGATCATGGCTTTTACCTCGGGCCGGTCGGGAGCCAGGTCCCGGGCCCGGAACAGGTACTTCATGGCTTTGCGGTTACGGTTGCAGAAGTTGTGGTAGACAGCGTTATCGATGATAAGATCGACATTCTCCGGCTCCAATTCGAGAATCCGGTCGTTGATCGCGATCGCTTCCTCGTACTGAATGTTGGTCCGGTAGACCCGGCGGAGTATCTCCAGGGCGCCCCGATGGTTCTCTGATAGTGCCAGCAGGTCACGGGCGCCCGCGACCGCTTCCGAATACCGCTCCTGCTTAAACGAGACCCACAGTTTTCCTTCCACGACCGGAATAAAATCCGGCTTCAAAACAAGCGCCCGGTTGTAGAGATCCGTGGCCGCGCTAAACTCACCCATATCCCGCCTTACATGCGCCAGCCCGGTCATGGCCTCGTAGTCGAGATCGTTTTTGGCGATTAGCCGCTCGTAGATAGTAGCAGCCTCCTGGTAGTGCCCGCCCACGGCCAATACACCCGCCTGCCCCAGCAGCCGTGTGCGCTCGTCACGCAAGCGGACCACCGGGTTTAGAACCGCACCTTTTTTAATCCGTTCCTCTTTTTGTTTCTGCCGTACGAACATCAGCCCTTCCCTGATCTCGCTGAGATCGGGGGCAAGCTCCCGGGCCCTAAGATAATAGCGCTCACTTTCCTCGAATTGTTCTTTAAGACCCGCTATCCGGGCCAGCATGATCAGCATTTCGGTATTCTGCGGTTCACGGACCAGGAAAGCCCGGGCCGTAGCGGCCGCGTCATCGTAATTGCCATGCTCCAGATGAAGATAAGCAATCCGGCGCAGGGCTTCGATCCGGTCCGGTTTGAGAGACAGGACTTTTTCATACAGGAACACGGCCCGGCGGTACTTGCCGGCCCGGGCGGCGGTCGTCGCCCGGCGCATGACGGTCTCCGGATCTTCCCGGGACGCTAAGGGCTTCGGCGCTACCGCCGGTTTACTTTCGCGGATGGTCTCGCTTTTAAGCGGTGCCGGCGCCCGGGCGGCCATCCATTCCTGGTAGCGTTTCCGGTAGATTTCGTCGTAAGACGAGTCTGCCTCTCTGAGGTTATTTAACAGGAGGAGTCCTTGCGCTTCACGGCCCGTCTCAAAGAGGATCTCAACTTTTTCAAGGATGATGTCCGGGTTATCGGGTTCGTTCTTTAAGAGCAGGTCGTACTCCGTGAGCGCCGCTTCCAGTTTTCCCTGACCGGCCAGAACATTGGCCAGCTTGAGACGAGCCGAGCTGTCCCCGTCATTGGTAGCCAGGTACGTTTTCAGCATGTTCTCCATGTACGCCAGCTGCTCGTCGTCCATCTCCTGCCCGGTGACGGAGAATCCGGTCCCGGCGGCAAAAAGTACCAGTACCAGTACCACCGCCAAAGCGGAAGATATTTTTACCCGGAAAATGCAGTTGGCTTCGTCACGAGGCGAAGAAAACAGCCTCAGATACGAGGCACGCGACCAAAGCCACCCGGAGGCGTAATGCTCATT
>CAZQHK010000021.1:32299-73920 GCA_964593455.1 uncultured bacterium
GTACATCATCATGGACGCGCTCCCATTACCAGATCGAGTCCCCTGACCACCGGCGCGAGCATCAACCTGGCAACACGGCCGAGCTTGGCATCGGTGGCGATGATCCCGGCGGCGGCAGGCGAATACCGGTAGTAAAGATGAACCAGGTCACGGCCCGGGGAGACCGGCAGCAAATACCGGTCCCTGACGTTCTTGAGAACCACCACCTCGCCAGCCAGCGGGCTGCCGTAAGCCGCGGTGGCGATGAAACAGCCGCCGCCGCCTTCTCCGCCGGGATCGGGGTCCGGGCCGCCGCCGGGCTGAACCACGGTTATGGTCACCAGCTGGGCCAGGCTCCGGTCGCGGCCGTCGTCCACATAGAACTCGAAAACATAGACTCCTACCGACGGCGGGTTGAACGCCGGTACCGGCCCATAAGAGTCGTCCAACACCACCAGCGGCCCCTCGGTCTGAATCCACTGGTAGATCAGCCCGTCTTCCGGATCGGGATCGTAACTCAGCTCACCGTTCAAGGATACCGGACTCCCGATCTCGGTGACAATCTCGTCTTTCAGAATCAAGGCGGTCGGCACCCGGTTGGTCTCGTCATGAACGATCACGTTCACCCGGTCGGCCAGGCTGTAGAAGGTGCCGTCGAAGGTGCGAAGCTCAAACGTGTACAACCCGGTCAGGGCCGGTGAGAACACCGTTTCAGCCGCCTCCGGGTCGGACAACGGTACGTTCGGTCCCCGCGTCCTGGTCCAGACATACCGGAGCGTATCCCCGTCGGCGTCGCCGCTGCCCTTCCCGTCCAGGGTAGCGGTCTGGTCCAGGTCTATAGTGATTTCGCGTTCAGTGATGGCGGCCCAGGGCGGCGATCGGGGCGTGGTGATTATCACTTCCACTTCGTCGGGCCGGCCCGCAAGACCGTTATGCGTGACGTCCATTCTGAACCGATACACGCCCTCGGACACCGGGTAGAACGACATGGTCAGTCCCCCCTCGGTGAGCGTCGTGGACGCGGAACTCCCCCTGAGCTGGGTCCACTGGACCGTCACGGCCGAGGTATCTTCCACCCCGAGCACGGCTCCGTCCAGGATCATGCTCTCCAGGACCCGGCCCACGCCGGTGGTGGAGATAGCAGCTACCGGGAACTCCTGGGCGGGATCGAGCACGAACACATCCACCGTGTCTTGGACGGAATCGACGACAGAATCGTTGACGGTAAGCCCAAACCGGTACACACCCGGTTCCTCCGGCCGGAACAGGGGAGAATTGGCGGTAGAATCACTCAACACCGCCACCGGACCGGAAATCTGTTCCCAGCTGGAGGTCAACTGATCGCCGTCCGAATCCCGGCTCTCGTGTCCGTCGAGCCTGATCAGGCTGCCCACCCCCTGGACGATATCGATTCCAGCGTCGGCGGTGGGCACGATATTACCACCCGGCTCGTTTAACGTTATCTCCACGGTGTCGGTACTTTTATCGCCGCCGTAATCGGTTACCTCCACCTGGAACCGGTACACGCCCGGTACCAGTACCGAGGTGTCAAACGCCGCTTCGGCCGAGTGCGGAAACTTGATGCTGACCGTGCCCGGTCCCGCCAGTTTGGTCCAGCTGTAAAAGTTGATGTCGGAATGATCCTGGTAATCGTTGACATCGGTGCTGCCGGTGGCGTAGAGCCTGGTCTCGTAATCGGTATCTGCGTCTATATAGACCGAACGGTCGAAACCCGCGTGGGCGGTGGGGGGCGAGTTACGTATAGTCACCGTGGCGGTGTGGGTGCCGATAAACCAAAACGGGTCCTCCACCGTCAGCTTGAACTCGTACGTCCCGGCGGCCCGGCCATTGAAGAACGGCTGCTCGACCGTGGTCCCTGAAAGCTCTACCGTCACCGGGCCGGAGAGCTGTTCCCACAGGTAGGTGATGGGATGCCCGTCGGGATCGTAGCTGGCGGTGCCGTCGATAAACACCACCGTAGCGTCCACTTCGTCTTCCAGCAAGGCATCGGCCACGGGAGCGTGGTTGTCGGGAGTAACGAAATCTTCCGCCCGGTTACCCGAGGGGTCCTGGATGTACCCGGCCGAACCGTCCTCGTAGTAAGCGTACATGGGAGTACCGGAAGTGCCGGTAGAATTGCTCAGGGTGAATATCACCGTGTTGTTCACGATGGCGATATCCCCGTCGGTAAGCCCGGCGAGCAGGTTCACCGGCCCGGAAGCGTCGTAGAGCACCCAGTCGTTCACGTCTTCCTGGCCGGGTTTGAGCGGTTCGGAGAAGGTGAAGACGACCTGGTTCAGGTACCCGTTCTGGTCGGTGTCCTGCGACTCCATGGAGACGAACACCGGGGCTTCGGTGTCGATAAAGGTGGCGTGGATGGTGTGAGGTTCCATGACATTGACAAACGTGTAACTGGTGACGGCGCCTACTGAAACATCGTCCACCAGCACGTCGTCTACCCGGTAATAGGTGTCGGGGATGACGGCGAACGCCTGGTCGTTCCCGCCGGTCACAAACACCACCCCGGACGGGGTGATGCTGCCGTTATCGCCGGCGGTGGCGGTGATCGAGTACTCGTCGTCCAAAATGGTGTACGTGAAAACGGTGCTGGCGCCCACCGTGGTGTTGACCAGGTTCGAAAGAGAGATCAAAACCGTCTCGTCGGACTCGTCCTCAAAATCGTCCACCACCAGCATGATAAAGGATTTTTCCGTTTCGCCCGGCGTGAAGACCAGGGTCCCTTCGTTAAGAGAAAAATCAACGCCGCCGGCCGTGGCGCTCCCCCCGGTAACCGTGTAATCAACGGTGGCGGTAAGCGCCGAGGGATCGGAAAGCGACACGTTCATGGTCACCCCGGGCACCGTTTCCAGGGCGCTGCCGGTGGCCTGGTCGAACGATACCGTGGGCGGCGGATCGTCGTCAAAAATTTTGTACTCGTGGGTGGGCGTGATCCCCAGAGAAGCGTACTGGTTCGGGTTTATAAGCGAGATTTCCACCGTCTCGTCAAGCTCGTCGAGCGCGTCGTCGTCGATGGTGATCGTGATCACCTGGTTGGTGGTCCCGGGACTGAAGGTCAGCGTCCCATCCGGCAGGGTGTAGTCGACACCGCCCGAGATGGCGGTACCGCCGGTGGCGCTGTAGTCCACGGTAATGATGAACGCCGACTGGCCGGAGATGGAGACCGAGAAGGCGTCGGTGCCGGTGTCCTCGTTGCCGGACGAGGCGATCTGGTCGAAATATATTGCGGGTTCGGGCTCATCATCGTTGATGGTGTGGGTGTGGTTGACCACGCCCCCCAGGGTGGCGTTAACCTGGTCCAAAAGCTCGATATCGATGGTCTCGTCGGGCTCGTCGATGAGGTCGTCCACCACGGTGATACTGATCTCCTCTTCATCATCGAGGGGAGCGAAGGTCAGGGTACCGTCGACCAGGATGTAGTCTTCACCGCTCCCGCCGGCGGTGCCGCCCACCACCCGGTAGTCGATTGTTATCTGGAACATGGAAGGACCGGAAAGAGATACCAGGATGGTCTTGGCGTCTGTCAGCTCCGAATCGTCCGAAACCGCCTCGTCGAAGGCCACCTCCGGTGGCAAGTCGTTGTCCTGGATAGTATAGGTGTGGCTCGAAGGCGCCGTCAGGACAGCCTCGTCCGGGTTAATGAGCGCGATCTCGATGGTTTCCGAATCAGGTTCGTCGAAAACGTCGTTGATCACGGTGACGGTGATGTTGGCGGTGTCGCTGCCGGGCGCGTAGGTGAGTGTACCGGAAGCCAGGATGTAGTCGGTGCCGCCGGCGGTGGCGGTGCCGCCTGTTACCCCGTACGCCACCGTGGCAGTGATGGCGGAGACCTGCGAGAGCGTGACCGGGATAGTGACCGTGGTCACCGATTCATCGTTGGCGGAGGTGGCCTCGTCAAACGCCACGAAGGGCGGCACGTCGTCGTTCTCGATCGTGCGGGTGTGGACGACGGGTCCGTTTATCGGGTCCAGAGCCTGGGCGTTGACCGGACTGGTGAGGTTGATGATTACCGTCTCGTCTGGTTCGTACAAGGTCTCGTTGATCACCGAGAAATCGATGTTCTTGGTCAGGTCGGTCAGGGCGGTGAAGGTCAGGGTGCCGCCGGCCAGGGTGTGGTCCACCCCGCCGGCGGTGGCACTGCTCGAACCACTGATAGCGTAATCCACCGTCACCTCCAGCCCGGAGATGATCGAGAGCGAGACCGGGATACTGACGGCGGTTGTCGTCTCGCTGGCGGTGGAGGTGGCGGTCCCGAAAGCGATGGTGGGGGGAGCGTCGTTATCGTTGATGGTCAGCGTGTAGGTGTCTCCCAGCAGGGTGCCGTTGACCGGCATTGTAAGCCTGATAATGACGGTCTCCGCGAGTTCGTCGTAGAGATCGTCCGTAATGTCCACCTGGACGTTTCCCGAGGTGCTTAAAACGGGAATGGTCAGAGTGCCGGTACCCAAAAGATCGAAATCCGTGCCCTCGTCGGCGGTGCCGCCGAAAACGGCGTAATCGACTGATACCGGGTCGTTGAAGGGGAACGAGAGCACCACCTCGGCATTGATGGTCCCGCCGTCCTCGTCCTGGTCCTCGGACGAGATCCCGAATCCGACCCGCGGCGGGGAGCCGTGGTAGATGAAAGCGCCGCCTTCCTGGGACACGAGGTCAACGTACAAATTCGCACCGACGATAACGTCGTCGAGCTGGTCGTTGTTGACGTCGCCCGCCCCGTCCACGCTGATGCCGAACTGGACGTCGGGCTCGTTTATCTGCAGGGAGTAGCTGGCGCCGGCTGGGTTGAGCCCACGAAGCCCCGTGCTGCTGCCCATGAAGATGAAAGCCACCCCTTCGTCGTCAGGATCCATGTCGTAGGTGCTCGCACCGATGACGACGTCGGCGAATCCGTCGTTGTTCACGTCGCCCGTGTTGGCCACGCTGCCGCCGAACCCCGACCCGGCCTGGTTTGACTGGACTATCTGCCAGGGCGTGGAGGCGGCCCGGCCCTGTATCCCGTTACTGCCGCCCAGGAACACGTAAGCGGCCCCCTCGGATGTTTGCCCGCTGGTGTAGGAGGGAACACCGATGATGATGTCGTCGTAGTCCCCGTCGTTGAGATCGATGTCGCCCGCCCCGGAGACGCTGGCCCCCAGTTGGGCGCCCGCCTGGTTTGACTGCAGCACGGCGTGGGCATTAGACGGGTTGCTGCCGACGAGACCGCCCGCGCTCCCTAAAAACACCATGGCCACGCCTTCGTTTGACTGGCCCTGATCGTAATTGGAAGCTCCCACGATAACGTCGTCGAAGCCGTCGTCATCTACGTCGCCCGCATCGGAGACGCTCGTGCCCATCAGTGAACTGGCCTGGTTCGGTTCCAGGACGACGTCGGCCCCAGCCGCACTCAGCGTGCCGGTGAACCCCGGTCCGCCATAAAACACGAAAGCCGCGCCGGAGTTATCGAACGCCGTGTCGTACTGCGGGGCACCCACGATGACATCGTCATACAAGTCACCGTTCACGTTACCCGCCCCGGAAACGCTCGTGCCTAAAAACGAGAACGATTTGTCGGCCTGGATCACCGCGTCGGCGTTGGCGGGACCGGTGCCCGTAATACCGTCCGCGCTGCCGTAAAAGATAAAAGCCGCGCCCTCGGACGTTTCACCGTCCTTGTAGCCGCTGGCGCCGACGATGATGTCGTCGTACCCGTCGTTGTTTACGTCGCCCGCCCCGGCCACGCTGGTCCCCATGTTGGCGTTGATCAGGTTACCCTCGATGGTGGCGTCGGCAGTACCGGGTCCACTGCCGAGGACTCCCCCCGCCGAACCGTGATAGACGAACACCGCGCCTTCGTTGGCGAATCCATTGTCGTAGTACCGGGCTCCCACCAGCACGTCGTCAAAGTTGTCGTTGTTCACGTCGCCGGCGCCGGCCACGCTATAGCCGAGCTGGGCGTTGTCCTGGGAAGAGGTAATTATCGTGTCGGGGCTGTTGGTAATGAGCGGATCGATCGTCAGGGGGTAGAGAGCGTCCGTGTCGTCAACGGCGATGACGGCCCGGTTTTCGTCCAGGGATTCGAACCAGGAATCGATCGTTTTCCCGGCGGCGTCGGTGACCGTGAGCCGGTCGAACCGGATCTTTTGGCCGGCGGCGGTTTTGATGAAGATCTTTTGCCGGGTGACACTCACCCCGGCGGCGGTGATGGCCAGCACCAGTTTCAGGTCGCCCGTGCCGGCCAGCCTGTTGGGGATGGTGAATCCCTGCTCGAGCCCCGCGGGGCCGTTAAGATACCACTCGGTAAACTGAGACCGCCGGTACTCCACCCGGGGACCGTAATAAACGATCTCGGCTTTATCAACCGGTTCAACAGTCCCGCCACGCCCGAACCCGGTAACGGAGAAGGTGACCAGGTCCAGTTCAGCGGGGTCAACCCGCCGGACGATCCGGACCCCGTCCGGTTCGAAGTAGAACCGCATGTTATGCCGCCGGTTGGGCGCCTGCAGCCCTTTCTCGGTCCGGCTTACCCGGTACTCGCGGCCGGTCAGGCTATGGCCCAGAGCAGCCAGGTCCAGGGCGGATTCCGGTTCCGCCTGGGTACCATCGGAACCAGCAACGATAAGCAGCATCGTCACCAGCGCCGCCAGCCATATTTTGGTACCTGTTTTGCTCAATCCGGACACACCCGCAGCTCCTTTGACTCTACTATCGAACACTATCCCGATTTTAATATAGGACTAAATATATCACGGACCTGAGAATACAAACACAGATACCATGTGCTTTTTCACACACCTTAAGGCAACCTCACGTAGCAATCTCCTAATTCTCCAACCTCACTTTCTACACTCCTTGCTTGAGGGCGGGACCACCCGGCTCACGCTACTTCTCTATGTTTGCACTCAGGTTTGGCGTAATGAACCAGCCTCCGCCCGGGTAAAAATATCAATCTCAAACATGGTTTAACAATGCCGTACTTTCTACATAATTCCCGTCCCATCGGCAACACCAATAATTTTGAAAACGAGTAACGCGGGAAGTGAGCTGGATTAGCCGGATGACTCATTAATCGCTGAAGTTGCAGTTTTGTTTATCAAACAGGCTCGATGATAGTTTCTGGAGAGGGTCGTCGGAGAGTGCGCAACATCCGGTTACCGAATGGAGGCGATCAAGAAGCTGCTGTTCGAGCCACGATGGCGAGTTCAGCGTACAGGATGTACGCGATCGCCGGAAAAGGTTACGGATGTCGCACTCGAAGACAATTCCCTCGAAGGAAACTATCACCGAGCCTGTAGACAACTAACGTTAAAAGACGCTTGGTGAGCAAGTGGCTGTCAGAGCCTACTTCATCTTGTACTGCGACAGGTAGTTGTCGATGGTTTTGCCTTCCATGCGTTCCATCTCCGCCAGCAGGTGTTTACAGCGTTTGGCGATATCCTCCTGCCCTTTCTCTTTCAGTTTCAATATGAGTTCCGAGCAGTAGAGGTAGCCCACCTTGGGGTGTTTCACCTCGTAGAAGACGGCGTCCTCGTTATGGTGCAGAATCCAGAAGATGAGACGGTTGCAGTAAAGGATGAGCTGCCCGATCTCGAAGATGGGATCGTAGCAGTTGGTGGCGATGGAGATGATCATCTGGGCGAAACTGACTTTGCTGTCCTGGGAGTACTGGAACGTTTCGTCGTCGGAGACGATATCGGCTTTCTTGAAGTTGGGCAGGATCAGGTCGGTCTTGAAGTCCTCGATAAAGATACTGGCGGTCATCCGGCAGATTTCTTTCCAGCGGTTGTAGATGTCCTGGTGTTCTTTGGTCTGGTGCTCGATCAGCTGGTCGTACCGGTCGGTTTCAATCAGGTTCGGGTAGGCGTTTTTCAAGGCCTTGATATGGGAGTGGTTGAAACAGATGGCCAGCATGGCCCCCAGCCCGTTGTCGATAAAACTCTTCTTCGAGATTTTTCCGTGTATGTCTCCCAGCACCACTCCCAGCTTTTCTTTGATCAGCCAACGGGTGGCTTTGTGGGCCAGGTCCAATCCCTGGCTTCCCTGCCACAGATCCGTGGCGCCCTTGAACTCCCACTGTTTGAACCGGTTCGGGTACGTGTTCTCCACCACCTTGTAGATGGAGTGCTCGAACAGGTCCATCATGCTTTTAAGCCCGTGCTCGTAGAAGGTGTTGTTGCTGAGCGTGTGCGGGATGTCGTTAACATCGATAGCCAGTTTCTCTTTCACCAGCCACTTGACGGCGTTCCGGGCCACCTTTTCGGCGTCCTCCTGTTTCCAGATCGTATCCGTTTCAGCGGTGAACTCCCAGACCTTGAACCGGTTCGGATACACCAGGTTGACTGCTTCGAAAACCGAGTCTTGATACGCGGCCAGCAGGTCGCGCAGGTTGTTTTCCTCGAAATTCTCCCGGGTGATGACCCGGGGAATAGTGGAGACATCTTCAATTCCAAGCTTCTCTTTCACCAGCCATTTAACGGCTTCTCGGGCCAGTTTTTTGCCAGATTTTCGGTCCCAAAGTCCCTTGTGTTTAAACTCCCACCGGTGGAAGGTTCCGGGATAGGCGTTGGCGAAAACACGATAGATGTCGTTTTCGAACAGCGAAAGCAGCACTTCCAGGCTGTTTTCACGGAAGGTCTCCTCGATTACCTTGCGCGGTATCACGTCCAGGGGAATCCGGAGTTTGTCCACCAGGTTCCGGGTAAGGACCTGGGCCACGAACAAATGCTGGTCGGAGGAGAAAAGTGATTCGGGAAATTCCGTCAGCACACCTCCCGCCACGTCATCGTAGATCTTGAGGATATCCTGTTTGGTAAGCTGCTCCTGAACGCCGGTTCGATTGCTCTTTTCCACTGACAAGCCATCCTGCCCGGCTGGTAAAACAGTACGCCTGCTCACAGCCGGCCGCCGGGGGAACATGGTCACCGGTCGTATGGGCGCGTCGTAATCGGGGTCGGTGGGGGTCTGGTAGATGACCTCCTCCAGCGTGGTCATTCCCATCTGCGCCTGCTCCAACGCCATGTCACGAAGCGTCTTCATACCCATATCCCGAACCAGGCGTTTGATCTCCATCTCCGTCCCACCAGCCTGGATCACTTCCCGCACCTCGTCGGTAATAAGCATCACCTCGAAGATAGCCATCCGTCCCAAAAACCCGCTGAAGTTACATTCACTGCAACCGACACCGTGGTAGAACTTTTTACCTTCAGCCTCGTTCGGGTCCAGACCCGCTCGCAGCACGAGATCTGCCCCGGGCAGGTACTCTTGCTTGCAGTGCGGGCAGGTTACATGTAAAAGTTTCTGCGCCAGGACCAGGTTCACCGTGGAGTTGATGATGAACGGCGGTACCCCCAGGTTGGCGAGACGGATAATCGAGGAAGCGGCGTTGTTGGTGTGCAGGGTGGAGAGCACCTTGTGGCCCGTCATGGAAGCCCGAGCGGCAATCTCAGCCGTCTCTTCGTCCCGGATCTCGCCCACCATGATGATATCGGGGTCCTGCCTGAGAGCCGCCCGCAGGCCCGCGGAAAAGGTCAGTCCCACCTTGTCGTTGGTCTGGATCTGAGTGATGGACAGGATCCGGTACTCGATGGGGTTTTCGATAGTAATGATGTTCACTTCCGGCGAGTCCAGGTAGTCGAGCATGGCGAACAGGGTGGTGGTTTTACCGTGTCCGGTTGGTCCGGTGACCAGGATCATCCCGTAGGGTTCGTCCAGCACGCCCTTGATCTTTTCCAGGCAACCGGTATCGATCCCGATCTCTTTCAGTCTGAAGGTATCGGAGCGGGAGAGGATACGCATGACGCACTTCTCGCCTAAAAGACCGGGGATGGTGGAAACCCGGAAATCGATCTCCTTGTGTTCCAGTTTTACCTTGAGACGGCCGTCCTGGGGAATCCGTTTCTCGGATATGTCTAGATGGGAAAGGATTTTGATCCGGGATACAAGCGGCGCAATCATGGTGCGGGGGCCGGTCAGGGCGTCGTGAAGCATGCCGTCCACCCGGAAGCGCACCAGTACTTTGTCTTCCTTGGGTTCCACGTGGATGTCGCTCGAGCGTTTGAGGAGCGCCTGCTTGAAGATGGTGTTTAAAAACTGTACTACCGGGCCCTCGGTGGTGGCTTTTATCAGGGGTTCCAACTCGACTCCTTCTTCGTCACCGTAAATTTCCTCATCACCGATCATGAACTGGTCCCAGGTGTAGTATTGGGTGATGGCAAACTCGATATCCGACCGCCTGGCGATCACCACCTTGACATTGCACTGGGTGAGGAACTTGACCAGATCGATAGCCATGATGTCGAAAGGATCGGCCATGGCGATGGTGATGGTGCTACCCTCTTTTTTAACCGGGATGAGCGAGTATTCACGAGCCTGGCTTTCCGGTACGGAAGCAATGATCTTGGCGTCCAGTTTTATTCCTTTGAAGTCGCAGATGGGTATGTTTAAAAGCTCGCTCCAGACTTCCAGGAGCTCGTCCTCGGTAATCAAGCCCGTCCTGAGCAGGATGTCTTCCAGACGTTCCAGGGTCTGGTTCTGGATGTTCTTGGCTTTGTTGAGCTGCCGTTCGGTGATGATGTTTTTCTCGAGCAGCAGGCCTTGAAGCGTCTTTGTCCTGGTTTTTGTCATGGCGGCCGGTCTCCCTCCGCAAGGATCTCATTGTGGTGATTGATATTAGTACTATAAAAGGAGGTTTCGGCCTTTGTCAAGCAGCGGTCTTCGCAACTGGTTCCTTTGAGTCTGGTTGTACCTTTTGGTGAGGCTCGGAGGCTCTTACCGAGGGACACTCACGGCGCTTGCGCGCCTCCGTTCGGGTTATGCCCTCGTACAGAGACTCCGAACCTCAAGTAAATGTTTATTTTCAAAACAGGCTCATAGGAAGATGCTTCGCCTGGTATGGTTTTGGTTACTGGAGTCTTTCTTCGTTCGGCTGTTCGCCTTTGGCGAAGGCGCGAGCGGAGGGGGGCGTGTGTCTGGGGGATAGGACGCGGAGTTGTGTGGTTGTTGGTTCATAAATGCTATACTGGGTGTATGGCTGAGAGTTACCTGTTTATCAATGGGCCGATCTACACTATGGCCGGGGAGTCACTCGACGAGGAGCCCTATCTTGACGGGGGGGCGCTTCTGACCTGCGGTAACCGGATCGAGTTTGTTGGTGACGCCTCTAAAGTGCCGCGTGAGGAGAGTAGAAAGGCGGATGTTGTCGACCTTAAGGGCCGGCCGCTGATGCCCGGGTTTTGTGACGGGCACACGCACCTGGTTCTGGCAGCGGAACAACGATCCGGCCTCGATCTGACCGGTGTCCGGTCGCTTGACGAGCTTAAGAGGCGAATTCGTGCCGAAGCGCGGAAGAAGCCGGGGGAATGGATCGTCGGGTTCGGGTGGGAGATGAAGAACTTGTTTTCCGCCTGCTCCCCTTCCCTATCAATCCTGGACGACATGGCTATAAAAAACCCGATTTTCCTGGAAAGTAAGGACGCCCATTCCGCCTGGCTCAACTCCTCGGCCCTTAAACAAGCCTTATCGCTTGAGAGTTTCCCGGATAAATGTTCTGTCCAGATCATTGACGGGACACACACCGGACTCGTTTTTGAAGACACGTTCCAGCTTAAAGACCTGCTCGTTTCCGAACGTCCCGACGCTGAAAAGTGGCCGGGGCTGCAAACGACAGTGGAATCGTTTTTCAAGCACGGGATCACTTCGATACACAATTTTGAAAGCGTGGCCGGGTACCGGCTGGTTGCCTCCTGGTTCGAGAACCAGAGCACCCGGATACGGACCGTCTGGAGTTTTATGTTTCAGGACCCGGAAGAACTGGAACACAATTCCGGCCTTTTTGATGAGAAGATACCGGGTTGGCTCTACCCTGGTTGGGTCAAACTATTCCTGGACGGATCGCTGGGATCGAAGACAGCTGCCCTGAGCGTACCGTATGTTAACAGCGACAACCGGGGGTTGTTAACAATGTCGGACGATGAACTCGAAGGATGGGCCGCCCTCCTGGACAAGTTTCACCTGAGCGCCGCCGTCCACGCTATCGGCGATCGGGCGGTGGAGATGGCGCTTCGCGGCCTGGGAAGATACCGGGAGGGTACCGCCGGACACCGGATCGAGCACGTACAGATACTGTCTAAGCGGATACTCGACACCTGTTCGTTTGGCGGTCTCACTTTTTCCGTGCAGCCATCTCACATGTGGGGCGACCGGGAGATCGTCGAAACCAGTCTGCAGCCGGATATAGGTGAGCGATACTCGTATCCTTACCGGACCATCAGCAACCGGGGCGGGCGACTGGTATTCGGGTCGGACCATCCCATCGAAGTCCTCGATCCCTGGAAAGGAATTCAGGCGGCAGTCACCCGGCTCGCGGGCCCTACCAATGCTCCCTGGAACCGGGATGAAGGAATCAGTTTGTACGACGCCATCCGGGCCCATACCGGCTCGTTTTCCGCCATGGGCGGACACCGGTTTCAGGCCGGGCGGCTGGCCTCGGGATACCTGGCCGATCTGGTGGTTTTCAATGAAGATCCATTCGCCGTTTATCTGGATGCCCCCGGCTCGCTTTTCGGCCGGCTCCGGCCGTATTTGACCGTCCTGGACGGCAGTATCGTTTACGCACCTTTGCGAAGCAAACAGCGAAGCGAAGAACAATAAACCAGTGCCTGGCCTGGCGAAAGTTTAGCGTGGTTCCTGGAGTGACTAGCAGGGTGGGACGAACAGGCATTGCTACTGGACAATGTCGCGAGATGAGTAGGATCGGACAGACCTCATAGGGACCTCTTTCCACTCTTCTTGCTTTAAAAATTTCAATCTCTAACCAATGATTCGCGACGCACGCTCCGGATCGTTTACCGCCGAGCGGCCGGGTAAACCAGAAAACTGCAGTAGCCGGGTCAAGGATTTTTCGTGTACCATGGTGAGGTAAGAAAGGAACGGAGGCCGCATGCCGCTGTCCAAGTATACAATTGTCCTGGTGGCAGCTTTTTTTGCCGGGCTGCTCGCAACAACGCAGCCAGTGCCGGCTAAAGATCTCTCCTGCAGTTTTTGCAGAACCGCGATTGCGGGACAGTATTACGAGCTTGCCGACAAAAGAATACTCTGCCCCAGCTGTCACCGTACCCTGAAACGCTGCGAAGCGTGCGGCGCTCCGTTTAAACGGGGGGAAATTGTGGATGGAAAATCCCTCTGCGCTCGATGTCTGGCCAGCGCCGAGCGGTGTAGCTTGTGCAACACCGTCCTGACCGGCCGCTTCTGGACTCAGGAACAGTCGCAGAAACATTTCTGTGACCGCTGCTGGAACACGGTGCCCCGCTGCAGTTATTGCGACACTCCTACCCGCACGTACACCACAGTCCGCGATCACACGATCTGTCCGGATTGCCTCAAACGAATACCGGAATGCATTCATTGCCGCGAGCCCATCACTACCCACTACTACCGGTTGGAAGAAGGCAAACTTTGCGAGTTTTGTTTCAAAGAGCTGCCCAAATGTGAGGTGTGCGGACTGCCCCTGGTAGGAGCTTTTAGAATGCTAGACGAGCACAAGGTGTGCCGTCCGTGTCACCGCAAACTTCCCATATGCACCGCCTGTGACAGTAAAATTCTCGGCGCTTGCTGGCAGTTCGAGGACGATGACGGTACCTACTGCAGCCGGTGCCGGAAGGACCAGAAACGGTGCAACGTCTGCAGTCTCCCGCTGGACCGGGCGGCCCGGCTCCTGGCCGACGGCCGAAACGTCTGTTCCCAGTGTTTCAAGGACGGGGTTTTCGATCTCACGGTGGCCCGCCGTTACCTGGTAGAGGTCAAACGAATGCTCCGCAACCAGCTCGATATTACCGTTAAAACACCCGCCCGGTTTTCTTTGGTCGGCCAGGATAAAATACTGGCCCTGGCCGAGAGGTCGCCGCATCTGGAAAAAAACCGCAAAGACGAATTTCTCGGCCTCTTCGTCCGTGACGGCGATAACTATCATGTGTACGTGGAGTACGGCCTGATCCCTCCCGTTCTGATCGGTACCCTGGCCCACGAGTACACCCACGTGTGGCAGGAAGCGCACTGTCCGGCCGGCCAGTCGCTCATGCTTCGTGAAGGATTCGCCGAATGGGTCCGCTACAAGATAATGGAGAAAAAAGGATTCACCCACCAGATGAAATACCTCGAAAAACGGACGGACCTCTACGGCAAAGGGTTCCAGCTAATGCGCAGGATCGAGAAAAAACGGGGTGTCAACGGTCTTTTCAAGTACATAACCTCCGGTACCAGCGTTGAGGAAGCGTCTTCGGTACGCTATTGAAAACCGGCCGCGAATGTGATGTATTGGCAGTGATATGCAAAAAAAGTATCTACTGCATCGGTTTTCGATTCTCTTGTTATTGTTGGTTGCTATTCCCCTGGTCCGTCCCCTGGGTTTTCTGGAACGCCGGTCTATGGATTTCAGGTCTAACCTGCGGCGTATCCTGGATACTCCACCCCTTGACGACCGTATTCTCATCGTTGATATCGATGACTACTCCCTGGATACGATCAAGTCGCGGTGGCCGTGGAACCGCCGACTGATAGCCACCGCCATCACCAACCTGTCCACGGCCGGGGCGAAGGTGATCGGTGTGGACCTCATGTTTCTCAATGAAAGCCAGGAAGATCCGGAACAAGACACGGTGTTGGCGGACGCGATCCGGAAGGCCGGGAATGTCATTCTTATCTCCGCACCGTACGTCGAGAGCGAGGAGTTGTTCAGCAAAACAATACAGCCCTTCGATGGTCTCAAGAAAGCCGCTATGGGTACCGCTTTCACGGCCTGTCTCCCGGACGATGACAATGTCGTCAGGAAAATGTTCGTCACCAATCCCCATATAGCCAACCCCCTGGAGGCGGGAGGATTCACACTCTGGCTGGAGCACGCCACCCGGTACGGTACGGCTCCCGGTGAACATGATTTCAAACGACGCTTCCCCCTTCTTCCCACCGATTCTTTCGGACTTCTGCCGATCAACTTTCATTACCGTTACCAGCGGCTTTCGATAGCGCACGTTATCAACTGGGAGTTCCATTCGGGACAGGTCAAAGAGAAGGTGATCTTTATCGGTACTTCCACGGCCCTGACCCACGACCTGCATACCTCTACCCGAGGACTCATCCCGGGAGTTGATCTCCAGGCCTACACGCTTTCGACACTGCTTGATGAATCGTTTTTACGACGCCTTCCCTGGTGGGGAGAAGGTGTTTTGCTGCTCGTAGCCGGCATCGCAGCCACGCTGCTCATACCCCGGATGACTGCCTGGCGGGGCCTGACGGCGGTGGCTGGAAGCGTGCTTCTCTGGTATGGATTGGCCACGGGACTGATCTTCACCAACACGGTGTTGCCGGTGGTACGGCTCACCACGATGCTTTTGAGCCTGTACGTTCTTCTCCTGGCCGACCGCTACATTTTTACCCTCAAGGAAAACGTGAAACTGTACCGTGATCTGGCTCAAAAACATCGTATGGAGCACGAGGTAGATATTGCCCGGGAGATCCAGCAGAGTATGTATCCGTCGGTTTTCCCTACCCTGGACGGGCGGATTTCCATCGAAGCCAGGTCGCTTCCGGCCCGTGAACTCGGGGGCGACTACTTCGATTTCTTTCCTATGGACGATCCTGATTCGCTGGGCATCGTGGTGGCCGACGTTTCCGGCAAAGGTCTCAACGCAGCGCTGGTTGTCAGCTTGCTGAAAGGATTTCTCAAAGCCCTGGTTCAAGCCGGAAGTTCGCCGACGCACGTGCTCGAGGAGACCAACCAGTTCGTCAACACGGAGCTCTTCGAAACGACCGGCGGGAAAGTTTATGTCACCATGGTCTATGGAATTATCAACGTAATGAACCGGACGCTTTGTTTCTCCAAAGCAGGACATACCACCAGCTTGTTTCTGAAGACCGGCGGCCTGATAGAAAAGCTGGACCTGAACGGATTGCCCTGCGGCATGTTTTCCGACCGTGATCTGCCCTGCCACTTCGAAGAGAAAACGATTTCGTTCGGCCCGGGCGACTCTATGATCTGGTACACTGACGGTCTGGTTGAAGCGATGAATTCCCGGGATGAAATGCTGGGCCTGGAAGAAGTTCTGAAGCTCCTCAAGAAAAAAACCGGCGCCGGACCGAAAGCGGTTGTGGATCACCTGTTTAAAGAAGTGGCCTATTTCTGCCGGGGCGCCGAACAGCATGACGATATCACCATAGTGGTGTTCGGACCGAATTCAAGCGAAAAAGTGTGAAAACTAACCCAAATGATTCACTAATCTTCGTAGCGAGGTGAAGTAAATGGCCCCAGATACAAGGCGCGGCGCTTCACCAGCTCGATGATCCGTCACGAATGCTGGGTGTCTCCAACCTCACTTTCCACGCTCCTTGCTTGAGAGCGGGACCACCGGGCTGCCGCTACACCACAATGTTTGCTCATACGTTTGGAGGAAGGGACAAGCCTCCGCCCGGGTACAATCTCAGTTTCATCTCATCTCTCTTTTCTACTCCACTATCGTAAGCTGGAATATGTAGCGTAGAAAGCTCCTCCATTTCCCAGGTTCATTGACACGTACTTTTTCTTCTGCTACAACAACCAGTAGAGGGTATTACATTGTTTTTAATTAACCCGAATAAGGGGGACTTAATTGTGAAAAAATACATTTTTCGCGCGGTATTCGTTATTTTCCTGAGTTTTTTCCTGTTTACCGGCAACGCACTTTTAAGCAGTCCCATGGTACACGCTCCGGACGATCCCGGAATCGTCAAGCAGGCTCCGAAGCAAATTGTCCCGGAAGACATCGTCAGCGCAGTGGAACACAAGTTGGCTGTTCCCGGCCGCAGACCCACCGGACACCTTTCACACGGGGAACGGGAACGGTTCAAACAACTGATCCGGAAAACGGTCCTGGAGATACTCCAGGAGCGGGGCCTGTTTCCTGCCAAGCAAAAAATCTCTCGAACGGCGGCAATTATCAGGTTTGAACCCCGTGAAGAAATCCCGGTAACCGGCCGGACCATCATATCCGAGTTCGACCAACCGATTGTCACCGATGACGAGATCAACATCTTTCTCAACTACAATCCCCTCATCTTCGAACCACCCATAGACGGGCGATTCCGATTTATCGATCCGAGCACACTGGAGTTCCTTCCCGAAGGAGAGCTTCCGGCGGCCACCACCTATACCGTTTCCACAGCCCGTCTCATCACCGGCGCCGAGGGACAGTTCGATATAAAAACTGCGTCGTACTCGTTTCACACCCCCCGGCCAAAGCTGCTGTCGGTGCGGCAAAGCAATGTCATGGAAGGGAAGATTCTGTTTGAGCTTACGTTTAACTGCCCGGTTGATCCTACCCACCTGGCCCGAAAACTTACCGTACGGGACGAAAACCGCCGGGAGGCCACGTTCGAACTATCCTCCCCGCTCGTGTCAAAATCGATCCGGATCCTGCTCAAAGCCCGGCATGGGCAGAAACTGCTGTTTGATATTTCTCCGGGACTCCGTTCCGAGCAAGGCAACCTGTCTTCCAACACGAACTATACCAGTACCCTTCATGTTTCCCGCGACCTGAACATCACCTCGCTCTACGCGTTTTCTCCAGGCTCTGCACAACCTTACTTCAACCTGTATTTTGACGACGATCTTCAAGAACAGGATTTTTCACCGTTTCTCAGCTCTGAACCCGAAACTCGGTTCTCGGTTGAATACCATACGTATTACCTGCGGGTGCGCGGTGATTTCGAGCCCCGCAAAACATACACGTTTACCGTGAAGAAAGGGTTAAAGGGAAAGGACAACCGGAACCTCGAAAAGGACGTCGTCAGAGTCGTCCATTTTCCCGGCCTGGCACCGGATGTCCGGTTTATATCGGGAGACAGGATCTATCACGCCGCCGATTCCAACCTGGTTATTCCCCTGGAAAGCGTTGAAAGCAGGACCGTCGAGGTCCAGATTGAGCATATTTACAACAACAACGTGGTTCATTTCATCAACCAGTACTCGCCCAGGCGCCGAAGAAACCCGGCCAATATGGGATTTGCCGTGGCCGGTAAAAAGCTCTCCTTAGACGGCTCCATACTATCCTGGAAAAAACTCTCCGTCGATCTCAAGAAAATTCCCGGCGGCGCCCTGCCCGGTATCTCCGTCATAACCGCCTGGTCGCCGGAGAAGTCCTGGAAGCGCCGGAAAAAACTGGTATGTATAACCGATATCGGACTATGGGCCTCCCGTACCAACGACGAATTGCTGGTCTGGGCCAACTCTATCTCAAACTGTAAACCGATGCCGGGTTGCGAGGTGAATGTTTACACTAAAACCAACCAATTATTGTTTCACGGAATCACGAACGGGGACGGTGTCGCGCTTTTTAAAAACTGCCAATTCGATGATGATACCAGGAAACCGTTTCTGGTTACCGCTACCCTAAAAGACGACCTCAGTTATCTCGATCTCGACCGGGGAGCTCTGTCTCACACCGATTTCGATGTCGACGGCCTCTCCACCACTCGCCGTGGATATGAAGCATACCTGTATACCGAGCGCGGCGTGTACCGGCCCGGCGATACCGTGTATGTCCGCGGGATCGTCCGAGGGCCTGATGTCAGCCTGCCCGGCGAGTTTCCGGTCACCTTCGAAATCATCCGGCCCGACGGGAAACGCTTACGATCTCTCCAAACCACCATTTCCGACCTGGGAACCTGCCAGGCTGAGTTCATTCTTCCAGCAGACACGCTGACCGGGCACTACCGGCTTAAGCTTTTCGTGCCGGCCCAGGATGAGGCCGTGGGCAGCCTCCAGTTCCAGGTGGAGGACTTCATGCCCGATAGGATGAAAGCAGACATTATCGTATCACCCGAAATCCGCTGCAAAACGGGAGACACGGTGACCGGTACGGTCACGGGAAAACATCTGTATGGAAAACCGGCGGCAGGCAGGCGGGTGACGGCGGTCTGCACGCTACGGAAAGACACCTTTTCTCATGCGGACTGGAGCGGGTATTCATTCGGACAACCCGGTGACGAGGACTTCAAACCCATCACCATTGAGCTTGGAGAACAAACAACGGACGAGCAAGGGCAGGCAGTGTTCAACTTCGTGATTCCGGCGGACCTCAAACCCGGTTATCCTATCCTGGCCACCATTTCCGGCACCATCAGAGAGCCCGGCGGCCGGGCCGTCACTGCGCGCCGGACCATCGCCGTCGATCCTTACTCTTCCTACTGCGGGATTAAACAAGTCCGGCCAAAGGAGGCGCATACCCGGGATGACCGGTTGTTTTTTAACTGCGCCGCCGTCTTGCCGGACGGGGCGCCGGCGGCGGATATCGGTATACTGGAGTATACCATCGGCAAACTCTATTGGAATTCCATTCTGAAAATGGGAGCCGATGGCCGGTACCATTATGTTTCCAACCAGGAAGAAGTTACCGTAGCAGACGGTACGGTTGAATTAACCGGGGGCATGGGCCAGTTTTCCTTTACCCCTGAACCCTGGGAGACCTACCGGATTAACGTAAGTCACGGTCCGGACGGACCCCGGTCCGGCCTGGAGTTTTCTACCTCCGATGTAATCTCTTCCACCTGGGCGATGGAACGTCCCGACCGGTTGGAGATAACCACCGACAAGAAACGGTATAGGGAAGACGATATCGCGTGGATCACCGTGCGCTCCCCGTTTGCCAGGGGGCGGATGCTCGTGCTGGTACAACGGGACCGTATCTATTCCTACAAATTAGTAAACATCTCCAGCCGGAAAACCAGGGTACCGATACCGGTACGAAAAGAGTACGCTCCCAATGTCTATATCACCGCTACCATCGTCAGACCGGCTGATAAAGCGGATTCGCTCGATAACTACCGCGCTTTCGGGATCGTCCCACTCAATGTCAACTGTTCCCGGAAAAGGCTGGCCGTGTCCCTGACGGCAGATAAAAAGGTCAAACCCGGAGAATTGCTTACCGTGTCGGTCGATGTCACCGGCGGCAACACAGACCGCGGTGTGGTGGAACTCAGTCTAGCCGCGGTTGACGAAGGAATCCTCCAATTGACCCAATTCGATACTCCGTCGCCCTGGGATTTCTTTTATGGGAAACGGCGTCTTCAGGCCGCCACCAGCGACCTGTATTCCTTGATATTTCCCGAATACCGGGTGGGTAGCGGCAGCACCGATTCGGAGCCAGGAGGCGATAAAGAAGCCGATGAACGCCGTAAAAAACTGTTGGCTCCGATAGCGGTTAAAAGGGTTAAATCCATCGTAATTTTCCACTCACCCATCAGGACAGACCGCCGGGGGAGAGCGGACATCGAGCTGAAAATCCCCAACCTTACCGGGGCGCTCAGGCTCATGGTAGTGGCGGTGGGCAAAGACGCTTTCGGGTATGCGGAACAGTCCGTTCTGGTCAAACCCGATCTCGTTCTCGAGGCCAGCATGCCACGGTTCCTGTCTACCGGCGACACCTTCAGGGTGCCGGTATCGCTTCTAAACGATACCGCTAAACAAGGAACAGCCGGACTGCGGATAACCACTGAAGGCCCGGTGAGCATTGCGGTCAATGAGAACCGAAGCGATGGACCGGACCTGCACAATTCCATCCTGAGGAACCTGCATCTGGGACCGGGAGAAGAGAGCAGGAATACGTTTATATTTCAGGCGCTCAACACGGCCGGGACGGCAAAGATTACGTTTAAAGCGGTCCTGGGGGATGAGCAGACGGAGAAAGCCGTTGAACTCATGGTCAGGCCACCGGCGCCCCTCATCAGTACCACCGGTTCAGGAACCGTTTCCGCCGGCAAAACGGCCACGATTTTCTTCCCTCCGCTGATGATGCCCGAGACATGTACCGCCACGCTTCACTGCGCCACGTCACCCGCGTTAAACCTCGGCGAGTCACTCCGTTACCTGGTGCGCTACCCCCATGGCTGCGTGGAACAGACGTCGTCCCGGGTGTTTCCCCTGCTTTATATGAAAGACATCGCCGCCCTGGTGGAACCGGATCTGTTATCCGATCCCGGGGATGTGGACCGCATGGTCCAGGCCGGTATCTACCGCATTCTTTCTATGCAAACGTACAAAGGCGGGCTGGCTATGTGGCCGGGAGATACCGACATCTATCCATGGGGAACCGTTTACGGAGCGAACTGCCTGGTGGAAGCGGAAAAAGCAGGCTACCAGGTCCCCTTCACCGAGAAAGAGGCCTTGATCTCCTACCTGGAAGAAGAAGTGGCGGATACCGGAAGCCGGCCCGATCCGGAACATGATGATCTGGCTTTCACGGCCTACGCATGCTATGTCCTGGCACTGGATGGCGATCCCCCTCTGGACAAGATAACAGCTTTGTTGGAATACGACCAATTGCCCGCCTATTCCCGTTTTCAACTGGCGGCCGCCTGCTACCTGGCCGGTGAACAGGCCATGGCCCGCGAGATAATCGGGGACAGCCTGCCTCTGCTCGATACAAATCGGTCTCGTGATACCGGCGGAGTCCTGGACTCGAAAGCACGAGAACTGGCCATCCTGCTCAACACCTTTTTACAGGTCGATCCCGGCAGTCCATCTATCTTACCGTTAGTGCGAAAACTCAACTCCCACCTGGATAAAGGCCGATACCTGACTACTCAGGAGAACGCTTTTGCCCTGCTGGCCCTGGGCAGGTATGCACGATCAATGAAACAGGTTGAAACCTCGCTTACCGGCACTTGTCTGCTTAACGGGACCCTGATCGGGAAGTTCACTCATCATGACGGGTTTTTTAAAACCTTCGATGAAGCGGCCGGCAAAACCGTTACCCTGTCAATTGCCGGCAAAGGGACCCTGTATTATTACTGGGTCCTGGAAGGAGTACCGCTTAGCGGTCGGGTGGACGAAGAAGACAGTGGCCTTACTGTCCGCCGGACATTCAAGACGGCCGCCGGCGCACTGATCGATCCGCTGACGTTCAAACAGGGCGATACCGCGGTGGCAGAGTACCGGATAAGGACCGGTTCGGCCATTCAAAACGTGGTCATCAGCGACCCGCTTCCGGGAGGGCTTGAGATAGAGAATCCACGGATCGCGTCCCGGGAAACCATCGAATGGATCGGTGAAGATTCCCTGACGCCGGATCACATGGATATCAGAGACGACCGGTTAATCCTGTTTCTGGATATCAACACCACGGGCGAGATCTATTACCGGTACCTGGTCCGGGCGGTAACCGCCGGGCGGTTCCGGCTGCCGGCATTGTCTGCCTCCTGCATGTATGATCCGGGCATCCGGAGTGTGACCGGACAGGGTATCGTATCGATTAAGGAATAGAGACCGGCCTCGTGAAAACCGAGAATTATTCACCAAAACGAATGAACCTGCGACGGCTGATGATGGCGGTCGGTTTGGCGCCTGTCCTGGCAGCAATCTCATGGTGTGGGTTGAACTTTCTCTTCCCGTTTCCGGTGGACAAGCTCTCGGGTGAAACACCTCCCACCATCGTGCGGGCCGCCGATGGAACAGTTCTGCGGATTTTTCCGGAGAAAAACGATTACTGCTGGATTCCAAAAACCCTGGATCATTTTTCCCCGGCCCTTCTCGAAGCTACCATAGCGGTTGAAGACAAGCGGTTTTACCGCCATCACGGCGTCGATTTACTGGCCGTTATGCGGGCCGGTATTTCCAATGTAATTAACCGGCGGGTGGTGTCCGGCGCTTCCACGATTACCATGCAGGTCATCAGGCTCCTGACACCTCGTCCCCGCACCCTCCGCTCCAAGATCATCGAGATCTTCAGGGCCATTCAACTGGAACGGATACGTTCAAAACAGACGATCCTGGAAATCTATCTAAACCGGGCGCCGTACGGGGGAACCGTTTATGGAGCACAAGCCGCTTCCGTCCGTTACTTCGGGAAAAGCGCCAATCTGTTAACTATCCCGGAAGCCGCTCTCCTGGCCGGGTTACCCAAATCTCCCTCGACTCTTCGTCCCGACCGATACCGGGTTAAGGCTCTTCAACGAAGAAACCTGGTACTACGAAGGATGTTCCGAGAGAAGTTCCTGGATGGAGATAAATATATTCAGGCAGTCAAGTCGCAAACTAATGGCGGGTTCCATTCATTTCCTTTCACTGCTCCCCATCTGACCGGGTACCTGAACCAGCGTGTGCCCATGGGAACCGATCTCAGGAGTTCCATTGACCTTCGCCTTCAAGAGATCGCGGAACAAGCCCTGCTTTCGGCGGTACGTGAGCTGAAGAAACAAGATGTTAGTAACGGCGCCGCCTGCATCATTGAGACCGGTACCGGCTTCGTGCGGGCACTGGTCGGGTCAACCGATTTCGGATCGATGGCGAACGACGGCCAGGTCAACGGCGCCCTGGCGCTTCGCTCCCCGGGAAGCGCTCTCAAACCTTTCACCTACGCGCTGGCCCTGGATCGGGGCCGGGTTTCGCCGACGGAACTCCTGGGCGATGTGCCGATCTCGTTCAGAGGATACTTGCCCCGCAATTATGACCGTTCATACCACGGATTGGTGACGGTGGAGCAGGCTTTGCGCCGCTCTTTGAATATTCCGGCCATCCAGGTTCTCAACCGGACAGGACTCCAACAGCTGTATCAGCTGCTCGGCAATGCCGGAATACGTTCACTTAACCGGCCACCCGAATACTACGGTCTGGGTCTGACCCTGGGTTCCTGCGGAGTATCACTCCTGGAACTGACCAATGCCTACGCCGCCCTGGCCCGGTTGGGCGTCTATCGGCCTTACCGACTGGCAGCCCGGGAACCGGTCCTCCCTAAAAACCGTATTATCTCTGAGGAATCGGCTTTTTTGATAGCGGACATGCTATCCGGATCCGCCGGGTCAGGACGGTCTCCTCAGCGCCGGACGAGAGTGCCGGCAATCAGGATAGCGTCAAAGACGGGCACATCATACGGGCACAAAGACGCCTGGTGTTTAGGTTTCAATCCGGAATACACCGTCGGAGTGTGGTTGGGTAACTTCAACGGACTTCCCTCCCGGTCCCTGGTCGGCCGGGAAGCGGCGGCTCCCGTCGTCAACCGTATTTTCGATAAGATCTATGGAAGTGATGACGCACCCTGGTATAACGAGCCGTCTGGAATCAGTTATCGTGAAATATGTTCGGGGAGCGGGCTGGTGGCAACCGAACACTGCGCCCGTATACGAAAAGATCGTTACCTGCCGGGAATCAGTCCCTGCCGACCGTGCAAAGTGCATACCCGGATTATGGTTGATAACGATAGCGGTTATCAACTCTGCTCCCTTTGTTCTCCGGGCAAACGGTACCGTTGGAAGACGGTTGAAGTCTGGCCACCGCAAATCAGCACGTTTCTCCGCAGCCGGGGTCTGCAGAAAATAGCTCCTCCGCCTCATCACCGGCCTTGTAAACAGCGTGCACAAGATCATCGGAATCCCGACATCGTTTCTCCCCGCGACGGGCAGGTGTTTCTCCTGGAAACAACTGCAAACAAGCATCAGAAACTTCTTCTTGACGCCGCTGTTTCACCTGAGTGCACTCAGCTATACTGGTTTGTAAACAATACCTTTCTGACCCGAGCGGTTTTCGGTCAAAAAGTTTTCTGGCCGCTTATGCCGGGAACTCACGAGATCGTTTGCGCCGACAATCTCGGCCGCCGGACCCAATCCACCATCACCGTCCGCACGACACCGTGAGGATCCATTTCTTATGCCCTATTTGACTTTCAAAAGAAAAAATACTAGAATCGTAATACGTATCGAGTATCTAAAGTAAGATGGTTACCCATCAAATGCACGGGGGGTTGTACCGTGAGTGAGCATGAAAATCCGATACAGGCTCTTTTGAAAAGATCTGCAAACCGTCCCAAATCATCTGGAGCTGAACCCAAAGAAGAACAAAAGCCATCCGCTGATACAGCATCAATAGAAGACCAAATACCATCTGTTGATACAGCATCAATAGAAGAGCTGATACAATCATCTAAGGCCACATCCAAAGATGAAGCGGTGAAATCCACAGATTCATTATCGGAACTCCGGGTAGCACTGACCGGCAGTCCTGACAAAGAAATCCAGCTGAAAGCGTTCCAGACACTTAAAGGGAACAACCGGCCCGAAGCCAAGAAAATAACAACACTTTATAGTGACAGAGCCAAGAAGAAATCTTCGTATTTTTCAACCAGATCGATCGCGACGAAATCTATGAAAATCTCCTGGATGCCCTCAACCAGGGGGGAGAAACAGCCCGGATGGAAGTCTACCGGGCCTTTACGCAAGCCGACCTGGTCCAACCGTATCTTGAAAAGATTGAAAATATCCGTCACCTCCGGCCCAAGTACTCGTTGCTCGAGAAGATCATCCGTTTTCTCGGTAAACTCGGCGTCCAGGAGATGATGGAACCGCTGGGACAGCTGGTTTTTGTGGATAACGAGGGGATACGGCTGGCGGTAATAGACGCTTTTGAATTCCTGGATAACAGGGCCTGTCTCAATTATCTTCTCACGGCGGCCAAGCTGTTCAAGGGATATGTCGCCGAGCGAGCCCTTAACCTGATTAACAAATTCAAGGACACCAACGCCATTCTTCCCCTGCTCTACATGCTGGGAGAAGATAAAAGCCAAAAGGGAGATCTGATCTTCAACATCCTGAACGGTTACGATCAAGACTCGTTGATGAAACTCGTGACAACTTACCTCAGCCAGGAAGATACAGCGTTGGTGGACGCGACCCTGCAGTACCTGAAAAAAACCGGCAACATGGATCTTACCAGGGCCATCCGGGAGAAATACAAGGAAAATCAAACCACCAAAAATGTCACCGGGGCGTTCGTCAGTTCACTTCACGACACGTTGAATTTCGAGATCAAGAACATCGGTGACCTGGTATTGATCGGACTGAAAGGGATTCTTGATGTATACACGCTTCCGCGCTTGAAGAGGGTGATGGAAGCCATCATCACTCACGGTCACACCAAGGTTCTGTTTTTGTGCGATCAGCTCGATACTCTGGATAGAAAAGCCATCGCGTACCTGAACAAGATTGACCGCAACCTGAAGAAAATGCTCGGTGGTATCAAGTACGTAAAGCTTGATTGCCTTACCATTGTGGAAAAGAAAAGGCTTTTGCCTAAAGCCGATTTTTTCTCCAGTATGCCCAAAGCAGCCAGCTCGTTCTCGGTCATGCGCAGAGCAAAATCTATTCTTGTTGACAATGTCATGGTCAGGGATAACGCCGTTATCGAAGTGACATTCAAAGCTGAAGGACAAGAAAAAACACGGACGACCTCCGTGCTCGATGCCGATCAGTTCCGCGTGAACCTGGCCTGGCAGATTTTCGACAAATCGGATATCTTCGAACGTTTCATCAACGACCGGATCAAGCTGACCTTTGTCAAGGACAACGATGTGCTGGAAGCGCAATCCAAGGTTACCGAGCAGGTCAAAGCACCCGTTCCCTGTATCACCATTATGCGTCCCAGGATGGCGTGCACCGTCGATCGCCGTAAAGAGATCCGGGTTAACTGCCACTTCAATGTGAATTTCTATCATGTCTCCCGTGGCACCGAAGTGGCTCCCGCCCCCTTGCCGGGTGTGTGTCTCAACGTCAACGCCAGCGGCATACTGTATGTTTCCCCGCTGCTGCTGCCCGAAGGTTCGTTCGGGATACTCCAGTTTCCTGTTGAAGAGATTAAGGTCGGAAAAATCCTGGGTCAGATCGTACGGCGGAACGAACGGGTGGAACGCAGCAAGATGCTCTACGAGTACGGGATCAATTTCGCCAAGATCCTGGATTACGACCGTATGACGATCAAGAAGTTTGTCTTCGATAAGATATCCAAAGGAGAATGACCTCCGGTCGCCAGGCTGGCAATACCTTTTCGTTTTGTAACTTTCAGCGCTTCGGGAGTCTATTAACACATAGATATAAATGTATTTTTATGGAAAGTATGGTTGAATTATGATTTCAAACAGACAAATATTAGCAATCTTAAGCCTGATACTGGTCCCGATGCTCATTGTTTTCACTGCCGCTCCCGACGTGTTCGCGGACGAGATGGAGACGGTTATACAGGGCCCGCAATCAACCAAGGCACAGGAGACGCAAGACACGAGCGTTACCCAAAGCGCATCGGGTGACGGGAAAAGCAGTTCCGTGGACAGCTCCCGGGAACGGGGAAGCTGGTCTTACTGGTTCAAAGGATTTGTAAAATACCTGACCCGGACGGTCAAGTCCGTGGTTACCGGCGACGCTTTTTCGTCTAAACCCAACGGCTGGGTGACGGCAGACAGCCTTAACGTACGTTCAGATTCTTCCGGAAGCGGCCAGAAAGTAGGGAAAATAGCTTACGGAAGCCAGATCGAGATACTGGAAAAGAAAGACGGCTATTACCGGGTCGAACACGGCACCGTGAAAGGCTGGGTCAGCAGCCGCTTTGTAAAGGATATCGAACCGGAGGAGAAACCCGGTTTCTTCCAGCGTTTCAAGAGCTGGTTCAGCTTTGGGGGAGACAAAGAAAAGAAATCTTCCGACAATGTCGGGACGGTTACCGCCAGCGGGCGGCTCAATGTCCGCAGCGGTCCGGGGTCCAGTCACAACAAGGTGGGAACACTCTCCGGCGGCGATAAGGTCACCATCCTGAAAAAAGATGGTATCTGGTATAACGTAAAGCAGGGAGATAAAGAAGGCTGGGTCCACGGCAGCTACATCTCCACCGGCAACGATGCAGGCAATAAGTCTTCTCTCCGTGGTCCGGAAGTACTGGTTGACGTCGAAACTCGTACCCAGTTCAGCCTGTCAAACGGTAAAATGGGCGCCTATTGGTGCG
Organism: uncultured bacterium; assembly: GCA_964593455.1. Classification (GTDB taxonomy): domain Bacteria; phylum Muiribacteriota; class CAYSPT01; order CAYSPT01; family CAYSPT01; genus CAZQHK01. The sequence goes on from CAZQHK010000021.1 coordinate 60,054, forward strand.
GCCCGACCTCTTTGGCCCAGGTCTACGAGTACTACGGCCGCGAGGAAACCACCCGTGAAGTAGCGCACCGGACATACGATTTCAAAGGAGGAACCGGGACTTCCGGAGAGGCTCTCGTGGCCGATGCGAAAAAGAACGGGTTTCCCAACGCCAAAATGCGTTACAACGTCGGGTTTGATTATCTTGAAAATAGTCTCAAGAAAGGGAATCCCGTCATCGTGGGTACCGAGGTCAACTGGACCAACGGCCACTACCTGGTGGTTGTGGGGCTCAAAGGCGACAAGGTAATTCTCAACGACCCGGCCCGACCGTTCTTCGGACGCCGCGAGGTAACCCGGTCATGGTTTCTCACCCAGTGGAACGGGCGGTGGCGCCGGGCTATTACCCTGAAGTAACAGCTAATCAAGCTTTCGGCGCGAAACGAGCGGTAAAGTGTCGCAGTATCGGAGGCTCCCAGACAATCTTCATACCTGAAAGCTTTTTCCGCCTGGCAGAGAGTTCTCCCATACACTCCACCACGTAGTCCATATGGCTTTGTGTGTACACCCTCCGGGGAATGGCCAGACGCACGAGTTCCATCATGGCCGGCACGAATTCTCCGGTCTTATGATCCGTTTTACCGAACATCACGCTGCCGATCTCGCAGGCTCGGATACCGCCATGGAGATAGAGCTCACACGCCAGTGATTGCCCCGGAAACTCATGAGGAGGAATATGGGGAAGAAACGCTTTAGCGTCCAGATAGATTGCGTGCCCCCCGGCCGGCTGCACAAAGGGAACGCGGAACCGGGAAAGATGCTCGCCGACATAAGCCACGGACCTGATCCGGTACTCAAGATAATGCTCGTCAAGAACCTCTTCCAGGCCCTGGGCTATGGCCTCCAGGTCACGGCCGGCCAACCCTCCATAAGTGGGAAATCCCTCGGTAACTACCAGGATATTCCTGGCCCTAAGCGCGATATCATCATCGTTTAACGCCAGGAATCCACCCATGTTAACCAGGGCATCCTTCTTGGCACTCATGGTGCACCCGTCGGCGTATGAGAACATCTCCCGGGCGATCTCCTTGACCGACCTGTCTTGATAGCCGGGTTCCCGCAGCTTGATAAAATACGCGTTTTCGGCAAACCGGCAAGCGTCCAGGAACAGGGGGATTCCGTGCCGGTGACACAACTCGGAGGTCTCCTTGATATTCTTCATGGACACCGGTTGGCCGCCGCTGGAGTTGTTGGTAACGGTGATCAAGCAAAGCGGGATACGTTCCGCGCCTTCTTGATCTATCAAGGTTTGAAGGGCTTCAGGGTTCATGTTTCCCTTGAAATCTTTTACCAGGGACGGGATTTCAGCGCCGGGAGCGGGTAAGTCGACCGCTTGAGCACCGCTGACCTCAATATTAGCCCGGGTCGTGTCAAAATGAGTGTTATTGGGGATTATTTTGCCTGTTCCCCCGACAATGCTGAACAAGATTTTCTCGGCCGCCCGGCCCTGGTGGGTAGGAATCACGTTCCGGAAACCGGTCAAATCCTGAATGGCCCGCTCGAATCTGTAGTAACTCCTTGAGCCGGCGTAGGCTTCATCGCCCTGCATGATTCCGGCCCACTGCTTTGCGCTCATGGCGGCCGTGCCGCTATCCGTCAACAGGTCGATCAGCACATCTTTTGCCTGAACATTGAAGAGGTTGTATCCGGCCCGGGACAAAATCTGTTCCCGCTCTTCCCTGGTGGTAAAACGAATAGGCTCAACAGACTTAATCTTAAACGGTTCGATGATAGTTTTCACGCAGACCCCCCCTTGTATTAACGCAACCTTATCACCGAAAAAGTCTGCGTGTCAACATCTCAATCGCATTAATCTCACACCTCACTTTCTACACTCCTTGCTTGAGGTGAAGTGGGAAAAGGAGATTTCAAAATCTCAATCTCCTATCGCAAATTACCGTCCGTTTCAGTTAGAATATGAAAAAGGAGAATACGGTATGCTGGTTGTGACCTGCGGACTTCAGGGGAGCGGCAAAAGTGCCGCCGCCAGGATAATCGCCAGGCGGCTTCAGGGGACGCTTCTTATCGCTGACGTCATACGCAAAGAACTTTATCCTCAACCCACCTATGCATTGGAAGAAATGCAAGCGGTGTACGACGAGATGTTTGACCGCGCCGGAAAAGTGCTCAAAGCAGCCGGAGCCGTCGTGCTGGACGCTACCTTTGCCCGGATAAAGAGCCGTGTCCGGGCCAGGGATTTAGCTCGGCAACACAAAACCCGGTACCTGTTGGTGAAGATTGAGGCCCCTGATGAAATCGTCCGGCAAAGATTGATGGCTCGCACCAATGATCCCAGCGATGCCGATTTCTCAGTTTATCTTAACTTTAAGCATATATTCCAACCGGTGTCCGAAAACCACCCGGTAATCAATAATTCCGGCTCTCTAGCAGATCTCGAACAGCGGATCGATACTCTCTTTACCAGGACGTAATTTTTTGTCCGCTACTCATTTCAGAGTAAAATTCCTTGAAAAACACGCTGGGTTCTGCTTTAATTGAAGATGACTCGATGACACGTGTTGCTACGCGGGGGTAGGATATATTGTTTGACTATTACGAAGTAAACGATACAGTTGTGGTGCAACTTGATTATGACCTGGCCGAAAACACCGTACTGGCGTTCAATGAAGACATGCTCAGCCTGATCGAGCAGGGAAAAACCCATTTTATACTGGATCTGAAACTGGTCACGTTCATGACCAGTATGGGATTGGGTACGCTCTGTGAATTAAGCAAACGCCTGCGGCCCATAGATGGATGGATCCGCCTGGCACGGGTCAACCACCAACTCCGTGACTTCTTTTCTTTCACCATGCTGACAGACATGTTCCAGATCTTCAAGACCATTGAGGAAGCCACCACCGCCGAATAATATTCGGAAAGGCTTATTAACAATGCGGGTTAACCCCTGGGACGCCTTCGACAGCGAGATACTCCCTCACCTGACCCATTTTATTGTCTTCGGTGACCTGACAGAGTCAAAAAAAAGCACCAGGTCATGCTGGACCCCCTGTCCCTTTCACCAGGACCGGTGCCGATCATTCTTGATTAATCCCAAGAACTTGATCTGGTACTGTCAAGAAGGATGCGGTGGCGGAGGGCCAGTTGAGTACATCCAGCAAGAGCTCGGATGCTCCTGGATTGAAGCCGCTCAAACTCTGGCCCGGCGGATCGGTAAAGATTTTCCCCAGGCCGGGACAAAGGAAAACTCCTGGACAGAAGACGATTTCAAACATTGCCGAGAGCGAAACCTCCGACATGTCCTGTTGGAGCTTTTTTCCCGGCAGACACAAAAATTACTTCTATCGGACCGGCCGTTGGCCGGAACCGCCCGTGGTTACCTGGATAAACGCGGTTTTTCCCTGGAAATCATACGGATTCTATCTTTCGGTCTCTACACCTGCCAGGAAGATTTAGCCGAGTTTGTTGAAATAAATCAACAGTACCTGGAGACAGCCCTGGCCATGGGTATGCTGCAACCTGATTGGGTCGGCCGGATAACCGGCCAGTGGAGAGATATCCACGGCCGTGTTATCAATGTCTGGGGAAGATATCCGGGAAAAACACCTCACGGGCAGAAACGCTATATTACCCTCTTAAGACCGTGGACGGACCAACCATTTGGGCACATCTCCACTCCGTTCAACCTCGACCGGGCCGCCAGGGCCGGTAAACGGGATCTACTTCTGGTAGAAAGCCCTCTCAAGGCACTACTTCCCTACACCCTCGGATTAGGTTTCAAAATAGGTCCTTTCCCCATCGCTTCAAACACCCGGCTGATCGAAGACCAGAGAGACATTCTGGCCGATTACCTGGGAGAGAGCGGTAGTTTGACGCTGTGTATGAACTACGATCCAAAAAGTTACGGTACCGAGCGGGACCGGACTATGGAGATGGTTAAAAAGATCGGAGAATCCCCGTACCGGGTTTTTACCGTTGATCCTATTCTCATGGCCGAAAGCAATTTCACCTCTGCCATAGAACCTGACACGTTTATTTTGACCCATGGCGGACAGGTCCGCGGCCTGGAAGCGTTCGTGTCGATTCTGGCTCGATGTCCCGGACTCAGGATAGTGCCGGACAAAACAGATGACGGTGATGGAGCTCTAACCAGGTATATTGAAAGAGATCTCTGGGGGAATTGGTCCCGTCTTGTAGAAGACGAAATTCTGGAATCAGAATAACCTTTTCGATACCCCATCCTTAAAAATTTCAAGCCCAGACCGATTGCTCGACTTGCTTGCCTATCTATTCATGATGTGGTTTAATCGAACCAGGGTGATATGACATGCTGAAATATCGGGAAGATCGTGGAATAGTTATCGTCATGATCGATTACGATCTTGCGGAAGACAAAGCGATTACCTTCAAAGACGATATGAAGGGGCTGATCGATCAGGGAAAAAACCGCTTTGTGCTTGATATGCAAAACGTTTCCCTCATGACCAGCATGGGCCGTAGTTCTCTGTGCCAGATCAATAAAAAGATCATCCCCCAAGATGGCTGGATTCGGTTGGCCAACATCGACGAGTCTCTCATGCAGTTCATCAACCTGACCAGCCTGCACGACACCTTCGATATTTTCGAGAGCGTCGAACAAGCCCTGGTGACAGAATGACCAGGCACACGTTTTTGTGTTAAGGAATCCTTTAAACTCATGCCGCGCACCAGGAATATCTGTGATTTGATTGATATCTACCTCGATAATCTCGGACTATCCGAACGTCAACCAACGATACCTCTCGATTCCGATAAACTGGATTTTCTGCGGGACAGCTTCGCGTTGGTCACGGAACCGAAGCTGGCTTCATTGTGGAACCGTCCGTCCCCCGAAACAGAACGGGAACTTGTCAAATTCATTAACATTATCGAAGCCAATCCCGACCTGGACGAACTGCAGGTGCAAATATTACTTGAAGAAACCGTGTCGAAAATCATCTTTTTGAGCTGGACCGAAGAAGAGATATCAGCTTTGAAAGAACGGTGCCGACACCTTTTTGATTCCGGTGCATTCGACGATAACCCGGAAACGAAAAACCGGTTTTCGGGCTTGATTTACGGACTGGATCTCTACCCCGGCCTTCCGTGCCAGGAAATACCTTTTTTAAGAGCCCTCGGGCTCAAACTCATGCTGGCCTGGGTACAAAACCATATGTTGACCGAACGGTAGAAGAACTTCGGGAACAGATTTAAAAAACTATCTGCAGACCGGTGTGGTAGGTAAAAATCTCGTCTCGCGAGTCTTTCCGCTCGAAAGAATAGCTCCCATCGAAATACCAGGTCAGGTCAGGTTTGAAATAGTAGTGGAGCAGAAGGCCGGAGGTGTGCATTTTAACCTTCGAGTCAACCAACGATTGAAAGGATACGCGGTAATCGGCCAGGAAAAAGAGTCGGTCGGTTACTTTGTCCCGCACGCCCAGAAAGACGGTACGTTCCTGTTCCTCAGGACGGGTGGTTGCTTTATATTCATACTGGAGCTGGACCGCTTCGTTCGCGGGCAGGCGGTACCGCGCCCGCAGCCGGTAGACGCTCCTGGAATCAAACCCCGTTGAAAAGTACGATTTATCCATTGCCGCCAGAGCTGAGAGGCCCGGGGAAATATCAAAATCGTACGCCAGGGTGTAGGTGTCAATTGAGGCGACGTCGGAGAGTCCCGCCGGTCCTCTCCTCGCGTCGAAGAAGAGGTCTCTTTCATAAGCCACGCTGACCAGCTGTTTCGAGTAGTCTTTTTCAAGAATGACATAGCCTGTATGATCGGTTATTCTTCCCGGCAGGTTGTAACGGTAGTTTCCTTTGTTGATAAACCGGTTTGAATCCAGCCTGAAACGGGAGCGAAGCCCGTTCGGCCACTGGCGCTTGACGCCGAGTGACATCGTATCAATTTCCACGTGGAGCTGCCGTTGCCCGGTCGGAACAAAGTCCTGCCTCCGGTCGGACTGGAGAGAACGAACGGACACGTTGGTTTTCGAAGACAAGCGGTGAGTGTAGATCAACGACTTGTTGGTCTCGAAAATTTCATTGGTATAAGCACGCCTGGATGTAATATAGTCATCCTGTTCATATATCCGGTACTGGGTATCCACGGCAGGTTCTTTCAAGGAATCAAGCCTGGCCAAGGCCCGTCGAACTTCAAGACTGTCAGGATTAACATCCAGTGCCTGCCGGTAATAGGCTTCCGCCTCATCCCACTCGTCTTGACGCACGAGAATATTTCCTATGGCCAGTAATGCCTCCTGATCATCGGGCCGTTCGCTCAGTACCGCTTCGTAGTGCTGCCGCGCTTCACGGAGGGCATCATTGTACTGAGGAATACGTCCCAGATCGATATAGGCTTTTACGCCGCCCCGGTCGAGAGCCAGTTGTTTCTTGAGATCAGTCAAATCGTAGTCGAGTCGTTTGTGCCAGGTGTTCAACTGATAGAGCATGGCCTGGATGTCAGGCCGTAAGGGATCGATAACGGCAGCTTGCTTTATATACCGAAGCGCTGATCTGTTCATGTTCCGATAATTACACATGATCGCCATCTCCACCAGCGTCTCCACATCATCCGGATAAATTTCCAGGATTCGTTTCCCTATCTCCATTCCGGACTTATAATTCCCGAGAGCCCGGTAGGCGGAAGCAAGCCCCTGCAAAGCTTCAACGTTATCCGGATAGTCCTGAACAATACGGCTGTACAAGTCTTTGGCTTCTGTAAACCGCCCTTCGAATAAAACTTCCCACGCCGCGTGTATCCGATCAATCATTTTTTCATCAGGAAGTAAATCAATTTCAGGAATTTCAACAAAAGCCGGTTCTTCGTCAAAGTACGTGATTTCCGTCTCTGGTACCGGTTCTAACTGCTCTTTCGGTTTTGCTATCTCGGGTTTGGTCACCGGCGGCTCGATCGGATGGGTGATACCGACAACAATTTCCCTCTTCAACGTTTCGCGCCAGATGTCGAGTGTCTGCCGGTACTGTTTCTCGTGTTCCGGAGCCATGTCCCGGAACTGCCGCAAAAGCTGCAACGCATACAACGAACGGTTGTTCTCCCGAAGCGTGCGGATCGTGTGCAGCATAAAATCGCCGATGTCCTCATCCCCTGGTTGAGTTTTGTCCACCGGTTTTTCCAGTATAGCCTGTTCAGGCAAGGAAACCCTTTTTACGGGTTGAAGAACTGTTTCCGGTTTGACAGAAACTGCCGTTTCCTCTTCCGTACCGGCTTTTCGAGCAAGCAAATATCTCCAGGCTATTATCTTTTGCCGGTAGATGTCTTCGTTGCGAGGGCTGAGCCGTCTGAGTTTCCGTAGAAACATGAGGGCTTTCGAATACTGTCCCGCTTCGAACCATTTTTCGGCCTGCTTAAACAGTTCATCTGAATTTCCGGAAGTATCATCCAGTAGTTGATCATATTCGGCTACGGCGTTTTCCAGTTTTCCTTGCCGCGACAGAATCTGCGCCAGCCGGTACCGGGCCGACCGGTCTTCCTGATGAACACGCAGCCACTCACGTAAAACATTTTCAACTTTTACCAGGCGGTTTTCCCGAACGTTGACAGCCGGCTCAGTTTGTTCGTCGGTAAACGCGGCGCCGCTGATAAAGAACATGGTCATAACCAGAGAAAGTAACAGAGAGGTACTTTTCATCCCCTGTTTTCTCCGCAAGGCAATCATCGAAAACCACCCATCTAAAGATAGAATGAAACAATTCAGTGAAATAAGTTTAAAAAAAGGATACCGTATTTGTCCGTTTTTTGCAAATATCGGGCAGGTGCTTCAGAGCTATAATCCTGATATAATAAGGGGGAGTAATGAATAAATTACGGTTGGAGAGACTATGAAATTGTCTGCCAGGCTATCCGGAAAGATGGCTTTTATCTCTCTTATTGTGTGGATTCTTATCCTGGCGGCTCTACCGCAGGGTCATCTTATCCGAATCCTCACCAATATGGCCGTGGACGGGCTTTTCAACTGGAGGGGGACCAGGGAAACAGATCCCAACATACTCATTGTCGGGTTCGATAAGAAGACGCACCGGGATATCCATAAATACATTACCGGTGAGGGCCAGCACAAAGTTTCACCGTTCTTTTGGAACCCCCAGATAGGAACAGTGATTGAAGGACTGGCCGAAAACGGCGCGAACGTTATTGCTCTCGATCTGATTCAAACATCAAACATGGATTACGCGCTCAGGTTTTTTTTACAGACCTTCTTACAGGATAAGGATATTACCATTCCTACCAGCGTGATCCGTGAATTCGGGCTTGAAACCTATTTACTGCAGGGTATTAAAAACGCCAAGGAAAAGGGAGCAAAACTAATATTGACCTTTGAAATTATGGATAGTGGGAAAGATCCATATTTGATGCCCTCGAAACGAATCATGTATTTTGCCGGGGGAACATCCGCACTGGGATTCGCCAATATCCCCCTGGATACGGACGCCGTCGTAAGAAGGTATATCCTTTATACCCTGACCGATGAAGATACCGTGTTCCCTAGTTTGGCCCTTCAGATAGCTTCGAACCATACCGGAAAACCTTACTCCCCGGATAGAGACAGTATCGTATTGGGAGATAACCGGTTTGACCGCAATTCGTTTATCAACTTTTATGGGGGGCGCGGCGCGATCAGGACATTTTCCTTCATCGATGTGTTGAAAGCCGTAGACCGGGGCGATTCGAAATTTATGTCGCAGTTTGATGGAGCCACTGTTTTGCTTGGTTCCACCTCCACGGACGATGTGATGGCGACCCCCTTTTCACGTGATGATAACGCCGATTTGAGCCTGGTCCCTGGAATAGAGGTCCAGGCCTCAATGGTCCAGAACCTGGTCACGGGAACAGTCCTCAAAGCAACTTCCGCCAAGACCGGCAACCTTGTCTATTATCTTGTTCTGGCAATTGGTTTCTTGCTTTTTCTGTTCTGTCCCATTTCGTTATCATCCTTCCTGCTGGTCCTGCTTACGGTGGCCTGGACTGGAGTTACACTCTATGCGTTCAAACGGTATAACTGCCTGCTGCCAATGATAGAACCGGTGCTAGCCGCAGGGGGCGCTTTCAGTGGTATCACCCTCTATAAACTGTTTGTGTCGGAGAGAAAACGGCGATTCATACGGCACCTGTTCGGTCAATACATTAACGAGCAGATCCTGAGTGAACTCATGTCAAATCCTCAGTACATCAACCTGGAAGGAGAACTGCGTGAAGTCACCATTCTGTTCGCCGACCTGCGTGATTTCACCATTTTTTCGGAGAAAAACAAACCCGAGATAGTAGTCTCCATCCTCAATAGATATTTCGAAGAAATGACTGAAGCCATCATGGGTAACAACGGTATCGTGGATAAATTTATCGGTGACGGAATCATGGCTTTTTTCGGCGCACCGCTAGGCTCGGAATCGCACGCGCTGGAGGCGGTAGGAGCAGCAATCGATATGAAAAAGAGGCTCAAAAAACTAAATGGCGATCTTGAAAACCGCGGGATTACTCTTCGGTTTGGCATTGGGATCCATTCCGGCTTAGCCATTGTCGGGAATGTCGGGTCACAACGAAAACTCGAGTACACCGTCATCGGTGATACGGTCAATACCGCCTCCCGTATCGAATCGGCAAACAAATCCCTGAGAACGGAAATTCTTTTTAGCATTGATACGTATGAAAAGGTACAATCAACGATAGAAGCCATCCCTCTGGGGGACATCTTACTGAAGGGCAAAAAACAAAAAGTACCGCTCTACCGTTTGAAGGATAATGCGGAGAGCAGCCCAGGGAGGTCTGATAATCATGCGTCATAATTCCTTGTTGAGAATCCCGTTTATCCTTATGACATTGGTAATCGTGTGTATCACCGACAGTGCGGCGGTCATGAACGAACCGTTGGCCATGATCCTTGATTGTGGTGAAGATGGAGCCGCTCATATAGTGTATGAGGGTGTCGCCCGAAAGGCGGGAGTAGCTTCGGATCTGTATCAGGCCGAACACCTTTTCGTTACCAGGGGGAAGATTCTGGTGCTCTGGTTTGGTTCCGGTGAGAAAACAGAGATAACCAGCCGTTCGGAAGTCGAAATCACCGCCGGCGGCATTAAACTGGTGACCGGGACCGGCCTGGCCAGTAAGGGGCAGGAAGATATCCTGTTAGCAAATGCCAACCTGAGCGGGTTCAACGAAGCTTTTGGCAATGTAGGAGCCCTCAGGGACACCGGAAACCGGAAACGCGCCATGCAGGACGAAAACAGCGTCATGCAAGAGGAAGGCAGGAGAAAGTCAGGGAAAGACAGATTATCGTCGGCACAACCGGCTAATTCCCAACGCCAACTAAAGCCTGCAACAATGAGCAGGCCCGAGAAATCGGACTTAGCTGCCGGAGGATTTGAAGAATCCGACAGTTTTAGCGGCACGGTTGATTCGTTTGAAATGCCCTCTCCGGGAGAACTGAAAAAGAAAGAGATAGCGAAACCCGGCGTCTGGACGTTTAACAGTTTCTACGATCAGGCGTTCCTCGTCCTGGCCTGTAGAAAAGTACCAACCGCCCGGTATTACATGTTTACCGTGACAGATGGCCAGAATAAAGCTAAATATGTCAGGTCGCTGGCAGCGTATGTCGAGATATCAAAACAGGGCTGGAAACTCAAATCCGGGACCAGTTATACTTTGACACTGAAGGCCTTCGATACAAACAATAGGCTGGCCACAAAAAACACGATCAAATTTACCCTGCCACGACAGGAAAGTATCAAAAAGCTTGATAACTTTTTCCTCAAGCCGCCAATGATCCGCGGACTGATACTGGAGAAGACCAACATGCTTCGGGAAGCGCTCTACCTGTATAAAACCCTTCGCCACGTGAGTCCCGAATTGTCAGGAGGCCTGGCCGACCGCATCAGCCGGCTGGAGGACTCACTCAGCCAGAGGTAACCGCTTAGTCGGCCAGCCGGTATAAGATCCGGCCATCCTGTCTTATCGTATCAACCAGCCTGGCTGTCCGCAGACGGCCGAAGGCTATCGCCAGACGGCGGGCGGGAAATTTTGATAGTTCATGGAGTTTGTTCAGGGTTTGCGGCCCGTACCGGTCGAGGAGATACCTGATCTTTGAAGTATCCCACTCACCCAGGACACGGCAGGCGCTGGCAGCCAATTCACGCCCGTACTCACCGTCGATAACGCAGGGTTTGTACGAGTATTTTCCTCTTTTTAAGTACGGTCGTTCCCAAAGATAATCATATTCAGCCAGGAACCGTTTGACCACCTCCCGGCCGTAATCGGTCTTCTTGCCCATGATCATGACATCTTCAAAGTTTCTGAACTCGGCGGAAGCCGACCAGTTGAACGATCCAAAGATAACCTTTTCCCCATTAACGATCATCATCTTGTGATGGAGGAGACGCGACCGGAAATGGTCCAGATCGATCGTTTTGGTATCTTTGTTATAACCGTAGGCGTTGGCCCTGAACCGGTAGCGGATCTCCATGTTTTTAAGCCCAAGCTCACGTATTTTTTCTTCCAGATATGGAGGAATCAAGCCGAGCCGTTCTGCGGAGCCAACAAGCATGGAATGATCGAACAGAAGCCGAATTCGAGCTTTAGGATACCGCCTGGCGACTTCCAGTATTTTCTCGGCTATTCCCCGATGCGTGAAGCTGAACATGGCGATATCCAGCGACCCGTCGGGGCGAACATCATCGAGCAGTTCCAGGACCCGAAGATCGATACGCCGGTAGGAATATTCGAGAAGCGACCCGATATGCTCACCGTTGAAAATGATCTCGAAGGGTGGTTCCCCGGCCGGAGGAACGGATATTTCCGGGTCCACGCGCAGTGTCCGCTTCACGGCATAGAGGTTCCAAAGACGGGCGAATTGGTTGGCAAAAACCTGTGCCACAACCGGTTCGTTGCGTACAAAAAGCCGGTTTTCAGCGAACATCTGGTCGGAACTTTTCGACAGGTTGGACGATCCGACAAAAATATGATAAGGCGGGCCGGACTTTTCAGGATAGAATACGCCAAACTTCTCGTGCATGGTGCCGTAAATTTCTTTTCCATCTTGAAGAGTGCGGGTGCGATGATGATGGGTCATGGACTTCTTGGTGATGACCTTGATCTGGTAATCGAAAGGTTTACCCTCACGCGAAGCTTTCCGCTCTACTTCCCTGACTGTTTCGATAAAGCGGGCCACAATCTGTTCTGTCCAGGCGGCGCTATTATCGAGCAAAACCTTTACCTGCACCCCATCGTTGAAAGCCCGGGTGAGCAGCGCTTCACTGACAGGCTCAAAATCGAAATTGTACATGACAATCTTGATGGCACCGCCATTAGGAGTACGCTGAATCATGTCAAGCACGCCGTTATTCAGGGACGCAGTGACAACATCACCGTTTTTAAGCGTTATTGTCCGTTGATTGTTATACGGAGAAAACCCTCCGTTCGGCGCAAGCAAAAGGGACACCTCCTGCGCGTACAAATGACCGGAAAGCAGCAGGAATAGGGCAACAAATAACCAGGACCAGAACGTTTTTCGGTAATTCATTACAGTACCTCCCCAAAATTTTGTTACATCACCAATACATTGTATCTTTTTAGCTCTAACATTTCACCAACTTTCACAGAAGGGATTAATCGAGTGCGAAAAGACTTTTTACGTATTACCTGCCGGCCGCACTTGCAGATGAAAAAAATATATGATAATGTATGATATATAGTGAAGTAAACGCCATGCAATACACATAACTTAAATGCCTTCAGGGGGGGGGACTGAAACTATGATTGTCGATCCTCTTTCGCAATATCAAAACATGCTGCCCCTGGCCTGCCAGTGGGTGGAAGAACAGGAAGCCTTGATATTGCGAAAGGGACACTCATTGTCTCCTGACCTGCTTCCCTACGCAGAGCGGATCGGAATTGATCATCTCGACCGGGTCAGAGTGCTTCCTATTGCTTCAATCCCTCTACCTCAGAACCCCGTCCTGATGAAAACCTGCCGCCAGATACAGCTTATTACCCCGCAGACCGCCGGTTTGGCCATGCGCTACGGCATCTATGTCCGGCTTGACTGCACCACCAATGTGAACGTTCTCATTCATGAACTGGTTCACGTGGCCCAGTATGAAAAGCTCGGCGGGATCTTCCAGTTCTTACAGCGATATCTCTTTGAAATTGTCGCTGTCGGTTATCCCAACGGTCCGCTGGAGCAAGAAGCGGCCAAGTTGACCCGGGAAATCTGCGAGAGCGAGCGTGTCCTGGGTCATCAATCCCGGGATTGATGTGCCTCAAGACGGTAGAATTCCCTGGAAACACGAGGCTGCTCATTACTGATGAGACGAACAAAAACCATCACCCTTAACAATACAGGTGATATCTTGCTGGAGAAAAGCCACCGCGCCAAACATCTGATCATAACGGTAAAACCGTTCAGAGGTGTCCGGGTGGCGGTGCCCCGGGGTGTATCTTTCAAAGAGGCGGAAGACCTGGCCAGGAAAAACAAAAACTGGATCATCACGAGGCAGCGTGAGACCGGCCTCCTGGAACAGAGAATAAGGGCGGCGCGTTTAGGCGCCTGCCCGGTGGACAAAATTGCAGCCGGAGCAACTATCACACAACGACTGAAGCACCTTGCTCTAACACACGGTTTCTCGTATAACAAAGTCACTATCAGATGCCAGAAAACCCGATGGGGAAGTTGTTCCATTAAAAATAACTTGAGTCTCAACGCGAAACTCATACGATTACCGGAATACCTGATGGACTACGTTCTCATTCACGAGTTGGTGCACACCAACCATAAGCACCATGGAAAACGTTTCTGGAAACAGATGGACGAACTCCTGGGTGATGCCAGGGCGCTTCGACGAGA
>CAZQHK010000021.1:74020-83639 GCA_964593455.1 uncultured bacterium
CCCTCATTCAGGGAGTTTTCGCCACGTCATTTCTCATCCCCATAGTCCTATCGGTGCTGGTATTGAACGAACGGTTCGACCGCCGAAAGGCGGCTATTGTTTCCCTGGCACTGCTCTCACTCCTCCTGATCAAACTCGGGACCTGAATCTGTTATTGGAATTGCCAGGATAAAGCGCTGTTGCAAGGCTTGATTAGTGCTGATACAATGTGTTTATCGATGTTTGAGCAGCTTCAACTTACGAGGTGAGAATAATAATTTCCAATCACCAGAGAAGAGTCATTTTTTTTTCTATTCGGTTGATAATGCTGGCAGGATTACTCATCGTGTGCTCTTCCATACCGACTCGGGCAGCGCCGGCCATCCCCGGGACAAGTAATGTGGTTGTCGGGATGGAGCAGGATTTTCCTCCTTATTCGTTTGTCAACGACCGTGGTGAACCGGAAGGTTTTAATGTAGATCTTGTCAAAAGCATAGCCCGTACCATGCGTTTTCAAATCGAGATCAAGACCGGTTCTTTGAAAGCACTCCAAAAGTTACTTCGAGCGGGTGAAATTGATCTCCTGGCCGGGATGTACTATTCGATTGAGAAAGAAAATATCTTTGATTTCTCACCTGCCTTTACCATCATTCACCACGCTGTTTTTTCTCGGACCAGTTCGAAAAAGGTAAACTCGGTACAGGAGCTTCGCGGCCGGGAACTCATCGTTAAACGAGACGACGTTATGTACGACTACATTTTGAGGACCGGTCTCTCAGACCATCCTGTTCCGACCGAAACCCAGATCGACGCCATCCGTCTTTTGGCCCAGGGCAAGCACGATTATGCCCTGGTAGACAAGTTGCCTGGATTATATTGGTGTAAAGAGCTGGGACTTGCAAATATCAGGATAACCGGAGAATCCTTCTGGCCGGAACAATACTGTTTCGCCATTTCCGAAGGGAACCACGAACTGCTTGACAATGTAAATCAGGGGCTGTCGATTATCGAGAACACTGGCCAACTCGATCAGATTAAAGATTCGTGGCTGGCCTTCGGAGAAACGCGGAGTACAAGACCGCATACCTTAACCAAATACACACTTCTGATATCGAGTTCGCTGATAGTGCTCCTGGCCATATCAATTTTCTGGTCCTGGTCCTTGAAGAGACAAGTGAGAGAAAGAACTATCGATCTCGGGAGTGAAATCGTCGAGCGCCAGTTGGCCGAGCGGCAGGCCGGTCACAAAACAATCGGGATTTCCGCGATAAATAGGCTGCTGCTGGAATCGATGGACTGCCAAACGGAACAAGAGATTATCCAAAAATGTCTGAACCTGGCAGAAGAACTAACCGGCAGCAGTTTCGGTTTTATCGGAGAAGTGGACGATATCGACCGTTTTTCCATCAAAGCTATGAGCCTCCCGGAGAAGAACCCCAACCAGAATCTAAAAAAGAGACATAACGGCTCAAAAAAGGGAGTGGAAATCAACGGGATATGGGAACAGGTTATCAAGCAAGGAGACGTTTTAATGCTTAACGAGCCGGTTCCTCTCACTGAGTTTGACAACATGCCTAAAGCATGTCCTCCCATTGAGTCTTTACTGGCTGTTCCCCTTCTATTCAAGGGTACTATTAGCGGCCTTATCGTGCTGGCCAACAAAGAAACCGGGTTCGATGCGGTTGACCGCGAAGTGGTGGAGACCCTGGTTATGCCTTTTGTGACTGTGCTGAACAGGAGACGGGTTGAAGACAACCTCCGGGACAGCCATGAAAAGTACCGGGAACTGCTGGAAACAATTACCGATGGTTTTGCCGTCCTGGATCAACATGGGTGCTTTATTTACGGCAGCCCCAAGTTGGGACGCATGCTGGGGCTTGATCACGAGCAACTTCTGGGGGAAAGCATCGGACAGTACATGAATAAGCGAAACAACGAAAAAATGATAGAATACCTTTCCCACCGGCCACAAAAAAGCGATGGACACATCGAAGTTACCTGGGTCGATCAAAACAGCCACAATGTCAACACCCTGATTTCGTCCCGGCCGATGTTTGACGAGTACGGCTGGCTGATCGGCAGCTTCGCGGCTATCACCAATGTTACCGAATTGAAAAGGGCAAAACGAACTCTGGTCGATGTTTTCACTCAGCTGAACCGGTCCAACCAGGAACTCGAGCAGTTTGCGTATGTCGCTTCGCACGATCTTCAGGAACCTCTGCGGAAAATTACCTTCTTCGGGTATCACTTGAAGAAAACTTACAGCGATAAGCTCGATGAGGAAGGACGGGAATACCTCGACCGTATGGAAAACGCCGCCACGCGGATGAAGAAGCTGATATCGAGTCTGCTTGAATTTTCGAGAGTTACCACCAAAGCTCAACCATTCGGAACGGTCGACCTGAAGGAAGTGGTAGAGGAGGTGCTGTCCGATCTCGAGTTGAGGATAGAAGAGACAGGAGCAAAGATCACCATCGGAGATCTTCCCACCCTGTCCGCCGACCGGATTCAAATGCGCCAGGTGTTTCAAAATCTCATCCAGAACGCCCTGAAATTCCAGCCTGATGATAATCTCCCGCGCGTACATATTGACAGCCATACCACCGAAAACCAGTCAATTCAGATCATCGTTGAAGACAACGGTATCGGATTCGATGAAAAGTATCTCGAACGGATTCTGAAACCTTTTCAACGGCTCCATACCAGGAGCGAGTTCACCGGCGTTGGAATGGGATTGTCCATTTGTGATAAGATAGTAGCCAGACACGGTGGTTCTCTCAGCGCCAGGAGCGAACTGGGAAAAGGAACTGCGTTTATCATTACAATCCAGGTCTAGAAATCCGGGAAGGAGTTCGATTATGGGAAACGCACATAGACCGGCGATCATCCTGATGGCTGATGATGATGACGACGATTACCTGGTAACTCGCAACGCATTTCAAGAGTTACCATCGCCAAACCGGTTCTTCCGGGTCGATAACGGTGAAGAATTGATGGATTATCTCCTTCGCCGCGGACAGTACACCAACTCGAAAAACTTCCCCATCCCTGACATTATTCTCCTGGATGTGAACATGCCTAAGAAAAATGGCCATGAAGCTCTCAATGAAATCAGGGCTCACCCCGACCTGCAAATGATACCGGTAGTTATTCTAAGCGTTTCTCACGATAAGGAAGTTATCGGACGCTCCTACAGACTCGGGGCCAACTCTTTTATCAAGAAACCGATCAGTTACGATCAACTGATGGTAATTGTAAAAGCCTTGAGCCACTACTGGTTTGACATTGTCACACTGCCTGCCACCAATTCGATTCGGAAGGAAAATTACCTCCTAGAGGCGGTAGAATAATACGATGCAGCAATCCGGCCGGCCTGATTCGCACATCGACATCCTGTTGATCGAAGACGATCACGAGGAAGCCCTTATCGTCCGGAAGATGCTGTCCGAAAAAAGCGGTACCGGTATGACTCCCGCATTGAAAGTTACCCACGTTGACCGTTTGTTAACAGGTATCGAGCATCTCTCGGAAAATAAGCCTGACATTATCATCCTGGATCTCGGCCTCCCCGAAAGCCAGGGGCTTGAAACACTCCAAATGGTGCGGGCACGGGTTCCGGATATTCCCATTATGGTGCTCACCGGCCTGGATGACGAAGAGGTGGGATTTAAAGCGGTGCAGGAAGGCGCCCAGGATTACCAGATCAAAGGACGGACAGACAATGCCTTACTGATTCGATCTATTTTCTATGCCATCGAACGCAGCAAACTGCGGGATGCCCTGGAAGAAAAATCGAATGCTCTGGAGGAGAAATCAAAAGTCCTGGCGGAAAACGCTAAAGCATTGGAAGCTTCCGCTGAGCGGTTCTCCAGAATGGTCGAAGACAATGCCGACGGTATCGTTATTGTCGACCAGAACGATACTGTTTTGTTTGCCAATCCGGCTACCGCCAGCCTCTTTGAGAGCAGCCGATCGCGGATAGAAGGAAAAGAGTTCGGATTTACTGTTTCACCAGGTGAGAAACGAGAAATTACTATCCCCCGCCGGGGAGGGAAAGATCTTACCGGGGAGATGCAGGTGGCGAAGATCACGTGGAAGAAAAAACCCGCTTACCTGGTTTCAATTCGTGATATTACCGAGCTTAGAAATCTCATAACCGAGAAAGAAAGTCTCCTGCTGCAGATGCAGGAAAACATTAAGGAACTCGAGGATTCCAGGCTTCTCAGGAAACGCTACCTGACTTTCATCGTCCACGAACTCAAGCGTCCGCTCCGGGCAGTCTATGACGTGGTCTGCGGTCTCAGCAGAAAGAAATTGACTGATTCTGAAAAGGCTTCAATGATTAAGAACATCGACCGGAATGTTTGCTCGATGATGGAAATGGTTACTCACATTCTCACGCTCGAACATGCTAAACTCCTGGAACAAATCGGGGACTTCTCCGAGATCGCTGTGAGACCGCTGGTGGAAGCAGTAAAAAGTAATTTTTCCAGGGAGCTTTCGACTAAAAGTATCAAGTTTACCATCGAAATCAATTCAGGCCTGGTCGTTACGGCCGACCTGGAAAAACTGACCCTCATTTTCTTTAACATCATTTCAAACGCCGTCAATTTCACCTCGTCCGGGCAAATTGCGGTAACGGGAGACTATGTCGGCGACAATGTTCAATTCAACATTCAGGATACGGGACGGGGAATAACGACTCCAGAACAGACTATGATCAAACAGGTATTGAAAAAGAAGAACCGTATGAGCATACGTAGTGATGGAACTGGTGTCGGCCTGGTGGTGGCTCATGACCTGATCGTCCTGCACGGAGGTTCACTCTGGTTTGAAAGTGAACGCGGGAAAGGATCGAATTTTCATTTTACCATTCCATTCCGCTACTTTCTCATTAAGCGGGAGGAAACCACCGCGTTGGTCCAGTTCGCCGGCAGCACGCTTACATCTCATCAGAAAGCCTTCAAGTCCATGATGACCAAACTCGTGGAAAAAGGGATGAAAGAAATCACTCTCGACCTGAAGCGGGTGCTGAATATGGGCAGCCTGGACATCTCCGTACTTTTCGGTCTCTACCGGATTGTCAATACCGCCGACGGGGTATTGAAACTGAAGAACACATCGTGGCAAGTCCGGGAACTTCTCAAACTGACCAAACTCGATCAGGTCATGGAAGTTCTGACGTAGTCTCGGTTTCACCACCTTCAAGATATGTCTTGATGACCTCTATGAATGGTTCAGAGTACTGCTCCAGTTTACGCTCGCCAACCCCGAACACGTCGGTAAACTCCTCTTTATTCAAAGGTTTGAGCAGAGCCATATCTTTCAGGGAACGGTCACCGAAAATAATGAACGGCGGCACGCCTTTGGCCCGGGCCAATTCACGTCTTTTATCACGCAGGAGGGAGAATAGTCCACGGTCGACCCCGGCCCACTCTTCTTCCCGTATTTCACGGCGTTTTCTGGCTATCTCCTTTTTCTTCTTGGCCACCAACGGTTTGGCCAAAGCAGGTACCGCCTCACCTTTCAGCAAGTCCCCTCCGGTCTCGGTCAAAAAAAGTGTCTGATGCTCCGGGTGACGCTGGAGAAATCTCTGCCCTACCAGCTGCTCTATCATGAACCGAATGTACGTGATGGTCTCAGAAGACATGAGGCCGAAGGTGGAGAGAGACTGGTGCCCATTGTTTTTAATCCGGTCGATATTACTTCCCTTGAGTACCGATGTTATGTACCCTGCCCCGAATCCGTATGACTCGCCATGGTTGACGCGATAAACGCAGGATAGAATTTTCTGGCCCACGACAAGAGGATCTTCTACCATGTCAACTTCGCCCAGGCAAAAGTCGCAGGCACCGCACGAGGCTGCTTCATACTCCTGTCCGAAGTAGCTTACCAGGACCCGGTGACGACACTGGGGACGGGTGCAAAAATTGAACATATACCCGATCTTATCCATCATGGCGTCCCGGTTCGGTGATTCATGGACAAAAGAATTGTGAGTGTGATAATCTCCGCCCCCGTACAACAAGTAGCAGTTGGAAAGAAGACCGTCTCGCCCGGCACGGCCCGTTTCCTGCTGGTAGTGTTCAATGGTTTTAGGCATGGCGGCATGCAGCACGAAACGGACATTGGAACGATCGATACCCATTCCGAAAGCGATAGTGGCCACGACGATATCAACTTCTTCGGTGAGGAACCGGTCCTGGTTACGATGACGGTCATTATCAGATAACCCGGCATGATACGGCACGTTCTTAAATCCCAGATCATTGAGCTGTTCGGACACCTTATCCACGTCTTTACGCCGTAAACAGTAGATAATGCCCGGTTCACCCCGATGCCGCTCGAGAATGGTTTGAATCTGTTTTATGAGATCGACGCGGAGCCCGGTCCGATAAACCAGGTTGGGACGGTCCACCGGGCCGATGTGGGTGTCCGGGGTATCGAGCCTGAGCTGTACGATAATATCACGCTGTACCTCCTCGGTGGCAGTTGCGGTAAACCCGTGAACACCGACAGAATCAAACGCCTCTTTTATAATATAAAGGTGGCGGTAATCCGCGCGAAAATCGTGGCCCCAATGACTGATGCAGTGGGCTTCATCAATCACGAAGAACGAAAGCTTAACAGATTGAAGCAGACTGATTGTCGACTCCATCCGCAACCGTTCCGGAGAGATGTACAGCAGTTTTATTTCTCCCGCCTTAAGGCGGTTGATCACGTCTCGGCGTTCAGTCATCCGCATACTCGAGTTTAAACAGGCCGCCTTGATATCCATATCCACCAGGCTGTCAACCTGATCTTTCATCAGGGATATCAACGGAGAAATGACTACGGCCATTCCCTCCATGAGGAGCGCCGGGAGCTGAAAACAAAGAGATTTCCCACCACCGGTAGGCAGCATGGTTACCGAGTCTTTCCGATCCATAATCGATCGGATCGTCTCCTTCTGCAGCAACATAAAAGACGTGAAACCCCAGTATTTTTTGAGGGTTGTTAACAGTTGGTCATGGACCTCTGGTTGCTGGTTCTGTTCCTGAAGTTGCTCACGTTCTGTCTCCTCACCCACGCGCAAAACCTACTTTCTGTGCTCTACCGTACCGCCTGGAACAGGATAATGCAAGTATAAGGTGTTGATCGTCGAGGTAATGTTTCATCTCTACGGCACACAATGCCTCCGGTCGCGACATCCGTAACCTTCTACGGCGGTCGCGTACATCGTGTACGCTGAACTCGCCATCGTGGCTCGAACAGCAGCTTCTTAACCACCTCCGTGCGGTAAGCGGCTGTTCGCGCGACCTCCGGCGAAGGTGCCTGCGAGACGAAACAATACCTCGATAAAAACAACTCGCTGGAAGGAAGATAAGTGAAAAGCGTGGAAAGTGAGGTGGATTCGCCAGTTAAACCGGCGAATGAGCCTGGTGGTAGGCAAATGTAGTTCGAGATTTTGGAGATGGAGATTTAGGCCTGATCTACCGCTCGGCTGTTCGCGGAGCGAAAGCGCCGAGCTCAACGGAGGTTTTGCGTAGTTGCTGGAGTGGAAGCGGAAGAATGTGGTTTATGGTTTGGCAACAGGGTGGGACGGATAGATGTTGCTACTGGTTGAATTTGAGAGATGAGTAGGATCGGAAAAGCGTTATAGGGTCCTCTTTCTACACTTCTTGCGTACTATCTCAAACTCATACTCTCGCGGTCAGGTCGGTTCGCATCTATTGTCTCTTTGCCCACATCAGTAACCGTTTCTCTATGATGTCTTTCCTCCCGCCCTCAAGCAAGCAGCGTGGAAAGCAAGGGGTTCGAGATTAACGTTTGGAGAACTGGTGTGCGCGGCGTGCTTTGTGCAGACCGGGTTTCTTCCGCTCTTTGGCCCGGGCGTCTCTGGTCAGCATTCCGGCTTTCTTCAGAATCGGGCGATGGTCACCCGCCTTCTGCAAAGCGCGAGATACCCCGTGTCTCAGGGCGCCGGCCTGACCGGATAGGCCACCCCCGGTAATATTGGCTTTGACGTCAAAATTACCCACTGTCCCGGTTAGCTTGAATGGTTCCTCGATGGTAAGCTGCAGGGCTTTCCGCGGAAAATAATCCTGGTACGGACGGCCGTTGACAACAATCTGTCCATCGCCGGGACGCAACCTGACACGGGCAATTGATTGTTTTCTTCTTCCTGTCCCGATGTATTCTTCAATTTCTGATGCGTTTTCAGACACTTGAAATCCCTCCTCGAATATCTCCCAAAGACATAACGTCTAGATTTCCAGTTTTTCCGGTTGCTGCGCCTCGTGTGGATGCCCCGGACCAACGTAAACTTTGAGTTTCCTGTACTGGGCCTTGCCCAGTTTGTTCTTGGGCAGCATTCCTTTGACCGCGTGCTCGACGATCCTTTCCGGGTGCTTTTCCTTCATATCTTTGTAGGCCGTGTGCTTGCCTCCGCCCGGGTACTGGGTGTGGCGAAAATAAGTCTTCTGCAGCTCTTTTTTTCCTGTCACCCGCACCTTGTCGGCGTTAATCACGATCACAAAATCCCCATTGTCTATATGGGGAGAGTACGTTGGTTTATGCTTTCCCATGAGAACGGTTGCTACTCTGGTAGCCATGCGTCCCAATATCGCGTTTTCAGCGTCAACCACATACCACTTTCGGTCGACGTCACCTTTCTTTACCACATAGGTCTTCATGCTGCTTCCTCCTCTACTCATCCTCCGACGGCCAGCCGTCCGGATACCAAACCCTGACCAGAGTCAAACCCTCGGCTGCGGCTGTCAGACACTTAAACCCCAAAGGTTCTTTACCTTCCAGGGCATCTTTCAGGTCCGCCAGGCTGAGTTTGCCGTATCCGACTTCGATGATGCTTCCCACTAGCCGGCGTACCATCTTCCGCAAAAAACCTTTACCCTTGAAAAACAACTCATGCAAATGATCGTGCTCAACTATCCAGGCACGATCGATATCAAGCCGTGTTTTCTTTTTTTCCGCTTTGTTCAGGGTAACGAACAAACGAAATTCGTGGTTACCCTCGATACAGGCAACCGCTCCCTGCATTAGTTTACCATTAATACTACGCTCCAGGTCAAGCACCCGGCCCCGAAAAAGTGGAGACCGGGGCATCCCATGCCTGATTCTGTAACGGTAAATCTTACTTTCCGCATCGTGCCGGGGACTGAAGCCCTCGGGAGCCTCACCAAGCCGCTGGACCGATACCTCTTTGTTAAGAACTCCGTTGAGAGATTTTATGAGCAGTCCAGGATCACGGTCAGTCTGCAGGGTGAACGCCATGACCTGCCCCTCAGCATGCACTCCCGTATCGGTCCGAGAGGACAGCAGTACCCGCAATTCCTCACCGGTAACCCGCTTAATCGCCGATTCCAGCGCCCCCTGCACGGTAACCTGCCCTCCGGCCTGCCATTGCGACCCGGAGAACCCGGAACCGTCATATTCAACAACCCCCCGAAACCGTTTCACCACGATACCAATCCTCTTTCTACACATCTTACCTATTACTATATTCTCCAAGTGTGCTTCTTTCGTCGAGTTATCGTTTCGTCTCGAAGGCACCTTCGCCGGAGGTTGCGCCACAGCCGGTTACCGTCCGAAGGCGGCCAAGAAGCTGTTGTTCGAGCCACGATGGCGAGTTCAGCGTACA
>CAZQHK010000022.1:0-66476 GCA_964593455.1 uncultured bacterium
GATGATAAGCAAGAAGCGTAGAAAGAAGTCCCTATGAGGTCTTTCCGATCCTACACATCCTTGCGACATTGTCCAGTAACAAAGCCATTCCGTCCCGCCCTGCTAGCCAGTCCAATAACCACACTGCTCCGTTTCCTATCCACCTGGCACCCGATCTCTCCCCCCGCTCGGCACCTTTGCTCGCAAACAGCCGAGCGAAGAAAGACATCCGTAACCAAACCCATATAAGGCGAAGCATCTTCCTATGAGCCTGTTTTGAAAATAACCATTTTATTGAGGTTCGGAGTCTCTGTACGAGGGCATAACCCGAACGGAGGCGCGCAAGCGCCGTGAGTGTCCCTCGGGAAGAGGCTCCGGACCTCAATAAAACCAAATAACACCAGGCTCAAAGGAACCAGTTGCGAAAACCGCTGCTTGACACCTTTTAGCCCATTCCCGTACATTAACACCTACGCATCTTGAAAGGATGATTCAATTGAAGCGCGTCTTTTTACTGTTGATGACAGCAATTATCCTTCTATACGGCTCAGCAACCGATGTTTCAGCCGGCGTGTTGGACAAAGCGTTTGAACTTGCCGGGGAGGACATTTCTGCCCTTTTTTACGCCGATATACCGTTTTTCTTAAACGATAACCTGTTCAATGCCGGTGGGATTTTCACCGAGGTAGTCAACAAAAACTCCCAGCGCTTCTCGGAGTTGGTTGGATTTCACCCCAAACAGGATGTCAAAGCCATGGCTATCATATTCCGTGAGAAAGGCACCGCAACGTTTCTTCTGGAGGTAGACTATGATTACGACTCCCTACTCGCACGTCTCGATGAAGACCTAAAAACACACCAGTCGATCAAGGGAAAA
Organism: uncultured bacterium; assembly: GCA_964593455.1. Taxonomy (GTDB): domain Bacteria; phylum Muiribacteriota; class CAYSPT01; order CAYSPT01; family CAYSPT01; genus CAZQHK01. The sequence goes on from CAZQHK010000022.1 coordinate 857, forward strand.
TCATCTATCTCCAACTTACCTGTTTACCAGTTGAATACCGTGCGGGGAACCCACCAGTTTTCCCTATGTCCTTTTAAAGACGGTTACCTATTGTTCACTGCTCCCGGCCAGATGAAAAGTTTTCTGACAGAAAAAGATGAGCCTGGGCTTGAAGTGCCGTGGGCATTCAATGAAGTCGACCTGAAACAAACACCGCTATGCGGTTTTCTGTCGTTCAAAAAAGGCCTCCCGCCATTCATTAAGAACGTTCCGCCTATGGCCATGCACATGCTGTCGGGACTAAATCGGTTATTCTTTCTCTTTTCCACGACCGACTTGAACATCATGCTGGAAACCTCCGATCTCACCCAGGCTCAAGCACTGGCCGGCATGCTGAACCAGATGAAAAACGGGTTGTCCATGCAAATTGAAACGTCGCTGAAACAGCTTGAACAGAGTTTAATAACCATGTCACCCTTCAGACTGATTGCCATCGATACCACTGTCAAAGTAGCCGGTCTGAAACTGGCATCGTTGGCGTTTGGAAGTCTGGTTATCAATGCCCATGAAGCCAAATCACTCATGCAGTTCGATTTATCTTACCAGGGTCTGGAAAAAGCGTTGCCGACGTTTCTTAAATCTCCTTCAATGCTTGTTACGGCCGGGCTCTTCGCCGTCGTGGCAATCCCCAATTTTACAAAAGCTAGAACAACAGCTTTAGGAAAAGGTTGCAATACTAATCTGAAAATACTTGAAGGAGCACTAGAGATGTACAAAATGGACCGGACCGAAGCCACACCCATTCCACCGGGCACTATTTATCCCAGTTCATCACTCGGATCTACGCTCCTGAAAGGAGAATACATCACGACAATACCTACGTGTAAAGGTAATGGGATTTATAACCATCTGGGAAACTGCCGAGTTTCCTGCTCCATTCATGGAGCACTTCCGGCCGGCCAGAAGTAGCTCAGTTTTCCGGACGTCTTTTCCTGAAGCAATAGACCAGGAAACCTACCAGTGAAGCAAGCGAACAACCAACCGTCACTGCCGGGAGTACGGTACCGATAGAATAAAGATCGTTTAGTTTGCCTATCAGTGCCTGGGAAATGCTGTAGGAAACCGACATACCGGTCATTATAACTCCCACGCTGAAAAACGGTTTGTAACGGATTTCATGATAGACCTTTCCCAGCATAGTGGGAAAAACAATAGAGAAAAAAAGACCACTTACCGGCAGCAATAAAGCATGGACATGATATCCGGCCAGCAGGAAAACCGGCACGAGAGCGAGACACATCAGCATTATCAGGTCTGTATTCTTTTCCGTCAACAACAGGGCGCCGCTGAAACGGCCCAACGCCATGAGTATGAAATAACCGGTCAGATACATCGAGGCAGCAGTGACCGTTCTGCCACTCCATTTGAGATAGAGGACGATCCAGTTGCAGAGCGAAAGATCAGCCACGATATACGTTGCCAATACTGCGGTAAATATATAAATAGCAGGATGCCTGAGAACCTCTTTCACCACCTCGAGCGAGAACGGTTCAAGTGACTGAGTTTCCGGAAAATCAAGCCTCCATCCATACACCAGGCAGATACAAGCTAATAGCGGATTAATCCCAAAATTCAGACGCCATATTTCCAGCAGGGGATAGGCTGTCAGCGGGGGAATCAAACGGTGAAATCCGGTCATGACCACCGGGCTGATTAACGATCCAATGCAGTAGAAAAGGTGTGTATAATTTAGGTATTTCGTTTTATCTTCCGAGCAAACTGCAGCGATCATCGAATTGCCCACAATAAAACACCCCGAGAGCCCCATCATGAATATGAAGGACGCCACGAGCACAATCCCGTAAGAGAAGTACCGGCACGGAAGCCCGTACATCATCGACCCTGTCACAACCATCACCAGTGACCATCGAACGGCAAATCGAAATCCCCTGATCTCGAGCAGATATCCGGCCAGCAAAGCTGATACGATTCCGTTTATGGCTCCTACCATGAAGATCATCCCGACCTGTGTGTTGGAGAGAGTGAGCTCCGATTTTATGACGGACAGAAGGACCGGCTGGCTGTTTACCAAGAAACCGAAGATGAATACGAGTATAAAAGCGTAGCGTATAACAGCTGCGTTCATGGACCTATTGATACCATGGACAAATACATTACGGCAAGACCGGCCGCTGACTCTCTTAAAACCAAGAAACGCTAAAATATATCCATCAGAAAACCGATACTTTTTCAAGAAAGTAGGGAGAATATGAACAAGATGCTTAACAGTCGACTTATGGTCGTTCTATTAGCAGCTGTAATTGCCGGTACTGTATGCGGCTGCACCACCAGGGAACTGCTTTTCGGCACTGCCGGCACGGGTTTACTTGGAACCATCCTTTATCGAGAGCATGACAACCGGTCGGTGGGAAGCCACCCGGACATGCCGGAGATGCTCTCCATCACGTCACCAACAAGCTCCAGTCTCCAGATAAGGTGGAAAGAAAACAAGAATCCAGATTTCTCTTCATACAAGCTCTACCGGCACAGCACCTCAGGCGTCAGCACCACGGTGGGCACGCTGGCCACTACCATCACAGATAGGTCGCAAACCTTGTTTCTGGACGAGAATCTGACAGCCTACACTACGTATTATTACGTGCTCTACGTCCGTAATGTGGCCGGAACGATGATAGCCAGCAATATCATAAGCCATGTGTCAGGTGATGTTGATAACCGCCTCGGTTCCGGCAACACCCTGATAACCGATTCACGAGGTGGACGAGTGCTGGAGATTAGCAGCAGCGGTACCACTATATGGGAAGTGACCGGTTTAGACGGTCCTTATGCCGCCAGACGGCTTAAAAACGGAAACACGCTGGTCTGCGAAGCCGATTATTACGATACGGGCACCGGCTCTGTCAAAGAGTTCGATTCGGACAAAGGAGTTGTCTGGCAGGTAGCCGGCCTGGCCAAACCGACCTCGGCAGTTCGTCTTGAGAACGGCAACACACTCATCACGGTCTCGGATGAAATACCGGACGGTAAAGTCATCGAGGTTGACTCCGACGGAACCATAGTCTGGAGCAAAACGGGGCTCGATGAACCTATGGAAGCTGTTCGTCTCGACAACGGCAATACGCTGGTTACCTTGTACGGCTCCGGTAAAGTGGTTGAACTCAACTCCTTGGGGCAGACAGTCTGGTCGAAAGTCGGACTCTCATCACCGACTGATGCGCGCCGGACATCCTCTGACACGACCTGGATTGCTGCCGGAGGTGAAGGCCGGGTGATAGAAGTCAATTCGAATGGCGATATCATCAAAGAGATCACCGGAATTGTATTTCCACGATCAATTGAGGTATTAGACACCGGGAACGTGCTATTTTCTGATGGACGTAATACCGTCTGGGAGTACGACACAGCTGGTGAAGCCACCTGGTGGTACAGCGGAAGTCTCGACGTTCCTACCGATTCAGACCGCTTGTAATCAGGTCATCTTGAGCCTACTGGTGTTCTTGCTCACGCTCCAATGAGTCCTGTTTGAGGATTTTCGCCGGTTCACTCTTATCTTTTTTGGCTATGACCTGTTTGATGGTTTGCCGTTCGCTCTGTTGCCGTTTCTTCCGACGGGCCTTGTTTGTAGCCCGGCCGGTTGTCTTAATCAGTCTCCGGATAAACTTAGAGGCGTCGGCATATTCGATATCGCCGGGTACACTCTGTCCGGTAGTAAAATAAGAAATCGGCAGTTTCGACTCGCGCAGGAGTCGATAGACCGGGCCAATGGTATTTGTTTCATCAAGCTTCGTCACGATAAGATTTTTGTAAAACACGGCCTTAAACCGCTTACAAATCTCCATCATGTCCTCAAACTTGGTGGTAGCGCTGATAACCAGGTACGGTTCGATTCCCAAATTGGCCGGCAGGAACCGCTTGGCTTCTTTCATGTCGCTCCGATTCTTATGGCTGCGACCGGCCGAATCAATGAAAATAAATTCTTTATCCTTGAACTTTTCAATGGCTATCATCAGTTCACCCGGTGTGTAGACCACCTGGCACGGCAGGTACATGATCTTGCAGTACTGTTCAAGTTGCTCCGGAGCACCAATGCGGAAGGTGTCGAAGGTGATTACTCCTACCGATCGGCCATCCCTGATTGAAAGGTCACCTGCCAGTTTGACCAGGGTAGTAGTTTTTCCCACGCCGGTTGGACCAACAAACGCAACGATTTTCTGTCCTGATTTCTCCGGATCTTCCAACCGGGGTCCAACGTTAATGAGAGAACCAAGTTTCGCTTCCAGAATATTTCTCAGCTCGAAATCGTCCTTCGCATCACCGGTTTCCAGTATGTCAATTGAGACTTCTTTTTCGATATCTGTGACAAAGTTCGCAACGTAATCTTTACATAATCCCTGAGACACCAGAGAATCATAGACGGGTTGAAGGGTCTCATGAACAGGCGGTGATTCAGATTCGGTGTATATGAGAAGGGATTCCGGTTTGGTTTCATGTTCACTCTCCATTTTAACTACCCGTTCCCGAATTTCCAGAATCTGTTTTTGAAGTTCCATAACCTGGAGCATATCCGAGTTAGGTGATAAGGGAGGAAGATAATTTTTCGTTTTTCCGTCAATTGTTTCAGGAGGCGTCTTCTTGACTTGGGGAACATCCACAGTCTGAGATTCTTCGTCTTTGCGTGCAATAATCTGAACCATTGTTCGACTGAAAAAACCCAATACTCCACCTGTTTTAATCGTTTTAATATCATAAATCAATGCATCTTTGCCAAATTCTCTATCAACCTTTGCTCTGGCTTCAGTTAACGTATCCCCGGTAAAAATTTTTATCTTTGCATTCACAGACGTCCCTCAAATCCTATGTAATACGTTCTAACTTCATATCACGCCGTTCTTCGGCCATGGTAGGCAACTCCTGCTCATCCCGTTTGGCAGATGAAATCCGGCCCCCAAAAAAACCAGCGATTCTCCCTAAAAACCCGCTGAATACCGGGCTCGGATCTCGCTGTACTTGAATCTTCAGAAGTTTCATGGCAATAGCTTCGACACACTTGCTGGCCCTGGAAGTAGGTTCGACCAACACAAACGGAAGTCGGGCACGCACCGCGTCCGGAACCACCCGGTCTTCATATATAAATCCACCACTCTTGACAAAAATGTTGAGAAAGTGACGAGACACGGAACGCAGCCGGTCAATAGTCTCACCGGCCTCGATAGTTGATGTCACCCGGTTTACCACCAAATGAACATCGGGTTCTTCAACTTCATCAGCCAGCGCTTTGATCACTCCATATGCATCGAGGAGTGCGGTAGGTTCTGGATTGGTTACTACCAGCACACGATCAGCCATGACGGCAAATTCCAAAACATTCCTTGAAAGCCCTGCGCCGGTATCGATCATAATAATGTCATAACGGTACTCAAGGGATTCGAGATCGGATAAAAACTGGTCCCGCATCTCGGCGGCAAGATCAGCCAGTTCCTGTATCCCGGACCCACCGGCGATGATATCTATTCCACCGGGTCCGGGAACGATCACTTCATCGATAGACCGCCCGCCTTCTACCACATCATTGAGCGTATAGCCGGGATCGATACCCAGTATGACATCCAGGTTAGCCATCCCGAGATCGGCGTCAATCACCAACACTTTTTTTCCTAACCTGGAGAATTTTATTGCCAGATTAGCTACCAGGTGTGATTTTCCCACGCCTCCCTTGCCACTGGTGACAGTGTAGATTTGGGCCGGCTCGGCGTTTAACCGGTCCATAGGATTTTCCCGGGCTTTCAATTTTGCCTGGACCTCGTTTACCAATGCAAGAATGCTATCTTTATCCGAAACCATGTTGTATGTCTTCCTTCCGACTACTAATTAGCTTGCAATTGCGAACCATGTCTATATTTTCCAACCACACCCGCTACACCTCGATAAAGCTGGCGAAGGAATCCGAACAAACCTTTACCGCCAGGTTCTTCCATAACCATGTCCAGGCCCGATATAAAAGCAGGCAAAATTTGCTTGATCCCTCTTGAAAAAGGACTATAAGGATATTTCACAGTTACCGGTACCCGTTCACGAACCGCCCGTGGCAGGTGTACATCCGCCGGTATCCATCCCAAACACTCAAGCTCATATTTCAGAAACTTCCTGGCTACCAGGCTCATGTTCGAGAGGACATCGGCAGCCTCTATTTCATTTTTTGCCCTGTTAATCACAAGCCTCAGTTTTGGTGAATCACCGGAGAGTACCAGCGACTTGATTAGACTGTAAGCATTGGCAATAGCTATGGACTCCGGAACCGTTACCATCAGAACCTGATCGGCACCGGTCAGAATATCAGTGACATTTTTAGAGATACCAGCACCGGCATCTACCAGCACCAGATCGGCTCTACGTTCCAGTGTCCGGAAATCTCTTACCAGCTTTTTCCGGCGGAAATCATCCAGGTCGGCCAATTCAGCCATTCCGGTCGCTCCGGGGACAATTTTCAAACCAAAAGGTCCTTCCACCAGAACTTCTTCTAACTCCCGCTTGCCCATGACCACGTCGTGCAAGGTGTAAGGAGCGTTAATACCTCCGAGGATACAGATATTAGCCGCCCCGAAGTCTGCATCTACCAGCACCACTCTCAAATCACGCCTGGCCAGTGAGAGAGCAAGGTTCAAGGCAATGTTCGACTTGCCGACTCCTCCCTTGCCGCTGGCAATGGCGACAATAGAAGCTCTCAGCGATTTACGTTTACCAGGCGCGTCGTGAAGGAGACGCCGCCGGGCCGCCACCAGCCGTCTGAGTTCGTCAGCCTGATCACCCATCGTAAATCTCGACCTTACTTTCCATCTTTACATCTCCTATACTGCTATTGTTCCAACCCGGTGTATCTCGATATCCGGGGCAATTTCACTATATGAAAGGACAACCAGGTTCGGAGACACCCGGGAAGTGAGTTTTTTGAAATAGATTCTTATCTTTGGTGAACAAAGAACAATCCCCTGGTACCCCATTTCCGTGACCTTCTTCGATTCCTTATTGAGGCTCTGGAAGATACGTTGTGTAACACCGGGATCGAGAGCGGCAAATCCTCCCGTCTCGGTTCGTTGTATCGATTCGCCTATCATTTCTTCAAGCCGCGGGCTGAGAGTAATAACCGGAATGAAGCCCTCGCTGCTTCTGTGCTGCCGGCAAATCGTCCGTGAAAGCGCCTGTCGAACATATTCCGTCAACACTTCCACATCCTTAGTGATCCGACCGTATTTTGCCAGGGTCTCCAAAATTGTGGCCATGTTACGAATAGAAACTCCTTCATCGAGGAGGTTCTGAAGTATATCCTGGAGATCGCCGGCAGTCATAATACCGGGAATCAGCTCCTCCACAACCGTCGGGTTTGTTTGCTTCACCGTTTCTAGTATGGTTTTGACTTCTTCACGTCCGAGAATCTGGGAAGCATCGCGCTTGATAACTTCGGAAAGATGAGTGGCGACAACCGATGGCGGATCAACCACCGTGTACCCGGCTGATTCTGCCCGTTCCCGCTGGTCTTCCGTAATCCAGGTGGCAGGCAGCCCGAACGCCGGTTCAACAGTTTCCCGGCCCGCCAACTTATCGGTGACATTGCCTGGATTCATAGCCAGATAAGACTCCACCAGCACCTCGTTCCTGGCCACTTCAACCCCGCGGATTTTGATGGAATATGCGTTCGGTTTAAGCTGCATATTGTCACGTATCCTGATCGGGGGAACGACCAGTCCGAGTTCCAAAGCACATTGCCTTCTTATCATGGTCACCCGGTCCAATAAATCTCCACCCTGGCGGGGATCGACCAGCGGGATGAGACTATATCCGATCTCTATCTCCATGGGATCAACGTGAAGCAGAGAAGCGACACTTTCTGGTTTTCTCGCTTCTTCGGCAGCCTTGGCCGCCGCCTCTGCCGGAGGTTGTATCGCCGGCTTCTCCTGCTCTTCGCGAGAAACCCGGCTGAGAAGATATCCCAGACCTCCCGCACCCGACCCCAAGACTAAAAACGGCATCTTGGGCAGGCTGGGCACCATGGCCATGAACCCGAGCAGGCCCCCAGCAATATAAAGGACCTTGGGTTCGTTAAGCAGTTGCGTAAACATTTCAGTCCCGAGGTTGGCTTCTGACGCGGAACGGGTCACGATAATACCGGTAGCAGTGGCTATGAGCAAAGCGGGAATTTGAGCCACCAAACCGTCACCGACCGTATACAGACCGTATATTCCCAGCGATTCGGCGATGCTCATCTGGTGCTGCAAGACACCGATAATCAAACCACCCACGAGATTGATCAGAGTGATAACGATACCGGCTATAGCGTCCCCCTGCACAAACTTGCTGGCACCATCCATGGCTCCATAGAAATCGGCTTCCCGTTGGATATCTTTTCGCCGTTCCCGGGCTTCCTGGTCAGATATCAACCCGGAGTTAAGATCGGCATCGATGGCCATTTGTTTACCAGGCATGGCGTCCAAAGTAAATCGCGCGGCAACCTCCGCGACACGGGCGGATCCCTTGGTAATAACAATAAACTGGATAACCACGAGGATCAGGAAAATAACGAACCCAACCACCATGTTTCCTCCGACTACAAACTCGCCGAAGGCCTTGATAATCTTGCCCTCGAACTGACGGCCCAGCAAAAGGATCAAGCGGGTTGAAGAAACATTCAAACCCAACCTGAAAAGAGTCACGACCAGGAGCAGCGATGGAAACACGGAAAATTCAAGCGCCCGCGGAGTATACATCGCGAGCATGAGCACAATCATGGCTATAGTCAGGTTTAACGCCAGCAAGAGATCAAGTAACGGAGTTGGTATGGGAACAACCATCATGACAACAATCGAAACAACACCGATAACCACCAGGATATCGCTGTTTTTCAGAATCTCTTCCATCGGTATGCTATCAGGCACCGCTACTTATCCTCTTCTATTCATCAGGCAACACCGCCGGCCATTTTAATCTGGTAGATGTGGGCCAGAACTTCCGCCACCGCCTGGTACAATTCAAGGGGAATGAAATCTCCCGGTTCACAACTCGAATAGAGCGCCCGGGCCAGTGGTTTGTTTTCCTGGATGGGCACTCCATATTCACGTGCTACCTCACGAATTCTGAGAGCAATAAATCCGGCTCCCTTGGCCACCACACGGGGAGCAGATTCGGGTTCCTGGTTGTATTCCAGGGCTATCGACAGCTCCGTCGGGTTGGTGATTACAACCTCCGCTTTCGGCACCTCAGCCATCATTCTCCGCATGGAAAGCTGCATCTGACGGCGCCTGAACTCAGCCTTTATCTTTGGATCACCCTCGATTTCTTTCCGTTCCTGCTTCACATCGTACTTGGACATTTTGATGGATTCTTCGTACTGCCACTTCTGAAAACCATAGTCGGCCAGGGAAAAAATAAACAGGAGGACGATAATCTGAATCGCAATCTTAAAAATGATCATGGCCAGCAGAAACAGCGATTGTCTCAGATCCATGTCCATCATGTTGAGAAAAACAGGCATATTGTCCCTGATATGACGGTACGGCATGTAGGCCAGGATTAACAGTTTGATGATGGATTTGACCAACTCGGCCAAAGATTTTACCGAAAATATTCGCTTGACGCCGTTGATAGGATTGAACTTTTCCGGTTTCGGAGTCATGGGTTGGGTAGTGAATAAAAAACCGACCTGGGCTAAATTTACCAGCAACCCTGTCAAGAAGCCCACCAAGAGAGACGGGAGGATGATTTTACCAAATTCCAGAATTAACATGTTGGACAGCCCATAAAAGAAATCCGCATCCACCCGAATGTAGTCTTCCAACATAAAACAACGGCGCAAACAGCCAAGCAGGCTGTAAAGGTAATGTTTTCTATACATGTACAGGCCCAAGAACCCGGTCAGCAAGACAACCGCGGCGGACAAGTCAACACTTTTGCAAACCTGTCCTTTTTCGCGGGCTTTTCTACGACGCCGATCCGTGGCATCCTCAGTTCGTTGTCCTGTTGGGGAATCTTTTGCCATTTACATCAACCTCATCAACCCTAGTATTGCACCGTTTATCTCTTCGAAAATCATCTGAAAAAAAACAAATAATCGCTTCATAAACATGCTCATCATGAGTAGTCCAAGACCGATCTTCAGGGGGAAACTCATCAAGAAAACTTGAACCTTGGGAACGGCCTTGGCCAGAATGCCCAGCACGAACGTGGCTACGATGAGCGCTGCCATTAGCGGTAAGGATATTTTGACCGCTATAACAAAAAGCCGGCCGATCATAGACACAAACATACTTCCCAGGTCCGCCTGCAAGGTAAAGCCGCACCCGAGAGGCACGATGTCAAAACTCGTCTTGATTGACAAAAGAAGCTGGTGATGTCCATTTATACACAGAAAAACCAATGTAGCCATGAAATATTTAAAGACCGACATGATGGATATCTGCTCCTGGCTTCTGGGGTCCATCACGTTTACGATACCGAAACCCATCTGAATACCGAAAACCTGCCCGGCCAACCGGATACCTTCAAAAAAACTGAGCGCGATCAAACCGAGAAAAATACCAACCATAAACTCTCTGCCAACCAATAAAGCAAATGGAATAACATGCTGCATCTGGCCCAGAGTCACTCCTTTAACATGAGAAAATATTGCGATGGCAGTCATGAGCGACATTCCCAGTTTCACCCTGGTAGGGATCATCTGACTTCCAAGAACAGGATTTAATATAAAAAAGCTGCCGACCCTGATAAGCACGAGGAATAACTTGGCGAATTCCAGGTAATATACAGCCGCCATATCTTTCACCTCGTAATTAAATCCGCGATAATTTACCAGCTAAAAAATAAAAGTCGACATGTTGTTGTATAGCCCTGTTACATAGTCGACCATTTTATTAATCATCCAGGGTCCGAAGAAACCTATGGAAAGAAGTACTGCAACAATTTTAGGAACGAATGTCAGTGTTTGCTCCTGAACCGATGTCGTAGTCTGGATGATACTGACCGCCAAACCGATTACCAGGGCAACAATAAGCATCGGGGCTGAAACCATTAAAGCGGTCAGCATTGCCTCACGAGCCAACTGCAGAGCCACCTCGGCAGTCACGTGAGAATCATCTCCCTTCGCAATCGATCAAAACAACATTTTGGTTGCGACGTCAGATACTGGTGACGAGCGCTTTGATAACCAGGTTCCATCCATCTACCAGGACAAACAACAACACTTTGAAAGGCAACGATATCATGATCGGTGGCAGCATGATCATGCCCATGGACATGAGGACTGCCGCCGTTACCATATCCACCACGAGAAACGGAATAAAAATAATGACTCCCATCTGAAACGCAGTCTTAATCTCGCTTATCATATAGGCCGGTATCAAAGCCTGAAGCGGTATATCATCCGAGCTTTGTGGTTTCCGGTTCCGCGATATCTTCATGAATAATCTCAAATCCTTCTTTCTGGCATGTTTGACCATGAACGTACGCACCGGAGCCACAGCCCGTTTTACGGCTTCCTTCTGGTCGATCTTTTTATCGAGAAACGGTAAAAAGGCATTATCGTGAATCCGGCTGATGACATCCCCCATGGTAAACAAAGTTAAAAAGAGAGCCAGACCGATTAGTATCTGGTTTGAAGGCATTTGCTGAGTGGCGATGGCCCGCCTTACAAACGAAAGCACAATAACGATCCGGGTAAACGATGTCATCATGACCAATATGGATGGTGCCAGTGAAAGGACTGTCAGGATAAGAATGATCTGTATCCCGGTAGATACTTGTTGCGGCGAATCGACCTGCCCCAGTTCAAGACTCACTTTGGGGAAATTGAAAGGTTGATCTCCCTGAACATCTACGGCCGGAGATTCAACCTCCTGGGCGCCTGCGGAAACTCCGCCGGCAACAGTGATGACTATCAGCACCGCCATAAGCCAGGATAACACTTTTAGACCCGGTCCGATATGGCCATACCGCGTTCTATATCTCATCACTGTCTCCACCTCATCATCTTCCCCCCTGGAACCGGCTGCCGCCGGTTCAATTGCCGGTCAGGTCATTTCCGGGAGATAGATGTTTGATCCGCTCCATCTGATTGTGGATAAAGAGTATCTCGTCTTCTTTTTTCAAACTGCTTCGCGGAGAGTTATCGTTGCCTGTACCTACAGGATTTTTCATGTTGACTCCCAAGGAGGCCAAGACATTACTGAAAATACCACCCGGTAGACGTTGGCTCTCCTGAATTTTCAGATTATCAACAACCTCTTTGTCCGTGATGTCAACCAGCAAGTTGACATTCTGCTCCGTCACACCGATCACAAGTATCTTTCCGATAACCTCAACCACAGCTAAAAAACGTTCCTTACCAAAGGGAACCATCTCGATAACACGGATATTCCCGGTTTTCGAAAGAGAACGTCGGCCATTGAGGAGAAATCGGACGATAAAGATCAGTCCAATCACCACCAGGAGACCAAACATCATCTTACCGAACATCTCCATGGTGTCGATGTTTTGAATTCCCATCATCGGTTCACCAACTCGTTCGCTGGCAACCGGCGGGGCAGCTAACAAGATTGAGTAAATACATATCATCGAAGACTCTGTAACCGTTCCTCCCGACTGATAATACTGGTAATCCGGATACCGAAGTTCTCGTCTATGACAACAACCTCGCCTTTAGCAATGAGTTTGCCGTTGACCAACAACTCTACCGACTCGCCGGCCAGCTTTTGAAGCTCGACCACCGCTCCCGTAGAAAGCTCGAGAATCTCCTTGATGTTTTTGGTCGTCCGACCCAGCTCCACGGTAAGATTGAGCGGGATATCAAGAAGTACTTCGATATTCCCGTGCACTTCGGTTCTCGGTCCGGGAGTGAGAGGAGAGAACTCAACCGGTTTTACCGATACAGGCTGCTGAAAACCTCCAGCCGCCGGCGCTTCCGGCGCTCCAAAAGGCATTGCCGGCTGAGGAGCCTCTTCTCCCCCGGAAGATTCAGCAAACTGTTGTAAAAGAGACTGCAGATCATCATCAACTTCACCCGCGTCTCCGCCGGACGGCGGTTCCTCTTCATCACCGCCTCCACCCAAAAGCATGTCGCCAAACGGCCCCGACAAATCCAGATCATCACCAGAGCTATCACTCGATGTATCACTCGATGCGTCACTCGATGCGTCACTCGAACCGTCACCCTCATCTGTTCCACTTCCTCCTTCGAGAAGTGAGAGAAAATCGTCACTCACGATCGCCACTACCCTCCCTTCCACCACATCTTCCACTGAAACAGGGTAGCGAATTTCAACCAATGGATCAGGAAGTTCATCCGCAGTCCCGTCAAGCATTCCCATCTCCGCACGGGAGAAATCCACATCTACCTGACCGCCAATTAGCCCGCCAAATGAATCCGCCAACGATGGTTTAACCTCGTTGAGAACGTCATTAAACGCGTCCAGGTGGATATCGTCAGCCTCCTCCGGTATTTCTGACCCATCAAAACGTCCGGCCACCAGGTCGGCGATGGTCAGGGCTTCTCGTTTCGTAAAAAGTAGAATGATCTGCCCGGAAAGAGATCCGGAGAAGGTCACCCTGGCTTTCAAATAAGTTGTATCTTTATGTTCTTCTAAACATTCGGCTTGCCCTATACTGTTGAATGAAGGTGCGTTAAAAGAAACGCCTCGCCTGGCTGCAGCCGACAGTTTTTCCTGAAGAACAGGTACGAGAATCTTGTTTAAGTTGGATATTCCCGGCCCTGTTGTCTCGGTACCGGCAGACGAAGACCCGGCTGGAGGGGGAGAATCTCCTCCCTCGTCGTTACTGATGGCTTCACCACCGAGAGTAGACGCGAATAGAGCGTCAATTTCGTTTTGTGAAACCTTCCGTTCTGCACTCATAACTCAGCAGCCTCTTCCATGTTGAGAGCCTTGGTAATTTTGACAGCCAACCTCTTACCCAATTTCCCCGGTCGGGCCAGGAACTTGTATCTTCCACCAACGTGGACTTTGAGCTGGTCATTGATACGTGTTTTCAGTGTAATGACATCACCAACGGTCAAATTAAGGACCTCTTCCACCGTTGCCTGTGAGTCCCCCAATTCCACTACAAACTTCGTTTCCGTCAGTTTGATCTGATCCTTGATGACATCAAGTTCACCCGGCTTCCGGCTCTTTTTGCCACTCGACCACCAGTAGGAAGCACTCAGTTTGGAGACAATCGGCTCAACCCCGATGTATGGGATACAGAGATTCATGATACCCTCAGCCTCAGCTATCTTAACTTCGAAGGTAACCAGCAGCACCATGTCATTCGGAGGTACGATCTGGATGAACTGCGGATTCGATTCGATAATCTCCAAGCTGGGGGAAAGGTTGACGACCTGAGTCCAGGCTTCTTTGAGAAGTCCCAGTAGACGGGACACAATACGCTTCATTACGGTTTCTTCAATCTCAGTCAGGGGACGAATCTTTTCCAGGGTCTTTCCCAACCCGCCGAACAGTCGGTCAATAACGGTCAAACAAAGGCCGAGATTTATTTCGAGAACAGCGGTAGCTTCGAGGTCGCCACCGAGATTAAAGATAGCCAGAACAGTCGGGTTGTTGATCGATCGGATAAACTCCTCATACGTAATCTGGTCAACTGAAACCACGTCGATATTGATAATGCTCCTCATCTGGGAAGAAAGGTAGTTGGTGGCCAACCGGGAAAATGTTTCGTGGATATTAGTCAGGCTTCTGACCTGATCTTTGGAAAATTTATCGGGGCGCTTGAAATCGTAAATCTTTATCTTGCGGTGCTTTGTCTCTTCTTTGATCTCGTCGGTTTTGAGATCGCCGGTTTCAATTGCGGATAATAAAGCGTCTATTTCATCCTGAGAAAGGATCTCTACCACTACAACGTACCCCCTGAAACAACCCACCATGGCGGCGGGCCATTCGGCTCTTTTACCTGCTCAACAGCACCATGTGAACCCGGCAGGCTCAGCCTGCAACAACCTGGAACTTCGTTATATCGATTCGTATGATTTTCCGTTCAGTTGGATTACCGATAACGGGAAGTTTATCCATGAAACCCTTTTGCGCCTGAAATTCTCCCTTGAGAAGTTTGTTGAGCACCCTGACCATTTCCTCGTTAAAAGTGCCGTCCCTGAAACCCTCCTTCAGGACTTCGCCTTCCATCGAACTGATGAGACGAAGAACTTCGTTCATTATCCTGGTGATGTTTGTGAGAACAATTGGCAGGATGTCGGCTCTGCTGACCACCACCGAGAACCGCATCACGCACATCATATCGTCTTTAGTACTGACGGTAAGGTCGGTTTTACCGGTTATATCCTGAGGAGGGGCACCGGCCTCCGCAGGTTTCGCTTCTTCTGACATTTCCTGGGAGTTCTTTTCATCACTTTTGGCGCCTTCCTGGATTTGGTTTTGATAGGTACTTTGCGAAATCTGTTTGACCACGAACAACATGACGAGAATGAACAGCAGGACACCAATGGCTCCCAAAAGGTATTTTATCGTGTTGTTTCCGCCGGTTTTTTTTACTTCCTTCTCTTCACCCTCAGGCACGTTAATTGCCCTCCTTCCGCCAGCCGGAGACGGGGTTTAGAGAGCAAAATCCGGCACTACGTGTTTCCCCGCCACCGGTTAGAAGACAGATTCTCAAACCTATCTTTGACCGATTTCACCGATAAACAAAGGGCCTCTGGCTATTTGAGATTCATACTAACATGGGCTTCTATATACATCAACATAAGGGGGAGTTTTTTATGATCGGTGGGATTTGCCAAATTAACGAGGGAATGATACTATATTTTCGGGAGCGGAAAGAAGCAAAGAAATTACATAGAACACTTCTGGAGGTTGCACGAGATGAACATTTCTATTGAATTAACCGGTGTCCTGCGGCACTCGGAGCTCGGTCGCAATTTCACTGCTGACTTCGAAGAAAAAGCCACTGTTATTTCTGTCCTCAACTATCTTCAATATCCTGTCGAACACCACAAGTTCATCTCGACTTTCGTCAATGGAAAACAGGTGGACAGTGATTTTTTGCTTACCAATAACGACCAGGTCAAGCTTTTCCTCCCGGTAGGCGGCGGTTGATTGTAGCCGGGATTATACCCTCATTTTTTTTTAAATCATTGCAAATCAACTTATTGACCCGGGACTTCTTTATTCGGCATTTTACTTCTTTATTCGTCCAATTAGATTTAATCAGGAATCCGTTGACAGCATATTGGGATGAGCGTACAATACTTTTAACGTCGGCCGTAGCGGAGTTACAAGCCAGCAATTGAACAGACTTCTTTGGTCGCTGCGATGGCGCCGGAGTCGACCGGCGGTGGAATTACTGACAACGTTGTTGACACTACTACGAAATATAGTTGCCTGGTGTGGTTGTGGGGCCGGGTAGTTGTTGCCCACGGAGCGCGGAGCGCGGAGGGGAATTCCAAATTTTATGGCCAGCCTGCAGTTTGATTTATTCGATACGACGACCAACTCCGTTCTCTCTACAAATACGTATGCAGAGTTTAAACAGAGCTTAATATTATCTAATTGTGATAAATGTGGATTATGCGACAACCGCACAAATGTTGTCGTTGACCGGGGCAACCATGAGAGCGATATCATGGTCATCGGCGAAGGACCGGGGGGAAACGAGGATTTACAGGGAGCGGCATTCGTCGGAAAGGCCGGTCAACTGCTTGACAAAATCATGACCGCAGTAAACATAGACACTAACAAGGATATGTTGATCACCAACATTGTTAAATGCCGGCCACCGGGTAACCGAGCGCCCCTGGGAGGTGAAGTTGACTCGTGCAAACCGTACCTGGATAAGCAGATCGAGATGATCAAACCCAAGGTTATTCTCCTCCTGGGAGCAACCTCTCTCAAGCACATGGACCGGTCAAAGAAGAACTTCGCCATGGCTGAAGAAGCAGGATCTTTTTTCACTCTTGACAGCTATCCCGGAGTACAATTTATGGTCCTCTACCATCCGGCCGCCCTTCTTTACAACGCCCGACTTAAACCCTCCATGTGGCGTCACGTCAGGCGACTCAAAACTTACCTGGACAGTATAAATGACCGTGAATTGGAAATGTCGGCATAGCGATAGTCTGGGGTTGTAAGGATAACAATAATGAAAAAATTCAGGTCACTGTTTACATGCGCCTTTTTTACCGTCCTCCTCTGTAACTTTCTTTTTTTTTCCACCGGTTTTGGCGCCGGTCAGGGGAGCATTTTTCCCGGGGCTCATAGAGTTCTCCACCTGGAAGGATGGAGTAAGCTTCCGGTTCAAGGAGTCCGCAGTATTGAAACAGATCTAAGATATGCCGACGGAACATTTTACCTGGCTCATGACGCCGACGAGGAAAATGAGGACCGGACACTTCACCATCTATTGTGGGAAATCATTGCCCGGACGCCGGAGCACTTCTCAAGTGAACAGGTTTTTATTTCTCTCGATATCAAGAAAACGGGCGGTTTGCTCGGCGCCGCCAGACTTTTCAAAGAGATCGAGCGGCTTCACTTTTCCTATCCACAGCTCAATATTCAATGGATTTTATCTGGAAACGGTCCAAGCGCCTACGGTATCTATTTCCGGAAACATGCTAAACAAACGCTGAATATCGGTATGGACCTGGTGGTGAAGAATAAAGAAAATGAACCGGGCAAAATGCATACATATGGTGGATTCACACCCCGGAGAGATTATATCGCCATGGATGTCAGCGACAGAGATGCCATCGCTTATTTCATTGCCCGCACACCGGGAGCCGGCATTCTCGATTATTACCTTTCCGCGAATAACTGCTGGCGTATAGCCGATTGGCTCATGAGAGTCCCGGGAAATTCCCTCTACGACAGGTACCCCATGAGGCTCTGGACACCCAACAAGAAAGGTACCGTATCGGATATCATCAACATAGTCGGTGAAGCACGTCGTCACAACCGTATCCATCAAGGACGCGATATGTACCTTTGCAGCGATCAGGATGCAGCCCGGCAACTCCTCTGGTTATCTAGCAATAGCGCAGTAACCGGGCAGAAGGGATTCAATGTGTACCGGGACACCGGCCAGGATGCGGCAGTTGACACGATTACCGACGGGAACTCACAATATATACTGGAAGTTCACCGGACGCACACCGGAAAGAAAGCTTTATGGTACAGCGCACACATGAGGAATCTAGAGACAGGAGATCTCACAGTTTTGACCGAAGCAATCTCGTATGACAAGGGCATGGATCCTGATGTGGCCCTTGTTAAGCACAACGAGAAGCTCTATGCCTTCGAGGTACATTGGGATAAAAAAGGCAGAAAGGATTACGCCTGGTTATCATTGTTCGAGCTCGATACGGGCTCCGGTAGACTTACCCGGCTCAAACACGAACGACTGCGCCGGGGGAAGGCTCCATCAATATCCATTGCCAGGAAGAATAATCAGGCCTATATCGTAATTCTTACCACCGCGAGCAAAGACGCCTCATTGGCTCTGGATGTACTTCGTTGTGATTTGAATGATCCCGGCTCATTAACCAAGCTGTATTCCGGTTCTCCCGGATACAACGGAGTTGAGCCCGACATCGCGGCATTGATGGTTGAAGACAGATTGCACGTGGTAGAAGTTCATCGGTCTCCAAAGCACAAGACCCTGTGGACGACCCTGTTCGAGTTTGATCAAGAAGGCTCTCTCCTGTCCCAAAGCCAACCCAAGCAGTATGATGAAGGAGAAAACCCATCGCTCTCCATGGCCAGGTTTACCAATGATAAGTCGGAAGATAGAACCGCCCTTCTGGAAACCCATTACGGCGGGAATGATAAGTTATGGTACACATTGACTACACTCGCTAGCTGGCAAACATTGTCCAACCGTGTTTCCAACCATTATAGCGTCCCGGCTGAATTTATCCACGGCCACTATGACACTGGAAGAAATCCCTCTGTTTCACTTTCCGGCAACAGCACACACGGAGTTATCATGGTTGAAATCCACGAGACTAAAAAAAGAAAACTTTGGATGGATTCATGGTGGATAGCTCCCTGGGCGAAGCGCCTCCCTTAACCCGGAAACTGCAGTTTCCGGGTTTAATCGTACGGTAGGATTACCCCATGTCAGCCTTGACCTTGATCTGGAGGTTACCGTTAGCTTCTATCGTTGCTTTCAGGTGCTCTTCGGCTCGCTCTTTGACCTTCAACGCCAGCGCCTTGTCCTCGATGTCATTAAGGTTGACCAGCACGTTGAGATAGGCGCATTGGGCGGCGGAAACCGCCATGTGTCCCGCACAACCGGCGTCTGTGGCCGAGCTGGGATTGCAGATTTCCATTGCCGACACAGCCAGTTCCGCTACCTCCTGGGCTAACTCCATGACTGACAGCGGAAGCTCTGTGGCCCTACGGACAGCTGTTGCAACAGCCGCCGCCCTGGCAATTTTTTGTGCCTCCGTCTTTTTCTTCATCCGCCGTGCCGCCAGGACCGCATTAAAAGAAGCCGCGTCTTCATCCACTTTCAGCAGCAGACGGTCTTTCAAATTCTGAGCTGCCACCGCCACCGTATCGTTGAGCTCTCGCTTGGCAACCAGCTTCCTGGTAGAGAAAGCCAGGTTGGCTACCATTGAAACCAGGGCACCTGCAGTTGATCCGGCCAGGGCAGCTGCGCTGCCACCTCCCGGAGCCGGAGAGGAGCTTGCCAGCTCATCCAGAAATGCCGGCAGTTCCAAAGACCCGAGCGGCAATGGTTCGCGGACCCGGAACTCGATGACCTTCTGGTCGGGTTCGAATCGGTAAAGATCATTAAGCCCGAGCGACAAGACGGTAATAGCAATGAGTTCACGTTCTGAAACGCCGCTGCACTCACCTTGCTTTTCCAGGTAGTGGCGGCCGGCCGCCACCATGGCGCTGAGCGGTACCAGTCCGACTATTTCACTCCCGGTCACCCGCACTCCCAGGCTTTCCGCTTGCCGGCAGCATTCATCAAACGCCTGGTGTATGGACGTTACCGTGGTGTCAACCAGATTGATGGATACCTGAGCAATACCATATTCCTCGATGTACCAGCCGGTAGCCTTGACTGCTTTGAGGGTTCCTACTTGACGGAGAAACGTGTCATCCGGACCCCGGATTTTTTTACGGTCGGCATCCCGTTTGAACCGTCCTTTTTCCCGGATATTAAGAGCAATTTCCTTGGCCAGTTTCTTGTTCCGGGTGTTAAGATTAACGTTATAGGCAATTAAAAATTCCCGAACCCCGATGACCGTCGCACCAGACCTGACATTGAAGGCCGGGACGCCGAAGTCGGGTTTCCAGTCAGGATCGGCCAGCTTTTTTTCCAGACCTTCATACTCTCCTTTTCTGATATCAGCCAGGTTACAACGGTCAGCATTGGCAGCCGCTTTTTCATACAGATACACGGGGATGCCGAGCTCGTCCGCTACCCGTTTACCGAGCTTCCGGGCCAACTCTACACATTCCTCGACGGTTACACCGGAGATTGGGACAAAAGGACAGACATCGGTGGCACCCATCCTGGCGTGTTCCCCATTATGCTGCCGCATATCGATGAGTTGGGCAGCCTTGCTGATAGCACGAAAAGCAGCTTTCTCCACTGCCTCAGGCGGTCCTACGAAGGTGACTACCGTGCGATTGGTCGCCTCTCCCGGATCCACATCCAGAAGAACAGCTTTTTCAGTAGCCTCTATCTCACCGGTAATGGCATCGATGATATCGCGATTCCGTCCTTCGCTGAAATTGGGAATACATTCGATCAAACGCACTGCAAAACCTCCTCTTAAACCACCGACTTTTCAGTATGAAGCCGTGATTTATCGGAAAACCGTTGGAGAGTAAGCTCCTCGATGGACCGGGAAGTCCTGTCCTCGGTTATCAGCTCCGACATAAGTGCCGCTAAAGCGGGAGCGATCATAAATCCGTGACCGCTGAAACCGATTGCCTGGTAATACCCCTCCGGTTCACTCACAGCCCCTATTATAGGTTGAGCGTCAGGAGACATACAATACAATCCGGCCCATTGACGCACCACTCGAACTGCCGACAGGCACGGCATCAGGTCGACCAGCTTTCCAGCCATCGTCTGGAGAAACTCAAGACTACTCGTCACATCCGGTCCCGGACGCTGATCAGGATCGCCAAAACCACCCATAACCGCTCCGCAGGCCGCCTGCCGGAAATAGATACCATAGTCAAAAGAAATGATCATAGGGTCAAAAAATCGTTCAAGTTGTTCGGTTACCAGAATTTCCCGTCGGTAAGGTTCCACTGGAATATCTACTCCGGCCATAGCACCGATGGTACCGGCGGCTCCGCCCGCGGCGTTAAACACTCGGGGCGTGCAAACTTTACCGCTCCTGGTCTGAACGGCAACTACCCTGCCCTTTGAACACTCAATCCCGGTAACCTCGTTGCAGATCGACACCTCAACCCCGAGTTTCCGGGCGGCATCGGCGTAAGCGTGAGTTACCAGAAACGGATTGGCCGACCCGTCGGTCTGACAGAAAGTAGCAGCCAGCACACGCCCGGTATTGAGTTCCGGAACAATCTCTTTTGCTTCACGAGCGTCCAGCAATTCCACGGATAGGCCGAGTGACCGCTGCAGTTCAACATTGGTTTTGTAACGCGCAGCTTCGGGCCCGGTGAAGGCCAGGATTAAATACCCTCCCTGCCGGTACTCGATATCCCATCCAAACTCTTCCTGCATGGTGGCAAACTCCCGGCGGCTGTCCATAGCCAGCTTGATATTCACCTCGGCACCCCACTGCTGCCTGATTCCCCCGCCGCAGCGGCCGGTGGCTCCCGATGAAATGGTGTTTTTATCAACCACCAGGATATTAGTCATTCCCCGGTTTGCCAGGTGATAAGCAGTAGCGCATCCCATCACACCCGCACCAACAATAACAAGATCGTACGAGTTTTTCACCGCGTATCATCCTTTGTTTTGCCGGCCAGCACCCCGATCTCGACCGGACGGACTGGGGGACGGGCCGTCCACCTGTTCCAGGTTTTGATCTCAATCCCGCAAACCTGCCCTTCACCAATACAATCAGCCAGAATGCGTCTGATCAGATCCTGACAAGTACGTCCCTGGCATGGCCCCATCCCGCATCGAAGAATACGCTTGATGTCGTCAGGATGAGCACATCCCCGGTCAATAAGGCTTTTGATCTGCCCATAAGTCACATCTTCGCACCGGCAAACAATAGTGTCAGAGTCAACCATATAAAATCTCAATCTCTAATTTTTCTGAAATGCCGTGCTATCCGCACGAGCTTTTTCGCCATACGTATCGTTATCAACGCCGTCTTATCAAACAATGGTTTATCCAGGAGATTCTCCACGGTGCCTTCCCCGCAAACCTCACCGGAGCGGTCCAAAAGTTCGACCCGGTTTGAAGCCTCCGGACGCGGGAGAAACTCGTACGGGAGAGTCAGCAAACCCGTATCACCGGCACAAGATTCATCCATAACGAAAATGGCCAGGCCGGGACAGCGGGGAACGCACAACCGGCAGCCGGTACACAACGTCTCATCAAGTTTTGGAAGCCCGCACAAGCCGTCCATATGGATAGCTCCCTGCGGACAGGCCCTGACACACGGGTCACAAGGGATACATTCGATACATTCAATAACCGTCACGGGTCCCCTACTGGCACGTTCCTCAGATGGGAAGATGTTTTTCAGATCGCATTCCCGAAGCACGCCGGTACTGCGGAACGCCAGCTCTTTTTCCTCACCCACGGCGAGCCAACACCTCTTCCCCATTAAGCACCTTACAGCTGAAACATCCCGACCGCAACTGATCAAGCTCTCTCCTGAGCACTCCCACTCGCTCGTCCAGGTCAGGAACCTTCCCGGAACCAAGTACTGCCGCCGCGGCGATTGTGCCGGCAATGGTGCCTTCAACCATGGCCGAGGAAGCTTCCTCAATACCGGCGGCGTCGCCGGCCACTAATATTCCAGGTACCGAGGTTCTCATCATCGTGTCCCGCCAGGCGACCAGACCGCCGAGTTCGCTCACATCTATCATGCGGCATCCGGTCTCACGTAGCAGATCGGTGAGAGGGCTGAGACCGACGGCCAGGCAAACCGCGTCGACATCGAACTCGGCTTCCGTTCCGGGAAGCTCTTTGAAGGCCGCATCAACCCGGCACACCACTGCTTTCTCCACATGCATATCTCCACGAACCTCCTTGATCGTATGGCCGGTAAGGATTGGTACTCCCGTGCGTCTTATCTTGGCGGCATGAACGTGATACCCGCCGATCTGACTCGCTGCGTCAACGATAGCCGCTACCCCGATTCCGGCCTGGCACAGCTGGTAACTGACAATAAGACCGATATTTCCGGCTCCTACCATGAGTACCTGTTTTCCCGGCACGATACCATACTCGTTCATCAAGGTCTGAACGGCACCGGCTCCGACCACCCCCGGAAGGTCACATCCTTTGAAAAGCAGAGGATTCTCAGAGGCCCCGGCAGCCACCACAATTTGCCGGCCCGTTATCACTTCCAGCTTTCCATTGCACTCAATAGCCACCTTCTTGTCCGGATACAGCCCGATGACCGATGCCTCTGTCCAGATCGTTCCGCCGACAGCCTTCAATTCGGATACCAGTTGGTTAGCGATATCAAAACCTCTGATCCCTGAACGGTGCTCTTTCGCCCCGAAAAACATGTGGGTTTGTTTAACCAGCTGCCCCCCCGGGGACGGAGCTTCCTCAATAATAATACTGGCGACGCCCAGGCGCACGGCGGCCAGCGCCGCGGACAGACCAGCCGGACCGGAGCCGATGATAACAACATCATGATCCATGATCGATCCGCCCTTTCCCTTCCTGCCGCGCCACCTGCATCCCATCACGCAACAGAGTAATACAGGATCTCACATTAGATTTGCCGTCAACAATCATCAAGCAGGCCGAACATTTTCCGATAGCGCAGAAAAACCCGCGCGGCCGGTGCCGACGGGGGCTGAATCGTAGCACCCTGACCCCGGCCGCGTGAAGAGCGGCAGCTATGGTTTCACCTTCATAAGCCCTGAGAGGTTCACCTTCAAAGTAGAAGGTGATCATCCGACCGCGATTAAACTCAAGCACCGGGTGTAAAGTGAGCCTGCCGGGTGTTCTGTCATGAGCATCCTCAGAGAACATACAAACGCCTTTCCCGAACCTTGATCCTCTATTGAACATATATTTTGCAATCGGTTGCACGTTTTGACGTTATCGAGTAACGTTCAACTCGAGATACCGTGCCAGCCGGTTTTTCACATCTTCGGGAAGGCCCAGAAACTCGATTCCCATGTCGTATTGCATGCCGAGTTCGTCACGGTCAACCCGCGCCACGCGGCCCATTACCTCAATAACAGCGCCGGGAATAATTAATTTCATCTCCATCAGTTTACCGGGCGGAACATATTTTTTCGATTTTATACTCAATCCGCTCCCACTCATAGTGGCCGCGCTTTCCTGGTGGATTTTTTCTTCCCGCTCGAGTGCTTCCTCTTCCATCAAGACCCGGTATTCTATGGACACATCGGCGGTAAGCCTGTTGAACTCCCGCTGCTCAATCAGGTAACACTTTTTTTCAACAAACACACGGACCACCTCGGGATCAAACGCCTCACCTACCTCACTCTGGATAATCGAGAGCGATTTCTCCAACGGCATGGCTTTTTTGTATGGCCGATCGTAAGCGGTAAGGGCATCGAACACATCGGCGACCGCAAGAATCCGGGCTTCAATGTTCAGATTATCTCCCTGAAGCCCATCCGGATACCCTTGTCCGTTCACTTTCTCGTGATGCGCGCTGGCCAGCTCGGGAATATTCCGCAGCTGGCGCGGAAAGTGGATCCGCTTCAATATCTCCTTGGTGAAGAGAACGTGAGCTTGTATCTTGGCATACTCCTCTTTTGAGAGGCGGCCCGGTTTCAGAAGCACATCGTCGCGCACTCCGATCTTGCCGACATCGTGGAGAAACGCGGCGTACTCGAGGCATTTGAGGTCATCCCCCTGCAGTCCGAGCGCCCGGGCTATATTGAGAGCATATTGAGCCACGCGCTGGGAATGGCCTGCCGTAACAGGATCACGGGCGTCTATGGCTGCGGCCAGCGTTTTTACCAGGCTTTCAAACATCTGTTCCCGTTCACGGTAGAGTTCGGCGTTTTCGATAGCTACGGCGGCATGTGACGACAGAGCGGCCAACAGACCTTCATCGTATTTGTTGAAATGCCCTTCACGCTTGTTAAGCACCTGGATGACACCGATGATATCTCTCTCGTGATTGGTGAGCGGCATGCACAGGATGGTCCGGGTGCGGTATCCTGTTTTTTTGTCGATCTCACGATTGAAGCGGGGATCGTCATAGGCGTCTTTAATATTAATAACTTCACCGGTCTTGCCAACCGCTCCGGCAATGCCCATCCCGATTGGAAACCTGATCTCATTTATCTCGGCATCCTGAGCTATCCGGCTCCAAAGCTCCCCGGTCTCATAATCGACCAGAAACAAAGAGCTCCGGTCGGCATTCATCATCTGGGTAGCCTCAGCCATAATGAAATTGAGCAGACTATCTAGATCCTTTTCCCGGGTCATCGCCCTCGACAGCTCGAGGATGCCCTCCAGGTCCCGAATCTTCTTTTCCATTTCACGTTGAAAAGTGTTTGTTCCAGCCACAGCCGGACACACCTCCGCCTTATATAAATACTATGTCAAGTCCTTACAATGATACACCAACAACAGAATGTCCGCAAGAATCGCCGGAGCCTACGCTTCACCGATGTCATCTCTCCTAGAGGTTAAAGTATTTTCTGGAAGAAGAGCCGAAAACCTCTGAATTTACAAGGCTTTTTCTGCTACCGCTGATACCATGAACGACATAAGCTCACCGATACCGCTCGATTCCCTATCAATACCTGCAATTGAGGTTTATCCTGAAGTGAAGCTTGAACTAAGCCCGATTCAACGGTATACGTTCTTCCTCTACAGGAAGCTATTTACGCCGGCTTTAAAACTTTCATCAAACAAATTTTACAACATAACCCGAATAATTCACAAATAATCTGCTACGGCTCGTAAATGACCACACCTACTGTGTTGCGCTTGAAAAATGTACTCATCGTACCGACCGGTACGACTCCGTGCATTTTCCTGCACGCGCCTTGTATTTGCGGCCATTTACTTCACCTCGCGACGAAGATTCGTGAATTATTCGGGATAAGTGAGTTTCGACGTTCCGTTTAAGTATATTTCCACCGATATTGTCTCTATTTCATCCTTGTTTTAGCGGTTTCCGCATCTTTTTTTTAAAAAACTTCTAAAGTCACTTTAGGTTTCTGACGATACTAGTGGTGAAAGTTGTAATCACCGCTCTTTAAAAAGGGACAAGCCGGGAAAAATCCCGGGAGGCAAGGACGCCAGCGGTAACTGGACCAGGGACGGTTGCAGTTCAGCTTAGTTAATCACCGGCCCGTCGTCGTACCCGCGGCGACGGGCTTTTTGCGTCCACCTCCTGCCGGCAGGACCACGTCCCCTTTTCCAGGGAGCGACGGTAAATCTACAAGGAGGTGTAGAGGATGTCTGTAGGGAAACTTTTTACTATTTCTGAAGCCAGTTCCATTTCCGGAATCAGCGCGCCGACACTCAGGTACTGGGAACGTATGTTCGGTTGTTTTTTCAAGCCCAGGAAAACCTCTGGAAACCAGAGACGCTACGACCGGGAAGATCTTAACACATTGTTCATGATTCGCTATCTTCTCAAGGTAGAGAAGTACACCATCGATGGAGCCAAACGGAAACTTAAAATAATCCGCCATGGCATGAGTACCGAGAACACTCAAACATTGTGGAAAAGGTTCCAGGGACTGTTCGGAGAAGAACTTCCTATTCCTCTATTGAATTAATACTAAACGGTTATCCCAACACAAACTAAAGCATGCTGAAAGGTTGCGGCTCGGAACTTCCGGGCCGCAACCTTCGCAGCGTAAAAAAGGTCCTCAAGCAAGGGGCGAGGAAAGCAGCTTTTGTATAGAACACTAAAGCCGGTGCCCTCGTATGCCGATATACATATCGGGCTGGGTGGGCCTGAATATTGTTGATGGGGGTGCAACATGTTTCAACTCGTGATGTCAATGTTTTTCCCGTACTTTCAGCGGTGGGTTGACAAATTGTTCGGGGATTCAAAGCAATCGGGAGGTGAATGCAATGTCAATGAGGGATGACTTGAGTGATAAGCTATTCAAAGAGATTACCCCTGAGAGTTCCCAGGCAGATCTCGAAGATCTGATTGATATGATCCCGACAGATCCTGATTATGATACATACTTTACCTTGTAGGCTCGTATAAATTCATTCGGGGACACGAATTCACAACCCGTGTCTCATATTTTGATTAAACGAACCAGATGATGGATAGCCCTGCAATAAACCTGAAAGCACAATAGAAAAAGGACAACAATGATAAAACGCAATCGACGAAGAAGGAAGGTCCCCTTCGTTTTTGATCTTCTCCTCCTGGCCGTTACCGCTTCGCTTTGCCTCCTCATTCACCTGGAAACCGTGCTTTAACCCGGAAACTGGAGTGGTCTTTCTACATCAGGCGAAGCCATCCTGAAAATCGGAAATACAGTAGCTATCCCGGATCATTTACCAGGCAGGTAGAAGGACCGGGGAATATATTGATTTCCGGCCCACAAATTGATAAGGGAAGGCATGAGGAGTAAATTTGTCTTCGAGAGGTCGGTCGAAGACAAAGTCTTCGGGGAAAAGAGATTCTGCACCTCGGGTGGCATGTTGCTCCAGAGAGTTTCCTTCGCAGAAGCAGGAGTTTCCGGAAGCCGGGCCCCGGACTCCAGGATCGAGGAAACTTTTTTGCTTTTAACCGGTGATACGATATCTTCCCAGCGCGGCGGCCGGAACCGGTTCGGATCTACTCTCTTCTTTATCGCCTCAATCCGCTGTTCAATTCGCTTTCTCATGTTGCGATTGACATTCGGCACACCAGGTACCGATGGAGCCTTCGGGGGGATTATTACGGAATCGGGCGAATTGGACAACCCGGGTTTAGCTTCGGTACCGGTAATTCGTTTGAATCCAGTTGGTACTTCTGTATCATCATTGTCGTCGGCGGCCACTGCTTCCGGTGTCCAGCTACATGAAAAAAGGACACACACGGTAAGAGTAAGTATGAAAAAAAGCTGCTTTTCAACATGTTTCATAACGATCATATTCTCCTATTCAACGAGTTTTATACACTCACCTTTACCGTTTAACCATGCGTATTTCAGGATACCTGTTTTTTTGGCGGTTCGGACCGCTGACATAATCTGAAAGCATGGTAAACTGACTGGTTCCCAAGGGATTCAGCAAATCAATAACATTCGAATCGCCGTGGTAATCGCTACCGCCGCCGAAATGATTATTGTCCGCGTGGGCCTGAACTTCAATCGTTCGAAGCGAGGTAGGAAGATCATCCCTGGTGTATCCCATCATCAATATCTGGTATTTCCATTCGGAAGAAGGAAAACCGACTGCATCAATTGGAATCCGCACTTCAAACGTGTCTCGTTTGACAAATACCACTGTCGGCAGTTCTATGTTTCTTCTGAGTTCTGCCAATAAAGGAAGTTCCGATTTGTGAGATATCGTGCGTTCCATCGAAGACCTGTTTTCCGGAGAAACCAGGATGACCTTCTCCCAGGCATCCTCGGCCTTGAAGATAACATTCCGGCCGGGAAGCGCCTCGCGTCTCCCTGACCCGGTTCTGTTATCCATGTCGATGTAGATATCGAACATGTGAAAAATCCATCCTCCCTCGCCGGTCTGGAAAAAAGATGACTGCTCACGCTCATCGGAGTTGGTGTTCGTAGAACGATAATGTTTCAGGATATCCTTCTTCAGGCGAACCTTGAAAGCGACCTGCGCGCTGGAGACCAGGACTTTGAACTCGACAATATCGAAAGCGCCCGGCTCATAAGCATCGTGAATCGGGTAAATGTAGTTGCCATCTCCCCGGTCGTCACCGGTCTGGTCGATGGCCGAAAACATTACCCTCCATTCCTCTTTACCGTCCGGCTGAACCCGAGGAGGCTTTGTTCCCGGCTTTCCCGGTAGCATTTCCGCTTCAAAACCGGGCTCTACAGCCGGTCGTCGAATATAGGGATTGCCTACTGCCTGATACTCTTTTTCCATTTCTTTGACCCGGATTATTTGTTCGAGTGAGACAGCTTCTTCATTATCGGGAAACACCCGTAAAGACGCATCCACGTACTGACGTGCCTCGGTGAGGCGACCCGCTTTTATGTATCTCTTCGCCAGATATAAACAGGATTCGGCCAGACCGGCTTTGGCAGCCGAGAAGTTCTTATCGAACTTTAGGACCGTCTGAAACTCGGACATGGCTTTATCGAAATCTTTCTTTTCCAGATACAGTTGGCCGGCCTTGAAATGCGATTTTATCAGACCTTCGATAGCACGGCGGTCATCAGGTTTAGAAGATAAAACCTCCTTGTAGAGGCGATAAGCATCCAGATAACGGTTTTCACGGAAATACGCCGAGGCTATCTCTAATTTGGCCTGTGTGATCTCCTCATCGAAAGATACACTTGGATACTCCTCAGCCAGTTTTTTAAATTCTTCAATGGAGTCCTCGTATTGTCCCTGGTCGAACAAATCTTTTACCCGATCAATCTTAACTTGTTTCAACAAATCTGGTATCTCCCGGTCTTTCGGATACCGGTCAACGAGCATCTCCAGCCGCTTGGCAGCCATGTCAAAGTTGTTTCTCTTGATTATTTGCCTGACTTCACTCACCGAGAGATCCCGCTTTATCATCGCCGCTTTTTTAAGATCGGTATCAACCGTTCGAACGGCGTTCAATTCCCGTTCCGCTTCGCGGAATCTCTTGTTGGAGAGAAGATTTCCGGCTTCTCTCAAATGTTGAGCATTCACCGCTGAAATCAAACGCTCATCATTCGGAGTAATCTCCAAGGCCCGCTTAAAAACACGACGCGCTTGTTTTTCTTCTCCCTCTTTGTCGAGAGCCAGCCCTTGTTCCAAATAGAGGTCAACCAGATCTTTCCTTACCTGCGCAGAATCGGGGTATTTATCAAGAACATCGGTCAATTCTTTGATACGGTATCCAACTGATTTGCTCCCCGAGGATGCGGTTACCCGCTTAACTTCACTTGTTTTAAGGAGTTTTTGGATCTCGCCATGCCCTGGGTACCGAGCATCCAACTCCCGGAGGATACTATACGCTTTGTCGACATCCCCCTTCGTGAGCAGCTGTTTGGCCTGATCAAGCTTGATAGCCGCGACTCGACGGAGAATGTCGGGATCATCGGGGAAGAACCTGTATTGCTCACTCAAGATGGCCAGTAAAATCCCGCCATCGCTTTTCGGGTCAAGTGTCGAAGTCTTGGCGGCAAACCAGTCCTCGAGGTCTCCATCCAACTCTCTTGCCGAAGCGGGGAACTCATTTCTGAACTCTTCACGATACCCCAAAGCCGTTTTAAATTTTTCTCCCTCAACTGCATTCATGATCATCCGTTTGGAAGTTTCCTCAATCATCGGAACAATCTCCACTTTTTCAGCAAATGAAGAGCGGGCTTTTTTAAGATTTGCCAGCGCGCCTTCAAAATCAGACCGATCGATCTGTTTCCGGCTCTCAGTGAGAATACTTTCGAATCTTGCTTCCCGGATAAATTCTTCTGAGTTCCGGAAATCAGTTATCTCGGCAAACCGTTTAAGTGCTTCCTCGGAGCGGCCGGCGGCCAGGGCTGATTTCGCACGTTGGTAGGTGTAAAGCTTTTTCAAGTAAGGGAACGAAACTATTCCGACACCCACCAGGACCATCAGGAGGCCATAAGCGATAATTCTTCCCCAACGCGTTTTCGACGTAGCTACTGCAATTACCGACTGGTCCACCTCAATTAGCTGATCCACATCTTCCCCGGCCGGCGATTTAGCGGCGGCGGAATCAGAGCCGGAACTATCCGTTTCCGAAACCTCTAACTCCCGCAGCGCTTTCTGAGCCAGCTCCCGGACCTCTTCTTCCGAAGCCTGCATCGCTTCTTTGAGGATTGATGTCACTTGCGGATCAGGACCCAGTTTGCCAAGCACAAAAACAGCACTCAGCCTGGCGGAAAAATCACCAATCCGGTACATATCTTCAAGCTTGCCGATAGCCTGCTCCCGGTCATACCGGCCCAGGATCCTAAAGGCGTTGCCACGGACACGATTATCGCTGTCGGTAAAACAAGGCACGATGTACTCCAGGATATCCGCTCCCGTAGCTTCCAGTCCCTCGATAACGTTTGCCCGAACACGGCTGTCGGGGTCTTTCAAAAAGGGCACAAGGCGCTCCGCTACATGTTCATCTCCGAGAATTCCTATTGCTTTTGACAGAGCAGATTTAACGAAATCATGTTCTTCAATACCCAAACGATCGATGAGAAACGGAACCGCCAGAGGACTGCCGATTTTCAGCGTGCCCTTCACCGCCGTCATTCTCTTGGTATACTCCGGATCATTTAGATATTTTTCCAGAGCATCGACGTTGATATCAGGTTTTTCCCCATCTTTTAAACTTTTAGTAACTTCCTCATGACGGGGAGTATGAACTTTGCGGATTCTTCCCAGGGACCGTTTGACAAAATACCGGACCGCCGGATTAGAGTCCGTTAACATCTCCATCAAGGCAGAAATAGCTTCCTGGCTTTCCATCTCACCCAGAGCCACTGCGGCGTCTTTCCTGACCTGGGGATCGTCATGGTGCAGACGATCAATTATTTTCTTAAGATCTTCATTCATGCCGGTCTCCCATCACCGTCGTGGCCATTCTCCTTAAACCTGTAGGTAGAGGGAACAAACCGCACGGCGACCAGGCCTGGTGAGCCGATATTGCTCCTGATGATATCGGCTTCAAACCGGTGGTCGCCACAGTTTCGTAGCAAAACGACTCCACCCGGTCCACCGGAATATGTACCGGAACCGAGAGAAAACTCCCAGGCGAAATCACCGGTTTCAACGTTGGATGGCGCTGAGGATGCAATTACTCCTCCGAGTTTTGCTTTCCTCAATTTGTCAGCTAACCGCAGGGCCGCCCGCACATCAGACACCGATCCGGTAATAATAGTTTCAGTATCTTCAATTACCAGTTGTTCGAAGAACGAATCCAGTTCATGCCCAACAGGGAGATGGGGGATATAGCCAATCTGGGTATTGATAAATGCCATTTTTCCATCCAGAAAATTCTGATCCTGGCTCGATACCATGTCAGCCAGCCGTTCCGGTCCCGGTTCGCTGCCAAAGAGCAGAAGTGGAAACTCAGCTTCAAGACAAACGGAAAAACAAAGGTGAAACCCAAAAGCGGCAGTTTCAAACACATTCTCACCCAGAACCAGTAAAACCTCCCCCGGTCCCGCTTTCAACATTGAATCGAGAGCAGGGATAAATGATCCCGGCAATCCGCTCAGATATTCCTGACGTTTCTTAAGAGCCGAGGTTAACTCCGGCATGGAAATCACGGTTTGGGGCCAAAATCTGAAATCGTTTGCCTCTCCGGTCCTTGGTATCGTTTCGGCCTGAACCTGTACTGCTTCAACAGACGGCTCGGCTTCTATAGCTACACCGGGCAAATCCGGAAGTGGTGTGAGAATCGAAGTCAGCAGGTCGTGATAATATTGAACCAGTTTTGGGACCCTTGCAATCTCCACCTCTTGACTACGTTCCCGAGGAGCGCGGCTGGCCATTCTCACTTCCTCGCTGGACATGCGGGTGAAATCGCTGGCCGACAGGGCAACAAATGTTCTTCCACTCCAGGGGCTTGAGCGGTTTATGAGAGGGACCATGGAATCGATGTGGTAGCAGTCAAAGACGGCGGTTTTACTCTCCTGGAAGGCTATCTTCC
The DNA here is from genome assembly GCA_964593455.1 of uncultured bacterium. Lineage (GTDB taxonomy): Bacteria > Muiribacteriota > CAYSPT01 > CAYSPT01 > CAYSPT01 > CAZQHK01. The sequence continues at coordinate 33,777 of CAZQHK010000022.1, forward strand.
CGTCTAATAGCCGAATCTCGGCAAACTCCGCGGCCATTTTAGAAAACACTTCGGGAAGATGCCGTGAAGGAACATCGCCGAAAAGACCAAACGGTATTACCACGAGTAGGACTTCACCATCGGTTAAAACCCGAAGCGAATCTTCGGGTATATCATACCGGTCGCGCAGCACCCTGATCTCCCGCCGTACTTCGCGGCAGACCCTGGTAAAATCGTAAACGACCTCCTCCGGACTATACTGGCTTCCATCAATAGAAATTTTCATCTGCTCCGGGCTGCCGAGAAGTTCCTCGAAAAATTCAATGCACTCCTGCGGTTCGTAAGCTGCCGACTCGGTCGTAATCATTACCGGCACAAAATCGAAAAGCCGGTCCCTGATAAAATCAACCGCACAGCGCTGCTTGTGGAACAGATAGAAATCACCCACCGCCCACGGTTGAGCTTTCCCGGGGTCACCGGACATCATGCTGTCCCTGGCTTCGGCAGTAAAACTGAACTGGGAAACCAGGGAATCAAATCCGCGGCGGGTGAAAACATCATTTCTTTCGGCAAATTCAAAGCCGGATCGAGGAGAAGCCTTGAACAGCTTCCAGGAAAACATTTCCAGCGGTTGCCTATTGACTCCTTCGCGACGGCGTTGAAGTTCATTCAGGGGAATTGCCAACTCACCCGCTTTGCAACCCGTTTCGGCAGGATCATCCTCCTGCTCGTTTTCCTGAAGGAGCTTGTTGCCGTACTTACGGTTCAGACTCTCGGCGGCATCTTCATAGGGCACCTTCCTGGCTTTGGCAAAAAGATCGATAAGATCACCCTGCCGGTGGCATGTGGCACACAAGAAGATTTTCTTTTCAAGGTCGATCTCCATGTTCCCCTGAATCATCGCTCCGTCGAGAGGGCAGAAGCAGTAGAGTTTGTTACCGGAAAAGAACATCGAATCAGCTCGAAAGCCGATCTCTTTTATCATCTCTGAAGGATCGATAATCTCGTTCAATTTTTTCAACGACTCTTCAGTGTAACGTTTTGTTCCGGTCATGGAATTCAATTTTCCCTTTTTCCAAGCAATCAACCTGAAAACTGCAGCTGGCTTCGTCGCGAGGCGAAGGAAATGGCCGCAGATACAAGGCGCGCGACCGAAACCACCCGGAGCTGTAATGCATATTACAGCGAGGCTGGCTGACCGAACGCAACGCAGTAGCTGTGGTCAGTTCAGAGCCGCAGCAGAATGTCTACTGCAGTTTTCGGGTTAAAGGTTCTCCAAATCTATCGTTATTATAACCTGAGCCCATGCAGCCGTCAACGCACAGGACCTGCATTGTTACCTCGAAAGACGCTTGCTAATCTCACGTTGACCAATCGTCGTTTTGTGATGTATACTGGAAATGTGAGTACATTGGCAGCGAGAAGGAAAGCACGTTTTCAGTTTGTGATATTTTGGGGACGATCAGGGTTCGACGGATAAAGTGAATTCTGGAGTGCGAGCCGAGGTTCCGCCTCCCTCGTTAAACCGGTGGAAACTAAATGTACTTGCAGATCAAGAACTAGCACTGGCTGCCTAAATAGTGCAGCCACGCCCTTGCGGCCGTTTCCTGCGCGAGCGTAAAGGGCGCCATCTAAGCAGGGTACTGCCGGCCGGCTCTATTCCCGGCCGCCGGTGGGAAAACCAGGGAATTAGCTCACGAGGATCTCGTTGGCGGGAGCCTCCGAAAGCGAAACTAAAACGTCGACTACGCTCGTAGGACTCCTGTCGGAGCTTTTTTCGGACGCGGGTTCGATTCCCGCCGTCTCCATGGGTATATTTCCTGAACATTGTCAAGAAGTAACGTAACATCAAGCCGTACCTGTCGACTATGGTGCGGCTGCCTTTATATCTGCCAGGTGCTCTCTGATTTATCGATACTCCAGCCCAGAAGCCCTTTTGAAAGCCATACCCGGTAACCGCATCCGAGACGAGGAGAGTAGGAAATAGCTATATCTACAACCGCTTTTTTGTTTTCTATATCAATTTTTCTAAATGAAATCGTGGCGGACTTTTCCCCGAATTTTGCGGTCACTTTTTTCTTGATCTTGGCTATATCACCGTCCAAACGTTCCAATCGGCGGCTCACTTCTTTAGCTTTTTCACTCTTACCGGTCTCGGAGTACATCGTGGCAAGTTGACGGTAGACGGCCAGGTGATCAATTACATAATCCACTCTCACGTCAAGATGTGTAAAACTTCCCGGTAGGAATTCCTCATCTGAAGATAGAATTTGCTGACAGATTTCAATTGCTTTTCCGAACTCTTTGCGAATTTGATGGAGATTTGCAATTCTGCGCAGGATTTCCCGGTCATATCCGTATCCGAGATACCCTCCGTGGCCCTCGGTGTGCCATCCTTGAGCGGGATAGAGTTCAGTAAACGTTTGGTAGACCGCCAACGCGCTGTCATATTGTTTCCGGTTGGCAAATTCCTCACCGGTCAAAGCCAGCCTCATCAATGCATCTCCCGCCTGCCGGCTGCCCGGATAGTTCCGAGCGAGGAGGCCGAATCCGCCAAGAGCACCGGGCACGTCGTCTATCTCTCTATAATTTTCCGACATCCTCCACAACGCCTCCGAAACGTTACCACCTTCCGGGAATTTATCCAGGTACGCCCGGTATGCGGCAATTGCCTTCCGGGGGTCTTTAAGGCTGTTCTCATAAATCAATGCGACTTTCCACAGGGCTTGAGACCGATAATAATCGGATTCATTCGCCAACTGCCGGTACTTATCCACCGCTTCTTCCGGTGTGATACGAGAGAGTTTTTCGAATTCACACTCTATTATTCTCCATTTGGTGTGGCCGGCTGAACGCGGAGTACAATCGGGAAACATATTCAGGAATCGCCGTGATTCTTCCAGGGCTTCTTCAAACCTGTTCCGGCCAAAAAGCTCCTGGGCGATCCATGACTGTGCGCTTTGCGCTTCACCGCTTACGGGATATTTCTCTATGTAGCTTTTACGCTCTTTAATAGTTTCATCAACTCTTCCCAGGCTGTACAAAGCGTTGGCCAGGTCACGCCGGGCCCGTTCGGCACAACCGGACTCGGGATATTTTTCGATGACCTCCCTGAGAATAGTGATTTGTTCATCGCCATACTTCTCCCAGGCTTCGTAGAGGAGCTTGACAGCCGCCTTGGGATCACGAGAATATCCAACAGTTGCCATACATAAAACTAAAAACAGCGCCAGACCAAAAACTATCCACTTTTTCATAATTCTCACCCCAAAAAGCATAATACCGTATTTGCCCAAAATAATTCACCAGTCGTCTGAAATCAAAATCTCCAACCTCACTTTAAGAATAACAGTTTCGAATTTCAAGCATATCAAACAGGACATTAGTGAGATTATCACTCGGCTCTACTCGGCTCTACATTGTAAGAATAAGAAAACGCATAGTATTCCTGAGATCTACGTCTCTAATTAGATGTATTTTAAGGTTCTCCCAAATTTGACGAACCAGGCCATTAACGGATATACTTTTAATGGCTGATTTCATAGCACCTGGCCAACCTGTAAAGCGAGGTGTTTCATGGTGATTGGGCTTGACTCAAAATGAGCAGACATTTCATGATTATTGACCTCGATAAAATGAACGACCTGCTGGGCCGGCTCGATAGTATAAAAAGCCAACTCAACAGCTTGATGAAAGACTCTGCCCGGGACAAACGCGAGTTCAAGGCCATTAAACTACGTCTTAACACCTACAACCATAAAAACAATCGGATACAGGAAGGTATCCGGAAGTTTTCCGAGTATCGGGTCCTGGAAACTCTGCTGAGCAACTTAAGCAGCCAGATTAAGCACCTGAAACAGGAGTTCAAAGAAGATCGCACCGGCCTGGATGATCTCAAAAGCGATCTCGAAAACCACGCCGGTACACTTGATAAACTGACTGAGAAAATCAGCGGTTTGGAGCTTAACAAGGCAGCCCTTGACCAGGATTTTATTTCTCTGATAAGTGTCACTGAAGTTCTTAAAAACCTGGAGCCGCTCGATAAAACAACTGCTGTTTTTCAAGCTATCGGACATCTCAAACCTTCGTTTAAAGAAACGTACATCAAACGGGAAGAACGGAAACTTCGCGTGGAACTCGAGTTTAATCCGGTGTCAATGAGAATACCGGAAGAAGTGTTTTCGATCGAGGAAACATCCATGGCTCCCTTATGCCTGGAATTTCAATCACAACCGGTTGCCCAGGTATATGTAAACCATGATTTTGAACCTGTTCCCAAAAAACAAATTCTTCGTGAATACCAACAGCAAGAGGTTCCAATCGAACTGCTTGAAGTCGAGCCTGAACCAGTTCCCGCGTTCTCATTTTTCCGGCCGACACGAGTACTTGACGATCCCTTTGAGGAGACAGGCTACTTAAAACCGCCCTCCCCCATTTGCCGCGTGGCCGGCGAAACACCGGACAGTGCTCCGGTCGCTTTGCCGCCATCGGCTGTCGCTACCGCCCAGAGAGAGGCTTGCTTCCGCCACGACTTCGTTTTCTGTCCGGGCTCACTCAGGGCAGCCCTCCCCTTAAAAAGTCCGGGGCCAGCCGGTGAATATTCAGAAGATCTTACCGTTCAGGCCGTTTACCGGCCACTGATGCTTCCGGCGATACCAGCCGCCATTATCCCGCCGACGATTACCATTGAGAGAGATCCAGGTCTCTGCGTGCTGGTGGTGAAACCAAAAAATACCACTCCTCTACAGATAGAAACCGGTTTCGTTCAGCGCCTGCGTTCCGGGGATCTTTGCCTCGATAACCTGATAGCTGAAGTGGAGCCAATGGATACCGGATTTTTCCAGTCCTTCCAGCCTCAGCCACGGCTTCCTTACACCGAGGAAGAACGCCGGTATCTGGCATACCATCCGAGACTGGTACGGGAACAGGTGCAGGAAAAAATCGACCAGGCTCTGGAAACTCTTGTCCATGATTACCTGGTCCCCATTGGTAATAACACCCGGGGAAAAGCCGGCGAGTGGTCCAGGGCAACCGTTTCGCACGGAAAACGCTGCTCCTCTTATATGAGGGACAGGATGAGATGGGTGGCCAGAAACCCCCGCTATCTTGCCCTGTTCCTGGCTTCCATCGTTTGGATTTTTGAGCCTAATGTGATCGCCCATACCACCATTCAGTACCAATCTACACCGGTGCACCGCGGGACCATAGCCAGCCTTTACCGGCCTGAGACCCGGGTGTTGGAGAAGACGGAACCGGAACCGGCAGAAAATGCAGACATGACCGGAACCGGACTCCATCCTGTTTTTTTCTGCCTGGAACAGATCGAAACCCTTCGTGACCGGTTATCCGGACTCTGTCGCGACGGCTTCCGGATAGTGTCTTCCCTCGTGGAAAACCAGAGGCAGATCCTCAATCCCGGCAAGGATAAAATTGCGCAGCCTGTTGCCAGGCTACCGCAAAAGAAGATAGAGGACCGGCCGTCTCTTGAGAAAACCACTGACAAAACCCCTCAAGAACTTATTTCAGGCGGCAGGGCACTGATCAATCCGGTTAGTGCCTCCGGCAACGGTACCGGAGAAAACAGTACCCGCATCATCTATATAGCCGGTTTCAAAAATCCCAGGAACAGGATTTTCAGCAAAAATGTAAAGGTGACACACGACGGACATCTCATCCACATTAACGGTGTTCCACACGTCATCCACTGGGCCGCGCCGATAGGGAAATCAAAACCGGAGGAACTGGTGGAACCACTGGAGGACATTATCAAGAAAAGAAACTTTTCCTTGACCGCCCTGACCGCTATTTACATCAGCAACGAGCAATATGCCTTGTACCAGCGGGAGATAGCCAGAATTCTCTCCGGCAAATCGATGCCTAAAAAGCTTTCCCGCAACCTGAGAAAAAACCTGTGTCACCGGTTCACCTACGGTCTTGTTTCCAAGCGCTACAACCCGCGTTTTGAGAAATACACTATCTGGATTCCTCAGTGCGATGCGCCGGTAGCTTTCAAGCAATGGCATAAAGGATGGGGGAACAATGATCCATCCTTCAACAGGTCAAAGCTGCTCATCAATCCCTTCCGGAAAAAACCATCCCGCGAACAGATGAACAATGTACTTTTGACCGCCGGAACCCATCAAGGATATGCGGTTGTTCACGCTAAAACGGCGGGAAAGCAATTGTAGACTGTGACTGGCTTTGGCTGAGGCTGACAGCCTAATCGTTTTGTTCGACTTCCTCGGATTCCTCTTCTTCGGACTCCTTCTGGTACTGCGTAATACAGTCCGGTAATGGAAGATTGGTTTTCACAGCCATGTTTTTCTCCTGAATATGCTCTTCCAGGATGACAATCCTGGTCTCCGAATAGGGGTGGGTGGCAAACAAGGCTAAAAACCTGGAATCGTGTTTTCGTTTTTGCATGTGTTTAAAGAAATCAGTCGATCCGGAAACGTGCCCGTAGGTCTTTTCAAGCAACTCCAGGCCGTAAGAATCGGCACGGGTTTCCTGGTATTTCGAGAATCCCGCTTCAACGCTGCCGAGCAGGCCCTGAAACCATCGAGACACCGAGCTTTGCTCGCCAAACACAATAACCGACACAATAGAGAACAACAGGCTTCTGCCTATCCGCAAAAGGTGGTCCCGATTGATGAAATGCCCCAGCTCGTGCGCCAGGATCATGGCCATTTCGTTTTCCGACTGTATCACCTCCAGCAGACCAGAGCAAACGACGATATGCCCACCAGGTAGTGCGTAGGCGTTCGCTTCGTCGCTATCCACCAGGTGTACCCGGTAATCAACCGGCTGTTTCTCCATCTTTTCCTGGAGACGGTCAAGTATTCCCTGGAGATAGACGTCGGTTTCCGAATCAGGCTCCGCTCCTTCGTAGAGAGATGAATAAAAGGAACCGATTTTCCGCTCGACTCGGGGTGAAATGTGTGGAACAATCAGGTGAACGAGTAATCCAAGAATCACGTACAGGAGGACCAGGGCTCCAAGAATCCCTCCAGCTAGCGTCACGAGTTCTTTCAAGGGATGCGTATCGGATACGTTGTTGTTGCCTTCGATGGATTTTGGTACGAATTCCATCAGATATTCTTGTACTTGATAGCGGTCCCGTAGGCAAAAGCCTCGACACTGCCAATGGATTTTTTCCCTGATTGTTTCGCGATAGTGGCGGTTTCCAAGCGCAAATTGACGATGATGTCGGCCGCGGCCGCCTTCTTTTTCATCCGCAGAACGGCTTCCCTCCGAGCCCGGTCGATCAGCGTTTCATACGATTTGATGCGGCCGCCGACTATGTTCCTCAACATGGCCAACAGTTGTTTAAAATGATCTTGCCCGATAACCACACTGCCCGAAACTAACCAGGCCATCTCCACGTTCTCATCCGAAACCACCTGTTTGGCAATGGTCACAGCCGGTTTATTAAGATACATCGCCTCACGATTCTCGATGGATTTGTAATGTCTGGATTCAGTGATTTTCCCGGTAGTGTAGAACACGGCAAATATGAGAATAGGAAACCAGATGGGAGCGAGAGGGAGGATTATGTCCAGAAAAAATGACCCGTTTTCCATACACGTTCACCCATACTTTCGTTCAGGTAACAATGCCGCCTCGCCTTCAGAGACGGCTATTCGATCTTAACCGCGGTGCCGTAAGCGAAAAGCTCCGCGGCTCCCTGTGCTACTGAAGATGTCGCGTACCGGACATTGACGATAGCATTGGCGCCCACCTTGTGAGCCTGCGCAATCATCCGATTGGTCGCTTCCTGCCGTGACTCCTGCAGAAGCTCAGTGTACCCTTTCAACTCGCCGCCCACCAGGTTTTTTAAGCCGGCCATTATATCTTTACCCAGGTGTTTGGCCCTGATAGTGCTTCCAGTTACAAGCCCGTAGTGCTCCACGATTTGCTTTCCGGGAATCGTTTCGATATTAGTTAGTATCACTGTTCCACCTCCACACCAGCGTAGTGTTGCCCGGATCCGACGGGCATAAAAGAGTGTAATCCTTGTTGCCCCACTCTGTCAAATAGAGGATAATTATCCCGGACCAAAACCTACACACTTTTCAGCAGCGTTGCCACCTTCCAGAAAAAGCGGTACCATTACCAGGCAGTTTTCTTCGAGGAGTTGAATACAATGAGGGATAAATTTAATCTGGTGGACGGAATTATCAAGTTAAAAAAAGATAGAAACGCCATTATCCTCGTTCACAACTACCAGAACGAGGAGGTTCAACAGGTAGCGGACTTTCTCGGTGATTCTCTCGATCTCAGCCGGAAAGCCAGGGACGTCACGGAAGATGTTATCGTTTTCTGCGGGGTCAACTTCATGGCTGAGACAGCCAAAATCCTGTCCCCGGACAAAGTGGTCCTGCTTCCGGCGAAAGATGCACGCTGCCCCATGGCCGATATGGTGACCGCCGACGATGTCCGGAAACAGAAAGCGTTCTATCCAAAGGCAACTGTTGTCTGCTACGTCAACACTACCGCCGAGGTCAAGGCGGAATGCGATGTCTGTTGCACATCGGCCAATGCCGTGAAGGTAGTCGAAAATGTTCCCAGCGACACCATCCTCTTTTTCCCCGACAGGAATCTCGCCGGTTATGTACAGCGTTTTACACAGAAACGTGTTATCCCGTGGCCCGGATACTGTTATGTGCACCGGAAGTTTAAGGCGGATGAAATCACTGCCGCCCACAGCACGTGCCACGGAGCAACAATAGTCGTTCACCCGGAATGCGATCCAGAAGTGATCGATCTGGCTGATGAGGTGAGAAGCACCGGAGGAATGGTAAAACTGGCGGAAGAGTCTGAAAAAGACCGGATTGTCGTCGGCACCGAGGAAGGTATGATCAAAAGGTTGCAGCGGGAATATCCGGAGAAGGAGTTCTACAGCCTCGGTCCGGCCCGGGTGTGCGTCAACATGAAAAAGATCAGGCTGGAAGACGTCTACCAATCGCTGCTTAATATGCAGTACCAGGTCAAACTTCCCGAGGACACAATGAACCGGGCCCGGACATCACTGGAAAAAATGGTACAGTTGGTTTGAGATCAGAAGCAATCGTTCTCACTTCGGGTCTGTATGGCTTCAGCCGCTTTTCGGGCGGCGCTTTGTATTTCGATTGATACATCTCGTCGGGCGATATCAAGCAGATCGGGGATTAAATCCTCTGTCCCGTACTTTTCAAAAAGTTCGATAACAACTCTTTTGATCGGCTGTTTACCGGCAAACAAAGCTTCTCTCAACTGTCCGAAAACTTTTAAAGAACCGGTTTCGGCCATTTTACCGAGGGTGCTCTTCGCTCGGGAAAGCACCACCGGCTCGGTCTCGTCGAGGAGCTTGCTCATCATCAATTCGATATCCCGTTCAGTGGTGAGCACTGAAAGGGCGCCCACGGTATTGGCCCTGATATATGGATCTTCATCATCAAGATGCGGAAGTAACTGGCGGATAACCTCGATATCTCCCATCTTACCCAGCGAACTAATGACATTTCTCCGCACTTCCGGAGCACGGTCCGATAATGAACCCAGGAGCGTCGTCATGGTCTGGAATCCGCCGATTTCTCCCAAAGCATAGGCGGCAGAAGCCCGATGCCACTTGTTTTCAGTGGTTTTCAACATTCTTTGAAGCACCGAAAGCATGCGTAATCCCCCGAACTGCCAGAGCGCCATGGTCACATTCGCTTTCACCCGGTTGTTCGGATCATCCAACAGCGGTGTCAGCATGTTCACACAAGCGGGATCGCCGATTTGCCCCAGGGCTTCTACCGAGTTTGCCCGAACTCGCGAATTTTCATCCTGAAGCAGGTTGGCCAGCACCGGCAGGGCTCTAGAATCACCCGTTGCTCCCAGGGCCATGGCCACAGTCGCCCTTACCCAGGGATCGTTTTCCCGTTCGATATAGGCAGCCAGGATAGGTACCGCCCTCGGAAACTGCAACGATCCCATGGCCCGGGCGGCCGCAATTTTGACTTTCTTCTCAGGAAAATCAAGACAGCTGACAATCAGGTCGAGCCCTTCACCCAGACCAGCCTCCACCAGGAGATTAATCCCGACCACCACCCGTTCTTCGTCACCGGAATTGATCTTTTCTCCTGCTTCTTTTAAAACCGCTGCTTCCTCGCCAGTCACGGTCTCATCACTTCCCCTAATTACATTATAGTGAGCCTGAAGGTTTTTGGCAATTTATCATGTATATCTCAAATTTAGCCTGTACGTTGAGGACATTTTTCGAGCGCAACACAGTAGCTGTGGTTAATTCCGAGCCGATGCAGATTATTGGTGAATTGTTCGAGCTCGTATAATTCACCAATCTTCGTAGCGAGGTGAAGGAAATGGCCGCAGATACAAGGCGCGCGAAGTAAAAGGACCGGAGGCGTACCGGTAGGTACGTTGAGGACATTTTTCGAGCGCAACACAGTAGCTGTGGTTAATTCCGAGCCGATGCAGATTATTGGTGAATTGTTCGAGCTCAATCGGATAGGCCGTAGTTTACTAAAGCGCTGGTAGCGTTCTGGACCCAGTTCGGATCTCTGGCCCAGTAGGAGAGATAGCGCGACGTGATCACGGTGCGGAAAACAACTTCCTTCTTGTCAACCATAACAATAAACTCGACTCTGAGGGCCGGCATCCGTATTCCCCCATGGATAATTTCAAACGTGGCAAACTCCAGGTCTTCGAGTCCTTCCACTTTCTTCATATCGTTGCGATAAAGCGTTCCCGAAACTCGATCAAACCGGTACACAATGATCTTGACTACCGGGTTCCCGTTCTCCTGATCATAAAACGGATAGCCATGAGCGTCAAACGCGGGTTGATGGATCTCGAGCGCGGTCTCACTTCCGTCGGCCGCGTTATGCACTTTGATCTTGAAAGCGCACTCTTGAACATCGCGTTTCATCGGCAGCAACGCTTTGCGTATCCGCTGAAGAACCAGCAATCGCTCCGCTCCCTTTCCGGAAGCCTTGAAGCCTATCCGGAGGACGCTGAACAGAGCCCCCAGCACCAGGATAGCCAGAGTTACTACAACCAATATTTCGATCAGAGTAAACCCTGTTTCCGTTCGTTGTTTCATCTCTCTATCACCCATGGATTGCAGACCAGTGTACGGAGACTGACCTTCGTATCGCGGTTGTTTTCCTTCCAGGTTATCTTCGCCTTGAGCTCCAGAAGACGGCCATCTATTCGTTCAGTGACTTCGACATGCCGGTCATATATCACGTCAAAAATCCCCAGGGCCGGCAGTTCATGTTCCTTATCACTTACCAACTTTTTATACGGTTTGGTTTTCAAAATCTCCAATGCCTCCGCGGCCAGTTCCACCGCTATCGACCGGTTGACCGTCTCGCCACTCTCGACAATGCCCCGCATGAACAGTCCGAGCAGCGGTACCAGTGCCACTGCCACGACCGCGATAATAATCGCTATTTCAGTTATCGTGTAACCCGGCTGCGAAAGCCGTCGGCCCGGACGAGTCATGTGTTTCTCCTCGAGTTACCCATTTGATAGTTTGTTCCGCCATGGTCACATAATATGTCGGAGGTTCCAACCGTTCCTGATCAAACTGGAGTTTATTCTTCAAAGAAAAGTTCCAATCACTGGCGTACACAAATCCTTTTATCTCCAGATTGTTCTCCACATCCAGGCCGCCGTACGGGAGGTAAAGGAGTCCCTCGAACAGGCGACTACCGAATCCGCGAATGGTTATGGAGTTACCGCCGATATCGGCCAGGGAAAACAGAAAATCACGATGAATATTGAAGGGCCGCACATCGACCTTGACCCCCTTGGTTATGAGTAATCCCCGCCCCTGAATACGACCGGATATTTTCAGTTTGGTGTCCAGCTCAGATGATCCCAGCATCATCAAGCCCGAAAGCGAGAAAGTGTTCGTAACATCGTTGTAACACTGGCCTACAAACTCACCCACATTACGGTAATAGTAACTCAATTTTTGGATACAAAGAGGAAACCTCCGTTTGGTGGCGTCATGCCAGTAATACTGCCAGTTGTCATTCATGATCTCTTTGTCTTTCAACACCAACGGTTCAAGAATCGAGCCGCCGTCACCGAGTTCCTTTTCCTTGTCAAGCTTGCCCTTCTTCCACAACCAGAGACTGTATTTTTCCAGTGGAGACGGCGGTGAAAGACGAACTACCTTGACCTCCCGCATGGTCTCCACGGCAAACATCCGCTCGCCCACCGATATGCGGGAGGAGATTACCATGATGGCGGTTTTTTCCACCGCGTCAGGTGCCGGGTCATCGATGAATGATTCAACTTTATCCATGGTGATACTGACATCCAGATCGTATCCGCCGGGAAAGGTCTCCTGGCAGATTTTATGGGTGAAAACAGGGGAGAAAGACTCGATAGCCGGCACACCGGTCATAGAGGCCGTGGGCTCTCTGAGATGGTCATACCATTGCTGGCCATCCATGTTCATGGTTCTCCGGATGTGAAGCGCCGTCTCCTCGACCGCCGCCTCGGCGACGTAGATCATCTGCTCACGCTCATAGAATCGTTTGGACAGATGCTGCTCACCCCGAAGAAAGGTGAAGAAAGCCATTCCCAGGGTAAAAAGGAGGACGAGAATCCCCAGGGTAATAACCAGGTTGGTTCCGATACCCCGATGAGACTGAAATGATGATGAATGCAATCGGCGCATGGACTCGAACAACTCCAGTTTTCCGTTATTTGGGTCTACAGTATGCGCATATCAAGTACGGGACTCAATACCCGGTTCCAGTGTAACTTCAGAGCAGTACATACGTCAATAGTTGAGGTAGTTGAGAGGCTTTATTACAGAAGGATGGAATGAACTCAACACTATACTGAAAAGCATGTGCTGCACGTGAGGCTGGAACGACAGTTCCTTGATATGAGCGAGTTACTGGCCGATCTTTTCCAGAGCGCCCTGCCAGCCCTGGTCGCTTTCTTCGGGCTCCACGGGCTCTTCGGTAATCTTCACCGAAGCTTTCGCTTGCGGTACTGGTGCCTCGCCGGTCTTGTTGTACGTTTTTCCGTCCCAGGCATACCGTTCGCCGGTATCTCGGACGAAGACATCGTACTCAGGTCCGTTACCGACAACATACCATTTCTCGGCCCGCTTCTTGATCACGATCCCGTTGGAAAGCACCCGTACGCTCTTGCCGATAAAGGTACCGCCCTTCATGGCAGCGATATCTTTGCTGCTTACGATCACCATATGGCGGCCGTTATTTTTGCGGATTTTTCCAACGTTGATGATTGTTTTCGTTTCGGGATCGTAGATACCGCGGTTACCGTTCATGTCGATGAAATCGTAGCGGGTATTAGCATGGGTGTTGAACCGCATTCCGTTCTGGTCTTCTATCGTAATGTCCCAGTAATCACCAGTTTTGGCCACCTTGATATCATCGAAATTCTTGACGAACTTGATCCTGCTTCCAACCTGCCCGATCCGCTCCAGCTGCTCGAAGTCCAGGGCTAACGATTGGGCAATATCCTTGTTGATCATGCCGCCGGGAGATCCCATTCCCCGCATTTCCCTGAGTAGTTGCCTCTCCCTGCTCCGCCGTTTGCGGTCGTACATCCATTTGCTCTGGTCTATCTTGGCCCCCATCCAATCACCGATGAATCCGCCTATCCCGGCCACCACCGCACTGATACCGATGCCGGCAATCAAGCCAATGGGTCCGGTGGTACAGATAAGTACGCCGGCCAAAATTGAACCGAGATACCCGCCCATGAAGCCGCCCATGCCACCCATGATCCGGGCCACCGGCCACTTGCGATAACCATCGATGACGTTGGAAATAGCGGTTTTGCGGTTTTGCCACCAATCCTTTTGCTTGTCGCCTGTCTTCTGGTAATATAGGTTATAGAGTTCCGGCGTGGCGTATAGCTTGTTACGATCACCGCCGATAACCACGGACTGCGGAATCCCTTCGATAAGTTTGTACCCGACCTGGAACACAGCGTTGAGCGCCACCCCCATGGTGGCTCCCATGAACATGCTCTTGGTCAGACCGTGCATGGTAAGCTTGGCTGCGCCCCCGATGTCGTATAGCCCGACTTTTTTCGACCCATCGGTGACGGTTTTACCTACCAGACCTAACCTGGTCGGTTTGTGGATCTTTGATCCCAGCATGGCTATTGCCTTGTCCATACTGGAGACGGCAGGCGATTTCAAAGCTCTGAAATAAAGCCTGTCGAACACCCTGGAAAGCGCCTCGTAGGAGTGCTTGGAAGCCACCATCATAATCGGCATGGAGACCAGCGACTGCTGCGGTTTCACCATGCAGCATATGGCACTCATGTTGATTACGTTGTCTTTTAACGTGGAAAGATCGAGTCCGTCGTAGAGCCCCTTGTCGATCAGCGCCGCCACCAGCCCGATGGCCGCCATACTGGCGTCTCCCCGTATGGTTGCGCCAAGCTGGTTCCGGCGTGAAAAATTGCTGACCGCCTTACTGATAGACGATCCCTGCAAGTTGCGATTCAGCGTGGAGAGCTGCTTCGGAGTCATGCTGGCGATGACCTTGCTGGCTTTCTGCCAGGTCTGAGAAACAGCCGGGCCTTTGCCAGCTTTGGAGAGTGTATCCACAACGCTCTTGGAGAGGAACCTGGTGACGATTCCGATCTCTTTGTCGATAACACTCAAACCGATCTGCTTGATGGGATACATAATCCCGCTGTCAGACGTCCGTTTGGACAGGTTGGCGTTATACGTTTTATTCGGTGAATTATCAATAACATCCTGCGCTTCATCGGCGCTGTCGAAACCGTCCTTCGACTTGAACTTACGGCCCGCCCGCTTGGGAATCCCAGCGATCCAATTACCGACGATTGATACGATGGATTGCTGCGGTTGCTGAACCTCCTGCGCTTCTTCAGTCTTGCTGGGTGTCTTGGCCAGTACGATCGGGGGAGCGATTAGATTGAGCGTAAAAACCAACGCCAATATGGTGGAAAGAATCCGGTAACTTTTCCTGTGACTTAATAGTTGCAGCATGGGACGATCTCCTCTTCACTTCGTATCAAAAAGAACTGCCTTGCTTACTATATATAGTGAAGCAAATTGACAATAATAGCTATAATAGTAGCTACGCTACGTCCATTATACGGACAAAAGGGGTAACCGTCAATTGATTTCCCGGTTAGACAAAGCTTTTCTCGATCAACTTCAGGACAACAATCATCAGCGCAAAGTAACCGACCAGAACCCCATAATAAACCGGCCAGTTCCGTTTGAAGTTGAAGGACTTCGTGGAATCGCTATTATAAACCAGGTCATCGATATTATCCGGCACGGCCTCTTCACCACCCAGGATGAGACTGATCAAATAGCCTCCGATAAACGTAACCACGCAGCCGATAACGTTCCACCACATCCAGGAGATGTCAGGGTGAAAGACCCAAAGATAGATATTGATCCCAAACCCGGCGACTATACCGGCGATGGTTCCCTTGTCGTTGGCCTTCCTGGTCAGGATGGCCAGCAGGAAGGTGGCCAGGATAGGTCCGTAGGCCAGGGAACCGATCTTGTTGATGGATTCGACGATCGAAGAGGATATACCGCCCACGAAAAACGAGAAAATAATGCAGACCGCTCCCCAGAAGACGGTAGTCAACCGTGACCAGTAAAGCTGTTTACCAGCCTCGAGTTCATGCCCCACGAAGAACCGCTCGATAATGTCGCGGATGGTGGTGGCGGAAAGAGAGTTGATGGTGGAATCGAGCGATGACATGGCCGCCGAGAAAAGAGCCACCATGATGAGTCCGATTATGCCGTGCGGAAGATAATTGAGACAGAATACCGGTACCGCCAGATTGAAGTTGGTTTGCCCCTGGCTGCCGACCACCGTGGGAATCCGGCTTAAAAAATCAGGGTTTATTACGATGAAGGCGGCGATGGCCACCCCCAGGAGGCAGTAAGTGATAACCAGGGGAAACCTGAGTATGCCGTTAAGGAACAGCGACATGTTGGTGTCGTCGACGCTCCGGGAAGAAAGCTCACGCTGCACCTGGGACTGGTCGCAACCATAGTAGCTGATGTAGAGAAACAGGCCGCCGATTAGCATAGGCCAGAAGGCGTAGGTCTGGCCGTCCCCGAATCCGTGGCTGGTGAAATCAAGAGTGCTCGTTTTGTCGGCCGGGAAGGCGTTCCACACCTCACTCCATCCACCGCAGTGGTGCACCGCAAAGAACAGGCAGACGACGATGCCTCCGTAAAGAATGATCATCTGGATGACATCCGAATAGATGACCGCTTTCATGCCACCGAAAAAATCATAGATCACCGTCACTACACCCAGAACCAGAACCGCCACCCAGAAAGGGATGTCTACCAGTTCCTGCAAGACGATAGAGATACCGTAAACCGTCACTCCCGTGGCGAAGGCCCGAATAAATTGGAACAGCACGGAAAGCAGGGTCCTCGTTCCGACACCGAACCGCTTTTCAAGGTACTCGTAGACCGACACGATGTTCTGCCGCCGAAAAAACGGCAGCAAAAAGATCATGACCCCGATCATGGCCAGCGGGACCGCCAGTTCATACTGTAGCCACAGAAGACCGCCGATGGCGATGACGAAAGCCGGCGCCCCCAGCAGGCTGTTGGTGGAACATTGAGTGGCCATGGTGGAAAGACCGATGGCCCAGTAATTCACATCGTTACCGCCCAGGTAGTAGTCCTTTTCACTCTTCTGGTTCCGCCCCAGGTAGACGGACATACCGATCATGCCGGCCATGTAAACAACAATAATAGACCAATCTAATCCGTTCATACAACAACACCTTACTTTCTACTTCAATTTTTCTATTAGATACTTTCTGTTTTTTCTGAACACTTTGGCCTGTTCCAGAATCTCCAGTTCCGCTTTTGCCTGTGACATAGACCTGGTCTCCTGGATAAACGAATAGACCCTCCCGAAATAGAGAATCTGGAGGGTTTTAATAGCGTCCTTCTTCTGGCTCCGGTAAGCGGCCACGCAATCGTAGACCAGACGGCACCAGAGCCCTGAACCGATAACCGGTTCACCGGTTTTGAAGATCGATGAAATCGTTTCAAAATGGTTATCCGGAAGCACCTTCCGGATGGTGGATAGGTGCGTTCGATACTCGTCCAGTACGTCTCTTTTTATCTTCTGGTCATCAAACGACAAAGACTGCGGCCGGGCCAGTTTCTTCAATCCGAACATCCTGGATTTCTTTACCCTGATCGTCTCCTCTATTTTACCGGCCCCCAGGTTGTGGAACAGCGAATCACATACCTGCAGAAACATGACGTTCAAGTTGGGAGCGCTTGGTTTGTGGATCTTCGAACCCAGGTTGACCTGGGCCGTCTTATACCCGCCGCGTATAGTGCTGATGGTCATAAAAATATCGATTCCGAAATAGTTGATCGCCTTGATCCACTTCTGATCCAGCCAGTACCCGGCCAACTCTCCGGAAAAAGAGAAATCTCCCCCGATGGGCTGACGGATGTTCTTGCCCAACAGGGCGTACACCAGCGGGTAACAGATGTTGTTGGTAATAGTGCCGTCATACTTGTGCCGCGAGTAGAACGGGGTAACATAATCGTATCCCTTCTCAAGCGGTTCGATCATGTATTTGACCCACACCGGCTTGATGCTCTTGAGATCGGCGTCGACCACGATACAGTACCGGGCGCCATGCTTTTTTATATACCTGAAAAGCTGCTTGAAGACGTTTCCCTTTCCGGTCAAACCTTTCTTCCTCAGCACCATCTTCTCAGTTTTCGTCTGAGCGGACAGGAAATGTTCTACCGTGCCGTCGGTGCTGTTTCCGTCGCAGTTGATGATAACCGCCTGGTGGTCCTTGAAATATTTTTGAAGTCCCTTATCAACCTGCCCGGCCACAAACCCGATATTTTCACCTTCATTGTAGGAAGGAATGCCTACGACGATTTTACGGCTCATGAAATCACTCCACTTCAAACTATGTTCATTTGAAAAAACATCCAGCGGTAATTTACCTGTGAACCACGTTTGCCACAGCTATTCAAAATAGCCCCTGAAGACCACTCCAAGCCTATCCATCAGGTCGTCGTCCAGTGAAAAGCAGGTCAATTGTCCCAGGGTGTTCAGGATGCTGATGGCATTGATGGACACATCACCTTCAAATTTGAGAATATTGTGCAGCCTTTTTCCGATATGAATATTCACCCGGCTTACGTTTTCCAGAAATCCCTTCAGATGCCTGAGTTCCCAGTCCGTTTCAAGGCCCCGCTTGTGTCGGAAATACTGTCCGATCAAGTACATGGAAACTATGCGGGAAGTGGTTTCCTGATCATTCATAAACGGTAGATGTGTGTCCAGCATCGGCCTGAACAACCGCAGTACGGGACACTCGCTGGCAGCCATGAGAAGCCCGATTAGCGGGCTAACGGCTTCCTGCAGCGAAAGATATTTGCGAAATGTGCGCTGTTCTGTATCCACGTTGACATCTACCTGATCATATGACATAAAGCTTTTGAAAAACGCAATCACGGGAGCAATGTTCAGCGCCGCCGGGCAGTGAGGATAGTCTGATTCATTCAACGGGCACGCCGGACACTGGTGATAACTCAACTCGGCCCAGGTCTCCGGTAAATCGTCGGTTTCCGGAATCAAGGCCAGGGTTTCATCGTCGAGTTTAATTTCAAACTGTTTACGACAACCATCCTCGAACGAGTACGTGTAACAAATAGTGACATACGGTTTGTTTTCAGATTTGGTCTCCGGCTTATTATCCATGGTATAAACCTACTCCTTATTCTCCCTGGTCTTTGGTCAAAGACATAAATTTTCGTTTCTTTAAGGCCGCGTAATCCTGGCCTGGATACCGAGCGAGAACTTCATCGCACACCTTAAGCGCCCGTTCATACTGTTTTTCACCTTCCAGAAGCTCGACGTACCGCCAAAAGAGGGTGGCACTAAAACGAGCCGATTGCTTATAAGTCTTTTCAACCAGCTCCAGTAGACGCCGGCGTTCAGAAACGGTCATTTCTTCACCGGGAGTATACATAACGTAGAAAAACCAGGCCAGATGGCTGATTTTGCCGGGAGAAATGGTCTTTATACGATCTTCAGGCAGATTCTTGAAGGTGGTGTACAAAAGGCCGAGAAACATTCTGGAAACACCAAATTGCCAGTAAAATTCACTCTCAATATAAGTATTGATAACCGGCTGCACCAGGTCCGGAGAATCGTCCATTTGCATGAGTTGAAGAAACACCACGTGAACAATTCTCATCAGGCGTTTATTCAGAACGCCCCCCCGCTCCTGGGGCGTTGCGAGATGCTCGTTGAAAAAGCGGTAGGCTTCCCTGATCCGTCCGGCCTCGGCCAGCAGCATCGCGTGATGGAGCCAGCCCCAGGTGAGAGGGTAATACGAAATAAGATATCCGAGCGCTTCCTTCACCAGTTTCGGTTCACGCAACTCAATTGCGGTTTTCGCCAGGAGTGAAAGGATGTAGAAATTCGTATTCTCGTTCCTGATGCTTCCCAGCAAGCTCATGGCCTCCCGGTAATTCCCTTGCCGGTATTGCAGCAAAGCCAGATCATATTTAGCACCCGGTTTCTCCGGATGCTCTTCCAGAATCGCCCGTAATTTGTCGGCAGCCTGGTTCGAATTGGCAACCTCGTGGAAAAATGACTGGTTTACCCAGGGATGCCTGTCCAATTCCAAATTGATAAGACTGCTCAAGCCCGACCAGTTGCCGGAATCGAGGTAGCGGTCAAAGAGCCAGTAATAAGCATGGTACATGGCCTCGCGGGGACGTTTACGCTGGACAAGACTTTTCACCATATACATTTCAGGTTTGGCTGTTTCCCCGTTCTGGTCCGCCAGAAGCCCCCTTAACCAGGAAGCGTAAAATGAACCGAAAACGTTTTTTGATTCATCATATTCGTCTAGGAGAGATTCAAGCGAATCAAGGTCTTTTTCATTCAGATTCATATACATTTTAAAAACATCTGCATACGTCTTTAAATCAGACAGGGTTCCGGTCGATTCCCGGCAGAACTCCTCTTGTTCAAGCGAATCCATGCTCCTGAACCGCTGCGCGACCTTTTGGTCAAAGGTATACCAGATTTCCCATGCCCAAAATTCATGGACATCCCGTACCACATCAAATGTGTAGAACACCCTGTTGCCTTCCCGTACAATATCGAAAGGAACAGGGGTAAACGCCAATACCTCGGCGTTTTCCGGCAACTCGAGTATGGTCGTCTTTTTAAGCCGGTGGTCCGTCTCCCAACCACCTTCATGTTTGTGGATAATTCCTTGTTCCGATTTGGCTTTAACCAGATGTTCAATCTCCAGGATAAACTGGAACGGATATCCTTTCAGCGGTGATTCAGAGGACGTGATCAGGCAGTTCCAGTCCACGTCGGTCCGCTGGTTGACTTCAATCTTCAGCGGCCTGCCTTGCAAATCCCAGGCCCTGGTGACCCGCCGCCAGCTATTCTCCCAGAGATAGGTGTCGCCGCCCTTCCATTCAGGAAACGACAGCATGGACAGCGTGATCATGCGTCCGTCTTTCTGGAAATTCACATAATCGGAGGACGCCAAAACCTCCCGCAATACTCCCTCGGCCTTCCGGTATGCGGGATCGAGCTGGAAAGCCCGGTGAAGATGACTCATCGCCTTTAGATGCTTACCGGCCATGAGAAATGACACCCCCCGGGAATACGCCTCGAGAGCTTCGATGTTCCGGGTCCCAATCTCGGCAATTTTCTTTTTATCCGAAGGTGTCAGTCTCGCACCCACGCTTCCGGCCAGGTGAACAGCCAGAGCATCCTGCAGGGAAAATATATCATCCACCATCCCCTGCTCCTCGCGGGAAATGAGGACCTCCCCGGAGCGGGTGATATCAATCAGTTTCCCGATGATTTTGATTTGCGATCCGACCTTCTGGTACGATCCGACCACTCCGAACTTGATACCCATTTTTCTGGCTTTTTTAACCGCTTTCAGCAGGTCATCCCCGGTGGTGATGAGCCGGTGTGAAAACACCTTCAGCCCGCTAACGGCGGACAGCTTCATCTCTATGGTTTCAGCCAACCCGACGGTCAGCCAGTCGTCATTCTGATTGCCGGTGGTGTTGTCGAACCGAAACACCAGGAGCGAGGGATCGGCACCAGGTTCGTCCCCGTTCGTGAACACGACATCGCTCGGGAAAGAAAGAAAATTAAAAATTAGGGCAGCCACGGCCAATAGAGCGACGGCGGTCAAGCCAGGCACAAGAAAACGCTTCTTGGAAAAAGTGCTCTTTTTTCCTGAAAGCCTGGTCGGCTGACGATCAGTTCCGGTGGCCTCACCGCTAACGATGAAGTCAACCGGAATACGGTAGAGTTCGGGAACATCAGCGATGTTTTTCATCTCCAGTTTGCCGATCGGTTCAAAAGGCACATTCAGTTTCGAGACGACCTGTGAATAGACCGCTTCCGTTACACAGATGCCACCGGGCTCGGCCAGGGGCTCGGTCCTGGCCGCTATATTGACGGCATCTCCGAAGATGTCATCGTCAGCCGCATCCCAGATAACATCTCCCAGATGAATGCCAATACGCACCCAGACTTGCTCTTCCTTCTGTTTATCGCTGTTCAAACGCAAAAACGCCTTCTGAATCTCGATGGCGCAATTGACCGCCTCTTTGGCCGAATCAAAGAGGACAAAGAAAGAATCGCCGCCGGTACCTTTTTCCTGGCTGCCGTGTTTAGCCAGGTAGAACCGGAAGATATCGCGGTGACGTTTGACAAGTTCCACCGTCCGCTCCTCATCTTCACCCATCATTCGAGAAAAAGAGGTGATATCCGAAAACAATATAGCTTTCAAATACCGTTTGGTCGTCTCCAAAATCTTCACTTACTTTCTACACTTCTTGCTAGAGGCTTCAACGTTGATATCAATCATATTACAAAACATCAGGTTTCTGCCAGGCATTTACATACAAATCTGCCGGCGGCCTCCGAAAGCAGATCGCGGCTGTTTTCCAAAGCGTAGCTCAGCGGCATATCATCACCCCGGCATGAGAGAGCAGTCTCGATTCCGTGAGCGCGATATTCATCGGCCGATACAGCTACCTGTCCGGCGATAACCGCTACCCGGGTGGAGGTCTCCCGCGCCATTTCCACCACACCGGACACTACCTTTCCCATCAGCGACTGACAATCGAACGATCCCTCCCCGGTGATTACCCAATCGGCTGCTGCCAACTCTTCTTTCAACCCGCTCAAACTCATCACTGTCTTGATCCCCGACACGGTTCGGCCGTTCATGAAGGCCACGGCTCCCGCACCCAGTCCGCCGGCGGCTCCGGCTCCCGGGATAGTCCTGATATCCCGGCCTAGCTGTGTCTCTATCAGACCGGCCAGATGAGACAAACCTCGCTCGAGGCGTTCAACCATTTCAGGAGTAGCGCCCTTCTGTGGTCCATAGATCCGGGCGGCACCCAATTCACCCAGTAACGGGTTGTCAACGTCACAGAGTATCTCTACGGGTGCCAGCTCACATCCGGATGGTCTCACGATACGGTCCACACACTCCAAACCAGCCCCTCCCAACGGCACCGGCTCACCGCTGCCGTCGAGGAACTGCCATCCCAGGGCCAGGGCCGCACCGGTACCGGCGTCAACAGTCGCACTGCCGCCGATAGCCAACAGTACCCGCCGGGCACCATACTTATTGGCCGCACGAATCAACTGCCCGGTACCATACGTCGTAGCCCTGAGCGGATCGAGTTTCCCGGGCGGCACGAGCTCCAGCCCGCTGGCGGCAGCCATCTCAACCAAAGCGGTTGATTCCCGGGGAAACCAGGCAAATCCTGCTTCCACTTCCATCTCCGGAAACGGCCCCATGACCAGGCACGAAATCCAGGTCCCGCCGGCCGCCTCTATAAGAGCCCTGGCGGTCCCTTCTCCACCGTCGGCCATGGGTTTGATTACCAGCTCGGCCGCTGCCAACCGCCGAGTGATGGACTCGGCCACGATGACACATGCTTCCCTCGAAGTGAGCGTCCCTTTAAATGAGTCGAAAGCGATGACGATTTTCATAGCGTTTTTCATTGTAGCAATCTCACCACCTTCAGGACAATGTTCTTCGCCATCCTTCACAATCGCCAATCTCATTTTAATGCTCTGATGCGAAGCTTGCGATGAGCGTTTCCTTAATTTGATTTATTTGTATATATATGTTAACATTTTGACGGCTCAAAACGCGCCTTATAATCATTTCGGCAAGAGGTGAGCATGATCGACCGTTTCATTACCGAAAAGAAAGTTCCGCGAGGAATAATATCCTTGAACGCCCTGATGATTGCTCTCGGCGTTATCATGGTCGCTTTGTTCATTGTTAACTCTGTTTTCACCCCGTATCAACCGTCCAGCGAGTCAACCCGATTTGTTGAGAATGAGATCGCCACCTTCCTCTGCGAAGCAGCAGTGGAAGAAGCTGTCTGGCACGTCAGGACTGAAATGAACAACTCCCATGCCGACTGGTACCCCCGGTTTCGCCGCAAAGATCTCTCTCCCCAGTTGGAAGAATACGAACCGCACCTGGTCAAGACCAGGCTGATGGAGGAGATCTACGGTCGCACCTGGCCGATAAACGTCAAGATAGAGCTTTTTAACCTGGAAAACTTCAGAGAAGCAAATCAGCAGCGGGTGGAAAAAAAGGGATCGTTGAAGGTCACCGCCGTCATCACTCTGGACGACAGCTCAAAAAAGACTCTACAGGTACTGAAAGATATCAAAGTGGTCAACCTCGGCACACCACCGCCGCTGGACGAATTCGCGGTCTGGATCTGGTCTGGTGACGAAGAAGGAGTTTTCCCCGCCCACCGATTCAACGTGTACCAGGAAGATGAAGAGCGACTCTATTTGATGAGCGATTATTCTGACACCATCCGTTCTATCAGGAGCCAGTGGCAGTGGTCGTGGCGTGGAAAAGTACAATACAAGAACTACTACCCCTTCAACCGGGAAAAAATCAGCCACTACTGCCGCAACTGGAATGAGTTCAAGGAGACTTTCGGGAAAAACGGTACCGACACCTTTTTCCTCGACGGCATGTGCATGATCGGCGACCGCCGTGGGATTTTTCTCGGCGGTCAGATAAAGACTTCCGGAACCATCATCGCCCAGCAGGCGAAGGTGGTGATCGGTAAATTGGAAATACCGGAAGGTGTCACATTCAGCCTGGTTTCCCTGACCGGTGACAAGATCAAGATCAACAACCCGTACTACAACAAAAACGCCTTCGGGGGATCACTCTACGCGCCGGTGGGAAGCATCGTAAACACCATGGATACCATCATTAACGGCGTGGTGTATGCGGGCGCCTGCTATCACACTCCCCGAATCGACTTCAAGGAAAAATACCGGCTGCCCCTGTATCACGTCAGTATGGGACAACAGGTGCTGGTTTGGAGAGAGGAGAACGAGTAAGTAATGACCAGGCGAGGTAGCGCGGCCGTCAAGGCCATTATTGGGGTCATTATCGTTATCATTATTGTAATCGGTACGCGCATGATTTCCAAGCTTACAGCATCGCCCTTGCCGAAGTTCTCCCGAATCGTCGGCGCTGTATCCCAGGCCACCACGTTGATGGAACAGTACCGGAATCGCCCGTTCAGCGACCTCGAACCGATCGTCATCGAAGAGGAATTCGGAGATTCGTTTTCTTCCGAGGTGAACATTGAACGACTTAAAACAAACCTGGCTATGATCACGGTCAGCGTATTCTGGGACGAAACCAGGAATCCAAAACGTTGTATTAAACTTGCTACACTTGTTTCCAACCAGGGACCGATTCCCTGACCACGTAAGGATAGGTTATCATGAATGTACAAAGAATCGTAGTAACGCTCGTAGCCGCAGCCGTGTTTTTTTTCTCTTTCAGCGCTGTGCCGATTAACGCTGAAGAAGAAGGAGAAACGCTCATTCGGGAGGTTTCGTCCGCCCTGACGACCATTGCGCGTGACATCCGTGGAGCCCACTATCGTATAGAAGTGCAAAATGATAACGATACAGTCATACTCGTACTGCATCAGTTCCTGGTGGACGAACCAAGCGGAATACCAAAAGTAGGCCGCAAAGGCTATCCCAAAGAAGGATTACCCGTCAAATATGTCTTTTCCCGGGAAAACAAAATCCTGTACCGTGAACACCTCGAAGGGAAACAACCGCTTTGCGGACATTTCATAAACATCGATTTCGAGATCGAACCCTATGAGATCACCCCGGCTGCGGGCAGCAGCAGTTATCGGGTACCGGCAATCCGCAGCACCTTCGTGTTCGAGGAAAAAGGAGAGCAGGTAACACTCAGGCGGTTGATCGTACCACGGTTTACCGCGGAATGGGCCAAACAGTCGACATGGATCATCAACAGCCAGGGAGCTTGTCTCAGATTTCCGAAATTTGTCGTGAAACACTAACCGAGTGAAGGAGACTTGAAATTGAAACTGAAGCCTTATACTTTACTGATATTTTGCTTTTTACTTTGCACTCTGATCATGCTTCAACCAGCCGGGGCCAAACGTCCGGTAGTGATCACGCTGATGATGCACGAAGTAGCTGTCAAAAACGAGATTCAGCTGATAAGAGAGTTCAATCTCACCCATCCTAACATCCAGGTAAATGTAATTTCAATCGGTGTGGATTCCACCGATGCCCAATTTGAGAATTTCATCGATTACTTTATGCTTAACCCGTCCCAAGTAGATCTTATGTTTATCGATATCATCCGTCCGGCAGAGTACGCCCTGCTCGACTGGGCCGCCCCCCTGGACGTTTTTGCCAACGAAAACTATCTCGCTGATTTTCTCGAAGCGCCACTTGAAGCCTGCCGCTACCAGGGCCGTCTGTACGCGCTGCCAGTATTCATCAACGGCGGACTTCTCTTTTACCGTAAAGATCTTCTGCTCAAAGAACGTATGTCGCCGCCACGAACGCTGGACGATCTGGTAAAACAGGCCAAATTACTGTCCAAAAAATACGGTCTGACAGGCTTCGTTTTCCAGGGAGCGGCCTACGAGGGACTGGTGTGTGATTACCTGGAATACGTCATAGCCCACAACGGAAATCTTATCGTCGAGCCGGACAACATTGTTATCAATACTACCGAGAACGAGCAGGCGCTGCAGTTCATGGTAGACCTCATCCATAAGCATCAGATTACACCACCCCCAAAAGATCTCCTGGAATACAACGAAACTCTGTCAGAGATGCATTTTAAAGCCGGTAACGCCGCCTTCCTCCGCACCTGGCAGCCGTTCATTCATTTTTCTCAGGAGGAACCCACCAAAGTACGGAACGTGGTCGATTTCGACACGATTCCCGGCAAGAAAGCAGGCGTGTTTGCCTCGACTCTCGGCGGGTGGACTCTGGCTATGAATACCTATTCCCAGCATCCGCGTGAAGCCTGGGAAGTCATGAAATATCTGGTATCTGCTCGAAGCCAGGACAAACGGCTGCAAAATTCAATGGATTTCCCTTCCCGACGACTCGACGCCATGGAACGCGAACTCGGCATGGGGGAAGTACAGATTGCCAGGATACAAAGCTACCTGGAAGAGACTCGGCCCAGGCCAAAATTCCCTTTTTACCGCGTAATTTCGTTAACCCTTCAGAAGTACGTACACGAAGCGCTCAAGAAGAAGATCACTCCGGCTGAAGCGTTGACCGCGATCCAGAAAGAAATTACCGATTTCGTCGACGAGATCGGGCCGGCGTTTTCGAGCCTGGTTTCATATGAACCAATTCCCCTGACCATTCGAAAACCGGTACTGATTGAGGCTCACAAGCAGTACCTGATCGCCTACCTCAACTATACCAAATTGATTTCAGAAGACAGCGGTGATTCTCAAGCGGCACGAACAGCTTTACAGACCTTCAAACAGACCCTGGAACGTTACCGCCAGACCTACCGCATTATCCTAGAGGAAAAGGTCAAGCTCGATAAAACCACGCTCAGATACGCCATGGGTCCGGACATCACCACGTTCGACCCCCACAACGCCATGGATGACCCGACTTTCCGTATCCATAAACACCTGTATGACACCCTGGTGGAATTTTCCCCGCACATGCAGCCGGTACCGTTACTGGCCAAACGGTGGGAACAGTCCGACAACGGTTTGACCTGGACCTTCTACCTGAGAGAAGGAGTGGTTTTTCACGACGGAACCCCTTTCAACGCCCAGGCCGTTAAGGCTAACTTCGATCGTCTGCTGAACCCCGAGAACAAGTTGAGACGCCGGAAACTTTTCCAGGCGATAAACCGGGTGGAAGTGATCGATGACAATACGGTACGGTTTTCCACTGCCACCTCTTTTGCTCCGCTTCTCAATTACTTGGGACACAATGCCGGCAGCATCATCTCACCCAAGGCTTTTTCCGATGATAACAAAACCTTCCAACCAGTGGGAACCGGTCCCTACCGTTTTAAAGAGTGGCAACCGGGCAAACGCGTCCTGCTGGAACACAACCCCGGCTATTTCCTGGGAGCGCCGGCCGTGCCGCGCTTGGAGTTCATCCCGATTCCGGATGACGAGAGCAGAGCCAATTACCTGGAACAAGGACAAGTGGATATTATCTATCCCATACCGTCTGACCGGATCGATCCTTTCAACCAGAACGAGAAGATCGAAATACTGGAGAAAGAAAGCTTACGTACACTCTACCTTGGATTCAACCTCAGCCGTCCTCCTTTCGATTCGGCTCAACTGAGAAAAGCGGTGGCAGCAGCCATCGATACCCGGGAGATACTGTGGTCGGACCTCCGTGCACACGGCCAAGTGGCAACCTCGGTGGCCGCTCCGCTTACCTTCGGCCACACCCCGGTGGGAACCTACGAATTCAATCTGGAACGTTCCCTGGAACTCCTATCAAAAGCAGGAAAAATAGAAGGGTTCACCACCGAACTGATCGTGCCTCGAGGACGTTTTTTCATGGCCGAATCAGTGGCTGAGTCTATCAAGGAATCGTTACAGCTGGTGGATATCGAGGTGGAGATTAAGCTCCTGGACTGGGCCGATTATGAGAAAGCCCTCTCGCGTCCCCGTGACGAGGCGACCCATCAGATGTACTTGTTCGGCTGGTCGCCGACCAGCGGCGATGCAGACAACGTGATCCGGCTTCTGTTCCATTCAGACCATATGCCGCCGGAAGGTACAAACCGGATGTTCTATCACGACAAGAAGGTTGACGAGTTGATCTCACAAGCCCTGGAGATCACTGACCCGGAGAAACGGAAAAGCCTCTACAGCAATATCCAGACACGCATCCACCGGGACGTACCGTGTATCTCTCTCTTTGTTCTCAACCAGACCTTCGCGGTAAACAAAAGGGTCAAAGGCCTGGAACTGATCCCCAACGAAATAATTCGACTCCGAAACGCCACGCTGGAAGATTGATAAAACCTACTCACTTTTTTTATACAGCTTGAATTGGCGGAGCCGGCCGGAGAACTTTTTCAGCATGGTGATACCGAACTTCGGATTGATCCCCACGTACTGCTCCAATATTTTGAGGTTGATCACCAGCGTTTTGACCTCGTCTATGGCCTGTACCGAAGCATATCGCGGAAGGTGTTCAAGCAGAGACATTTCTCCGAAGAACTCACCGGGTCCCAGATAGGCTAAGACTTTCTTTTGCGAACTCTTTTTCTTGTAGACCACGACCTTACCGGCCATGATCAGGTACATCTCCCGTCCCTGGTCGCCTTCTTGGCAGATGTGTTCTCTCTCTTTGAATGTCCGTCCGTATTTCTCAAACAGAGCATTTTGTCCCATAACGCAAAGCTCCAATCAACGGGCGCTTACAGCCAACACTCACTTTTGCGCAGACGTTCAGAGAACTTCTTGAACATCTGTATGGCAAACGCCGGCCGAACCTTAAACAGCTTTTCCAACATATCGAGATTGATGACCAGGAGACGCACTTCCGTTAACGCCTGGACACTGGCGGTCCTGGGAAATCCTTCTAAAAGCGTCATCTCGCCAAAAAAATTATCCTTTTCGAGGCGGGCGATATCGATCCTGTCGCAGGTGGGCGGAGGTCCCTGTTTGTAGACGGTTACCTTGCCTTCGAGGATAAGATACATCTCATTGCCCTTAGCCCCTTCGTGACAGATGATCTTCTGTTTATGATACTTCTTGCCGTATTGCTGGTAAAGATCTTCGAGAGTCATACCGGTCACTCTCCCTGATTGTTGTAATTTCTCCAAACATTGTACCTGTTTTTTTTCAGCGAGGCAACTACTCAGGTGCAGGTGATTGTTGAGGAGGCAAGAGATTGTAAAGCGTAGTAGCGTATCACAATTTTCTCAATGCGCTTGATCGGACAAGTCATCTCGGAGCACCAGGGTATCGATGTTTGGACGAGTTTTCACTTCTGGCAGCTTGACAAACCCTTCTCCCTGGATTCGTAGATCGAAAATATCTTGCTGAAACCGGATATGTCGAATACTTTCTGGACATGCTGATTAATTGAACAGAGGGAAATTTCGCCGTCGCATTGTTTCAGTTTCTTGGCCGCCATCAGGAACGTCATCAACCCGGCGCTGGCAATATACTCGGTTTTCGACAAATCGCAGATAATTTTCCTGGCACCCTTTTCTATCAGCTCGATGAGCACATTGTGAAGATCGAGCGATGATACCGGATCGATACGTGAATCCAGAACGACAATGTGAACATCATTAGCTATTTCTACAATCATGTTCAGCCTCCCTGGATCATGTTCTATCCTTTAATACATCCCTACAAATGGTTCATTTTATGAGCTGATTATCTACCGCTAAAGTAAACTAATAGAAAATCTTTGTCAAACTGTTTGTAGCAGTGCTATACTTGCCTGTCAACTCAGCCTGCGGCGCTCGGCAGACTGAATCTCCGAAAAATCTTCAAGGAATTTGGATATCATGGATCAAAACAACATTAGGAACATTGCGATTATCGCGCATGTCGACCACGGGAAAACAACCCTGGTCGATAAGCTTTTCAAGCAGAGCGGCATGTTCCGCGAAAACCAGACCGTGGCGGACCGGTTCATGGATTCCATGGACCTGGAACGGGAACGCGGTATCACCATTACCTCCAAGAACGGTTCGTTTCGTTTTGAAGACTACTGGATAAACATCATCGACACGCCCGGACACGCGGACTTTGGCGGCCAGGTGGAACGGGTGCTGAAGATGGCGGACGGAGCCCTGCTGCTCGTTGATGCGAGGGAAGGCCCCATGCCGCAAACCTATTTTGTTCTCAAGAAAGCACTGGCTCTCAACCTGCCCATCATCGTGGTGGTCAACAAGATAGATATGCCGCACGCCCGGCCGGACTGGGTAGTCGACGAGATCTTCGACCTGTTTGTCAAACTCGACGCCCCCGATGCTATCCTGGATTTTCCCATGATCTACGCGTCGGCCAAAGAAGGATACGCGGTAACAGACCTGTCTGATACCATCCGGTCCATGGAGCCCCTGTGCCGGCAGATCGTGGAGCATGTACCGCCGCCGCCGGGTGATCCACAAGATCCTCTTCAGATGCTGGTTAGTTCTATCGAATTTTCCCCTTACCTCGGCCGCCTGGGTATAGGAAAAATCACCTCCGGCAAGCTTCGAGCCAATGGTGATATTGCGGTATCGCTGAGGGACGGAACAGTCGCCCCGGCCCGTGTCTCCAAGATCTATCGTTTTGAAAGCAACCAGAAAGTTCCGGTTGACACAGCCGGGTGCGGTGAGATTGTAGCGGTCGCCGGAGTGGAGAACGTGACGGTGGGGGTGACCTTAACCGACCCGGATAATCCCCGGCCGCTGCCGCCGGTAACAATCGACCCGCCCACCATCACCATGAACTTTATTCCCAACGATTCTCCCTTCACCGGGCGGGATGGCCAATTTCTTACCTCCCGACATATCGAGGAACGGCTCCGACGGGCGGCCCTGTCCGACGCCGCCCTGGTTGTGGAAAAAGAAGGAGCGGGCCGGGGATTTAAAGTTTCCGGACGGGGAGAGCTGCACCTCTCCATACTCATCGAGCGGATGCGGCGGGAAGAATTTGAGTTTCAGGTTACCAGACCCCGGGTGATTTTTATAGAGAAAGACGGCCGGACACTGGAACCCTACGAAAAACTGACTATCGACGTCGATGAGAAGTATGTGGGTACCGTTATTGAAAACCTGGGAAAAAGAAAAGGCCAGCTACAGAGTATGGATCCCGGGAAATTGGCCGTCCGGCTCATATTCACGGTCCCGTCCCGATGTCTCCTCGGGTTCCGCTCGAAGTTTCTGTCCGATACCAGGGGTATGGGAACCATGAGCTATATTTTTCACAAATACGGACCGTACGCCGGCGACGTCAAGCAAAGGAAAAACGGAGTTCTGATCTCCATGACGAATTGCACCACGGTTGCCTACGCCCTGTTCAACCTGCAGGCGCGCGGCCGGCTGTTTCTCAAACCCGGCGTTGATGTCTACACCGGCCAGATAGTCGGGGAACACAGCCGGGATAATGACTTGAAGGTCAATCCGGCCAAGGGGAAAAAAATGACTAATATGCGGGCCGCGGGATCGGATGAAAACGTCCTGCTCATACCGCCGGTAGAATTGGGAATTGAAGATTGTATTGCTTTCATCAACGACGACGAACTCGTGGAAGTGACACCAAAAGCCCTGCGTTTGAGGAAACGCTAACCGCAGCCGAGGAATAGAGGGAAAAACCGATGAAGATAGGATTTACCGGGATCGATCTGCCGGAAGAAAAGATAAAGTACAGCGATGAACATCTCATTGCCCTGGTGAAAAAGGATAATCCAAAAAAGGTTTCTCCATATTACGCTGAATTTGTCCGTGACGAGTTCGTGCAGGTGGAGGCTATCGTCGTTCCGAAAAACAATATTCTCGACCTTCTCATCCTGGATATGGAGATGATCGATAATCGTCTGGGCCGCCTGGATGATGGCGATGAAAAAGAGCTGCTGGTGAAATGTATGAACATTCTGGAAGAAGAAGTGCCTCTGTGCGATGCCGTCTTCGACGACGAAGAAAAAACACTCCTGAAGACCTTATCTCCCCTGAGCAGTAAGCCGGTGCTCCAGATCGACGGCGACGAGGATGTCAACACGATTATTGCCCTGGTTTTAGAAAAAGCAGACTACATGTTTTTTTACACTTCAGGACCGCAAGAATCACATGCCTGGCTGATAAAAAAAGACTCGGACATCGTCACCTGTGCCGCCAAGATCCACTCCGACCTGGCCCGGGGATTTATCAAAGGAGACGTGGTACTTCCGAAAGATTATCTGAGCTGCCATAATCTCAACGAGTGCCGGTCGAAAGGGCTGGTAAAACTCGTCGATCGCGACTACATCGTCCAACCCGGTGAAATAATCGAGATACGGTTCAACGTGTAACGAGCCTGAGCAGCAGTTCCCTGAACGCGTGGTCGTCGGCGGTTTTTCGTTTCTTGATCTTCGGGGATTTCCCCCCCGACTTCCTGACTTTTTGTGACAGGTAGCGCTGGAAGAGGAGCCGGTCGATGTTCTCATTCGTGTACTCGAACCCGTTTTGACTGACAGCGATGGCCCGCTTCGCCAACGCCATGGTGGCCACCCCGTAATCCTGGGTCACGACGATGTCGCCTGCCTCAACCCGGTTGATGAGGACAATGTCCACCGAGTCCTTCCCTTTACTGGCGGTAATGACCTCGGAGTAGCCGTCTTCGAT
>CAZQHK010000022.1:66576-72694 GCA_964593455.1 uncultured bacterium
ACCGGCAGGTCGCCGGTAGCAATCTCCGAACCGCAGCCGCGGCAAAACTGTTGCTCCGGCCCGACCGCAGCTCCGCACACCCGGCAGTACTCTTCTCCGCCCATAATCCCCAATCTCTCTTAACAATGCATAGTAATTACATTGTATTGTTTTTAAGGACCTTTGGCAATTCTGCTACAGACTAAAACGTATCCGCTGCCTTCCAGGCCTGTTCCCGCGCCTCCTCGATCTTTGTCCCGGCCGTTTCCGGTCCCTGCATATCCATGGGCTGGGTATTGACAAAGGCAATATCGGTCAGGCCCACAAATCCGAAAACCGTTCGCAGGTACGGTTCCTGCAAATCGAATTGACTAAACGGGCTGCCGGGACCGTAATCTCCACCTCGGCTGGTAATGACCGCCATCTTCCTGTCTTTAACCAACCCTTCTGGTCCATTTTCCGTATACCGGAAGAGGTATTTCGGTTGAACGATGACATCGATATAGTGCTTCAGGGTGTGCGGAATGGAAAAGTTCCACATGGGAGTGCTGATGAGATACCCGGCGGCGGAGAGAAACCGCTCGATGTGATCGACAACACCCGTCCAGGCCTCTTCAAAACTTCCCGTCAAGTCACCGCCCCCCATCAACACGTATTCCCCTTCCCTTCTCCGGCACCTTATGCTATTAACGACTTTTTACCGTAGCTGGTTCCGCAGCATGCCGAACAAACTACCGAAAGGTATCACTTTCTCCGAAGGGCGAGGATACGGTGGGCAGAAGGGCGGTTATAGCGGTTACTGATCACGGGACCTGAATTGTCTGAGTAATGCCGCCGTCCGCGAGTTCAAGAGAAACTGCATCACTTTCGGGCGTATCTCTCCCGTTTGCCCCGTTTCAAATGGAGAAGGTCCGAGGATCTCCTTGATCGGGTTTACCGGGTTAAGTTTGAACTCCACTTCCGGCATAGCCCGTACTCGGTCGAGATAGCCGGCGATTTTTTCCCTGGCCCCCTCGAGCGAGACCTGCGGATGCGTCCGGGCTATATTCTCCATGTGCCCGTGGAGTTTCTCGATGACCATCGGCTTGAGAGCCTGGTACTGCTCGCCGGTTAAGGAACGCAGTTTCTCCATGTGTGACCGTGGTCCCTCGTTGCCGCTCTCTCCGATGCGCACCGGGTTGATCTCGCTTTTTGGGGGAATTATACAACTGACATAATACGTTACTACAACCTTCTGGCTTTCGTTAAGCACACTTTCCGCTTCCTCGGCCAGGTATTTGTACTCCTTGGCCGCTTCACTGACGGCTTTCATCAATCCCTGCTCCGTGTGATGGATCTCGCCCACCAACCGCTCTTCCGGGTCGCGGCCGGCTAAAAGCGTGTGCCTGAGAGCGGAAAAGGTCCTGCCGGCTGCGGGTGCATCCTGTGCCAGCCGATAGGTCAAGGTTTCTATAACCGTCTCGCGCCGGTCGTGAATGGATAGCAGGTCGTCGATCTGTTCACGGCTGAGATAAAGCACATTGAGCAGGTTTAAAATCTCGATGTCCCGCCGGACATTATGAACTTCCATAAGTTCCTTTTCATCCAGAAGTTCTTCCATGAAGGGCATCGCCTCAACCATACCCGGAACCGTCAGCAGGATTACCAAAACAACTGCAACTACCGGCTTGAAACGCATCATAACCGCCTCACTTTCCATAGATCGATACTCATGTGTTCAATCGGTTAGATGCGTCAAAGCCTTACTTCGTTACAAAATTTTATAAAAAAAAATTTAATCACTGAGAGATACCAATTTGACACTTCGCCAGCCTTAGCCGGCCTGAAAGGTACAGCTTGATATCTTCTTTCAAATCCCGAATTGACTGGTAGCGGTCATGTTTGTGCCTGGCCATGCAAGTCATCACTACCGCTTCCAATTCAGGCGGGACCGCCCGCTCGGGAGCCCTGACCGACGGCACAACCGGACTCTCCGAACAAACCTGTTGCAGGATGTCCCACGGATTGTCGCCGGAAAAGGGCGGTTGCAGCGTAAGAAGTTCGTACAGCAGTGCACCCAGGGCATAGATATCTGAGCGCTGGTCCATCTCTTCCACCTGTCCCGCGGCCTGTTCGGGCGGCACATAAACCGGAGTCACTACCACTGATCCGGCCATGGTTTTCATGATGTCGCCGCTCTCTTCCCGACCGGCTACGATCAGTTCCTCCCGGCTTCCGTCGTCCCGGCCGACGAGTTTGGCCAGGTACCGGACCTGGGGGCTCTCGTCATTATCCGCTACCCGTTTGAGATGCGGAACGGTCCTGATATCTCCGGACCGAACCAGTTCTACCACCGTCTGGACCCTGATAATCTCCACCGGACTTTCAAGATCGGATACGTACGATTCCAAAGGTTTCACGTTTTTTCTCCAGGAGATGTCATGAACGGGCCGCCAGCTTGAAGAACTCTTCCTGCCCGTACACCAGTTTCATGGTAACACCCGGTAGAGCGGCTGAGTAATCGCCTCTCTCTTTACCGGCAATATACCGGAACCTCTCCGGCCGCTTATTGAGAACCACACCGTCAGGCCTGATATAGAAAAAAGGAAGAGGACAGTCTGTCGGTGCTCCGCAGGAACGACACTGGCCAAAATTAAGCCGCCGGTGAAACACCATCTGCTCTAGTTCGGGATCGAACTCGATATTGATTACCGCGCAGTAGTTTACTACCGACAGGCTCCCGCATGAAGCGCATTTGATCCGGCGCTTCCCCCACTTATCGCCTTTTACCAGGGTAAACGTGGCGAGAGAAAACTCAACCTGATCGAGCTCTTCCCGGCTGACCATCGGTTTACCGTAACGCTTCTGGAGCATTCCGGCGATGGTGGCCTGCGGTTTAAATGGCACGGTCTCGATCAGATCGAAGTGGGAGAATCCCGCCGCCGCGCTCCAACGCTGGTAATCTTCCAGCCCGGTCAGCCCGCCGTAAAGAAAAATACCCCCGCTTTTCTTGTACTCTTCCGGGAAAAAACGGGGAATACGGCCGGCCATAATTGGATCGCATACCATCAACATACCCGGCGATTTCAGCACCCGGTAGAGCTCTTTGATTACCCGGTCACGTTCGGTCGACAGATGGATAACGGCGTGAGAAAAAGCCGCATCCAGGTGACCGTCTTTGAACGGGAGTTGTTTTAAATTACTGTTCACAAACTCGGGATGGAATCCATGCCGGGCCAGAGCCAGGCGGCCTTTGGCCAGGAGATCCGGGCTCAAATCAACACCGATATAACGGAAACCCGGATACTTCATATTGAGGTAATACATATCAAACCCGCCGCCGCACCCGGCATCGAGGATTGAGAGCTTTTTCCCATCGGTGTAGAAGGACTCGTGCTTCAGCGGGTGCCAGAGGCCCTGGGAGAGTTTTCTTACCTCCGACGGAATGAGCGGAAACAAGGGGTCGTACCGGTAACCCGCAAGCGACTTCTCCTCGCCGCTTTCAGCTTCCCGCCGATAGAGATCAATAATGTTTTTCTCGAAAATATCCACAATAAATCCACTCTTACATGTTATTGTATCAATTCGAGTCAGCAAGAGGCAACGGGCTGACAATCAAAACTATAGGTCGTGATGTCGGCACACTTGTGAAATATACAGCACCGGAATTCATTGTGTAACATACTGTTTTATATATCACTATTGTCACATGAATGGTGGGTTATATTCCGGATACAAGAGGTGTTGAACTTGCAACGGGATAGAACTTTCCGAAAGGAGAAACGATAATGGGCACTAAGAGAGACCGGGACGCGATGTCCCTGTAGGCGCTCTGGCTGTCTCTATCGTTTCTGCTGTTTTCTCTCTATCCGGACCGGTAAGTACGGCCAGGCGGCAGCGCCTGGCTGTTTTATTTTGTCGGATACCCCCATCGAGCACTTCCTGAAAACATCTGCCGAACAACTCCCAGCCAGGTAAAACACCACCAGTATATTGGCTATGTTAGTAACACTCAACCCACCTAAGGAGGGAAGTGATCTCTATGTTATTAATGCGAATTCAAAATCTGACATTCAGGTATCAAGACCAGGTTGAACTGCTCTTAAAAGACGTGAACGCATGTTTTGACCCTCGGCTACCTTCCCCAGAAGATTGTTTACAATCCCGACACCGTGGTGGAAGACTATCTTTGGCAGGCACGTCCCTGTTTATCAGCTTTCAGACGGCGGACACGCCGTTACCTGGACGGGGAAACGGAAGACCACTCGGCCCCGGGAGAATACGCGGAGGCCGGTGGATACCGCTTTGAGATAGAACTGGAGCAGACCATGGGCAGGTTCGGTTTTCAATCCGGAATCATCCGGTCTTCGCTCGGCACTGTTAGCAGCGGAGAACGTACAAAACTCGGACTGGTCAGGATCCTGCTAACGAGTCCGGACATACTCCTGATGGACGAACCGACCAACCATTTGGACCTGGATACGCTGCAGTGGCTCGAAGATTATCTGGCGCAATGCTTGCTGCCGTTCATCGTTGTGAGCCATGACCGGCGTTTCCTGGACAGGTGTTGTAACACTATCTGGGAACTGGACGGCGGAGGCTTGCACGAGTACCGGGGAAACTACACCTGGTATTTGAACGCCAGGGACCAGGAGCGAAAGCCTCAGTAATAAGGCAAAAAACACTATGCGTCAGGCAAAGGCTATCGAGAAGAGAATCGAGTTGTCGATCGAACGGGAGGAGGCGAAAAAACCGGTTATAGAAAAGGTACGTAAAGTTATTCTTAACAGCATCAGCCTGAAGAACAAGACTGTACTCGAGGTCAAGAACCTCGGCAAGATGTATGGTGATACCATTGTATTCAGCGGTCTTTCTTTTCAGGTTCCCAATGGAGCCAGGCTGGCCGTCAGGGGAAAAAACGGGTGTGGAAAAACAACCCTTCTGGAGATACTCACCGCCCGTTTGAAAGCCAGCATCGGATCGTTTCGATGGGCGGCGCAGGCTGATATTGGGTATTTTTCCCAGGAACAGGAGACTTAAGACCCGAAAAACAGCATACTCCGGGACCATCTTGTTCGTATCGCATGACCGGTACTTCTCCAACAAACTGGCCACGCATGAACTGGACCTGGCCCGGCGCTTACTCCGATCGGTTTCCTGATGGTTTACGGGATTGCCTATCCCGAGGGTTTCTGTCGGTGCGGGGTTTTCTACTCCCTCTCTCTCTTCCGGAGCGGCGGGAAGAGGATTCCGCACCGCTTCCTTTACCGGATACCGCCGCTGATTTTTCCGAAACAGGCCGTGTCCGATTC
Source organism: uncultured bacterium (assembly GCA_964593455.1). GTDB lineage: Bacteria > Muiribacteriota > CAYSPT01 > CAYSPT01 > CAYSPT01 > CAZQHK01. The sequence continues at coordinate 71,847 of CAZQHK010000022.1, forward strand.
CGAGGTTTACTGGGCGGACCGGACACTTTCTTTCCACCGAAAGCGGACAGGAGAACCGCGCCGAACCCGAGGAGCGCGAACAACAAATTCAACATCGCTCCGATAAAAGGAATAAACAGTGTGGCGGAAAAAATCAGTAATCCTACTGCCAGCGCCTTGACCGACACGTCGTTGGCTGGTTTTGTCAGCCGGCTGCCGATAAACAGCCCGATGCCGGTGAACCCCCAGGTAACTGAAAACCCGAGGAGCATGAAAAGTATGGGAATCAGCGGGATACCCACCAGGGTAACTCCCAGAAGAGCGACCAATACCGGGAATAGAATAAGCCCGAGCAGACCGGTGAGCAAGGACTTGCCCATCCTGGTCCTGATGGTGCGGTGAAGACATGTGGATCGTTCCGGCAGAAAAGCGAGGAACAGCGAGCCTATGGCCAGGGTGCCGATCAGGAAAAAGATTGGATAGATGAAGCGAAATCCCCCGCAGGAGCGTTTCTGCGGTTTATCTTTAAAACACGATCCCAATCCCAATTTCTTGAGCCGCAGAAACTGGAAAAACCGGCGGCCCACTTCGATCTCCACCCGGTTGCCTTTTACTACCGCCCCTTCTCTCAGCTTGATACGGCCGCCGATAACTACCGCTTCACCCTCGATTCTGCCCTGGGGTTCGAGCACGCAATCTCCACCGATTACCAACGCGTCACCGGTCACGCTGCCTTTAACCAGGAGGTTACCGCCTAAAACCACCACATCGTCCATGGATACCTCGGAACCAATTTCCAGGTCCCGTCCGATAATCACCCGGTCTTTATCATCGGCTTCCGCCTCCTGGGCTTCGCTCCAGGTAGGAAC
>CAZQHK010000023.1:0-71802 GCA_964593455.1 uncultured bacterium
TGCTGCGCTGATGTTTAGGATCGGAGGGACTTCATAGGGACCTCTTTCCACGCTTCTTGCTTACTATCTCAATCTATCTCAATCTCATTTTATAGTTTTCAGGTCTGTCTTAAGCTAATGTCCTTTTTCCCACCATGATGTCATCCGTATCTAACGTCAACCTCCCGCCCTCTGAACAGTGAGCGTGGAAAGCAAGGTAGATAAAAGCAAGTGAGAATTAGATGGAAATGGATAGAAATAAACTTTGTCGAGCAAGCGCCTTGCGCAGCAACAGCAAAGCGAAGGTCAGATCACAGTAAGCGTATAAAGCTAGGTGTGAAATGAGATTGTGGTGTCTTTTCTTTGCTTATGAATTTTAATATATATAATCTGTAGCTTAACTACATATATTGCAATGTGGATTAGGCAGTTAAGCAGTGCTATAATGCCGTCAACCTGAAAGGGGAAATCCGTATTGCCGGCTATAATTAGAAATGAGATTCCTCCGGTGGCTGACGGTGCTGAAATCAGGCATATCTGCGGCTCTGCGGAAGGACTGGACAGGCTGAAACTGGCGATAGCTTTCTTGAGCGGAGATACGGTACTTCAAAGCATGGATGCAAAGGAAAACTTCGTGGGAACAGAACTGCTGCTCGTACCGCTTGACGGGACTGTTACCGTGTCGGCCGGTATGGAGGAGAGCGGGACTCTTCTCTCATGTCGGCTTGGCCGCTCGTCTCCGCTAGAGCCACCTTCGGGAGTGGTTTATGTTCCTCCGGGACGCGCTTGGAAGATAGAAACCAACGGCCGCCAGGCTCGGGTAGCGTTACTTGGAAGCCGTGTATCCCGGGAAGAACGTAGGCCGGGTATCGCCCCTCTGGTGATTAAGCCGGAGATGATGTCAAAGAGAATTGTTGGCAAAGAAAACTGGCAGCGTGAAGTGCGCACATTTACGTCCGAATCCGGCCCGACTCGTCGTCTTATCGCCGGAGAAACGGTTCACCTGATTCCGGGTGGCTGGTCAAGTTTCCCACCACACAAGCATGACACCTGGAGTGAGGCCGGCGAGAGGCCGCTGGAAGAGTTCTACTATTATCGCTGCCAGCCGGTGGGCGGGTTTGGAATGCAGCTCATCTATGGTGACGGTGTCGATTTCTCCGCACGAGTACGGGATGGAGATTGCGTGATTATCGATCGTGGATACCATCCGGTGGTCTCAACACCGGGGACGATAGTGTACTATTTATGGGCTTTGGCCGGAGATGGGCTTGAATTAGGGACCAGTGTCGATCCTGAGTTCAGTTCCTGTTGAACTTAAGCAACGGTTTTTCCTCCTCGTAGTGACTGTTTCTGGTTATCGTTGTTCTCTTGGTCTGGGACTGATAGAATGACGTCGAGGTGGTCGTTGTTGCTCAAAAAGCCCCATACCGTCTACTTTGAACCTGATACCGGTGAAACTGTCGGATTCGGGCATCTGGCCCGATCGGTCACTATTGCCAGGTGTATCATTCGAATGGTGCCCGGAGTTGAGTTGATATTCAGTGGCCGGTTCAATGACGCTTCCGAGCGCGCGTTGCAGAGATGGCTGCCCGCGGCCGGCAGGCAAGCGGGACTAACGGGCGAACCTGCTATTCAATCCGGTCCCGGCACCGTCATTTTTGTCGATCAACGCCACAGTGCCGGTGAAGTTATCCGCCGGTACCGGCGGGCCGGAAGATTGGTGGTTTGTATCGAGGATCTGGGTCCCGGGCGGTCCTGGGCGAATATCCTGGTGGACCCCAATTTAGACCCACGGACTCACCATCGTATCTGCCGCCATCATGGTGCTTCTCCCGATCTCGCTCTCCTCGGTCCCGATCATGTCCTCCTGGCTCCGGTGGTGCGGACCTTGAGGCGGCAGGTGGCCGGATCGTCAACGAGTTGCTTACGGGTGCTTCTCACTTTTGGGGGGGGCGATCCCGATGGAATTTCTGAAAAAGTACTTTCGTTTCTTCTTCCGGTTGCCGGCCGTTATACTATCACGTTGGTTCTGGGACCCCTGGTGTCAGAAAAAAGGGTTGTTGCCTTGATGAAGCAGGCCAATGACAGGGTCCGCGTTGTTCGTGAGCCCGTCTCATTACCCGAACTCATGACGGCCAATGATCTGGCAGTAACGGTGCCCGGTATAACACTATGGGAACTGGCCTGTCTGGGAGTTCCGTCAATCGTTACCTGGGTACGTCCTCATCAGCGTCGCATGGCCCACGTGTTTGAAAAAAACGGTTGGGGTATTAATGCCGGTCCGCTGAAACGCTTGGTCGGACGCCGGCTCGTGCGTGAGCTTAAGAATCTATCCGATTCAACGACGAGAAGGCAGCACATTCGACTCCAGGCCCGAAAAGGAGTGGACGGTCTAGGACTCGATCGGTTGATAGAAACAATGTTCGGCAGTACCCTGTAAGTTAAACTCGCAGCAGGAGCACTTGTGAAATAGGCGGGTTAAAGGAGTATTGGAATGCGGCCGCAACGTAGTTCTTCAGAAAAAATCGAGCAAGTGAGGAGTAAAGTTAAAGTTTTACTGGAAGTTGCCGATATATTAATTGAAGGCCTGGAAAAGGAGGACTGGGACAAAGTGATCAGCGAGCTGAAAAAAAGGAATCAGATGTTCAACCAGCTACACAAGCTGGAAGGCAGCCTGGCTTCGCTGGAAGAAAGCTCCCTTGGTACTCTCGATGGCGCTCTCCCTCTTCTGATAGCTGAAATGGGAGAACTGGCCGGGAAAGAAAAGGTGTTGCAAACCAAGCTCCGGTCGGCCATTAAATGTATCCGTGTGGAGCTAGGCGACGTCCGGTCGGCTATCCGGTTGGATCACGCCTACAACTCCTTTAAACTCTGGTCTTCACGGTATATCGATAAAAAAAAGTAAAATAAACGATTTACTCAACGGAGAGAGGTGCAGTAAGGATGCTAACAACCCCAAACATCGCATCACAGCTCGGTGAACACCAGATTAAAGGTCTCCATCACGCTCGCCCATCGTCAAAAAACGGCGCGGAGCAAGCAGGTAATAAGGTAGCTCAAGAAGATTCAGTTGAACTCTCGCAGGAGGGTATCGTCAGATTACGGCGCCTGCAGACTGATGAGATAGCGGCACAAAACCTTATGGCAGCCGGGAGCAGTTACTCGGGGTATCAAGAAGCCATGGAATTGCTTAATGATTTAGATCTGGGATAGAACTATCAGATCTCCCACTCTTCTTTCGGGTTTCGTTCCATCAAGTCCTTCACTCCATCGATGCAGGATCGTCCTTTAAACAGTACACGATAGACCGTTTCAGTAATTGGCATAACCAGACTTCTATTTATAGAAAGATTATGTACTGCTCTCGTAGTGCCAACTCCCTCGGCAACAGTCTTTGTACTGGTCAGAATATCGTCTAGCTTCTCTCCACCGGTTAGACGTTCTCCCAGGGTTCGGTTACGGCTGTGCTGGCTGGTACATGTAGCCACCATATCGCCTAATCCGGAAAGCCCGAAAAAGGTTTCAGTCCGGGCACCCAGAAACCGCCCGAGGCGCACCATTTCCACCAGCCCCCGTGAAATGAGGGCGGCTTTAGCATTAGCTCCATATCCCAGTCCATCACTGATACCTGCACCAAGGGCTATGACGTTTTTCAAGGCTCCTCCCAGCTCAACACCCCTAACATCGTCTGTCACATAGACCCGGAAATGAGACGCCATGAATACCTGGAGAAAACGCTGGGCGGTCTCTATGTTCTTTGAGGCTACCACGGTTGTTGAAGGGATCTTCCTGCTTACTTCATAAGCCAGATTAGGACCGGAAAGTACTGCCAACGGATGATCGTCTTGCAGCCCGAGTTTGCCGGATATAACCTCTGACATGGTTTCGAAGGTTTCCGGACTAATTCCCTTCACTACCGACAGGAGGCAAACATCCGGCGAGAAAGGCTTTGGTATCTGGTTCAAGACACCGTCGAGATATTTGGAGGGAACCGCTACCACCACCATGGTACTCCCGTCGAGCGACTGGTTCAGGTCGGTGGTCACCCGGACACTGCCGGGAATGGTTACTCCGGGAAGGTACACGGTATTCTCCCGGCGTGTTTCAATATCATTCTTCACCGATTCTTCGACAGTCCACAATCTGACGGTATATCCGTTATCGGCAAGAATAAGCGAGAGGGTTGTACCCCATCCTCCTGCTCCGAGAACAGTTATCCTCTCATGTTTACTCACGTGTCATCAACCTTTCTATCAATTTTTGGTTCTTCACCGTGGAATAGACGGACCAGATTACTTCTATGCCGGATAATTATCAGAATAGCCATGAACAGGCTGATGGCGAGAAGCATTAGTCGTTCATCTCCTTGTATTCTCCAGTAGATTGCCGCTGGGAGTGACAGTGCTGCTGTCATGGAGGCTACGGAAACATATCTGGAAGTAACCAGTACTATGATGAAAACGGCCAGAGCCATAGTGGTTGGAACGGGAGTCAGCATGAGGAATACTCCACACGAAGTGGCTACTCCTTTCCCTCCTTTAAATTTCAGGAACAAGCTCCAGTTGTGACCGGCTACCGCCAGCACGCCGGCGCTTATTTTCAGTAAAGGTAATATGATCGTGGCGTCAGCGGTGCTGTGAAGTGATAAACCGGCCACTTGACCGGCAAGAAAAACTGCTGCTGCTCCTTTAAGCATATCTATAGAGAGAGCAATTACTCCGGGAACCGTTCCCAGTGCTCGGAGGGTATTGGTTGCCCCTATGTTGCCGCTCCCAGAGGTACGGATGTCCTTTTTGAAAAAGACCAGGCCGATCCACAGGCCGGTCGGAACCGAACCCAGTACATAGGCCGCGCCCAGCACCAGCACCAGATTCAAATACTTTTCCACCTGTGAGCTCTCCTTTTAGGCGTAATTATAATCAGGCATTAGCGGTTGACAAATTCCGCCAGTCGTTCATGTATCTTCACCATGGACAAGGTGTCCTGCTTACAATATCGTAGGAGATTGTGACGCATGGTTGCAAGCTCTTCGTCACAAAATCCGCCCAGAATCATTGAGGCAAAAACGGTCAGAGCGGTGTCGCCATTGGTTATTGATAATTGGTCGTAATTCATACCTGGAACCAGGACCGGCAGTACTTTTTTTAAAGCAGATCGTCCCCTGAAACCGTAGTGATAGAAGTTCTTCTCAAGTATTCTCTTAAGGTCGATCAGGCGGGGTTTAAGAGCGAGCAATTCCGTGGCCAGCTCCGGATAAAGACCGGCCAGCATTTTGATAATTCTGAGCTCGTAATTTGAGTACATGAATATACTGCCGGTTCCCTGCAGGTCTACTACCAATCGTTCAGCCAATTCTCTTTTGCAGTCTCGTGTCGGATCAGCCAGGTATTCTCTGTGGTCGGTGATCTCTCCTGGTTTTGAGCAGAGGTGGATCGAGTATTGGGTGGGTATTGTTTCATGAGGAGCTGTTTCCGGGTAAAGAGGAAGGGCCGTGGTTATCGCCTCAAAATCAAGGTAATAGGCCGGCCAGGATATTCTATCCAAAGCTTGCTTAAGGTTTTTATCGATATACGGTTGTCTTGAAATAACGCAGTTTCGAGCTATTGCCTGCCGTTTTGAAAGCGGGAAGGATTCACTGATCTCCTCGATCCGGAATACACCCTGCTTGATGAGCCTGCTGAAGGTGCTTTCGGTCAAGCGAGGCAGGTCCGTCACCGGGTTTTCAACAACAGTGTGAATACAGTCGCCGTAAAACGAACATTTGCGGCATATAAAAAGAAGCTTCGGTTCAGGCTGTTGCTCGCTGGTGAGAATATGCCGGGCTTGCTTTGTCCGGTGGGAGAAAAAAGCTGCCTGTGAGATCACATCGGCAGTATGTTCTACTTCACGGAACAGTTCTCCCTCTGGCATACCTTGTCTAAACTTCCGGGAGATGAGAAAAAGAGACACGCCGGATACCGGCAGGCCGGCCATCTGAAGAACCATGGCAGTATAGGCCATGTCATTCCGGTAGCGGTCGCTGTCTTCCAAAGCTGATTTGACTTCAACCAGGCGCCAGCCATGGTTCTGGCGAATGATAATGTCGGCCCTGGCAGCAAATCCTCCGGCCAAGAAAGCTGCCTCAAACAGAACCGACACGCTATTGTCATTGATCAATTCTCTGGTTTTTTTAACCGCTGAGCCCATATGGTGATCGTCGATCAGGAAGCCGTGCGGGTAAAGACACCTGGCCCGATTGTTAATTTCATTTCCCAGTTCCATTCGAAACAGATCCCCTGGTGTCGAATGGAACGTTTGGCAGTCATTTACGGTGAGCCATCCTAGAACAGGGCATTGCAGAGTGTTTAAAAAACCGCGCTTGTTAATCAAAGCCCTGGTGTTGTCATTACGCATGGCTTGCATTATACCAGCATCTTTATAATCTCCGGCATTCCGATCTTACGTTCTCCTATTTTCTGACCTCTTCTGATGGTGGCCCGGAAGTTGTGGCAAACCCTGGCGGAAAGCGAAAAATAACTTGACATAGATTTTGCTCTGCCCGTATAATAAACGTGAGGCAAGTTTTTGTCTGTTTAAGATTTGGCAATTAAATACGGGTATAAAAGGTGTTCTCAGTGAAGAGCCCACAGAGCTGTTATCAGTCTTTGTGGGCTTTTATTTAATCCAAAGATGGAATACTTCCCCGTGTTCCGTGAGTGAATTACAAAAGGTTTTCGAGTGGAAACGCGGAACAGAGGAAGTTTGAGTTTTGATATGTGTCGAACAATAGTGTAAAATTGTAAAGAGAGAGGTGAAGAGCATGAGAGTGAAGCGTCAGCGTGGTGTAGCAATGTTCATTGCCATATCGGTTATTCTCATCCTGCTTTTTCTAGGAGGATCGCTTATCTACTTCATGATGCAAGAATATCGATTGGCCGGTAATTACGTAGAATCAACTCAAGCGCTTTTTCTCGCTGAAGCTGGTATAGAGCAGGCTTTCTATGAGCTAAAATCAGAGCTTGATCCGGTCAACGTTGAAGATCATGGCTGGAAAAAGCATATTATATCCGGCAGTACCGCCAGGAGGACCATCGAAACTCTGGGTGAGTTTCGAACGAAGGTGAAAAAAGAAATGCTGCGCGGAGATATTAAAGATGTTAGTGTCGCCTTCAATCTCGAAGAGGTCAGTAACAACAATAAAGTCGGCTTTGTGACGATAAAAGCGATCGGGGAATACAACGGCATGAAGCGGGCGGTTGAGGTCTCCCGGAAGGTCACCGTGCTACTGGGGCCCGGTAAACTGGTTCCCGGATATGGATATACCCTGTTTATAAAGAATCCCGAGTACCTGGACCACTTTGGCATCGACGCTGATTTTATTGTGCGCGGTGAAAAGATCTACATCGACAAGACCACCGTGGAACTGGGTGACGAACTGGTAGACAAACTGGCTACTTTCTGGGATCTCGGTTACGGTATCTGGGGTGGTGGAGTTGATCTCACCGGTGTCACCGGCCTGCTCGAAGGAGAGATCTACCGCCGGTACTACAAATATGATCCGAAAGAGATTTTCGATATCCCGCTCATCCCGTGGTGGCGGGAGTTGGGGAAAGAAGAAGAAGAGTATAGCGACAAGGTCATTCCCACTAAAATCCACCAGGTCAGCAATCTCTATAGCGCGGAAGACTACCGGACCTTTGCGACCAAGGTGTACGAGTACGATGAATGTAAGCAGAACGTCCAATATGAGGCCTTCTCCATTGCCGGTCACGATTTCAGGAAAACCAGGTTCAATTCCGTTAAAGAGTTTTATGGCTACGGCGATTGGAAGCGACTCAAACCAAAATGGTGGCAGTTTTGGAAGAATCCCACCAGGGCTGATGCCACCCGCCAAAAGGACGCTATTCAACTTAACGGCGTGACGTTTTGTGACGGTGACGTTTACATCGAAGGATTTTACACCGGCTACGGCGCTATTGTGGCTACCGGAAATATCTATGTCGGCGGAGACTTGATGAAATACGGCGGTTCCGAGAAGGAACGGGAAAACTCGGCGTTGTCACTGATAGCTCTCGGGCGAGACGGTAAGAACGGTAAGGTTGTAGTCAAGCCTCATCACGACAAAGAATGGTCCCGTTACCCGGTATACACCAGGGATCTTACTCCCTACATCGAAGCCAGTATCTACTCCAAGGGCGGGATAGTTCAAGATGAAGACTCGATCTTTTCCGGATTCATCAACTACACGCAAAAAGGCGGTATGGTGGTTGAGGAATTGAATCGGAAGAAGATGACAAACGATGTCCTGGTGGTAGAGGACAAGGCTGCCAATGATCTTCACTCTGATTACAACGGCAAGGGTCCCATCGAGACCGTGGTTACCCATTTTAATGAAAATATAATGGCCTGGAGGCAGGTTTCGACCACCATTCTCGAATAACGAGGCAGTCGGTTCAGACACCGTTGAAGATATTGTGAAGTAAATCGGAATAAATGGTATAATGCCGCTACCGAAACTGCGGGAGATACGAGGTGACGTATAAAATGGATGGTATTCAAAAAAACGTTGTCTATCTCCTGATAGTGCTGCTTGTTTTGTTCGGTCTGTTCAGTATGTTCAAGCCTTCGGCACCCGCTCCCGCCCCGAAGCCGGCACGGGAATCTGCGGTTGAGGAGGAAGTGGCCAAAGAAGACCCTGAGGATGAATTCAGATTCGGGCGCCGCAAGCACGATGTCGATCCCAGTCAGTTTGCCAACTTCAGTGAAAAACAACAGTACTACAACGCGATGCATTACCGGGAAGTAAAAGAGCGCCAGCAGCAGGAAACAGACGCTCGAAGGTCAGCCCGACAGACCCGGCAGCTCTCTCCTGGGCTAGAGAAGCTAAAACATGGTATCGGGCTTTTAAAAGATGGCCAAGTAGACGGTGCCATACGGGAAATACGTACTGCCATGGCTGACGAGAAGACTGATAAAGCCGTGCAGGCTACCGGATTCCGTTACCTGGCTCATGCCTATCAAAAAAAAGAAGATGTGCCGCACTATTGCCTGTACATGTACAAGTATCTGGATTTGGCCGAGAAGTTGGCCGACAATGAAGAGGCACGAGCGGCGATTCGCGACCAGAAAGGGAAGTTTCGGGACGTCGTCGGCAAGATGCGGGAGAAAGGACATCTCGAATGAAGGCAGTTTTCGGACCATTAGCACCTCGGGGTGGTTTTTCCCTGGTCGAAGTCCTGGTGGCTGTGGCAATTTTCTCCATGCTAATAATCCCTGTTGTTGCTATGTTTAACCAGACGAGCAGGGCGGGGGTAAAGACCAAGGAGCAGATGCTGGCCGCCAACCTGGCTCAGGAAAAAATGGAGGAGTACCGTTCAATGGGGTATAAACCATTGAAGGGCAGATTGGAAAACCTCAGCAACCGGGTCTATTATTCAGTTGAAAGCGGAGCACTGGCTCCGGCGCCAGGTTTTTCCCGGTCCGCTATCATTACATTCTTTTACGATCCAGCAGATTATGGGTTAGGCTCGAATCCTGATATCGAGGCTATAAAGGCTGCCTTTATGGCCCGGGGCGGCCCTCCCGAGAGGATCAAGATCAAGGTCGAAGTCAAATGGAAGCCCCGGAACAGCGATACGCAAAATTCTTACAAACTGTTCACCATCGTGACAAAGAGGAAGGTTTTTCAACTTAAAGAGCTAGTCCCGTAACCGGGTCTTCAGTCAGCCGCAGGGAGGAAATACACAGGTGATACGGATCAGATCACGCCAACACGGATTTACCCTGTTGGAAATTATTATAGTGGCAGCGATACTAGCGATGGTAGTCGGGGTGATATACCGTATCTACACCACCGGTTGGATGTTTTTCGAATCACAAAAGAAAAAAGCCGAGATTCTACATGATATCAGAAGAGTATTGTTGTTCTTCGACCGGGATCTGCGTGAGGCTCAATTGGGAATTTCCGGAAGAATATTCAATTTAACTACCAACCGAATCGAGTTCGAGCGTCTGACATCTGATTATCAAAGCCAGGCTATAGAAAAGGTTGTCTACTCGTTTGTCCAATCCGGGGAAACAGTGAAACTGGTTCGTGAACCGGCTGTTTTTAAAAGTTCCGGAAAAACCGTTCTGATGCAGACCAAGAAAACTTCAACCGCAGAAGGGGATGTTATCCCGGTCGGGTTGATTACCCATAGTAAAATCGGGTTGGCCACCGTACGAACAGAGTTTCGCGGATACGATAAAGGATACAATCCACTTACCGTCGACGCGTTAGCTACACCTCAAGAACGGGAAAAATATCGTCAGGATCATATAACCTATATCACTGCTCATATACACTATATAGAAGCCAGATTAGTGGTCAGAGACAAAAACCAGACCGTTAATTTGTTCACCACGATGATCTGTCCACGCACTCGGATGCAGTGATGTGAGACTGGCTGGCTCGGGTTGCAATACTACTCTTCGAAGAAGTATAAGCGGAACATCCGTTCGCTTAGACCAAATTCAAGTATATCATCCTCTTGCAACAGCACCACTGAATCCTTTATCAAACGCTCGTCTTCGTTCTTTCTCAAGAGCCAGGTTCCGTTTTTGCTGTGGTCTTTGTAATGGCAACCATCTTCTCCCTTGATAATCGTGCCGTGTTTCCCGGAAATGGCACCGTACGATAAAGCGATATCGTTTTCTGATTTTCTCCCTACTGATGTCTGCACTTTAGTAATTTTAAACGTAGGCCAGCCGGGACCCGGTACACAACTAAAAAAACCAGACTCCGCTTTTTCCATTTTAAAAACAAATGATTTCCCTAGTGAAATCTCTTCAGGAGACATGGCGATCTTCCTTTCATCAAGGTATTGCTCTTACCAAATTAATTCTATACCATAACTCTCCTCAGAACAAGATAATAAAGCGGTTTAAATCACTTCTGCCCATAATATTTCGTTAGATCATTTATTTTAAAGGATTTAAACCGGTTTTTCTTCAAAATAAACTATCTGTTCATAAATAATTCTCAGCATGTAACGCTGGTGACGTTTTACACGTATGTGGTACTATAATGGTTCCAGCTGCAGAGATTATTCAAGTGGATCATTGAACCCGGGAACTGCAGTAGACATTCTGCTGCGGCTTGGAACTGACCACAGCTACTGCGTTGCGCTCGGTCAGCCATCCTCACTGTAATATGCATTACAGCTCCGGGTGGTTTCGGTCGCGCGCCTTGTATCTGCGGCCATTTCCTTCGCCTCGCGGCGAAGCCAACTGCAGTTTCCGGGTTAACTCGAAAAAGCAGAAGGTATTATCTTGTGCTGGCTGTGAAGGTTGCGCTGCTGTCTTGAATTGATAGGACCATTTTAATCGGAGGTTTGATTATGCTCACACATGAGATACGGTCATCATGGCTTGAATTTTTTAAAGAAAAAGGGCACGCTTTACCGCCGTCAGCCAGCCTGGTCCCGGCCAAAGATCCCACATTGCTTTTCACCAGTGCCGGCATGGTTCAGTTTAAAGGGGCGTACCTGGGAACGGAAACCTACTCATATACCCGCGCGGCTACCTGCCAGCGGTGTTTCCGCACCACGGACCTGGAAAATGTGGGACGTACCGCCCGGCATCACACGTTTTTCGAGATGTTGGGAAATTTTTCTTTCGGCGATTATTTCAAAGAAGAAGCTATTGCCTGGGCCTGGGAATACATGACCCGGGTCCTTCCGCTTGATCCGGAGCGCCTGTATATATCCATATTTCTCGATGACGATGAGGCTTTCACCTGTTGGCATGACCAGGTGGGAATTCCGGAAGAGAGAATTGTGCGCCTCGGTGAAGACAGTAATTTTTGGGCCATGGGGGAGACCGGGCCGTGCGGTCCCTGCTCGGAGATCCTGTACGATATGGGAAAAGATTTCGGATGTCGTCGTCCCGAGTGTAGTCCGGCGTGTGAATGCGGCCGTTATCTTGAACTGTGGAACCTGGTGTTCACTCAGTTTGACCGGTTGGAGGACGGTACGCTAGCGCCGCTTCCCCGGAAAAACATCGATACCGGTGCCGGTTTGGAACGCATTGCCTCTGTTCTTCAGGGAGCCACCAACAACTTTGATATAGACATCATCCGGCCCCTGGTACTCAGGACGGCTGATGAGCTTGGTGTAATAGAGAAACAGGCTGTCGGCGATAAACGGGTGTCGCTCAATATCATTGCCGATCACCTCAGGGCTATGGTTTTCACCATATTCGACGGGGTACTGCCTTCTAACGAAGGACGCGGGTACGTGCTTAGGCGGGTGCTGAGACGGGCCTTTCGCCGGGGAAGCCTCCTTGGCGCTTCCGGCCCGTTTTTGTACAGGCTGGTAATTGCGGTGGTAAATATTATGAAAGACGGTTATCCGGAATTGGTAAACCATTCGGGGCATGTGGCCAAGGTTGTCAAACTGGAGGAAGAACGTTTTCAGGAGACCCTGTCCAAAGGTTTGTCTTTACTGGATGAGATTATGTCATCACTATCATCGAAAAAGATTATTCCCGGAAAAGAAGCCTTTAAATTATTTGATACTTACGGATTTCCACTGGAACTCACTGTTGAGGAGGCTGTTTCCCGGGGATGGACGGTAGACACCGATGAATTTGAACTGGAGATGAAAACCCAAAAAAAACGGAGTCGTTCTATTCTTCCGGCCGGGGTCGGCGACGATGATCAGGAGCTACCTATCCGAGAAGGGGTTCAAGCCACCATGTTTACCGGATACGAACGGTTGCAAGAGGTATCAGAAGTAGTGACTTTGCTTGAAAGCGGGCAGGTGGCGGAACAACTTTCGGCTGGTACAGACAAACAGGTCGTGCTGGTTCTGAACAAGACGCCATTCTACGCCGAAGCCGGTGGACAAGTCGGAGATCGTGGTATTATCAAGTGGGATAACGGGACTTTTGAAGTTGATAACGTTTTCAAGGGAAACCGCGGGCACTATCTTCATTATGGAACGGTGGTCAAGGGAACTATATCCCTGGGAGACCGGGTCGAGGCCGAAGTTGACCGGAGAGCCCGATCAGCTACCGAGCGGCACCACACCGCCACTCATCTACTGCAAGGAGCGCTTCGACGGATTGTAGGTGAGCATGTTCACCAGGCCGGGTCGCTGGTGTCTCCTGATCGTCTCCGTTTTGATTTTTCTCATTACGAACCGCTTACTCCGGAGCAAATAATCGAGGTCGAGAAACTGGTCAACGAAAAGGTGGTTAAAGCCATGGCGGTGGCTACTGAACTCACCTCTTTCGAGCAAGCACTTAAAAAAGGTGTTATCGCGCTGTTCGGAGAAAAGTATGGTGAACAGGTGCGGGCGGTACGGGTAGGAGATTTCAGTGCCGAGCTTTGCGGCGGTACCCATGTCCACAACTCCGGTGAGATCGGCCTGTTTAAAATAGTCTCAGAGACGAGTATCGCTCAGGGCGTCCGCCGGGTAGAGGCGTTGGCCGGCCTGGAAGCCTTGCGGCATATCCAGCAGCAAGAGCGCATGCTGGATGAAGCTTCTCACGAACTCACGTGCCGGTCAGCCGATCTTACTGAGCGCATTAAGCAGCTCAAAAAGGAGTTTCAAGACGCAAAACGACATCAGAAGAATCAACAGGAGAAAGACTTGAAAACTCTGGCTGATGAACTTCTTGAAAGAGGGAAAAATATTGGCGGCGTCACTCTGGTGGCCGGGTCCCCGGAAGGGCTGGACCGGGCGGCTTTGCTGCGACTGTCCGATTTTATCAGTGATGGCCGGGCACGGACCCTGATACTATTAGTCAGCTCACTAGATAAGAAGCCCTTTATGCTGGCCAAGCGCACGAAAGACATCGATCGTATTCATGCCGGGAAAATCGTTAAAAAAATGGCCGCAAAAATTGGTGGTGGCGGTGGCGGACGGCCTGACATGGCTCAGGCCGGCGGGCCAAAAGGAGCGAATGTCCTGGAGGCTTTGAAGACCGGTATTGCCTTGGCAACCATGGCTCTTCAGCAAGAGGCGTAGAAAAGATTTTTACCCGGGCGGAGGCAGGTCCTTCCTCCAAACGTGATTGCAAACATTGAAGTGTAGCGTGAGCCGGGTGGTCCCACCCTCCAGCAAGGAGTATAGAAAGTAAGGTAGGAGATTTTGGAGATTAAGAGAGCCGGACGTATCCTGGCACTCGACGTTGGGGAAAAACGTATCGGGTTGGCTTTGAGCGATCCGCTCTGGAGTACGGCTCAACCTCTCGATACTTTGAAGGTCCGCTCTCATAATCTATCGCTTGGTCAACTGGCTCAGTTGGTGTCCGATCAGGACATATCTCTCATTGTCACCGGCCTTCCCATTCATAGTGACGGCAGTGAAAGTAATCAGTCGGAAAAAGTACGGCTTTTTGCTGAAGCAGTAGCTATGAAAACTGTCAGGCCGGTGATTTTTTTTGATGAACGAAGCACTACCCGGGAGGCGGAACGGGTCTTATTGCAAGCGGGACTTCGCCGTAAAAAAAGGCGTAATAATAGAGATAAGTTGGCGGCTGTACTGATACTAACCTATTTTCTCTCTTCTATTCCTCCGAGTTGTTGATTCAGCTGTATTTTTGGCTAACTTCCGATATTTGTCAATTCCGGGTTGAAAGCCTACCAGTCCTCTGATATAATGCGGCCCAAACCTGGAAAGGGCTGGTACTGTGGTATCCTCCTCCGGTCGCCTGCTGGTCAGAGGTGGTGGTTCTGTAGGAGGGGAGATGCTGGTACCGGGAGATAAATCTATTACTCATCGGGCTATATTACTGGGATCTCTCGCTTCCGATGACGTTAAGATTATACACCCCGCTCCGGGGGATGATTGCGCTAGAAGTCTGGCTGCGGTTCGGGCTATGGGGATAGCTGTTGAGATTCTGGATGATGGTTGGATACTTCGTGGACAGGGTCTACGGAGTTTGCATGAACCTGACGACGTTCTCGATCTTGGCAATTCGGGCACATCCGCCCGCCTATTAATGGGGCTTCTTGCCGGGCAGCCGTTTTTAACGATGCTGACGGGTGATTGTTCGCTTAGAAGCAGGCCCATGTCCCGGGTTACGGTTCCCCTCTTGAGCATGGGAGCGAGAATCTGGGCCAGAAACGACGGCAGTCATCTCCCAGCGGCAATTATGGGGGGAGATATATCGGGGATAAAATATCGGCTGCCGGTTCCCAGCGCCCAGGTTAAATCGGCGTTGCTCCTGGCTGGACTTTATGCGGATTCGCCTGTTGAAATAACGGAACCGCTACCGTCGCGGGATCACACCGAGAAAATGCTGGTGGCTATGGGGGCGCCGTTGACAAAAGAAAAGAACGTAATTCGACTTGAACCCTGTGAAGAGCTCGAGCACGGGCGGTTTACCATACCGGGGGATTTCTCCTCGGCTGCGTTTCTCATGGTTCTAGCGGCGCTTCTGGACGGATCCAGGCTAATTTTGAAAGACATTGGTTTAAACCCGACACGTACGGGATTACTGAGTGTTCTTCAAAGAATGGGGGCTCGTATTACTGTCACTCCCGGTAAAAGTGACGGATGGGAGGAACGGGGAGACCTCGAAGTCACGGCCGGACCCTTGAAGGGAACGATAGTGGAATCGGGGGAGGTTCCTTTACTTATCGATGAAGTACCCATTCTGGCCGTTGCGGCGGCCTTTGCCGAAGGAGAAACGGTTATTCGCGGAGCGGGGGAGCTCCGGGTTAAAGAAACCGACCGGTTGGCGGCGGTAACCACTGAACTGGCTCGGTTTGGCGTGGAGATAAAATCGTTTGAAGATGAATTGTTGATTATGGGGAGAGGTTCTTATTCGGGGTGTCGATGTCAGACGCATGGCGATCACCGGATGGGGATGTCTCTGGCTGTAATGGGGTTGCTCAGTGAAGGTGAGACGGTGATCGAGGGTGTGAGTTGTATAGATACATCTTTTCCCGGATTTGCCCGGACCCTTGATACGGTGCTGACGGGTGGTAGCGCGGTCAAGGAAGTGAGCTGAATATGTGGCTGAGAGTCGCCATTGACGGTCCAGCCGGTTCTGGGAAAAGTTCCGTTGCCTCTCTGGTGGCCAGAAAACAAAAACTAGTACATATTGACTCGGGTGCCTGTTACCGGGCAATCTGTTATAAAGCATTGAATCGTGGAATAAATTTGCTGGATGAACGAGCGCTTATAACATTGGCGCATAGAACGGATCTCAAGTTCAAGATTGATTTAAAGACGCGCAAGTCACGGATTTTTTTGGATGGGAAGGATGTTACACCGGCGGTCAGGTGCCCGGAAGTTGAAGCGGAAGTATCAAAAGTCGCCCGGGTTTCCGGGGTTCGGCAAAGGGTGGTGGGTATTCTGCGAGATCCCACTCCTAACCGTGACGAGGTTTCGGCCGGTGAGGGACTGATAATGGATGGACGAGATATCGGTAGTGTGGTGATGCCCGAGGCCGAGCTTAAAATATTTCTCACGGCCTCCATGGCCATCCGAGCCCGACGCCGGTTTGAAGAATTTATAGCTCGTGGAGCTTCCATCAGCTTTGATGAGCTGGTGAAGCAGATTGAAGAAAGGGATCGTGTTGATCGAGAACGAAAGGACGGCCCTTTGGTAAGGTTGCCTGACGCGAGGTTGATTAACTCAACCAGTATGAACATCGAGGAGGTTGTTGGCAAAATCGATGAATTGATCGATGAGCTCAAAAGAAATCTCCTCAAAAGTCGTCGGATAGCTATGCCAGAGTTTTATATAACTTCAGAGGTTACTACGTGATAGAGGGAGTTGACGAGAGTGATGGATATGGTTAACAGTGATGGGGAAAAGAAAGTGTTGGAAGAGGGTTCTGAAAACGTATCGGCTACCGAGCAGGATACTGAAACCCAAATGGAAGATGATCTGGCTTTTCAAGACAATATCTTCACCCAATATGTGGAGGCTCTTGATACCATTGCGCCTGGAAGTCTAGTTGAGGGGCAAGTAATCAAGATAGACGGTAGCGATGTCTTTGTTGATATCGGTTTTAAGACCGAGGGAAGACTCGATCTGGGTGAATTTAGGGGAGATTCGATCAAGGTCGGTGATCCGGTTGACGTGATGATCGTCAACATGGAAGATCGCAACGGTAATCTGGTCTTATCTAAGAAAAAGGCCGACCTTAAACGGGCCTGGGATCTTTTGTTCGACGCGTTTCGCAACAACAAGTACATCCAGGCTAAGGTGCTGGAAAGAATCAAGGGAGGGCTGCGTGCCAAATTCAGAGGTCTGTCCTGTTTTGTCCCAGCCTCACAGATATCCCGCCGGCGGGAGGGAAATCTGGATAAGTACATGGAAAAAGAACTCACCTTCAAAGTTATCGAACTCGACAAACGCCGGGACAATATCGTGCTCTCTCGCCGGGCTTACCTGGACGAAGAGTATCAGAAACGGCTCGATTCGATCTTTTCCGAAATACAAGAAGGAGAGAGCAGGGAAGGCGTTGTCAGAAGAATAACTGATTTTGGCGCTTTCATTGATATTGGTGGTATCGATGGACTATTGCATATAACCGATATTTCATGGGCTCATATAGGCCATCCATCGGAAGTGCTGCGGGAAGGGCAGAAGATTGAAGTAATGGTTTTGAGTGCCGATCGGGAGAGTGAGAAGATCTCTCTTGGTTTGAAGCAAAAATCGCCGGACCCCTGGACAGTCGCTGATAATAAGTATCCGCTGGGCGCCGTGATTTCTGGAAAAGTAAAGAAAATTATGAACTATGGAGCCTTCATCGAACTCCAGGAGGGAGTGGAAGGATTACTCCACATCTCCGACATGAGTTGGGGGGGGCGTTTGGGGACCCCCCGTGACATGCTTGAAGAGGGTGACGATGTTGACGTCCGCATCATGAAAATAGATGCGGATGAACGAAAGCTTTCTCTGGGTATGAAGCAGACAAAACCGGACCCATGGAAAGTGGTGGACCGCAATTTTGATATCGGCACCATTGTCAAGGGGAAGGTTAAAAATCTCGTCAGCTACGGTGCCTTCATCGAGCTCGATGAAGGGCTCGAAGGGTTACTTCATATCTCTGATATGAGCTGGACCTCACGGATCAAGCATCCTTCACAGGTGATTACTGAAGGATGTATGGTGGAGGTAAAGATCCTTGATATAGACCAGGAGAACAAACGCATTTCTCTAGGGCTCAAACAGGTCTATCCGGATCCCTGGACGGCCATTGATGAAAAATATCGTATCGGAGCAATCTACCGGGGGAAGGTCAAGAACGTGGTTAGTTTCGGTGCATTCGTGGAGCTTGAGGATGATGTGGAAGGGCTTGTTCACATCTCCGATATGTCATGGTCAGGTAAAGTTGGACACCCATCGGAGATTGTCAGTCCAGATCAGGCTGTTGACGTCAAGATACTGTCGATTAACAAGGGAGAGAAAAAAATCTCCCTGGGGATAAAACAACTCTCGCCCGATCCGTGGGATACGGTTGATGAACGGTATAACGAGGGTGAAATCTATGAAGGTGTCGTGCAGAATATTACCGGTTTCGGAGCGTTCATAGAGTTGGAAGCCGGCATCGAAGGCCTGGTGCATGTGTCCGACATGTCGTGGGAGAAACCGGTGTCCGATCCTTCCAAGGTTATGAATCCCGGTGATACAATAAAAGTATGTGTATTGGACATCAATAAACAGGACCAGCGTATCTCGTTGGGGGTCAAGCAAGTGTCCGGCGATCCTTGGAAAGAAGTCAAAGACAAGTTATTCCCAGGAGCGGTGGTTTTGGGACAGGTTGTACGGATTACCGGTTTTGGAGCTTTTATCCGGGTAGCCCGTGGCATCGAGGGTTTGGTGCATATTTCTCAGTTATCCAATGAGCATGTGGAGCATGTTGAAGATGTTCTCTCAGTAGGGAGTGAGGTCAAGGTTAAGGTCCTTGAATTCAATCCTGAAGACCACCGGCTGCGGCTTTCCGTACGGGACGGTGCAGGTGAAGAATTGACCGATGGTCTGACTGGTCCCCAACCAGCTGTCGATGGACGCACGATGATCGGTGAAGTTGTTGGTCAGCAGTTCTTAGAACGTCTTAACCAGCTCAAACAAGCTGAGCAGGCGGCTGTCCAGAAGGAAGAGGGATCTTCTGAAGAAACAGCTGATGAAAAGAAGGAAGAGGAATCTTCTGAAGAAGCAGCTGATGAAAAGACTGTAGTTGTACAGGATTCCGAAGCTTCAGTCGAGCAGGGTGGGATTGAAGAAATTCCTCCGAAACCGGAAGAGAGCTTACAAGAGTCGGCTGAAGCTGAAAAGGCGATGCCGGAAAAAGAAGAATCCTGATAAGGTAGAAACCGCCGTGTTCAGGTACGATCTGTTCCGGCGGTGGATTTATGGGTAAGTAAGGAGAGTGATAGTTTATGGCTATCAAGGTAGGAATTAACGGGTTCGGGCGAATTGGACGGCTTGTGCTTCGGGCCTCTTTGAAAGAGGCTGATCTCGATTTTGTGGCGGTTAATGATATTACCAACGCCAAGACTCTGGCTCACCTGTTCAAATACGATTCGGTCCATGGGATTTATCCTGGCACTGTGGAAGAAAAAGATGGAGCTCTCGTGATTAACGGGAAAGAGATCAAAGTCTTTGCGGAAAGAAACCCGGAAGATCTTCCCTGGAAAGAGCTGGGTGTGGAGGTAGTTATCGAGGCCACGGGAATTTTCAGGACCCGGGAAGGGGCCGGCAAACATCTCACCGCCGGTGCTAAAAAAGTTATCATTACTGCTCCGGCCAAAGGAAAAGATGGTGTTGATAAATCGATTGTTATTGGAATCAATGACAAGGAATACAATGCGGCTGAGCATCATATTCTTTCCAACGCCTCCTGTACTACCAACTGTCTTGCCCCGGCAATTAAGATATTGATAGAAAACTTCGGTATCGTGCGCGGGGTTATGACCACAATTCATTCGTATACCAACGATCAGCGGATTCTCGATCTTCCGCACTCGGATCTGCGCCGGGCGCGGGCCGCGGCTTTGAATATTATCCCCACCACTACCGGGGCGGCAAAAGCTATTGGACAGGTCATCCCGGCCATGAAGGGCAAACTGGACGGAATTGCTGTTCGGGTTCCCACTCCCAATGCGTCTCTGGTCGATCTGGTTTGCCAGGTGGAGAAGGAGACAACCGCGGAGGAGATTAACACTGCGTTCAAGGCCGCCAGCGAAGGAGAGCTCAAAGGAATACTGCAGTATTCCGAAGAACCGTTGGTCTCGAGTGATTGTATCGGTAACGATCATTCAAGCATCTATGACGCTCCTTTCACCACCGTTATGGACGGAACCATGGTCAAGATGCTGTGCTGGTATGATAATGAGTGGGGTTATTCTTGTCGGGTACGTGATCTCATCAAGATCGCGACCGGGTAAATTATGCTTCTATTATTAAAGAACTGAGCACCCGGTTGCTGGATTTAAAAATCGCTGTAATGTGATGGTGGAGTAGAATGGACCTTACTACCAGGAAAGTTGACAATATCTTCGTTATCAATGTCGATGGTGATATTGACAGCGATACTTCGTCGATGTTCAAAAAGTCTCTGAACTATGCTCTTGGTCGTGGAGAGCGAAATATCCTGCTCAACTTTGAGAATGTTAATTTTATCACTAGCGTTGGTATTGGGGTGATAATCGATCTCTACAAGCAGCTCGACAAAAATAACGGGAAGTTGGTTCTCGTGAAAGTGCGGAAACTGGTACGCGACGTATTGGAAGTATCCAGGCTGGACAGCGTGTTTCAGATCATGGATACTGAGAGTGAAGCGATTCGGTCGATGTCCGAAAGTTAGAAAATAAAATCTCTCACCTCACTTTCTACGCTTATATTCCAGAGGATGGTGGATAATGTCAAAACTAACTATAAGAGATGTTCAGTTAAGTGGTAAGAAGGTATTGGTTAGAGTTGATTTTAACGTTCCCCTGGATAATGAGAGAGCGGTAACAGATACAAGCCGGATTGTGGCAGCGCTCCCTACTATTAGATATCTTCTGGAACAGGGTGCAAAAGTGGCCCTGGTTTCTCATCTTGGACGACCCAAAGGACAGATCAAGGAAGAGTTGCGTATGGGGCCGGTAGCGGCTTCACTGGCCGAGATAACCGGCCTGAACGTGGTTAAACTAGACACCTGTATCGGTGAACAGGTCTGGAACGCTGTTGAGGCACTCGGTTCCGGAGAGGTTGTCCTCCTTGAAAATGTCCGGTTCTATCCGGGTGAAAAGAAAAATGATCCTGAATTTGCTGAAGCGCTTGCGGCTCACTTCGATCTTCACGTCATGGATGCTTTCGGTACTGCTCACCGTGCTCACGCCTCGGTAGCCGGAGTGTCCCGCTATCTGACATCAGTAGCCGGTTTTTTGATAGAGAAAGAAATCGATTATCTCGGGAGAGCGGTGGCTAACCCCGAACGTCCTTTCGTGGCGATTATCGGCGGCGCCAAGGTATCCGGAAAACTCGAGGTATTAAGGAATCTGATCGATAAAGTTGATTTCCTCCTGATCGGCGGTGGTATGGCTTACACATTCTTAAAGGCGCAGGGGCATTCTACCGGTAATTCTCTTTTGGAAGAAGAGCTTCTGGATACGGCAAAAGGAATTCTTGCGGCCGCTGAAGGGAAGAGTGTTACATTGTTGCTTCCTGTTGACAATGTCATTGCCGACAAGTTCGATAATGAAGCCGAGATCCAGACGGTTGCTAACGATATTCCCGATGGATGGATGGCTCTGGATATAGGTCCGAAAACAATTGCTGCTTTCAAAGAAGTTATTGCCCGGGCCGGGACTATCGTGTGGAATGGTCCCATGGGATGTTTTGAAATGTCGCGTTTCTCCACGGGAACAATGGCTATCTGTGAGGCCGTGGCTGCGGGTACATCTGTCAGTATTATTGGAGGTGGGGATTCTGTGGCTGCCGTCAACCAGAGCGGTCTGGCGGACAAAATGACTCATATCTCTACCGGCGGCGGTGCCAGTCTTGAGTTCCTGGAAGGAAAAGAACTTCCTGGAATCTCCGCTCTCAGTGATACTCCAGGTAATTCGGCCCGTGCTTGAGAATCAAATAGTTTTACATCTTCGCATTCGTGCTAACCGGTGAAACCCGCTGAGTAGATAGCGGTTTGGAGCGTAAGGTTGGAGGTTGATCGTCATGACTCGTCGACAGATTATGGCCGGCAATTGGAAGATGCATAAAACCCATGAGGAAGCGGCTGAATTCGGCTGCGGAATCATTCCGCTGGTGCAAGAATACACGAATTTGGAGATAGTTGTTTGTCCTCCCTTCACGTCTTTGGCCTCCCTGGCTTCCGTCTTGTCGGGGTCTAACGTTTCCTGTGGGGGGCAAAATCTCTACTGGGAGGACAAAGGAGCATATACCGGGGAAACGTCTCCGGTTATGTTATCGGCACTCGGTTGTCAATATGTCATTCTGGGGCATTCCGAGCGCCGGAAATATTTTTATGAGACCTATGATCTGGTCAAACGGAAGATAATAGCAGCAAGCGCACACGGTTTGGTCCCCATCGTTTGTGTTGGGGAGTATCTCGATGAACGTGAAGCCGGACGTACCGAAGAAGTTCTCTCCAGGCAAGTTGAAGAAGCGTTCAGTGGTCTCACATCGGAGATGATATCCTCCCTGGCTGTGGCGTATGAACCTATCTGGGCCATAGGTACCGGCAAGAATGCTTCGGCGGATGACGCTCAGACAGGATGTGCGTTGGTGCGGTCTCGTCTGAAAGAGATTGCCGGCGATAGTGCTGCGGCGGCTGTCAGAATACTGTACGGCGGAAGCGTTAAACCGGCCAATGTTAAAGATTATGTATCCTGCCCAGACATGGACGGCGGACTGGTTGGAGGAGCCAGCCTGGAACCTCAGTTGTTCGCCGAACTCGTGGAGGTCTGGAGCACAAAAACCTAGTGGAAGACGGTGCTATGCACCTGGATGATCTTTTGGGAAGAAGGTATATGGTAACGCAATGACTATTCCTGGTGATATTTCATTCAAAGTCAAGCGTGGTTCGTTTCCCAAGAAAGGATGCAAAGCCCTTTTTGTCAGCGTTTTTTCCGATGAGCTGCCTCCAAAACCGTTTCCCAAGACGGTGGAACGGTTTATTGGGCCTGTAATCAAACGCTTGCATGTCGAAGGCGAGATTAAAGGAAGTTTCAAGGAATTCACTATAGAACGGCTCGAAAACGCTCCTTTCAGGTGGCTTATGCTTATCGGCCTCGGGAAGAAAAAAGATTATTGCCTGGACAAAATTCGTTCAGTAGCCGCACGAGCGGCCCGGACGCTCAGGCGTATCGGATGCGATCAGATGACTATTGTCCCGGGAACATTTCCAGACTTTTCAGTCGAACGGGTAGCCGAGGTGATAACGGAAGGAATCGTACTTGGCCTCTACAAGTTTGAAAAATTCAGGAGCAAGCTTCCCAAGCGAAGCTGTTTGCAGAACGTAATGTTTCTGGTAGACAACACCGCTGATGAAAAGGCAGTAAAAACCGGTGTTTGCCGTGGCGAGCTTTTGGGTCGTGCAGCCAACACCGTGAGAGATTTAATTAACACTCCGGGCAACATCCTGACACCTCCGGTGCTGGTAGAAACAGCCCGATCGGTGGCTGATAAAAGCGGACTGGACATCGAGGTATTCGATCAGGATGAACTTGAACGCCGGGGCATGAACGGTATTCTCAATGTCGCCAAAGGAAGTCGGCAACCGCCGTTCCTGGTGACGCTCAAGTACCGCGGTGCCAAACGCTCCGCAGCCCCCTGGCTGGCCCTGCTTGGCAAAGGAATTACCTTTGATACCGGCGGTATCTCACTGAAACGGTCCCAGGGTATGCAGAGGTTGAAATACGACATGGCCGGAGCCGCTACCGTCCTTACCACCCTGGAAGTAGTCGCCAAGCTTGGCCTGCCGGTGAACCTGATGGCAATTATGCCTATTGCCGAGAATATGCCCGACGGTGGCGCATACAAGCCGGGAGATGTGGTCAAAATGTACAACGGTATGTACGTTGAGATTTCAGACACAGATGCCGAAGGTCGTCTACTTCTGGCCGATGCCTTGACCCATGCGGTTAAAGAAGGGGCTTCGGTTCTGGTGGATGTAGCGACGCTTACCGGTTCGGTCGTGTCGGCCTTGGGGCATATGGCCACCGGAGTCATGGGGAGGCCGACCGAGTTAATCCGTACCTTCATCGAAGCCGGAAAGAAATGTGACGAATACGCCTGGCGTCTGCCGTTGATGCCGGAGTACGCAGTGCAGCTCAAAAGTCTTATAGCTGACATCAGGAACGAGGGAGGGCGACCTGCCGGGGCCAGCATCGGTGGAATGTTCCTGAGGAATTTCACGGGGGGGCTGCCATGGGTCCACGCCGATATCGTGGGGACGGCCTGGATTGATGAGAACTCCTTTATGTACTATCACAAGTCCTACCTGCCTAAACGCGGAGCCACCGGGGTAATGGCCAGAACCCTGATCAACTTTGTGGAGTTGATGATCCCCCATCTTGCCAGCAAGAAGAAATTGGCGGAGTTTGATACGGAAGAGTTCTAGCCCGGATATTTCACCAGTGTGCCTACTGCGGTCACGAATTCATATGTATCTTCTACGTTACGCTCGGTCGCCTGTCCTCGACGTATCGCAACGGATACGTCTGCGGAAGGCTTGGTCGCGGGCCTTGAAGCTACGCATGACTTCACGATCTCGTGACGGCAACTCGTGAAATATCCGGGCGAGGTTTATCGCCTGCTGAAATGTACCTTCTTCAGCTGGCAGCCCGGCGAGTAAACAAATGAAGCCGCGGTTTCTGCCGGGTCGTTCCTTATCGTCCTGTCGCTGTTGACGAGTTATGTAGTAGATTAGTACTATCGAATTTCTTATTGATGGGAGAAATTATCGTACCATGCGGCGGTTTGATGTCGTCATTGTCGGGGGGGGAGTAATCGGGTCCGCAATCGCCTGGCGTCTGGCTCATTACAATGTGAGTGCGGCGGTTCTTGATAAAGCGTCCGATGTCGTGCGCGGTACCAGCGGGCGAAACAGCGGGGTGGTACACGCGGCCTTTAATCCTCCGACCGGTTCACATAAAGCCAGCCTTAACCTGGATGGAAAGAACCGGTTTGAAGAATTCTGCCGGACGTTGGGGGTCCCCTATCGCCGAACGGGGAAACTCGTTATAGCTCAGGACGATTCTCAGATTCCGCAACTAGAAGCACTGGTTCAGAGAGGCCGGGCCAACGGTGTTGACGATCTTACCTTGATCGATAGCCAAAAGGCGTCTGAACTGGTTCCCGGTCTTATGGTCAGGGCGGCTATGTTGTCTCCATCAACCGCCATCACCTGTCCTTTCACGCTCACCATTGTCCTGGCCGAATCGGCTGCCTGTGCCGGCGTGAAATATTTACTTCGTACCAAAGTGTTTTCTCTTTCCAGGATTTCATCTGGTTATGAGTTGAAAACCTCGGCTGGAATTATTCGTGCGAAGGCAGTTGTGAATGCTGCCGGATTAGGGGCGGTGGCTCTAGCCCGGACGCTCGGTTTACCGGTCCCGCGTTACCGGCCGGTGCGGGGAGAATATCTCATCCTCGACCGGGAAGCAGAATCGCTGTTACCCATGCCGGTCTATCCACTCCCTCCCAATGAGGGAAAAAGCCTGGGCATTCACCTGACACCCAGCATAGACGGGACGGTCTTGGTAGGGCCGACCGCTGAGGGTGTTATAGACGGTGAGAACACGCGCAGCACAAAAAAAGTGATAAACAAACTCATGAAAACCTGTGACAAATTGCTGCCAGGACTGAGAAACTTTTCAGTCATCCATTGTTTTTCCGGAATCCGTCCGACGTTTGAGCGGCGCGGAGACTTCATCATTGAAACTCCCGCTACTCTGCCTGGTTTTGTCAATCTGTTAGGTATAGAATCTCCAGGTTTGACGGCGGCTCCGGCCATCGCCAGAATGGTGGTTGAAGACTTACTGAAAGAAGGTCGCGTAATCGGTGAGAAGTGGTCCCCCAGAACTGTTCTACCAAAACCGAGAAGACCTGGCCCCCGGGTTCGTGACCTGGAACTTGATGAATGGGAGCGATTGTGGAAACAGGATCCGGATTACGGCGAGATCGTCTGCCGGTGTGAAAAGGTTACCAGAGCTGAAGTGAAACGGGCGCTTGATAATCCTCTTGAAGTCAGAACACTGCTGGGATTAAAACTCCGTACACGAGTAACTGCCGGGCGCTGTCAGGGAGGATTCTGTATGCTGAGAGTAGTGGGATCACTGGAAAAAACGACCGGGGCCGCAACTTCAGCAACACTGTCAGGTGACGGATCCTCTCTTTTTACCGGCCGCACGAAATCACTGCACATGGACAAGGTCCGATCGGAGAAGACGGAATCATGAAACAAACTGTCGCCGACGTTCTCGTTATCGGGGCCGGACCGGCTGGACTGGCTGCTGCTTCCGCAGCCAGGGAGGCGGGAGCGAAGCGAGTATTGATTGTAGAACGACTGCCTTATCCAGGAGGTATCCTTCCGCAATGTATACACGATGGGTTCGGAGTTGAAATCATCAAACAATCGCTGACCGGCCCTGAATATGCAGACCGGTACATAAAGAGGGCCGAAAAACACGGGGTAGAACTGTGGCTGTCGTCGAGTGTAGCGCGTCTGGCTCCTGATAAAACGGTCCTGGTTGTCTCGAAAAAAGCTCTGGTTCAGGTTACCGCGAAAGCGGTGGTCATGAGTATGGGCTGCCGTGAGCGGACGCGCTGGAACGTGCTCATACCCGGAACCAAGCCAGCCGGTATTTATACCGCCGGTGTCGCCCAGGCGTCGGTCAATCTCTATGACCGGATAGTAGGAAAGAACGTCATCATTCTCGGCTCTGGTGATGTGGGACTGATCATGGCCAGACGTTTGACCCTGGAAGGAGCCAAAGTCCTGGCAGTGGTGGAGAAGATGCCGTATCCGGGGGGACTGTCTCGAAATGTTCAACAGTGTCTTCATGATTTCGGTATTCCGCTCTACCTGTCACATACGGTCTCAAAAATTCATGGCTGGAAAAGACTTGAAGGAGTAACAGTGGCTCCGGTTGGTCCTCGAGGTGGAGAGAAGAAAGGACGATTCATAGCCTGCGACTCATTGCTGTTATCAGTCGGTCTCATTCCGGAAAACGAGTTATCCAAGGAGATTGGAATCGGAATCGACCGCATGACCGGAGGGCCTCTGGTCGATGAGGAAGGGCATACCACGGTACCAGGATTCTTTGCCTGTGGGAACGCGCTCCACGTTCACGATCTGGTTGACTGGGTAACCGAGGAATCCGAACGGGCCGGCCGAGCAGCGGGCAGGTGGTCGCGACGGAGTGATAAAACTCCTGGCGAAACCGTCGAGTTCCTTCCTGTGAAGGCCGGTCGGGGTCTGCGATATATCGTTCCTCAGCAGCTACGGGCAGGGGTAGCGGTAACGTTTGCCGGCCGGGTTGACAAACCCCGCTTAAACACGCGGCTCAGGGTCCTATGCGGTCCGAAGCGGGTGATAGAAGAATTTCCTATTCCCTTCGTTATTCCATCTGAAATGGTCCGTTTTCATCTCCCCGAAGGTGTGCCGCCGGGAAAAGAAGTCACGATTGAACTTTTTCAATCTCATAAAAGCGGTAAGCATGGGTAACCGGGTGGTTGCTGGCCTGGACGAAAGGTATGTATGATATGAAGTCACGGAAAGTTATTTGTGTTCTCTGTCCGCGGGGGTGTACGGTTCTCACCTATCTCAATGATGATGGGCAGGCGACAGTACTGGAAGTTCTCTCGGGGCAACCATGTCCCAAGGGAATTGAATACGTGAACGAAGAACTGCTTGCTCCTATGCGGACCGTGACCACTACTATGGAGGTCCGTGGAGGACGGACTCCTCTCGTCAGCGTCCGTACCACTGCGCCTGTTCCATTGGAACAGGCCCGGAAATTAGTGCAAGAGGTCTCGGCGCGGTCTGCCGTTACTCCCATTGAGATCGGACAGGTATTGGTGCCGGATGTTCTCGGTCTGGGCGTAGATATTATTGCTACCCGAAGCGTTGACAGAGACTCATGAAATATGCGGGCTAGAAGGTATTTCAGGCCTGGTGTTCGTACGGTTTGTACTGATATGGATAGTAATAATAGTAGCCGTATCGTGAAGACAATGCGGTTTTGTTGAAGATGAGTCCTACCGCCGGCGCTTTAACATTATCCAGGAGACGTTTTCCGATTACTACTGCCTCCCGGGAGTGCCGTCCGAGCTCGATCACCATTGCCACACCATCTACCAGGGAGCCGATGATGGCTCCGTCGGTCACCGATATGAGCGGGGGACTGTCAAATACGATGAAATCATAAATTTCATGCATCTGGCGGACCGCTTCACGCATGGTGGTTGAAGAGAGCAGTTCCGCCGGATTTGGAGGAAGCGGCCCCGAAGTCAGTACCTGGAGTCCGGGAATTCCTGTGTCTTGTATAAATGATTTTATATCTCCGCCCTTGATAAAATACGTTGAGAATCCCTTGTTGTTATCAAGACCGAAAATAGAATGGAGGTTCGGTTTCCTGAGATCGGTATCAACCAGGAGTACGTTCATCCCGGCATGGGCCAGGCTCACTCCGAGATTGCTGACCGACAGTGTTTTCCCTTCCAGGGGATTGGAGCTGGTAATTAACAGCGATCTCAGTGGAGAATCAGGTTTCTGATACAGTAAATTGGTTCGCATGATGCGGTAGGCTTCCGAGGCAATGGCAGTCGGTTTGTAATAACCGACCAAAAACTGGTGGTATTGCTGCGTTGTGTCTTTGGCTACATCTTCCGGTTTGATGACCGGAATCACTCCAAGAGTGGGAATCCCCAGGAGTTGTTCGGCCTCTTTGACTGTTTTAAGACTGGTATCAAAATAATCGAGTAGAAAAGCCAAGCTTATTCCCAGCGCCAACCCGATAATGAAACCGAGCATGATTTTCACTTTTTTTCGTTGTGTCAGCGAACCAGCAGGAACCTTGGCCTGGTCCATCACCCGCAGATCTTTTCCTTTGGCTACCTCTGCAATCTCCGCCTCGGCGTATTTTCGTTTGATCATCCGGTAATTGGAATCGTTGACCCGGACATCCCGGTTCAAGCGAGACAGTTGAAGCTCTTCTTCAGGGAGACCCTGAAGGGCTTCCTCTTCTTCCTTGATGACGATGTCCAGGGCTTGAATACCGGTTTCATAACCGGCGATATCGATCTGTAACTGGACTATCCTGTGTTGAAGGCTGTTGAAATACGGATTCACCATCTCCACCCGGGATGACACGATGTGCTGTACCTCGTCGAAAATATGTTCTTCGAGTTCATTCATCTCGGCCCTGATCGTGATAATATCCGGGTGGTTTTCCTGGAGGGTCATAAGTCTTTTGGCCAGGGTGATCTCCAGGTTTGCAATCCGGGACTGGAAGGCCCTGATGGTGGGGTTATCCAGGATATTCCATGAGGTGATTATGGTCTCATCCTGTGTCTCGAGCTCGTTCATCAGTTCAAGTATCTTGGTCTCGGTTTCCTGGATACTTATCTTGGCTTCCTTTTTCCGTCTCTGATACTCGGCGATGCGGTCAACCCGGTTCAAGGTGGTGCGGGAAAGATTAACGATGTGTTTCTCGTCTTTCAATTCTTCCTTGTATTGTTTGAGTTTTTCCTCGGCTTCCTTTAAAGCGTCTAAGGTCATCGTGAGTTGCTCATGAATGAATTCCTTGGTGGCTTTCTGGCTTACGTTGGCCTGTTCATAGGTTTCTTCGATGAAAACATGGAAGATATAGTTAATCATGTCCGCAGAGCGGAAAGGATCGGTGTCGGTGCTGCTTACATAGATCATGCTGGTTTTTGTTTGAGCGGTGATGTTGAGACTGCCGCGCAATTGCCCGGGCAACATATCGGACACATACAACCGTATATTGGTAGAGGCTTTATCCTCCTGCTCGTCTGTCTGATCTTCAATTTCTTGCTTGAGACTCGTCTTGGTAATAATGTCCTGTATCGAGGCGTACTCGATGGTCTTCTCCATGATCGTCCTGCTCTTGAGAATCTCCAGGTAGGTTTCCACCTGGGTGCTGCGTGTATAGAGAAGGGCCTCCTGAAAACTCCTGATCATTCCGGCCGGTGTTTTTAATACCAGCAGTGTGCCGGAGGCACTGTACATTAAAGTTTGAGTATAAGCAAAAACCAGAGCGGTTATAGTGAATATCGCAGTCACCTGCAGAATAAGCCACTTGTGCTTAAAGATCACCTTCAGATAGTCTTGCAGGTGAACTTCGCTTGATTCCTGTCCTTCTGGCGTATTTAGCGTCATCTGCTCTGTTATAACACTCGTTTCCTAAATAGTCCCAATACTCTATCTTACAATTGAACCGTCAAGTATTTTTAGCACCGTGTTTCCTGATATGATTGTTTGCAGCAGCGGCTGGAGTCGATTCACCCAGGCCCAAATATCCATGACCCGTTTGGTGGGGACAATCACGATATCTCCGGGTTTAAGCGCGATGTTCTGGGACAGGTCTCCCCGGAAGAGAACCCGCTCCATGTTAACCTTTTTTATCTCGGGTTTATCCAGGTTGCCGCGCACGACCTGGGTGTATTTCAGCCCAGGTTTGAACTGATCGTAGATCTCCGGCGGGGTCGACCCTCCGCCCGCCAGAAGTATGGCGTCCATAACCGTCATGCCTTCTTCGTATCGAAAAATTCCCTGTTCTTTGAGTAAACCGCCGAAGACATATATCCGCTCCTTGATGAGTTGTTGTTTGAGAATCAAAATATCGCGGTCTTCGAGAAAAACGTTATCTTCAAATTTCCCGTCGATAAGTATCCTGTGCAAATCGATATCTTCTTTCACAGAATTCCTAACCAGCTGAACAACAGACACTTCCTGTTTACCTGAGGCTGCGGTTCCTCCTGCAGCGGCGATAGCCTCGAGCAGGGTCGGGGGTTCTTTGAAAGTAAAAATTCCGGGCCTATTGATTTTCCCCAGGATGTTTATCCGGACTCTCTGTCCCCGCCGGTGATAGATGGTGAGGAAAGGATCTTTTATGTAATCGTAGGCCAGGCGTTCAGTGAGAATGTTTTTAACTTCATCTACCGATTTTCCGGTAACCTTCAGTTCCCCTACCAGCGGGAATCCCAGGTAGCCGCTCGGAGAGATGTTGTACTCACCGGTAAGCTCTGGATGGTTCCAGACCCTGATGTCGAGAACATCTTTTGCTACAATTATTCCGGGAACCCAATAAGCTGTTCTCTTGGCCCGAGTTGGGTCTGCCTGGGACAGGGAGGTACTGCTTAGCGGGTGCTGATTTTTTCGTTTATTGATTATTTCTGCCAGTCTGCGAATGTTCTTGGTGACTATGTCATCTTCCGGTTGAAGTTCCGGTTCGGGGAACGTTTCCGGTTTGACCGGAACCTGAATACGTGAAGGAAGAATCTCTACCGGTGGAGACGGTACGGAACTTTCGGGCGAGCCTGGTTCTTCATATTCCGTAATGCTTGGTTGGGGCCTCTGTTTCCTCCTTTTACGCAATAATTCAGTGATTTTCCGGGCAATCCGTGAGGTGTCCACGGGTGCTTTTTCCTCTTTGTCATGAAGAGGGGGAGGAAGAGTAACCTGTGTCGAGACCTCGGATTTTATATCGGCCGGCTCAGGTTTTAACATGGCGGAGCCGGTGGTGAATTTCCATGAAAAGATCGGAACGATTTTGTAGCGTCCGCCTACTTTTTGCAGGTGTTCCAATTGTATTTGATAGAGTGAATGAGAATGTAGCGGTTTGACCGGGGTAAGGGTGATTACCGAATGTAGCGGATCCCTTTCGACTCGTCCCGGAACAACCTGACCCTGAACGGTAATTTTCAGATTCAAGTTTTCGAGTGTAAGTCCGGATCTGGTATCGATAGTAGCGCTTACTGAGCTGTCGGGGAGAATGTTATCGGCTTCGGGAGAGGGAAGTACTAAAAGAACAGGCAGTTTGCCGGCAGGTACACGCGGAACAGCTTTGATGGGTACGGTCCGGAGGAAAAACATCATCAGAAAACTTATACCGCAACTGATTATGGATATGGTTTGGCGGCGTGGGCTTCGTCCCGGTATATACTCCTTACACATACGTACCCCAGTCCTTTGCAATGAAAAGAATATTCACTCACCTTTGTATCGGATACATTGAGGTGCAACTTGATACGTTAGGAAAAAAGATTAACAATGTTTCCAGATCAAAAAAAATAATGGACTAAACCCGAATAATTCACAAATAATCTGCTGCGGCTCGAAAATGACTGCACCTACTGCGTTGCACTTGAAAAATGTTCTCAACGTACCTACGGGTACGCCTCCGAGCATTTTTCTGCATGCGCCTTGTATCTGCAGTCATTTTCTTCACCTCGCTACGAAGATTTGTGAATTATTCGGGTAAAAAACCATATTTGAAAAATAAGGGAATCCCACCCCGAATTATGTCTTTAATAATAATTCTAGATAAGTATTTTTCAAGTGTCAAATGGCGGGCGAAAAAGCTACAGTAACAGGGTTTTCTTTTGTATTGACGCTGTAGCGGTGCAATGCTAAAATGAGTCCTCTATTGCAGGCAATAAGTAGGAAGGGTGACTGACTATGGTGGAGCAAAATTCTGAAGCAGGACCTCTCCTGGCGGCGATGCGGCAAAAGTGGGAGAATTTAAAAGAAAAAGAAATTGAACTCTATCCACCTCGATGCAGGCGCGATACAACGTGCCGGGAGGCGGTTGAAACGTTTGAAGCCGGTGAAGAAAGTTCCGAAAGCCAAGCACCGGAAACCCCGGTATTGTGTGGCCGGATACGGTCGAAACGGGTTCATGGTAAAGCGAGTTTTGCCCACTTGGAAGATGGAAGCGGGCAAATACAGGTTTACTTCAGACAGGATGTGGTTGGCAAAGATCAATACAAACTGTTTAAAAAACTCGATGTCGGCGATTTTATCGAAGTTACCGGTGAGATGATGCGTACCAGGAAAGGGGAGGTCACACTCAGCGTAACCTCGTTTAAGCTCATCTCCAAAGTGCTTCGACCGCTGCCCGAGAAATGGCATGGACTGCAAGATAAGGAGATCAGGTACCGCAAGCGCTATCTCGATCTGATAGTTAACGCCGAGGTTAAAAAGGTATTTATCAAACGTGCCCGTGCTCTTGACACCGCCAGGGATTTTTTCCGTAACCGGGATTTTATCGAAGTGGAAACGCCCATGCTTCAGGCCTGTCCGGGAGGAGCTATCGCCCGGCCGTTCAAGACCTTTCACAACGCATTGGGTATCGATATGTACATGCGTATCGCTCCCGAATTATGCCTCAAGGAATTGGTAATTGGCGGTCTGGAACGAGTGTTCGAAGTAGGTAAGGTATTCAGAAATGAAGGAATTTCAGCGGTTCATAACCCCGAGTTTACCATCATCGAGGCCTATCAGGCATATGCCGATTACCAGGTAATGATGGATGTAACTGAAGCGCTGGTAGTGCAAATCGTCCGGGCGATCAATGACGATCAACTGGTGTGTGAGTTCGAGGGTAACAAGATTGATTTCACCCCACCGTTTGTCAGAATCTCATTCATGGATTCTCTCCGAACGGTGGCTGGACTGGATGTTTCACTCGATGACTCAGAGGATACCATTCAATCTAGAATGGTGGACGCCGGTCTCCCGCTTCCCGAGGTCAAGAACAAAGGTTCACTTTTCGATGCGGCTTTCAAGAAAGGTGTCGAGCCGAAACTTATCAAACCCACGTTCGTTATCGATTATCCGGTTTCCTTATCACCGTTGGCCAAACGGTGCCCGGACCGTCCTGATTTAACTGAACGGTTTGAGCTTTTCACCGGCGGTTTCGAGTATGCCAACGCCTATTCAGAACTCAATGATCCGGTTGATCAGCGCCAGCGGTTTGAAGAGCAGGCGCGGTTCAGGGCCGGGGGCGATGAGGAAGCGCATATCATGGATGAGAGCTACGTGGAGGCGCTGGAATATGGTATGCCGCCCACGGGCGGGATGGGACTGGGAATCGAGCGGTTGTTGATGATCGTGCTTGGCTGTCCGTCGATACGTGACGTCATACTGTTTCCGGCTTTGAGACCGGAGCGGTAGTTGGCGTCAGTGACGGTATCATCTTCAACGTCTCGGCAATTCTTCCCACTACTTTTTCCTGTCCGAGGTAGTGACAGGTTTCGAATAACCCGGGACCAATCTTCTTACCGGTCACAGCCGCTCGCAGTGGATGGATGAGTTTACCGGCGCCAATATCAAAGTGCCCGGCCAAATCTCTAATAGCAGACTCAATGTTCTCGATAGAAAAGTCGGCCAGTTTGGCCAAACTGTTTTTTAGGGCTGTCAGATACTCGGTTACATTAGTTTTTCTAAGCACTTTCAACGACTTCTCATCGTACTCGATAGTGTCTTTGAAGAAAAAATCTGTATAGAGGATGGTATCAGGCAGGAGTTTCAGGCGGTCTTTGCAAATTGATACGATCCCTTTAAGCCATTCAAAATCTGGTTCATTGTCCTCATGTATAAGCCCGACCTGCTTAAGGAACGGAATTATGCGCCGGGTGCGTTCGTCCAGGGACAACAGAAGGATGTGCTTGGTGTTCATCGAGGTAAGATTCTCTTCATCGAATACCGACGGTGAGCGCCTGATACGATCCAGAGTGAAACAAGAAATCAATTCTTCCTCATTGAAATACGTGGTTTCTCCATCCAGCGACCAGCCCAGCAAAACCAGATAATTGATCATAGCTTCCCGAATAAATCCCTGATTTTGGTATTCCAGGACACTCAGGGCGCCGTGTCGTTTTGATAATTTTTGCTTATCCGGACCGAGTATCATCGGCAAATGTGCAAAAACAGGCAGTTTTACACCCAGGGCTTGATATATAAGCACTTGCTTGGGAGTGTTGGAAATGTGATCGTCTCCCCTGATGATGTGAGTAATTTTCATGTCGATGTCGTCCACTACTACCGCAAAATTGTAGAGCGGCTGGCCATCGGATTTGAGAATGACAAAATCATCCAACTCGTTGTTGTCAAATTCCTTTTGCCCCCAGACGACATCATTAAAAACAGTGGTTCCTTCAGGTATGTAGAACCGGAGAACGTAGCGCTCACCTGAATCAATGCGCCGCTGCGCTTCTTCCGGTGAAATATCTGTGCACAGGCGGTCGTATTTGTAGGCGTGATCGGGATCTTCAGTTTCTTCTCGCCGTTTCGCCAGTTCCTCGGGGGTGCAGAAGCAGGGATAAGCCTGGCTTCTTTCTAGTAATTTTCCGGCTATCTCTTTATAGCGGTGAAATCGCTGTGTTTGAAACCACGGCTCTTCGTCCCACGTTAAGCCCAGCCATTTCAGGCTTTCAAGTATATTACGTGTGTATTCGGAACGTGAACGAGCCTGGTCGGTATCCTCGATCCTGAGTAGAAATTTTCCGGAAACCGAGCGGGCGTACAGCCAGTTGAAAAGGGCCGTCCTGGTCGCTCCCAGGTGCAGGTTTCCGGTGGGAGACGGTGCAAACCGTACTTTTACCGGTGAAGATGACATGGTTGTTTTCCTCCGTCAGTAAGTCCGTAAATAATTAAAGGAAGCCAGGCTTTGTATAGCGGTAAGGGGATTTGAACCCCTGTCTCCGCCTTGAGAGGGCGACATCCTGAACCAGGCTAGACGATACCGCCACGATGGCTCTTGCTGCACAAAGCTCGGCTTCCCTCAAGATGAATAACACATCAATTCGGTACTGGGATGGGAGGATTCGAACCTCCGTCGGCGGATCCAGAGTCCGCTGTCCTGCCGCTAGACGACATCCCAGTGGACTAATGATAATAACACAGGACAATGTGAAATGTCAACTTCGTTTTCAATGATAGCGCGCTTAACAGCTATTCTTGATGGGAATCCGGTTCTTTAAATGTTGTTTCAGTGGAAATGGTTAATATCATCAGATCGTGAACCAGCGTATCTCTGGCGAGATTGTGCATTAACACACGGTTGTAACTCATCTGGGCGGCGTTTTTCAGGAACAAACCGATGAAGATCAGCCACAGTCCGCCGATCAATCCATTTTGGAAAAACCGTGGAAGAAGTATCTGAGAAAGTCCGGTGAGGTTTAAAATGCCGGTAACCATGAGAAAATAAGCAAACCCTTTGCCCAGGTTAGTGGCGATGCGGGTTGCTTTAAGGAGATTCCTGGTCCAGATCCAGATCAAGGCCCGCAGCAGACGTCCTCCGTCAAGCGGGAAGGCCGGAATCAGGTTGAAGACAGCCAGAGTTATGTTCAAACCGGCGAGGACTTTGAAGATTACGAGTCCCATAACTGCAGTCTGCTGGAATGAAGCAGGTGGTTGGAGAATGTATATGAGAAGTTGTAATCCGATGAATACGCCGGCTAAAATGAGGCTGAAAAAGGGTCCGGCAATGGCCACTTTGAGCTCGGTGCCAGGAGTATCCGGTTCCTTGCTGATATCGGCCACTCCCCCAAATATAAACAGAGTGATCTTTCGTACAATCAGTCCATTTCTTCGGGCCATCAGCGAGTGGGCGAGTTCGTGAAGCAGTACGGAAGAAAACAAAAGAAAGGCTGCTATCGTTCCCATGATCCAGTATTGTAAGATGGAAAACCCCTGGTAATGTGCAGGAAGAATCTGATCGGACAGTGTCCAGGTGAAGAGAAAAAACACGATGAACCATGTGTAATCTATGGTTATACGGATGCCAAAGCATTTTAATAGGCCGATTTCACGTCCGACCACACCCATTGCCTACATTTTTCTGTCAACTTGTATATACAACCCAGCACATCTTTTCAGATCAGGATAGAACATCCTGGTTCCTGCTTTTTCCAAGCCGGAACTCGCGAAATATAAGGGTTAGAACAGGGTTCCCATACTGAAATGTGAACGGCTGTCTCGGTCACCCTCGGGAATGCCATAATCAAGCCGGATGGTCCCGATGGGAGAATGGAACATTATGCCCAATCCGTAGGATGTTTTTATATTGGTGTTTCCCCGCCCATACAAGCCCCAGGAATCGCCTATATCGTAAAATAGGGCTACAGCCAGCTTTTCGTCCAGAGGATACCGTATCTCGAGGTTGGCCAGGAGCATCTTGCTTCCCAGGAACTCGCGGTATTCATATCCCCTTAGGGTGTACCCGCCACCTACGGAATATTGATCGTAATAAGGAATCTCACCTTCCGTGACATTGGCAAACCCATAGATAAACCGGTTGGCGGAAACGAGCCGGTCGGTTAGCTTGTAGTAACGTTGAACGGTTCCGGTATATTTTGTAAAATGGTTCTTTCCTTTCAGAAACCCGCCCGTTGTTTGCAGGGAAAAACTGTCACGCCGGCCGGCCGCCGGAGCAAGATAATTGTCCCGGGTGTCTTTGGTAATCGTCAGACCCAGCGTCTGCTGTTTCCCCCCCAGATCGTTGCTGGGTGGAGGATAGTTAGCCAGTGGGCTGATGGCAACGTCTTCATTGGTGAATTTGATAGTCGTGATAGTGTTTTGCCCCGTGGGTTTGCCGAAGGTGATGGCCGCCCCTTTTCGTTTTTCGTCGTAAACGCTGGTGACCGCCCGGTTCTTGAACTCCTCCCGCTCTATCTTGGTAGAGAAAAGGTCGATACCAAATGACAGGTCGCCCTTGAACCAGGGATCGTAAAAACTCGCTT
This sequence comes from uncultured bacterium, assembly GCA_964593455.1. Classification (GTDB taxonomy): domain Bacteria; phylum Muiribacteriota; class CAYSPT01; order CAYSPT01; family CAYSPT01; genus CAZQHK01. The sequence goes on from CAZQHK010000023.1 coordinate 37,683, forward strand.
CATAGTTTGTCACTCCACCGGTTTCCAGTTTTAAACGAACTTTCTGCCCTTTTCCTTTCAGGTTGTTTTCCGTAGCTTCGACGAATCCGACAAAACCGTGGGCGGAACTGTACCCGCCGCCCAGGGTCGCCATTCCGGTCTTCTGCTCTTCGACCTCGATGGTAAGAACCACCCCGCCCGGTTTTTTGCCAGGAGTATATTGAGGTTTGACACTTTTAAAGAAACTGAGATTGAAAATTTTCTGAAGACTGCGCATAACCTTTTCACTGTCGAAGGTTTCGCCGGGTTTGCAGATCAATTGTTTGCGAATGACCTTTTCTCTGGTTTTCGTGTTCCCCTTGATGATGATATCTTCCAGTACCGATTCGATGATCTGTATTACCAGGAATTCTCCTGCTTCCTGGACATCATAGTCTCTGACGCCGCTGAACAGGTGACCTTTGTCGGCGTAAAGTTTACTGATGCGTTTACCGTCTTCGTTTAAGATGGGAATATTGAAAATATGATCGATCTTGCTCTCCATGACGGCCATGATTTCCGCGTCGGTGAAGAGTGTATTACCTTCTATTTGGATTCCCCGAACAATGGCGTTTTCAACGACTTCAAAGACAATTTTTTTCCCGCGGTCGATATCAAGCACTTCGGCCCCGACGTCTGAGAAATATCCCAGGGAATAGATGTTATTGACGTTCTCCTGAATCTTGTCGGGTTGCACTTTTCTCCCTATTTTAGTAGTGATTGCCTGAAGGATTATCTCTTTTTCTATCAGTTCATTTCCCTTGATATCAACCTCCAGGATAATGTTGCTGGTATAAGCTTGAGCTTGAGGGGGGTAGCCCCCTAGGGCAGTAATAATTATCATTGTCATTAAGAAAGCCTGCCGGCAAATCTGTAATGATGGTTTTTGAATCCACATGAAGTGTTCTACCTCCTATAGTGTACTAAACGTAAACGCAGTATCGCCCGCGATTTAGCGGCTCATGGCTTTCGTTCGCCGCATATTGTATCATGAATTCCTCCTAAGACTAACACTTACGAACTTCAATAAAATTGGATTTAAATATCCTTTTATTTATTTAAAAAAACCATCTTACTTTGCGAAAAGGTGTGTGATTTTCATGGTGCATATTACAATGAGGATGGCTGACCGAGCGCAACGCAGTAGCTGTGGTCAGTTCCGAGCCGCAGCAGAATGCCTACTGCAGTTTTCGGGTTAAGCACACGGAATGGTGAACTAGGATTTTGCATCGGTCCAATCGTCCTCTGATTTGAGCCGTGCCTGTGTTGTCCGTGATTCGAACAGTGCGGTATAATGCCTGACCGGGAGAGCCGTGATGAAAACCTTTTCTCTTCGGGCAAAAAGTGCCTTTCTTATAATCACAGTTTTGATTGTTTCTTCAAACGTACCTGTTATCGGCGAGACCGATAGTGGGACGAACCGCTCGGAGTCCATTCCGGTCGGCAAAGCCTGGGAGATGTCTCGCTCTAACGAACATCGGGATGGTCTTAAAAGCAGTCTCGACCTTCTGGCCAGAATGCACATGGTCAGGGAAGAATGGGACCAGGCGGTTAGAGTCTGGACCAAACTGTTAACCGAGTTTCCCGATTTTAGGGATAAAGATTTCGTTCTGCTTCAAATGGCAGTGTGCTACGAAGAACTTAAGCGGCCTGAAGAAGCGATTGATCTTCTTACCGAGTTACTGCATCAGGCCCCTGAAGGTCCGGTTTCACAGGAAGCAAGACTGAAGTTAGCTCATATGCTCAGCAGTCAAGTCACGTCTCCTGATGATTTGGAGAACATCTTCTTTAACGTGTTTTCCGATTTTTCTCCGTTTTCATTCCTTCCATCTGTGATAGCCAGGATAAATGCCAGCTGCAACCAGGATTTTATGGATTGTGATCGGGCATTACGGGTTCTTGATGATCTGGTACGACTCTTTCCGAAGACCGAATCTGGCGCGCAGGCTCTTTTGCAGGCCGGAATTATTCTGGAGTACAATCTGTCCGATCCTGATCGCGCCCTGCGGCGATTCGAACGGATTCTCCAATGGTATGAATCGGGAGTTTGGGCCGGCCGGGCACGAGTGTTACTGGCCCTCCACTACTTGTTTTTTCAGGGGAGGGGAATGCCAAGAACGCAGCGAAAAGGTCTGGTGGCTTCTAAACCTGAACGGGCTTTTGCCTCTGAGTTGGAAACTCCCGGAAACAAAGAAATATCCCGGGCACAAAAACTCCTGGTGATGGTGGCCGAGAATGAAGAATTTCGCCGCCAGGATAAGGTATGGTATGCCTTTGGCCTGTGTGTTCTCGGTCATGTCCAGCAGTTTTTCTTGCATCTTCCTGAAAAGAGCATTCAAAGCTATGAACGCCTGGCTGAACTGGTTCCGTATTCAAAGTGGAGTGGACTGGCTCTCTTTCAGGCGGCGGTGGCCAGAGAGTTTCAAACTGATGGGTTGAAGGGGGCTCTTGAAGAATGGTTAGAACTTAAGCATCGAGCTGAGAAACTTCAAACTTCATTTAACCGGCGGGAAACGGGAGCCTGGCTATCCTCTTCGGCCAACCTGGGAGTAAAGCGGCTGAAGTCGTTTCTCGCTTCAGGTAATCATCCGGAATATCTGTTTAGTGTCGCAGCCTGGCAGTTTTCCCGGGGGAATTATCAAGAGTCTGCCAAACGATATATGGAACTGGGTTTTCGATATCCTGAGAGCGGATTGGCTCCGGCCGCACTCTACGAAGGAGCTAATATTCATCTTTACGAATTGGAATTACCTAATAAAGGTTTCGAACTGCTGGAAAAAGTATATACCCGTTATCCCGAATATGAATATGCTCCCGAAGCAATCTTCCGCACTGCTGCCGTGAAAGAAAAAGATTTAAACTATGACCAAGCTCTGGATCTCTACCGTGAAATAAAGGACCGTTATCCGGCATCAACACAGGCCAGGCGGGCTGTGCTGAGAATGGCCGAAATCAATGAGGAAGTTCTGGAAAATCCCGGGAAGGCTATCGATTTGTACCGGGAAGCATTGAACATGTCAGTCACCGATGATCACATATCCGCCGGTGTGCGTCAAAAGCTGGCCCTTCTGTATGATCAGACACCGGGTATGGATAAACAAGCCAGGACGCTTCGTGAAGCGGCGGCAATATTCGGAGATTCCGGATTGAAGGACACAGCTTCCGATCCCCTTCTACCTTTGCTGGCCGAGATCGAGTCGTTCTACATCAAAAAGGTTATGGGAACCGATGATCCGATCAAACTTGATGGGTTTCTTAAGGAAGGTCTCGGTTTTTTTAGCGACACGGCCAGACTGGATACATTGCGTGAGATCATCGTTTCAAAACTGAATTCGTCTTTAGATACTCCACAGGCTCCTGTCCTGTTGCTATGGGAAGGAAAAGTACTCACCCTACAGAGTTCTTATAATCTGGCGGCTGAGAGTTTGAAACGGGTAATTGAAGAGTATACGGCTGACGAGTATCTCTCGAGTGCCGCTGCACCATCTGCTCTGTATGAGTTGGCTGTGATGCGCTGGAAACACTCCGAAGCAGCTGAAGAGGCGCGGGCTCTTTTAAATTCCCTGGTGGAGACCTGGCCATCTTCGGCTAACATTCCCGCGGCCTCGGCCGCTCTTGTTGAGTTGGAAGCTCTGGATCGGTTGACAGTCATCGCGGGAAAATTGTCGGAAGAGGAAGAAAGCAAAAACGAAGAAGATAAAGAAGAGCCGTCACGTGAGGTACTGACGGGAGAAGCCCGATTGATGGAACGGATTGAGTTGTTGACAGAAGGTGCTGATATTTGCACCAATAGTCTTCGGATGCCGGGTGCCGCCGTCGATTATCTTGCCCGGCTGGCGGTCATTGCTCCCTCTGCAGAGGAGCGGGCTTCAGCTGCTTTTCACTCTGCGTCACTGCAAGCTTCGCGGGGAGCTGTTGGAGCAGCTTTGGACGGGTACAACAAATTTATCAAGGAATTTCCAGCCGATGAACGGGTGGTCACGGCACAGGTGGAAAGAGGCCGGTTGATGGCCGATACCGGCCGGATTGAAGAAGCCAAAAATATTTTGACTGCTCTGCTTGAAAACGGAGCTTCCTCCATTGCCGCAAAGGCAGGTACACTTCTTTTGACGGTCGTGGAAACAAAGGGCTCCGTGCAGAACCAGGTTGACGTTCTCGGTACGCTTATCGAATCAGCAAGCGCCACGGAAGCGAGTAAAACAGATTACCGTTTGAAACTCGGGAAAATCCTTTTTAAGGAACTGAGACGACCCCTGGAGGCTATTCGAGTTCTAGATCGTGTCGAGGAAAAAAACACAGCGGGCGAAGCCGTCGTTTCGGTTCAAGAAGATACACGGTTACAGTTCTTGTCGGCCAGGATAAAAGCGGAAGCAGTCGGTGATTTGCCTGCTGCTACTGAAAATCTTACGCGTATTCTTGCCCAGGACCCGGACGATGAAGTGAAACAATGGGCTATGGATGAAATTCGGTCCCTTGGGGTTTTGGGCAAGATCAACAGCCATGAGAATTTCATAAAAAAATACCCAACCAGTCCTCGTTTGCCGGAAGTGCTTTGGAGTTTGGCCCATCTGTATGATGAGGTTCGAAAAGATCATCTGGCGGCCAGCAGGATTTATCGCGAAATCATCGCGCTTTTCCCAGATGGCACACAGGCTGAGAAAGCCCGGAAAGCCATGTCTCAGATTCCTGCCAGAATGGAAATACGGCGAATAGAACTGGCCATGATGGAAGGGGATAACAATCTTTATCGGCAGGGCTATGGTTCACGGATGGTTCCGGTTGAGGAAAAAGTTTTCGGGAAAGCCCGTCTGCTGATCCGTCTGGGACTGTTGCTTGAATCTATCAATGCGTTTGAAAAAGCAGCGGACAGATATCGGCAGGTTGATCATTTGCCATTGTCATCACCGGGTGAAAATCGTCATTGGCTGGCTGACCTGGCTTTCCTGCGATGCTTGATTGCTCGAGCGCAGTTTGATCCGGCCGGTGTTTTGGCCGAGCTTGGCCAGGATCAACGGCCGCCTTCTTCTCCTTATCTGCTGGCAGTACTGGATGATTTCAATAAAGATCTCGAAAAAGATCACTATGTGCGGGAAGCCTGGGCTTTTGTCGGTAACTATCCTGATGATATAGCGGGATTCGACCTTCTCCGGTACTCGGCGGATATACTCGTGAAAAACGGTGCTTATGAAGAAGCTCTGGATCGGATGACCTTGTTGCTTAAGCGGTATCCCGGAGTTTCCGGAAGTGAGGAAGTTTCACTCGATCGATGCCAATTGGAAGAAGATCTAGGGCGATATGATCAGGCTTTGGAATGTTATCGTGAGCACATGATCCGATATGATTTTTCACCGGAACTGTCTCTCCGGGTTGCCGATATGGCCGTTGAGCGACTTGACAATCCCCAGGCGGCGCTGTCAATTCTCAATGAAGCGTTGGCTACCGGAGAGGAGACTCCTCACCGTCAGGCCATGGAGGCTAAAATTTCCTATCTTGAGTCTTTTGAAATAGTTGCCGGATTGGAAAAGATGGCCCGTCACCATGGAGGACAACCGTCTGCCCCCGGATTTCTGATGTCCGCCGCCCGGGTCAAGATCCGGTTGTCGCTACCGGGTGAGGCGGTAGCCTTGTTCATGAAAGTCGCTGATGAATATCCAACCAGCCCGTTGGCTCCCCAGGCTCTCTGGGAAGCGGCGGCCATGCTTCATAAAACATTTGGTGATAAACCAGGTTCGGCCTCCCTGTATCACCGGTTGCGCAGTGATTACCCGTCGCATCGGCTGGCTGCACAGGTCGAACCGATACTGGCTGTCCTGGAGGTAAAGCCGGTTGCCGAAGAGGCCCGACCCGAAAAGGCAGAAACGATTGAAAAAGCTGATATCAAAGCGCTACAAGAAAAACTTGAACTTGATTTGGAAACTACGGTAGCCGGTAAAGCCGCTACCATGGAAAAGGCACTTGAATGGACGACGCTGAATTCTCGGGAGAAACAGTGGCTTCATTTTCAGTTAGCGGATATCTATCAGCATGAACTCAAAGAGTTTGAGAAGGCGGGTTTTCATCTAAAAGAAACTCTCGATCTGGTTACCAGGGAGAGCGAAAAGAAAACAATATTACTTCGCCTCGGCGGGCTCTATGAGGATAAGCTGAGCAATTTCACCGCTGCTTCTGAGCAGCTTCAGATATACCTCGACGAGTTTCCTGCCGATCCGGAAGCAGCCAGGGTATGTTTTCATCTCGGAGAAATATTTGAGTTACGTCTTGGCGAATATGAGCGTGCCCGTCTATACTATGAGAGGGTAATCAACAGCTTCATCGATAGTGAATGGGTTGATGACGCTCTATTCCGGCTGTCGGGTAACTATGAGAAGTATTTTCGTGATTATGAGACCGCACTTGGTATATATGAAGATTTGATAAACAGGTATGTAGACAGTCACTGGGCCGATGACGCTCAGTATCGCCGGGGAGTGATATATGAACGGTATCTGAGAGAATATGAAACGGCGATCATTGAATACGAAAAACTGTCTCTCAACTACTCGAACAGTCCCTGGGAGCGTTCGGCACAAGAAGCGATTTCAAGGTTGGAGGGGAAATTCTGACGAGCTGTATTCTTATAGCAACATCGGGTCTTGAATTACAGGTCCTTTATAAGCAGAGCCTTAAACGATTCGACCGGGAAATAGTGACTGCTTTATCAGGTGATGATATCATCACTATACTCGATAAAAAGCAGGTTGAACTGGTCCTGTTCGATTCATCTCTTTCTTCGGTGTTACTCTCTTCTCCCGAGATCTCTCAAAAATTGAATGGAGGATTTCCGGTCATTGTCCTTCAATCCGGGTCATCGGAGAATACTATCAGGGGTCTGGTTCCGACGGCAATTCTCACAAAACCGGTACCGCTTGATCTTCTTTGCCGCGAGGTCAAACGTCTTCTAAAACGTGACGTGACTGATATCATTGAGAAAGTCGAAAAAGCCGGCAATTTAGAGATCCTGCAGGAGGCTGTCTCAGATGTTGCTGAACGGGTTCGGGAATGTATCGAACCTAATCAGATTGCAGAATTGGCTCGGGTGCTGGAAGTGCTGGCGGCTTCTTTCCGCCGGTGGGCTCAATCGAGAAGTGTTGTCTCGGAGACCGTACAGACCATTCCCGGGAAGGCTACGAACGAGGAGAAACCGGATACGGTCCGGGTTCCGCCCCTCCCGGAAAATCAATTTAGCCTGTCTGAAGTACAAATTGTTTGTCCTGTTTGCCGGGCAGAGTTTTCAGCTATGGAAGTGGATATGGCAGCCCTCTGTAAAGTGAAAGTCGATCCCGATGGGTATACGGAATATCGGGAATTGAACCCGCTTTTCTTTGAGATTCTGGTTTGCCCGGTTTGTTTGTACGCGGCTCGTAATGATGATTTTCCTGAACCGAAAACCAGAATGGACGTGCGTGAGAAGATATCCCGGGAACGGGTAGGGCGAAAAAAAATGGTAGGGTATCTCGATTTCGCCAATGAGCGAAGTTTGAAACATGGTATAGCATCATTCTTGTTATCGGCGTCTTGCTACCGTCATTATCGTGATCGGGACTTTGTCGGCGACCTGTTTCTGCGGGCGAGCTGGTTATGTCGTGAACTGAAGGATGAGCAAGCGGAAAAAGAGTATCTGCAACGAGCTCTGGAAAATTTCCTGGCGGCCTATGAAAGTAAAGCAAAAACAAACGAAGCTGGCAGCCGGTCGCCACTTTGTTATATTATAGGGGAGATATTAGTGAAGCTGGATCGGGCGGAAGAGAGCCTTGAGTATTTTGATCAGGTTATCAAGGGGGAAGTCGGACCGACCGGACCGGACTTGCTGAAAACGACTAGAACCGAGCGGGCCTCGGCTCAGGGAACCATGAAAAAGAAAGGTTCCACCAAAAGACAGAAGCGTAATGTCACCAATGAACTGGAGGATGAAGTTCTTTAGCGTGATCTGAGAGTGAGAATCTTTGGATGATTGAAGACCTGAGCGGTCCTAACCGTGGCCGTCTTGAAAAAAAACCTCTACCGGTAGAGCTGTTGGTTATTTTTCTCCTGGTAGCGATAATTCCGTCACTCGTCTGTATTGGAGTTCATCGCTCCGCCTGGAAGAAAATTCTGGTGCGGGAAATTTTGAACCGTAACTACCAGGTAGCTGAGACCATTGCCTTTGAGCTGCATGCATCGCTTAAAAACACCAGGAAGATCCTCGAAACAACCGCCCGGTATCCTGATGTCCGGAGGATGGGTATAACGGTTCTCTCCTCGGTCCTGAGTACCCTGTATCAAACGCATAGCACGATTTTTACAGCTTTGTACGTGGTTGACCGGCACGGTAACCAGCTGCTAAATGTTACCAATGCCCCTGAAGCGTTTTCAGATGCATCGTCGGCCGTCTGGTATCGAAACGTCGTACAGGGCACCTACTCTAATTACACTTCCAATCCCTATGTTTCTCGCGCTACCGGAAACCCGTCCATCACTATGGCCGCACTGGTCCGTGGAGATATGTACAAAGTCGAAGCCGTGCTGGCGGCGGAAGTAGACCTTACCCATCTATGGAGCATGTTGAAGTCAATTACCATTGGTGAATCGGGATTCGTCTATGTTGTTGACCATCGGGGTCGGGTGATTTGTCATCCCCGGGAAGACAAAGTAGATACGGAAGACGAATCATTTAAGCTCATTGTCGACAAGATGAACATATCAGAAGGACCGACAGGTCCGTTCCTGATCGATTCCGGCACAACGGAGCAGCTCGTAGCCTGTGTTCCCCTCAGTAAGTTCGATGAATTACGGGCTCCTTCCTGGGTTGTTATGGTGGTTCAACCGCTGGAAGAAATCTATACCGAAGAGCGACCAAAGGAGCTTCGATGGACTGACGGAATTCTTATTGCCGCCTCAATTCTGATGGGCCTGGGTGCTGCCGGACTTTTTCTGCGAAGATTGACCTGAGTGGTACGACAATGCACGTAGACCGTTTTAATTATCAACTCCCCGAACATCTCATAGCGCAAGTTCCTTTGAAAAATCGAGACGATTCCAGGCTGCTGATACTTAATAAGGGAAAAAACACTACCGATATAATAGAGCGGTTCCGGGATGTGGTGTCGTTCTTTCGTCCGGGTGATCTCCTGGTGATAAATAACTCTAAGGTAATCCCGGCCAGGCTGATTGGGCGAAAAAAATATACCGGTGGAAAAGTTGAAATTCTTCTCATTCAGGAAGAACGTGTTCGTACATGGAAAGCCTTGGTAAAACCTGCCCGACGTATTCATTGCGGCGACACGCTCGTGTTTGAACATGGAGTACTTGAAGCTGAAGTGGCGCAGGAGGGACGAGCCGGTGAACGTACGATGGTCTTCTCCTATGAGGGAGAATGGAACGATATACTGGCGTCAATCGGACATGTTCCATTACCCCCATATATCAAGCGGCCCCTGAGGAATAGCGAACGATACCAGACGGTGTATGCCAGCAGGCCTGGTTCGGTGGCTGCTCCCACCGCCGGTCTTCATTTTACCCAACCGTTGCTTGAGGTAATTGTCGCGGCTGGCGTTTTTGTGGCTGAGATAACGCTTCATGTGGGGACGGCAACGTTCAGGCCATTTCTTGATGAAACCATTCAAACTGAACCGCATCTGGATCCGGAGTACTGTGATATTCCGCTGGCGGTGGCAGAGGCTGTTCGGACTGCCCGGTCACGGAAAGGGAGGATTATTGCGGTCGGCACTACTGCCGTGCGCACTTTGGAATCAAGAGCTCTGGACGATGGAACGGTTAAGGCGGGCTCCGGGTGGACTTCTCTTTTTATATCACCGCCTTATCAGTTCAGGGTAGTTGACGCAATGATAACGAATTTTCACCTCCCCAAATCGACATTGTTGATGCTGGTTTGTGCGTTTGCCGGCCACGAAACGGTCATGGAGGCTTATCGGAAAGCGATCGAACAAGAGATTCGTTTCTACAGTTTTGGTGATGCCATGTTTATCATCTAGGAGGCACTACCCGAATGAAAAAAAGCTGTCCCGAATGCCATAGCACTGTCACGGAAGACATCAGATTCTGTCCGTTTTGCGGATTCCCGGTAATGGAAAACCGGGATGATCTGCAGCGTGAATTTGATCACATCGACTATTTGATTCAACAGACCCGTACTTGGGTTGATCAGGGAATCGTATTTCCCATCGTCGTTGATACCATTGAAGAGATCTATCGTAGCAGGCAAGAGAACATCCATACCATACTGGTGCATCTTCCGAAAAACAACCAGGCAGAGAGTAACGAAGTTCTCGCTCTTGAGGATGCGGTAGTTCCCGCTGTTAAAATACCGGCAGACAAACCGGAAATCTCCACTACTGAGGCCTCGATATCAGATTCATCATCAAACGAGCCGATGGTGCCGGCCGGGAGCGGACTTCTAAGTGAAGTACGTAAGCTGGGTCTCCAAATCTGGAAAGCTGGTCCGGAAGAACTAATCAGATGGGGTGTTTGGCTGAGCGCTGGAATCATCGTTATCGCTTTAGTACTTCTCCTGGGAGAAACGCTCCTGATGGATTCACAGTTGAAAATTCTCGGGGCGGTGGCCCTGTCCTTTCTATTGGCGTTATCAGGTTGGGGGCTAGTAAAACGTAATGTAACAGCTGTTGGTTCTTTCCTGCTCATACTGGGAAACGCAGGATTTATTACTATAGCTGCGGGTGCTATTTTATCCCTGGAATGGGATCCCTGGCAGACTGGTTTGTTCCTGGGAATACTGGGAATGTTACTTTTTCTCTCTACAGCGATGATCGTTCGAATGTCGATTTTTTCCGCTTTGGGAGCGATCGCGTTCTCTCTATGCGGGACGGGTCCGTTTCTTCTTGAAAATGCACTATCAGGTTGGTGGCCTGGTGTAATGGCAGCGTATTTTCTGGTGCTGGTAATACTTTTCTTGATAGCCGATCATTTCAAATTGAGCGAAGAAACCGTGGTTGCTCCGTTAGGTAAGATCGGCCGCTGTGGTGCTTGGGTAGTGCTTCTTTCATTATTGCAGCAACCTTTTGGTGAACGGTTTATTCTGATTGTTTCGTGGGTAGCGGTGGGAGCGCTGTTCCTTCTTCTCGGGCGAGGACGACCTGATTCTCCAGACACGCTTCTTGGCTTTGTTAGTTGTGGAATTTCTTTTTCGTGGTTACTCCTTTATTTGGTGCCCTGGTTTCCCTATACGTATATATCTGTTTTCCTCAGCGGACTGCTATTAGCTGTTTTGGGTGCTATTGGTGACCCGCTTTTTAAGGGCCGGATGCGGGATGTATTACTGAGAGGAGGAACGCTTCTTCTGGCAGCTTCATTATTCTGGGGTGTTATGACCTTTGCTGTTAAAGGAAGAGAAGCTCTGATCTCGTTAGGATTTATTCTACTTGTTTCGAGTTTGTACTGTCTATTAATCCGGAATGTTGCTCAAACCGGTCTGGCAAACAGAGAAACCACTGGTTTGGCTTGGCTGCTTTTTTCGCTGGCTGTGATTTGTTTTATCGAGGATTTTTCATTTATGGGAGGGTACACCCGGGCGGCACTATACACGCTGTTTGGTTTTGGAGTGTTTGTATTCACAATTCGTAAGCCTGGACATCCCCCACCCGGTGCCGCTCTAGTGCACGTTATCTGGATGATGTTCGCACTGTACATCTCTATCGGTTCTCAGGCATCCTGGCTAGTGCCGCTAATCGGATCAGCGGGGGTAATGTGTTTTCTGTATCTGGCAGCTTTCAGCAATTCACCCTGGCTTGTCTTTGCGACTCTTATGCCGGTGTTGATGAGCGGGTATGGCTTGATATATACCATGTCACTTCCTCAAACGGTATTATCACTCGCCTTGGTAATATCCGGCTGGTTTTATCAAGGAGGAGCACTGTTGGCCCGTCGTTTGAAAAGTACACTTGTTCACCCTTTACGTTTGACCAGCGGTGTGGCGGTGTGGATTTCCTGGATCGCCCTTATTTGGCATCTTCTTTCCAATACGCAGTGGAGTGTATCTTTTCATTCCGGGATAGTATTGCCGTCTCTCAGTCTGCTGTTTTCCGCCGGTTTCTGGGTGTTCTGGGGTTTGACCGGAGGATATCCGCGGTGTTTTTATCTGGCTGCCGCCGCTCTGGCCGGTATTCTCTGTTTCTTGCTGACTTATCTGGGTGTAACTCATTGGATGCTCTACACTCTCCCCTGGAGTTTGCTGATTTTTGGAATTTCAGTTAACGATACCCGGTGGGCACCGGGTGGGTGGGTGGTTACGTATCTGGTGCCTGCGGACTGGAAGATACGTATAGCTTGTTTTTTGATACTGAGCCCGGTGTTTCTTCAAGCTCTGACTCTTCACGATCCGTTTTTAGGGGCTGTCTGGGTACTCCTCGTGGCTTCAATCTTTCTTTTAGCCGGCCTGCTTATCCGATCGAGAGTTTTGTTGTTCTCGGGGTTGTTCTTTATGAGTCTTGAGTGTCTGGTTATTCTGGTATTGATTATTCCTTTCCATGAGTTAGGGCTGGGAGAAATACTGTTCTTTTTCGGAATTCTCGGTCTGACTACCGCACTGCTCTTTAAAAGGAGCAACCGGACACTCCTATCACGTTTCTACACACGATACCAGCAGCGGCTAAACCGCCTTATCGGAGAACCGCATTGACGCTTATGTGAGGTCATGGTATCCTGTCGTCTGGAGGCATAAAACCGCATGAAACTTTGGAATGGTCTTGTTTGGACGATAATTATTCAAAGTGTTTTTACGGTAGTTTTCCTCGGTGGACCGGTGGTTTCGGCAAAACCGATCAACGATGATGAAATACTGTTCGAGCAAGGTCTTGATCTTTGTGATCAGGCTCGTTATCGTGAAGCCCTGATTCAATTTCAAAAATTGATTGAAATCTTTCCGGCCAGTCAATGGAGCGATGACGCCTGCTATCTCATGGGAGAGTGCAAGCTGACCATGGGAGATATCCATGGAGCTGTTGAGCAGTTTAAACAGGCGGTTTTAGCAGCTGATTCACCTGAATTAGCGGCTGATGCTCAATACATGATAGCTCTCTGTAACGCTGATTTGGGGATGACCAAGGAATCGGTCGCCGCCTACAGTGATTTAATTGAAAACTATCCACGCAGTGTCCGGGTCGAAGCCGCTCAACGGTATATTGCCATACATTCGGTTTCCCCTAAAGATCAGGAGTCTTCCGGACGTAAGACTATCTCCGAAACCGTTGACGTATCGGTGGATTCGGAAACGGCGGCCTCTCAATTGACGTTGTTGGAAATTGAAAAAGTGCTGAAAAAGGCGCTACCCGGTTCTGAAGATGCGGATCTGTACAATTTTGGACTCTCGATGCACACCACCAACCACGTGGCCGCGGCCGTGGTGATTTACAAACGTTTACTGGAACTATTTCCGGACACTCTCTGGAAGGCTGATGTATGGTACATGTTAGCTGAATCGTATGTATCTATGGCTGATCTCGAAAAAGCCATCAGCGCTTATCGGGAAACATTAAAATGGTCAACCAGTGCGACCTTGTCTGCGGACGCCCAGTTTATGATCGCGGAAAGCTTAATGGGATTAAAGAACTTCCCGGAGGCTCTGGAGAATTATCGCTTACTACTGTCGAATTTCTCTGAAAGCGTCTGGGCTGTCGATTCGCAGTTCATGATCGGTGAGATTCATCGTGTGCAGGGTAACTATAAAGAAGCAAGCGAAACGTTCCGTTCACTCGTAGAAAGGTTTCCCGGCAGCCGTTGGCGAGGCGATATTAAAGCCTATCTGTCCTCGATTGGTGAAGAACAAGTCTCAGCCGGCACGCTGCCGCCTACTACCGCTGAGGCCAGAGCCGTGAGTTTAAGTAGCGATCTGGAGGAACACCGTAAACTCGGCCTTCGATATAAAAGTCATGGCGAGCACGCAAAGGCTCTGGGAGAATTTCAACGAATTCTTGAGTTAGATCCCACTGATGTCGAAGCGACGGTGGTGTGCGCGCTTCTGCATCATAATCTTGGCCATCTTTCTCGGGCGATCGCTCTACTTGAGAAAGCACAAGCGCTTGACCCGGATAATCTGGAAGTCATCTCCTTGTATGGATATTTGTGTTATTTATCCGGTAATTACAGAAAGTCTATTGAAGCGTACAAAAAAGTAGTAACCGCAGATCCTGAAGGACGATTCGGCCGGGAGGCGGACCGGGCTATTCGCAAGATCAAGAATAAACTAGAATGAGGTCCGGAGGACAATGTCATTGATTCCTCGGTTCGTCTTGCATATTTTGTTATTGTTTTGTTATTTCCCTATTGTCTTTACTTCAGGCACCAGGCTTCATCTGGCTGAGAAACATTATAATAAAGCCGCCGATGCTTATAAGCGGAACCAGCTGGCTGAAGCCCTTCGTGAGTATCAGATAACCATGTTTTACGGGGGAGAGTCTGCAGAACTTCTCAATAATACCGGTGCTGTTTTACTGTCCATGGATAAGAGTGACGAGGCTCTGAAATGGTTTATAAAAGCGAAACAAAAGGATCCGGGTTTGTTGGCGGTACGAGTCAACCTGGGGATTGCGTTCTATGAATTGAGACGTTGGGAAGATCTTCTGCGTGAGTCCAATTCGGTGCTGGCGATGGGGACGGAAGACGGCTGGGTATTCTTCGGGCACGGTGTAGCTCTTTATCACCTTGGCAAGTATAATAAAGCCCGGGAAAACCTAAAAATTTCATTGACGAAACAAAGACCGTCTGGTAATAACGATTATGCTGGCGAAGCCAGGCGTCTTTTACGAAAAATCAAGCTTTTGACAAAAGAAACGGGCAGGTTTTAAGATGGGTGATTATACGGTTCTATTGTTGGACAGTGCTCGGTATATCGTACAGATTGTTTCTTTCAACTTAAGAAAGAAGGGGTTCAAGGTACGTAAGACTTCTTCCGGTAAATCAGCCCTGGAAAAACTCTCAAGGGAAAAGATCGATCTGGTAATCATGGACGTGCTTCTGCCAGGAGAAAACGGGTTTGAAATCTGTCGAAAGATCAAGGAGGCACCTGAGACTTGTGGGATACCGGTCATTATACTGACCGCCAAAGGCCAGGATTTTGACCGGGCGAGAGGAATCCAAGTCGGTGCTGCTTGTTATATGACCAAACCTTTCAGCCCCCGGAAATTGGTAGAAAAGGTCGGCGAGATACTCGGTCTAAACACCGGTGAGAAGGAGTTCAAGAGTTGACTGCAACACATGATATAGTGAATTCTGCTGATTCGAGTCCCGAATCGTTTGCGGAAAAGCTCAAGGTGCTTTCTCGGGCCAGTCACTTCATTACTTCCGAACGACCTCTTTCCGACATCCTGCAGGAACTTCTGGATATCATTCTTAAGCTGGTAGAGGCTGACCAGGGTCTGCTTCTTTTATTGGATCCCAAGAAAGATGAACTGGGGGTTCAGGCCCAAGCCGGCTACCCGGAATCGTCCATGATGGGACTCCGTTTCCCCATGGGCGACGGGCTTATCGGGAAAGTTGCCCTGAACGGAACTCCTCTAATAATCAAAGATCTCCAACAGCAAGAAGAGTACAGAAATAACCATTTAAGTGCAGCAGGTGTGTTTTCTTGTATGGGAGTACCGTTGAAAGTCCAGGAAAATATCCGGGGAGTCCTGTATATTAGTTGTGGCTACGACCGCTCGGCCTTTACCCAGGCCAACCTCAGACTGGCCACAATTATAGCTTCTTCTGCTTCCATTATCATAGAGAACCGCCGGTTGTACCAGGATATTGATTTCCTTTCCAGAACCGGTGAGAAAGTCAATGCAATCATGCGGGTTGACGATGTGCTCAACACTATCGTGGACTTGGCCTGTGAGGGCCTTGATGCGGAGTTGGCTTCTCTGATGCTATTCGAGGAAGGAGAATCGGCGATGCGGATCCGGGCGGCCAGAGGAATGGAATCTCATATTGTCGAGATCGCTCGTGCTCATCCGGGAGAGGGGATCGCCGGATGGGTGGCCCAGCATGGTAAACCGCTCCTGGTAACCGATATCGAAGAAGATCCCCGGTTCATGCGCAAAAGCAAAAAGAAATACTCCACCAAGTCTTTTCTCAGTGTTCCGCTAAAGGTTAAAGATAACGTTATCGGAGTATTGAATGTCAACAACAAGAAATCGGGATATATATTTACGAAAGACAACCTTGATTTTCTTAATACTCTGGCCCATCAGGCGGCTGGAGCTATTGAGAATGCCCGTCTTTATGAGAGTCTGGTAGACAAGCAGCAAGATCTCGACGAGCAGATAGAGGCCATCACCAGGGCCTATGAAGAGTTGTTCATTCTTCATGAGATAGGAACTTCCATTACTCCCATTCTCACTTTCGACCAGATCCTTGAAAAAATACTGGAAATGGTTGCCGATTGCGTGGAAGCAACGGAAGTGGCCATGTTTCTCGAGCCGGAGCCTGAAGGTTATCTGGCCGCCAGGAAGATGGTTGGAACACAGGATCTGGGATTGAGACATCGCCGGGTCAGACCGGGTGAGGGAGTAGTAGGATGGGTTGCCTCAACCGGTATGGCACTCATGGATTCAGATCAAGAGGAGATAGAAAAAAACGATCTGTATTTTTTGTTCGATGATCAGGGAGAGCATTTTCTCTGCCTGCCATTGGGCGCGCCGAATAATTTACTGGGTATCCTGCTGCTTATTTCATCCCGCAGGCAGTTTCTGGAAGAGGACCGCAACCTCTTGACGGTAGTCGCCAACCAGGTTTATACGGTTATTGAGAACGCCCGGCTTTACAAAGAAGCACTCGACAAACAGGCCATGGAGCGGGACATGCAGTTGGCAACCGACATCCAGAAGCGTCTCCTTCCCTCAAAGCTCCCGACGTTTCCGGGCATAGATATCGGTGCGCGGAATATACCGGCTAAATCGGTGGGCGGCGACTACTTCGATGTCCTGATTCTCGATAACGGGAAGAAATTGGGCCTGGTTATAGCCGATGTTGCCGGGAAAGGAGTCTCGGCGGCGATGATCATGAGCATGACCAGAAGCCTGCTCAGAGCTGAAGTTTTCGATCATGATAAGCCGAGTGAGGTCCTCTCAAGCTTGAACGAACTTCTTTTGGACGATATTGATCCCAACCTGTATGTTACGATGTTCTACGCAAGGCTGGACTTGGACACTCTGGCCATGGAATATTCGAAGGCGGGACATAATCCACCACTCATCTTCCACACCGATACCGGGGAACTGGACGCACTGGATGTACCCGGATTATTTCTGGGAATGTTCAAAGAAGGATTTTATCAGGACCGTATTACCACACTGCAATACGGGGACACGCTGATCCTCTACACCGATGGCGTCATTGAAGCGTTAAACGAAAATGAAGAGAAGTATGGCCTTGACAGAATGATAGGTTTAATCAAGGACAATCAGGAACTCGACGCACAAAGTCTGGTGGATAAGATATTTTCCAATATACAGAAATATGTAGGCAGAATGCCTATTTATGATGATCTGACACTGGTTATTGTCAATCTGTACAAAGGCGGAAAGCTGACGACGGAGTTCAAGAGTGATCGTGGGCAAATGGGACAGCATATTGAAAAAATTGTCAGTGTTCTTACCTCTCGGCAGGTTCCGGAAGAAACGCTGTTCTGTGTGCGAATTGCTTTGGAAGAGGCTATAACAAATGCCATTGAGCATGGAAATAAAGGAGATCCTTCGAGATTTGTCTGGGTAGAATATGAGATATTAAAATCGAATGTCCGTTTCGTCGTACGTGATGAAGGAGATGGATTTGATCATAGACTTCGGTCTTCTGAGCTTGAATCTGCCGAGATTCTCAGAGACCGGGGCCGGGGACTCCTGATTCTCAAACAACTGATGGATGAATTGAGTTTCAACGAAAAAGGGAATGAAATAACACTGGTGAAAAGATTGCCGAAGGAGTAAACAAGTGGTTCAACAGAACTCAAGGCCGATCAATACTACCGAAAGTCGTATGAAGCTCACTATTCAAGCTCTTCAAGAAAAAAAAGTCATGGACTGCCGGGTAATTCATGTCAGTGATGTAATGGTCGGTGTCACCGATTATTTCATCATCTGTTCCGGTCTGAACGCGGTTCACCTGCGAGCTGTTGCCGCTCATGTAAAGAAGACACTGGCCGGTCACGGAGTTCACCCCCTTCACGAGGAGGGTGGGCGGGGAAGCCGGTGGATATTGGCGGATTACGGAGACTTTGTACTCCATCTCTTCCTGGAGGAACTCCGTAATTATTATGACATCGAGGGACTCTGGTCCGACGCTCCCAGCGTGCCGCTTGAGGAATTTGTCACTTCCGTTTAAGCTTCTGTTCAATCTTTTTCCATGTGTCTCGCAGAGACACCGTTCGGTTGAAGATGAGTTTCCCATTTGTGGAATCAGGGTCGACACAGAAATAGCCGTGTCTCATAAACTGAAACAGGGTCCCTGGTTTGGCCCCTGACAGGGTTGGCTCAATCCGGCACGCAAGTAAGATTTCCAGTGATTTGGCGTTGATGAACGTTTTGAAATCATCATCCTCTTCTTCCGCCGGATTACCGACCGTCAACAACCTGTCGTACAGACGGACTTCCGCCTCCTGTGAGTGAGGTTGCGAAACCCAGTGAAGTGTTCCCCGAACCTTCCTTCCGTCCGGAGCCGCCCCTCCGCGGGTTGCCGGATCGTAGGAGCAGTGAAGTTCGACTATCTCACCGGTGTTTTCATCTCTAACTACTTCCCGGCAGGTGATCAAATAAGCGTTTTTCAGGCGAACTTCCCGGCCTGGCGCCAATCGGAAAAATTTTCTTGGAGGGTTTTCATGAAAATCGCTCTGCTCGATGTAGAGGACTCGGGAAAAAGGCACTCTCCTGGTACCCATGGTAGGATCTTCAGGATTGTTGACGATTTCGAACTCCTCGACCTGGTTCTCCGGATAATTGTCGATAATAACCTTCAGCGGTCTTAGAACAACCATTACCCTGGGGGCCCGCCTGTTAAGATCTTCACGCAGACAATATTCGAGAAGGGCCATATCCACTGTACTTTTCTTTTTGGCCACGCCGATACGTTCGCAGAAGGTCTGTATCGATTCAGGCGTGTATCCGCGCCGGCGAAGTCCGGAAAGGGTTGGCATTCGGGGATCATCCCATCCGTTTACGTATCCTTCTTGCACCAATTGCAGTAGTTTGCGCTTGCTCATAACCGTAAAGGTAAGGTTAAGGCGGGCGAATTCGATCTGCCGGGGATGGTAGATTCCGAGTGTCTGACAGAACCAGTTGTACAGGGGCCGATGGTCCTCAAACTCCAGCGTACAGATGGAGTGGGTAATCTCTTCAATGGAGTCACTCTGTCCGTGCGCCCAGTCGTACATCGGATAGATACACCACTTGTCTCCGGTTCTGGGATGCGACGCATGGAGGATGCGGTACATGACCGGGTCTCGCAAATTGAGGTTGGGAGAAGCCATGTCGATTTTGGCACGTAACGTCCGTGCCCCATCGGGAAACTCACCGTTTCTCATCTGTTCGAATATGGCTACATTCTCATCTAACGGACGGTCCCGCCAGGGTGAGTTTTTTCCCGGCTTCGTGAGAGTCCCCCGGTACTCTCTGATCTGCTCGGCGTTCAACTCACAAACGAACGCCTTACCAGCTTTCACCAACTGCACTGCCCAATCATAGAGTTGATCGAAGTAATTGGATGCGTAATATTCGTGTTCTCCCCAATCGAAACCGAGCCAACGGACATCTTTCCTGATGGCATCTATATATTCCTGCTCTTCCTTGGTCGGGTTCGTGTCGTCGAAGCGTAAATGGCACCTGGCTCCCCGGGGAGCACGGGAATCGTACTCGCGGGCAATACCTAAATTCAGGCATATGGATTTAGCGTGCCCGATGTGGAGATAGCCGTTTGGTTCAGGAGGAAAACGGGTTATAATCCTGGTGTGTTTACCGCTTTCGAGATCTTCATCAATTATCTGACGGATAAAATCATTCGCTGTAGGAGATTTAGTTTCAGTCATGTGTTTTGGTCCCTTCTCAACATTCGTTCTTTGTTGACCTATCTCCGATATTTTAGCACATTCCCCTTTGTTTCGACATTGAGATTTATGAGATTGATAACTGTAGAGATATCATTTCAATCTCATCTCACGTATTCCTATATTGAAGTTCTTCCTCGTAAAGTGTTATAAAAGATGAATGTTACGGAAAGCGAGGTACTCGCAATGGAAACTGTGATTCTCAGCGGAAAAGCTGTTTCCCGGGACATGAAAGGTGAAATGAAAATTGAGGTTGCTTCGCTTCAGGCCGAGCACGGTTTGACTCCCGGCCTGGCTGTTGTGCTGGTTGGTGAGGACTCTGCCTCGATTTCTTATGTTAAGGGCAAGAGGAGGGCCAGCCGGAAAGTCGGCATAAATTCTGACGTTTATCATTTTGAGCCTGATATCACCGAAGCAGAGTTGCTGAGCGTAATTGGGAAATTGAACGAGAACTCCGAGATACACGGTATCCTGGTCCAACTACCGTTGCCGTCCCATTTGTGTGAAAGCGTAATTCTCAACGCCGTGAAACCCGAAAAGGATGTTGACGGGTTGCATCCGGTCAACCTTGGCCGTTTGATCCGCGGCGAAGACGGATTTATTCCCTGTACACCTCATGGAGTGCAGCAACTCCTGGTCAGGAGCGGCCTCGAGATTCAAGGCCGGCATATTGTCATCGTCGGGCGAAGCATCCTGGTGGGAAAACCTCTGGCTGCTCTTCTTCTGCGCAAAATACCTGGTGGAAACGCTACCGTTACCATATGTCATACCGGCACTCGTGACCTGACTCGGTATACCCGGCAGGCTGATATACTGGTAGTGGCCGCCGGCCGGCCTCACACAGTTACCGCCGACATGGTTTCTGAAGGTACCGTGGTGGTTGATGTCGGAGTTAACCGGGTAGACGACGAGTCCAGCAAAAAGGGGTACCGCTTGATTGGAGACGTGGACTTTGATTCGGTGTCTCTAAAAGCTAGCGCTATAACGCCTGTTCCCGGCGGGGTGGGACCTATGACCATCACGATGTTATTGTATAACACGATACTGGCGGCCAAGAGAGCACGAGGTTTAGCCTAGAAAAGGTGAATTGCTTCAGGTGGGATCCTGACCAGTATCTCCAGGCCTGGTTTTAATTCCTTTTCGTTTATCTCGCGCTGTGACAGATGCGCGAAGGCCTTGAGACCAAAGGTGATACGTACCTGTTTATGCGATCCGTACTCCTCTATCCTGACTATTTTGCCTTTGAATGTGTTTTCTTTCCAAGCCCACCCGTGTTTTTTCAGGGGGAGAATCTCTATATCCTCAGCGCAGACCATCAGATGTGCGGCGGAGGGGGACTCGCGCTCTACAGTTAGTGATACCGGTTGCCCTGCGGCCGTTGTTTCTTCTTGTGAGGCGGCGGCAAGCACCTTTGTTCCTTTGCGGCCGGCCACGCGAAAGATGTTCTGATGACCGAGAAAACGGGCTACCTCTATCTTGGGTGGAGTTCTGAATATTGATTCAGCGGATCCCGCCGCGCAAAGCTCACCGTTTATCATTACCGCTATCCGATCGGCCAGACGTGATGCTTCTCCAAAATTGTGGCAGACATGGATGGTTGGGCATCCGAGGCCGTCATGGAGATTTTTCATTTTTTTCTCCAATAGATCCCTCCGCATTGGATCGGTGGCTCCCAATGGCTCATCCAAAAGCAAAAGATCCGGTTCGGATATAACTGCCCGGGCCAGGCAGATAATCTGGCGTTCACCACCGCTGAGACCGTCGATAGAGCGGTTGATGAGATGTTTAATATCCAGGTAGTCCGTAATTTCCTCGACTCGTTGCCCTATTTCATTTTTGGTAAGACCTTTCATAAGCAGTCCGTACACGATATTATCTCTGACAGACATGTGTGGAAAAAGAAGATGGTCCTGATGGACCAGAGCGAAATTCCTCCGCTCGGGAGGAAGAGTGGCAAATTCAGTTCCATTCACCTGTATTGAGCCGCTTTCTGGGGAGCGAAACCCCGCTAAGGTTTCCAGCAGCATGGTTTTACCCGAACCCGTGGGTCCTAACAGTACCAGGTATTCGTTGTCCTTTACTTCCAGATGGCCGCAAAAAATAGTAAAAGTACCGGCTGAAATTCTGAGGTTGTTGAGAACTATGGTCACTTGAGAGCCCTCCTCAGAATCATTTGCCGCAACAGGAAAAGAATGAGACTGACTGCTACCAGCAGCAGGGCCGGTGGCAGGGCACTCTGGAGACCGGTTGATTTAAACCGGTCGAATACCAACACGGGTATGGTAGGAGTGGCGTAGGTGATAATCATAACCGTCCCGAAAATCCCCACGCTCCGACCAAACATCAGTATACTCCCATTGACGATGGCGCGCAGGTTTAAGGGAAGAGAAATGGTAAGGAATACTTTCTGTGGAGAAGCACCGAGACTCCGGGCCATCATTTCAAACCGTTCAATTTTTCCCATGAATCCGGCTACGGTGCTTTTGACAATGAATGGTACCCCGACAAAATACATACCCAGTACGATTCCGGCGGGATTTTCATAAAGTTTTAAACCCAACCAGGCCAGGAAACGGCCGGTCATAGAGTTGCCGGAAATCATGAAGAATAAGGCAACACCGGCTACTACCGGCGGGATGACGATGGGAACCTCAATCAGCGGTTCGAGTATTCTTCTTATTTGGGGACGGGCCTTGGCTAGAGTAAAAGAAAGAGGAAGCCCGGTAATAAGGCCGAGTATGGTCGCCAGGATACCGCATTCGATGGTGAGTACTACAGATTTAATAACCTCTTTATCGGTTATACCGTCCACGAAGGTGTCTGCTCCCATAGATAGAAATAGAAGCGTAATGGGGACGATCATAAGCAGAACAACGAAAATAGATACCAGCCAAAATATCGGCCCGGGTTTCATGGAATCACCTTTCTTCCTCACGGTTTTTCGGGATTTTCTTAGCAGCGTATTTCGATCGCATGGAGATAACCTGGTTTTTAAACCTGGTGAGCCGCATCTCCACCAGGTCATTAAGCTTTATGAGCATGGAGAGCAAGTGGCCCTGTTCGTTCTTCCACGAAATTGCTTGATGAAGGCTCTGTATGTTCATATTTTGCGTTCTTTTCAACGCATACTTGAAAAGCATGGGTTGTAGAACGAACCGCGCCAGGCATGGTTGTACTCCTACCGGCTCTATGGTGTGGAAGACAGAGTGAAGCATCGTAGTAATATTGTTTGAACTGGTTTTCCAGATGACACTCATTTTCCCTGTTTTGGCTGCTTTATCCAGGCTTTTGGAAAGGCTCTTTATCCCCAGGTCAGCTTTATCGAATAAGGAACGGATCCGTTTGACAGTTGCTATCTCTGTTTCGATAGCTCGTTCCAAATTTTTCAGACGTTTCACCGCTCGTTTGAAAAAGAGATCGTCGTTTCTCCGGCACACTGTCATGAACGGTTCCGGTCGTGGACCCCGGCAGTGTTTGGCCAGGGCTTCCGGCAGAGTCATGTTGACCGTTCCCTTTATCAGGGCCCCCTGTTCTTTGACATCGATTACGGGAACGTTGGTACGTGCCACTTCCACCTCGAGCCACTGTTTGAATAGCCACCAGTCATGACGGGTCTGGACCGATCCTCCCCCGATGGCGGGAATCTCAAGCTTTCCTTCTTCCATTCCAGGGGAGATACCGTCTCGTACGTCGTCTTCAGCGGTACACGTTTCCCGGTAGGTTCCGGAGGTGTAGCTGAGGCCGCTTTCATTGTACGAAAGGTCCTGTCCGGCAAGGATAATGGGGTTACATCCGAGGGCCCGGGCGGTACTGAAGGTCATGTGCGCGACGGAAAAACCGCAATCCAGAACAGACATGAGTCCCAAAGCTTTGGCTATCCAGCGTTCAAAATAGATAGCTGACCTGAAGGAGAAGAAGGTTCGGGCGGGGAAGCGCTCGGGTATTTTGACGTCTACTACCGGTTGGGCGACCAGGCTGACCTGCGGCGGAATGTCCACGTTCTTATAGAACAGATCATAGACTATATCACCCCGTTCAAGCGTGAATACCAGGTGGGGAACGATACCTTCCCGGAGTAGTTTTCCGAGAGTCGTATCGGCGCTCAGGATAAGGACCTGGTTTCTGTCGAGACTCTTGAGAGCGGGTATTTGTTGATCGAGAGAAGGTCCGGCCATACACATGATCGCCGGCCGGTCTGACAGTGTTCCGAAGTATCTGGCGATGTCATCTGCGGCCAGCATTGTCCTGAGATTGGCAAAAGCGTTTTCGATTCCGATCAGTGTGTCGTTAGGATCGTTTCCGACCATGAAACAACTGTAACTGGCCGCATCGAAAAATGATCTGCGGAGCCGGGTATAGAGAGCATCCAGGTGTCGTTTTAATATCGGGTTTTCAAATAACGCCAAAGAATTGAGGAATTGAGCCAGAGTAAGAGCGTGTTTCTGAAACGCAGCCTGTATAGCGGTCTCGGTACCCACGGCCCAGTACACGTTCTTCGCCCCTAATATCTCTTCACATGGAATAGTCTGAAGGACGCTCAGCATGAAGTCCGGCCGGGGGTCGACCACGATCACCACGGCTCTGTTATCCTTCCTGGCTATGATTTGCTTGAGTTCGTATCCCAGCGCGAAACCGAACACGATGAACAAAAAGGTTTTCTCGTAGTCGAAATGTCCTATTCTCTGAGCAGCTTCCTTAGTGGGATGATAACGGCTAATCAAGTAGCTTCGGCTGTTGTCTCCACCCTTGTACACACCGGTCCATTCTCCAGGCCCGCGCGCGGGCTCGACAATCAATTCCTCGTTTCTCCGTTCAGCGGCACGGATAATCGCCGCCGCTTCGGGATCAACAGTTTCAAGGGCTTTAAGGTTTCGCTCGAGAATCGCGCTCATATAGGGGATATTTTACCACAGCCCGGATTAAAAACCGGGACTGGTGTAAATCTTTTTGTCGGTAAAAACAGGCGATGAAATGGTATACTAGCGTACTTTATCGTTTAAATCTTTAGACGCGATGTTTCGTTGGAACTATACTACCGTTATAGCGCCGTCAAACTGACGGTGAAGAAGGGAGGCTGCAATAAGCTGTGCAAGCTGATGTCAAACAGATAGGAAAGCGTGTTGAAGAGGAAACCCAGGTGTTGTTCGATCTCAGGAAAGAGATCGAAAAAGTCATTGTCGGGCAACAGTATCTGATCGATAGGTTGTTGCTAGGATTGCTCTGCAGCGGGCATGTTCTCATCGAGGGCGTTCCGGGTCTGGCCAAGACCTTGACTGTCACTACCCTGAGTAAATGTATACGGGCTTCGTTCCAGAGAATACAGTTTACTCCTGATTTATTGCCTGCCGATCTGGTAGGAACTTTGATCTACAATCCGCAAAGCGGAGAGTTCACTACTCGCCGGGGGCCGATCTTTGCTAATGTAATCCTGGCGGATGAAATCAACCGGGCGCCGTCAAAAGTCCAAAGCGCGCTCCTGGAGGCTATGCAGGAAAAACAGGTCACCATCGGGGAGGAGAGCCATCCTCTCGATGAGCCTTTTATCGTTTTGGCAACGCAGAACCCCATCGAGCAGGAAGGGACTTATCCGCTACCGGAAGCACAGATAGACCGGTTCATGCTTAAGTTGGAGGTCGGGTATCCAACCAAGGAAGAGGAACGCAAAATCGTTGACCGGATGGCCAGAAGCGCGCCGGTTGTCGATGTCCGGCCGGTCATGACGCCGGAAGATATCCTTCGCCTTCGAGCCCTGGCTGATGAAATCTATGTCGATGACCGGCTGGTAGACTACATTGTGGAGATTGTCAGCGCGACTCGCTCGCCGGGAGAGTACGGCCTTGATCTTGGTGAATATATTCGTTATGGAGCCTCTCCCCGGGCTTCGATCTATCTGACCATGGCCGCCCGGGGCCACGCACTTTTAGCTGGCAGGGGATATGTCTCTCCCCAGGATATCAAGTCGGTGGGGCTTGATATCCTTCGACACCGGGTTATCCTGAGCTACGAAGCCGAAGCGGAGGAACGTACTCCGGAAGATATTATCAAGACCATATTCGATCATATCGAAGTGCCCTGATATAATCCTGCCTGTTTGTTTCTATTGTAAGTACCCGGTAGCTTTGAGAGGAGAATTCATCTGTGATTCCGCGAGAACTGGTGCGGAAAATACGTCGGATCCAGATTTACACCAATCGTGTGGTTAATGATGTACTGGCCGGTTCCTACCACAGCGTGTTCAAGGGCAGAGGTATGGAGTTCGAGGAGGTCAGGGAATACCAACCGGGCGATGACGTGAGGTCCATCGACTGGAACGTGACTGCCAGGTCCGGTAAACCACATATTAAACGGTATCGTGAAGAGCGTGAATTAACGGTTATGCTGATGGTTGATGTCAGTGCTTCGGGAAGATTTGGTACCGCCGATCAGCTCAAAAGTGAAGTGGCTGCCGAATTGAGCGCGCTGCTGGCGTTCTCGGCTATCAAGAACAACGACAAAGTCGGATTGATCATGTTTACCGATCGGGTGGAGAAGTTTGTCCCGCCGGGCCAGGGGATCGAGCATGTGCTTCGCGTAATCCGTGATCTTCTTTCCTTCAAACCGACGCGAAAAACTACAAATATTGAAGGTGCACTCTCATTTCTGGGCCGGATAACCACGAAACGATGCGTGGTCTTCCTGGTGTCTGATTTTCTGGGAATGGGATACGAGCGGTCGCTCAAAGTGATAAACCGGAGACATGACATTATTGCGGTCACCATTATCGATCCCGTGGAGACAGAGATTATGGACCTTGGATTTATTTTGATCGAAGACGCGGAAACCGGCGAGTGCCGGTTGATTGATACAGGCTCTGAATCGTTCAGAAAAGGCTACAAGGCACGGTCTCTGGGGCGCCGCCGCGAGTTGACAAGGATGCTGCAATCAGCATCGGTGGACCAGATAGAGGTTTTAACTGACCGGTCTTTTGTTCACCCGCTCGTGCGCTTTTTCCGTCGCCGCGAACATCGTATGTAATAGGGCACATGGGATATACAAACTTGAGGAGGATAACAGCGTGAAGATGGAAGATCTTGATCTGAACGTTCCTGAAATAGGTATTGGTGTGAGTCCTGCGCGGCAATCAAAATTCGTACCGGTTGCGTTGTCGTTTGTAATGCTACTGCTGGTTATCGTGGTCGGTATCGTGAGTTTGCTGCTTTATGAGAAGCTAACGATACAAGAAGATAAAAGTGGACTACTGGCAGCGGATGAATTAAAAGCTTTGGCGGTCAAACTCGAAGACCGGGGAGTGCCCGAGGAGAGTGCCCGGTTCTGGGAACAATATATACAATCATCAGCTCTGTCAAAAAAAGAGAAATCTGCCGGCGCTCTTCGTTTGGGCCGTTTGTATCAACAGGAACGTAAATGGGGAAAAGCGCTCTCCTGGTATTACCTGGCGGATTCCTGGAGCACGGAAGCCGAGCTTTCCGCCGATGTGGGCCGCCGAATACAGGAATGTTTTGAAGGAATGGGAGCGGTATCCGCATTGAGCCGGGAGCTCAAAGAGCGCACGGCGCTTGATCAGACCAAACGGGCTCAAGGTGAGAAGTACCTGGTGGAGATCGACGGACAGAAATTCTACCAGTCGGACCTGGAAGAACTGATAGAGTCCGAGGTAGATATGAAACTTGCTTCCTTGGGAGGGCAGGCTAATAACAGACGGTTGGCGCGGGAGCGGGAACGGCTTATAAAGGAAGCTACCGCTTTACCGGCCCTCCAGAACCGGCTCAACTCGTTCATCGTAGAAGAACTCTTATCACGCGAAGCCCGGCGTCTCGGTCTTGATAAAAACGAAGAGATTAGATCCTATCTCCGCTATATAGAAAGGCAGTTGCTGTCTCAGAAGTTATTGAACCGTGAGATTAACTCCCGGCTTCAAGTCTCTTCAACGGACATCAAGAATCACTATCTCGCCAACCAGGACAAGTTCATCGAACCAGGAGGAGTTGCCTTCAAGTACGTTATTCTTACCGGTCGGGATAGGGCTTCGCAACTTCACGCGCAGGCCAGCCAGGCCGGTAACCTGTCCCCCGGGGCATTGTCCGGGAGCACCGTAGAAATCAAGGAAAGTGTCGGCTTGCTCACTGAAGCCGGCTCCTGGCCGTTTGAATTGCCGCCAGGCGGGACACAGGATATCCTGGCGGCATCGCCTGGTGAAATTCTGAGAATACCGATGGCGGCAGATGATGAACACGTGGTGCTGGAGGTAACCGATCGGCGGGAAAAAAAGCTGCCTCCGCTGGAAGAGATTAACAGTCAGGTTGAACGTGATTTGGCACAGCTCAAAGCTGCCGAGATACAGGATAGTTTCTTTAAACAGCTTAAGGACAGATATGATGTGGTTGTCAACAGTTCCCTGCTGTTACCGGAGGCGGGTGATGGACGGGACGGGTCCGGAGAAAAGCCGAAGAAAAAAAATGACGCCACTCCCGTTCCGGATACGGGGGCTGGAGGGACGGATTTACTCTAAGCCACGTTTTGATTTGAATTGACAGGTGAGGAGCGCGGTTGAAGGTGAAAAAATTTCGAGTCAGCGAGATTTTGGCCGTGATTTTTCTGGGCATGTTATTACTAGCGGGCTGCGGCCGGGGTGAAGAAGCTCCGCCGGCCTTCGAGTATCGTAAAGAGTATCAAAGGGGTCCGTTGTCGGTAACCATACTGGTGGACCATTCATCGATATCATTGGCCGATGAAGTGCTTTTCCGGATTGAAACCGCACTTCAGGAAAACTATCTTCTTCAACCTATTTCTTTCGGAGAAAACCTGGAGGGATTTGGAATAAGGAATTACCGGGCTGAGTCGGCCAGGCTCGATGGAGACGGCCGAACAGTGGAGGCTCGCTGGTATCGGCTCGAACCTTTTTTTACCGGGACTCTCTCCCTCCCTGCGATAACCATTCGTTTTACTGAGCAAGAGAAAGAAGAGGGGGGCAAACAACCGCACGAGCTGGTAACCGAACCGGTTGAAATATCGGTCACATCGCTCTTGGAACAGGACCGGGAGAACCTGGTGCTCAAACCTTCCCGGGGAGTGGTAAGCCTGCCGGGAAAGACCTCACCGCTGGTAGGAATTGTTGCAGGAGTGCTGTTTTTGGTGACGATTCTTGGTTTCTACCTGTTTCGCCGTCGGAAAAGTGAAGCTCAAAAAATGATCGTTCCCGCTCATGTAAAAGCTTTGGCTCGTCTGCAGCGTCTGGCAGAGGAGAAACTGTTGGAAAATGGTGAGATAAAGGTTTTTTACTACCTTCTTTCTGAAATACTCAGATATTACCTTGAAGACCGCTACGGGCTCAGGGCACCCGAGCAGACCTCTGAGGAGTTCTTGCGCGACCTGACGGCCCGGACCGATTTGTCCGGAACGCATAAAGACGTGCTCCGTTCGTTTCTCGGCCGGACCGACCCGGTCAAATACGCGACCTATGTTCCGCCGCCGGAGGAAATTCAAAGCACATTCACCATAGTGAAAAACTTCATTCTCGCCACGCGGCTGGAAGAACCTCTTCCGGCAGTAAACGGGGAAGGAGGTGTTGCCCATGCGGTTCGCTGATCCGTGGTGGCTGTTGCTGCTGGTGCCCGTGCTGCTGCTTTTATTGGTAAGAAGCAAGGCCTTTCGGGGCGCCGTCCGGTTTCCCTCTATCGGCGCCTTCAAAGGTATCCCTGGTTCGAAATTGTTTAGGTTGGCCAATCTTCCCCTGTGGTTGAGAGTGCTGGTACTGGTTTTCTTGATTGTGTCACTGGCCCGCCCCCAGGCAGGACATGAGGAAATAAAGGAACAAACCCGCGGTGTGGCCATGGAGATGGTAGTTGACCGCTCAGGCAGCATGGGAATCGACATGCAGTACCAGGGAGAAGTGCTAACCCGCCTGGAAGTGGTGAAGAGGGTGTTCAACGATTTTGTGTTGGGGGACGGTAGAAAACTCCAGGGCCGGCCCAGTGATCTGATCGGTCTGATCACGTTTGCCCGTTATCCTGACACCTTATGCCCGTTGGTCCATGCGCATGACGCACTGGTGAATTTTCTGAGAAACACACAGTTGGCTACCCGGGAAGAAGATGGGACGGGTATCGGAGATGCTCTGGCTCTGGCCTGCGCGCGCTTGAAGATGCTGTCGGAAAATCTGGAACAGGCCAGTAAAAAAGGATTTGAAGTCAAAAGCAAGATCGTGGTACTGCTGACTGATGGCCGCAACAATGCCGGGAAACGGACACCGGCGGCGGCGGCGGATTTGGCTGCCGAGTGGGGAATCAAGGTCTACACCATCGGCATCGGGGGCAGCGGCGGTATGATGACGGTAAAAACAGCCTTCGGGGACTACAAGGTGCCGGCCGGCCAGGATCTTGATGAACCGACACTGAAGATGATCGCGGAGAAAACCGGTGGCCTGTACCGTCGGGCGGGTGACGAGAAATCACTGAAACGGATTGCAGAAGAGATTGACCGGCTGGAAAAGAGTGAAGTTGAAGCTGTCAGGTACGTTGATTACAGTGAGCGGTTTTTCCCGCTGGCGTTGGCGGCGTTGGCGCTCCTCATGCTTGAATTTGCGTTGAAAAATACCCTGTTGAGGAGGCTTCCCTGATCATGAAGTTCTACCAGTTGGGATATTTTCACCTGCTATGGCTGGCTCCGGTATTGGGGTTCAGTATGTGGATGACTGCCCGGTGGCGCCGCCGGGCTCTGGAACAACTGGCCTCCACCAGGTTGCTCAGGGAGATCGTCATCGGTGTCCAGCCCAGCCGCAGGAGATGGCAGAATTGCCTCTTCATGCTCGGGTTTATCTTCCTTTCCCTGGCCCTAACCCGTCCCGCCTGGAGCCCGAAACCGCAGACCGTCGAGCGCTGGGGCCGCGACGTTGTGTTCATGTTGGATATTTCTCAGAGCATGCTGGCTGAAGACATGCCGCCAAACCGCTTGGCTCGGGCAAAACTGGCAATTGAAGATGTACTTGATGTACTGGCGGGTGACCGGGTAGCGCTGGTGTCGTTTGCCGGCACATCCGTGGTCAAATGCCCGCTTACTCTGGATTATGGGTTCTTTGCCATGGCACTGAACGGCCTCGTGCCCGGCCAGGTTTCCCGGGGAGGGACCATGATCGGTGACGCCATCAGGAAAGCGTTGAACGAAGTGTTCGACGAAAGCGGGGGCAGATTCCGCGATATTATCCTAATTACCGATGGCGAGGATCATGACAGTTTTCCCGTAGAAGCGGCCAAAGAAGCGGGAAACAGGAAAATAAGGATCATCGCCATTGGTCTGGGAGATGAAGATGAAGGGAAACGGATTCCGGTCACCGACGAGCGTGGCAACAAGACATTTCTCACATACCAGGGTCGCGAGGTTTGGAGTAAACTCGATGCTGATACTTTGCGTAAAATTGTCAACGTCTCTTATGGCGGGAACTATTTCGGGGTAGCTACAGGAACTATCGATCTGGACATCATCTATCGCAAGTTGATCGCCGAGGCGGAACAGAGAAAAGTAGGTACCCTGGTGGTCAAACAGTATGAAGAAAAGTTCCAGATTTTCATCCTGCTGGCTTTCGTGTTTCTCCTGGCCGAACTTATCCTCGAACTGCGCCCTGATACTTTCAAAACGATGTTCAGCTGGAAGCGTGGAGGGGCTGCTTTAATACTGATGACGCTTGTTATGGGAGGTTCTGTCCCGGGGTGGGCTGATTCAGCCCAAAACGCCGTCGCCCGGGGTAACACGCTTTTCAAGCAGGAGCAGTATAAAGAATCCCTGGAAGAGTACGAAAAAGCCGACACGGCCGGTCTGATCCCTGAAGTGCACTACAATGCCGCCACGGCCCATCTGGCACTGGACGAATTAGGTGAAGCTAATAAGCGGTATCGGGAGGCTGCCGACAAGTGTGATAATCCCGCTCTTCGGCAGAATATACAATACAATCTCGGCACGGTCGCGTACCGGGAAGCGAAGCGGCAGGAAGATTCTGATTTGAAAAAAGCGGTGACCTCGTTAGAAGAAAGTGCCCGCTGGTTCAGAACTGTTCTCGATTCCGATCCTGAAGACGCTGAGGCCAGGCATAATCTTGAAGTGGTGCGATTAACCTTGAAAGATCTTATTGACCGCCAGAAAAAGCAGGAACAGGAACAACAGGGAGATCAACAACAGCAGCAACAACAGCAAAAAAGTGATGGTGATGAGCAGGAACAACAGGGAGACCAGGATCAGCAGGAAGCCGGTCGTGAAGAGCAGAAGCAAGGGGAAGAACAACAGCAACCGGAAGGCGGTCAGGACGAGCAGGACAAAGGTGAAGGGGAAAAGAAAGAAGAGCAGGTTGCGGTTCCCGAGGTGACTCCGGCCGATATTGTGCAGGAGGAAGAAGACAGGAAACAAGACCGGGCCCGGCGGCGCATGAAAGGCCGGCCGGTTGATAAGAACTGGTAGAGGACCAGGAACTTAAGGGTGATAACGATGAATTTCTCTCAGGTAAGCATAGTGGAACGCAAGATTTTATCGGCCATGATGCTGGTTTCTACCTTGCTTGCCCTGTCTGTGTCCCCGGTGATGGCCTTGACGGTTAAGGCCGCCGTCGAGAAACAAACGGTGACGGTGGGAGAACCCTTTCTTTTCCAGATTCAGGTGGAGGGCAGCGAGACGCCGGAAAAACCCGATCTCTCACAGATCAAAGGTTTCACTATTGAGAATAGAGGTGAGCAAACGAACAGTCAGCAGTTCGTCACCATCCGCAATGGTCAGGTTCAAAAAGTGATAAAAAAAGGGTATATCTTCAACTA
Source organism: uncultured bacterium (assembly GCA_964593455.1). GTDB lineage: Bacteria > Muiribacteriota > CAYSPT01 > CAYSPT01 > CAYSPT01 > CAZQHK01. Next base: position 70,557 of record CAZQHK010000023.1, read on the forward strand.
TCATCTGACGGCCAAACAATCAGGTGATAGAGTGATCCCAGCCATCTCCGTGAGAGCGGATAACGCTACCGCCGTCACCAGTCCCATCAGGATATCAGTAAACACTCCCAAAAAGCTTGATACGTTAAAACTGCGACTGACTCTCTCGAAAACGACGTGTTACGTTGGGGAGCCAATACTATTGACCGTTACGTGGTATCTTGCTGTTGAACCTAAGAATCCCCGTCTTTCTTTACCCTTCCTGGCGCAATCGGAGACTCTATTTATTGATGATCCCATGAAACCCATCTCTCCTAATAGGCAATACTATACAATTCCCACCGATCATGGTGAGGTTACCATGGGTACCGGCCGCTCACGTCTGGACGGGAGAACATATACCACTATCACCCTGGAAAAAATTGTAATTCCTCGTCGCGCAGGCGAGCATATCTTCAGCAATGTAAAAGCTTTGTGTAAGGTATTTAAGAAATATAAAAAGAGCCGCCGGCAAAGAGGCAGTTTCTTTGATGGTTTTTTCAACGATGATTTTTTTTCAGGTCGTCAGACCGTGTATAATCAGGCGGTGGTGCCGGCCCCGACGGTCACCCTGCGTGTCAAACCGTTGCCGACCGCCGGGCGGCCTGCTAAATTCTCGGGCCTGGTGGGCACAATCAAGGTAACTGCTTCCGTGACTCCCCGGAAGGTCAAGGTCGGAGAACCGATGATGCTGACCATGCGGTTTTCCGGAATGCAATACGTCAAACATGTTCCATCGCCCGATCTTCTCTCTCTAAAAGCGTTTACTGAACGGTTTAAAGTACCCAAGGAGATGGCGCCTGGTAAACCTGAAGGTACCGATATGGTGTTTTCCCAGACGATACGTCCGAAAGACGGTCGGGTAACCGCGGTACCCCCGGTTGAAGTTTCATATTTTGACGTGGCTAAACAGGCTTACGCGGTGGCTAAAAGCACTCCTATCCAAATCGACGTGGAAGCCGTCAATGTCGTTACCTTGACCGATGCCGAAGGTAATCGGCCTCTTACCTTCACCAGTGCGGTAAAAAGCCGGGCCGGTGGAATCGCACACAATTACACCGGGCTTGATGTTCTGCAAGATGAAAGTTTCAGCGTGAAAAAAACTGTGACCGATCCGGTGTGGCTGGCGGCGTTATTCCTACCATTGTTTTTATATTTAAATATTTTCTTTTGGCAGTTGTACCGGGAATCCATCGGCAATGATCCTTCCTATCAACGCCGCCGCCGG
>CAZQHK010000024.1:0-69491 GCA_964593455.1 uncultured bacterium
GCTGGCGGTAACACCGAGCAGGTGCAGAGCATCGGCGTGCCTGGGATTGGTTTTTATTATTTCAATATACCGTTTGGAAGCCTGTTCGATTTGTCCGTTCTGGTGAAAACGGACGGCTTCATCGAGCAGTTGCTGGAGATTCCTGGACATGACGGTATTATACCCGAATAGTCAACATCAGACGAAGCCATCCTGGTTTTGACAAAAGCGAGAGGGCCGCGTGCCTTCTCTAAAATGGCACCGGCCCTCTACTATGTAAACGCTAAACCATAAGCGGTTCGCGGCAATCCAAACAGCGCTGGATGATATACCATTCCAAAAAATAAGTCAACATATATCTTTTAAAAAAATATCCCTTTTGTTTTCTACACTAAATATCGACCTTTTTATCTCCATTCAAAGAACACGCAGCTTCAACTTAAGCTAGAGATTAAGAGATTGAGATTTGTAAGAAAATAGCAACATAACCAGGAAGACAAAGCCTCAAAGGAATAGTTGCGGAGGCCGTTCCTTTAGGCCGATCCCCCGGCGACGGACAGCCTGATCAACGCCCTGGCCAGGGAAGATTTGGCTCGCGCGAAATCGATGTCGTCGTCTTTATCTAGCGGTTCCAATCGATTTTCCGCCCGGCTTTTCGCTGCCTCGGCCCGCTCAAGATCGATCTCGCCGGGCAGTTCGGCTGATCGGGCCAGGATAATAACATCGGTGTCTTTGACCTGGATGAAACCGCCGGTAACCGCCACCTGTTGTATTGTTCCCTCTGGATCGATAATTTCAACAGAGGCCACCGTAAGATTGGTCAAGAGCGCAGTGTGCCCCCCCTGGACGGCGAATACTCCCGAGGGATTAATCCCTCTTATCTCGCTTGCTTCCATCTCCAGTTTTACCGCATCAGGAGTGAGGAGCGTTACCGTAAAATTATCTTCCATGACCTATTCTTTCGTCTTCTCCGAGTCAGGTTTGCTTTCATCACTGGAAGAAAAATCCACTTCCGTCTGGGCTTTGACGAGAATATTTTCCTCACCGTGCCGCTTCTTGTACTTGATATTCTGCGGTGTCTTCTTAAAGAGTTCCGGGTTGAGGCGTTTGGCGTTTTCGGCCACATCTTCGATGGGACCGCACATGAAAAATGCCTGCTCGGGGAATTTGTCGTGTTTCCCCTCAACTATTTCCCGGAACCCGCGTATGGTATCTTTCAGCGGGACATACCGGCCGGGCGTACCGGTGAAAGCTTCGGCGACGAAGAACGGCTGGCTCATGAACCGTTGTATCTTCCTGGCCCGGGAAACAATGAGCTTGTCCTCGTCGGAAAGCTCGTCCATACCCAGGATGGCGATGATGTCCTGGAGCTCTTTGTAGCGCTGAAGGATCTGTTGTACGACCCGGGCAATATGATAATGCTCCTGCCCGACCACCCGGGGGTCCAGGACACGGGAGGTCGAATCCAGCGGATCGACGGCCGGGTAAATGCCTAGCTCAACGATCTGACGCGAAAGTACGGTCGTGGCGTCCAAGTGGGCGAAAGCGGTGGCCGGCGCCGGGTCGGTCAGGTCGTCCGCCGGAACGTAGATGGCCTGTACCGAGGTGATGGATCCTTTCCGGGTAGAGGTGATTCGCTCCTGGAGTTCGCCCATTTCGGTGGACAGTGTCGGCTGGTAACCGACGGCGCTGGGCATGCGGCCAAGAAGCGCCGATACTTCGCTGCCGGCCTGAGTGAAACGGAAGATATTGTCGATGAAAAGCAGCACGTCCTGGCCTTCCTCGTCGCGGAAGTATTCGGCCACGGTAAGTGCCGTCAGCCCCACCCGCTGCCTGGCGCCGGGAGGTTCGTTCATCTGACCGAAAACCATGGCTGTTTTTTCGATAACTCCCGATTCCTGCATCTCCAGCCAGAGATCGTTTCCCTCGCGGGTACGCTCCCCGACACCCCCGAATATGGAGACCCCGCCGTGCTCGGTAGCGATATTCCGGATGAGTTCCATGATCAAAACGGTTTTACCGACGCCGGCACCGCCGAAGAGGCCGATCTTCCCGCCCTTGGAATAAGGCGCGAGCAGATCGACTACCTTGAGGCCGGTTTCGAGAATCTCGGTAGTGGTTTCCTGGTCGACAAAAGACGGCGGATCCCGATGAATCGGGTAGTAGGTGTCGGTCTTGATCTCGCCTCTCTCGTCGATAGGCTGGCCGATGACATTAATCAAGCGGCCAAGGGTGGCCGGACCCACCGGAACAGTGATAGGTTTACCGGTATCTTTGACCGTCATCCCGCGAACCAAACCGTCGGTTGAATCCATGGCTACGGCCCGCACCACATTATCACCGAGGTGTTGATGGACCTCTAACGTCAACTGTTTCCCGTCTTCTCTATCGATTATCAAAGAATTGTAAATAGTGGGAAGTTCTCCTTCGGGGAACACGACGTCAACGACCGGGCCGATGACCTGTGTTATCTTTCCTTCACGCATGCTTTCTCTTTCCTCCCGATCACTTGAGTGCTTCGGCGCCGCTGGCAATTTCCGTAAGTTCTGTGGTTATTGCTGCCTGCCGGGCACGGTTTTTGTCTAAAATCAATTTATCCAACATCTCGTCGGCGTTTTCCGTGGCCGACTTCATGGCTACCATACGGGACGAAAACTCACTGGCCATTGATTCCAGGATAGCGTGCAGTATGGATACTTCGACGAAACGGGCCGATAGCGACCCGATAACAGCTGATTTTTCCGGTTCGTAAGTAAAATCGTCGGGCTGAGATGAACCGTGAACTTCCAGGGGCAGGAGCTGTTCAAGCTCTATTTCCTTTTTTACCGCAGAGAAATAACTGGTGTATAAAAGATGGACCGAGGAGTAGCGACCGGCGACAAACTCGTCAACGGTTTTTTCCTTAATCTCTCTAACCACCTGGTTGACGATTTCCAGTTTCACGTCCGACCAGGACTGGTCTATCTGATACTTTTTATAAGCCAGCTTATCTTTGCCCCGTCTCCCCACGACCATGAACACTCGGCCGGTTCTGTTTTCCTCGGCCCAGTTTATGGCCTTCTCCAGTATGCTGCTGTTGAAACTACCGCACAAACCCCGTTCGCCGGAAACCACGATCAAAAGCTCTTTCTCACCTATCCCGACCTGGAAGAACGGATTGTCTTCTCCATACAGGCGGGAAAGATGGTTTTCAAGGATTTGTTTAAGCTGATTGTAGTAGCGTTTGCCTTTGAGCACCTTCTTTTCCACCTTGCGAAGCCGGGCAGCGGAGACCATCTCCATGGCCCGGGTGATCTGGCGGGTGCTTTTAACGCTCCGTATTCGTCTGACGATCTCTTTGAGCTGTTTCATCGGTTATCTAGACCAATCCGGCCTCCTTAGCGACACTTTCTTCCTGACTAAAGATGTCGACTGCTTCAGTAATTAAGGGGTTGAATTTACCGATAAGATCTTCGGTCATTTTTCCATTTTTGCTAAGCTCGTTTACTACCTCAGCATGATGTTCCTTTATCCAGGAGAGAAAGAACGTTTCGAATCCCCGCAGCTTTTTCGTGTCCACTCCGTCCAGGAAACCGTTGGAGACGGCGTAGATGATCAGTACTTGCTCGCTGACCGGCATAGGGACGTACTGATCTTGTTTCAGTATCTCCATAGTCCTCTCCCCCCGGGCCAACTGGGCCTGGGTGGCTTTGTCTAGATCGGAGCCGAACTGGGCGAAAGCCGCCAGCTCGCGGTACTGGGCCAGGTCGATCCTGAGACGGCCGGCCACTTTTTTCATAGCTGAAATCTGGGCTTTTCCACCCACCCGGGAGACCGAAAGACCGACATTAATGGCAGGCCTGAATCCCGAGTAGAAAAGTTCTGATTCCAGGTAGATCTGACCGTCTGTTATGGATATCACGTTGGTGGGGATGTAGGCCGATACATCACCGGCCTGGGTTTCGATGATGGGCAGCGCCGTCAGCGATCCCGCTCCAAGCTCGTCGGATAATTTCACCGCCCGTTCCAGCAGCCGGGAGTGAAGGTAGAAAACATCGCCCGGATAGGCTTCGCGTCCCGGGGGACGTCTGAGCAGGAGGGATATTTGGCGGTAGGCCACGGCATGCTTTGACAGATCGTCATAGATGCAAAGAACGTCACGCTGTTCATCGAACATGAAATATTCACCGATAGCGCAGCCGGAGTAAGGGGCAATATATTGCTGAGGTGATGGTTCGGAAGCGGACGCCACGACCACCGTGGTGTAATCCATGGCGTCATGTTCACGGAGCGTCTTGACCACTTTGGCCACGGTCGATTTTTTCTGACCGATAGCTACGTAGATGCAGATAACGTCCTGCCCTTTTTGGTTGATTATGGTGTCTATTGCCAGGGCCGTTTTCCCCGTTTGCCGGTCGCCGATGATGAGTTCGCGCTGGCCGCGGCCAATGGGAGTCATGGCGTCGATTGATTTTAAACCGGTCTGAAGCGGAACTTCAACCGGTTGGCGGTGAATGACACCGGGAGCCTTAAACTCGATCGGACGGAATTTATCGGTCTCGACAGGGCCGCAGCCGTCTACCGGCTGCCCGAGTGCGTTTACCACCCGGCCTACCATATTGTGACCTACCGGCACCTCGACGATACGTTCGGTCCTCTTGACGATATCTCCCTCTTTCACCTTGGTGGTTTCCCCGAGCAGCACGCATCCGACGTGCTCCTCTTCAAGGTTGAGGGCCATCCCGAAGACGTCGTTCGGGAATCGCAGCAACTCACCGGCCATACAGTTGGTAAGGCCGTAAACCAGGGCGATACCGTCACCCACCTGGATGGTGTAGCCGACATCAGCTAAATCCATGGTGAGATCGACTTTTTCAATCTCATCCCGGATGATCCGGGTTATCTCTTCCGGTTTTATCTTCATGGTGCTCTTTCACTCCTTAATAGGGACCCGAGTAGTTCGTAAACTAATCGGGTCAGTCTTCTGAGATGTGATCGATCAATTTCTCTCTCATGGTCTCGAACTGACCATTAACCGTTCCATCGATCATCTTTCCACCGGTGTAAACCCGGAGACCTCCGATGATTGAAGGATCGATCGTTTTCTCCAGGATTACCTTCCCGTCAACAAACTTTTCAAGAGTGGCTGTCAGCCGTTTTTCTTCACTTATGCTCAGCTCTCGTTTGCTTTCCACCGTGACGGTTTGGAACCCTTCATGCTGCCGTTTAATAATAAAGTATTCGGTCTCTATGGCCCCGAGAAGCGGGAGTCTGGAACGTTTCAACAACACGGCCGTCAACCGCAGCATCGCCGGTGAAATTTTCTCACCGGAGATCTGCTCAATCAACGCCTGCTTCTTCTCGCGCTCCACCTGGGGATGCTTGAGAAACTGACCCACCTCCGGTGGAGCATCAGCCAGGGTCTTATTAAGCGTGGCCAGTTCCCGGGCAAACTCATCCACCCGGTCCAGCTTAAGAGCCGAGGCCATGATTCCTTTAGCGTATCGTTTAGCTATCGATCTTCCGCGCATCGAGCCCCTCCAGCTCGTCGATGAACTTTGCCACCAGTTTCTTGTCATCTTCCTTGGTAAGTTTTTGGTCAAGTATACGGGAGGCGGCCATGAGGCTCAGGTTGATGGTCTCTTCCCTGAGATCGCGGATAGCCTTACGCTGCTCACGAAGAATATCCTGTTTGGCTTCCTCAACCATGGTCCGCGCTTCGGCTTTTGCGGCGGCGATGATCTCTTTTTTCTGCTGGTCGCCTTCATTGACCGCGTTACGGACGATATCAGAGGCTTCCTCGTTTGAACCTTCCATCTTCTCCTTGTACTGCTGGAACAGTTCGTTGGCTTCCTGTCTAGTCTGCTCCGCGCCTACCAGTGTTTCCTCTACATCTTTACTCCGGGTGTCGAGGAACGCTAAAAAGGGTTTGTAGCAAAACCGGTAGAGAAGATAAAGCAACAGCAGAAAGTTGATCACTTGAATAAAAAGGGTAGCGTTAATGCCGATCATCGGACCTTCCGTAGCCTCAGCGGCCACCAGGTTATCACCGGTCCCGGACGCCTGGGCAAAGAAAGCCAGGTCGACAAAAACTATTTTTAAAATGTGTTGGAAAAGCACCCAGAGTGCAGCCATGAACACCACTCCTAGAGAACAAACAACAGCAGCAGTGCGATGACCAGCGAGTAAATTCCGGTGGATTCCGATACGGCCTGACCAATCAACATCGTCCTGGTTACCAGACCGGCGGTCTCCGGATTCTTGGCGATGCCTTCACAGGCTTTACCGGCTGCGAATCCTTCGCCCACTCCCGGTCCGATGGCCCCGATACCCATGCAGATCCCCGCTCCGATGTACTTGGCTGCATCGGTGATGGTTGCTCCGGTAATTCCTACATTTTCAGCTGTTTCCGTAGCCGTATTGGCTGCTTCTTGAGCCCATGCCCAGTCCATGATTCTATCTCCTTTCGATAGTGCCTATGTCAAAAAAATTAAACAAAACGCTATTACCATTGAGTAAATGGCCGTAGATTGTGAAACGGCCTGTCCTACCAGCATAACCTGCATTATCTTCGCTGATTGTTCAGGGACATGCCCTACGCCGGTAACGGCGTCGGCGGCTGCGAATCCGCAACCGAGCCCGGGTCCCAATGAGCCGAATCCCATGCTGAGTCCGGCCCCCATAATAGCGGCCATACCAACGATCCCGATTCCCCCGATATCGGTAAAGATCATGATAATGGAAATCAACAAGGCCAGAATTCCGGGAGAGGAAGCGACCGATTGTCCGATCAGCATAAAGAATAAAATTTTCGTTTGGATATAGGGAGCGCGGCCGATGACCTCGCAGGCATTACCGGCTGCCAGTCCCATCCCGATACCCGGGCCGATAGCGCCGAGCCCGATGCATATTCCGGCGCTGAGATACGCGATTCCCCGGGCCAGGGAGAGGTCTTTGGTTCCGGCAAACAGAAGTACCATGGAAACTACCAGGGCGAAGATCCCCGAAGACTCGCTTACCGCTTGCCCGATGAGCATGGTCTTGGTCACATCGCCGGTAGCTTTCGGTTGCCGGGCCACCGCTTCGCAGGTCAGTTGAGCCGCGTACCCTTCCCCGACACCCGGTCCGATAGCGCCGAATCCCATACTGAGAGCGGCACCTAAGAGCCTGAGGGCGTCAGCTGTTGAAATGGCATCCATAAGTGTTCTTTCTCCTGTTGTTTTGCTACTCGCGTTGTACCGCTATATACGTGAGAGACAACATCGTATAGACGAAAGCCTGTACGGTTCCCACGAACAATACAAAAAAGAAGTTGAGGAACATCCCCATAGGGAAATTAGCGATGAACGTCGGATACAGGGCCCAATGGCAGATCGTAAAATCATAAACCAGCTGTGAAACGACGATGATGATAATTCCGCCGCCCATGATGTTGCCGAATATACGGAACACCAGCGACACGATATTGGCCAGCACGCCGACGACGTTAAGCGGCATGAGAATGGCGACCGGTTCAAAATATGATTTGCAATAAGGGGTGAATCCCTTGTGCTTGATAGATGAATAGTGGATGACGATGAAAACGAGAATACCTACCGCCAGCGGAGTGTTGAGGTCGGCGGTGGGAGAATCGAGAAACGGCACCCAGTCAAGCCAATTAGCTACCAGCATGAAGAAAAAGATGGTCATGATAAAGGGGAAGAAACGTCTCCCCGCTTCTTTTCCCAGTGTCTCGGTGATCACGTCGTCGAAGAAGTCGACGATCATCTCCATGAGGGCCTGGGCTCGGCCCGGGACTTTCCGTAAACGCCTGGTAGCCATAATGGCCAGAACGAGCACCGCCGCCATGGTAATCCAGCTCATCAGGATGGTCATGTGGTTCACGGTAAAGGTGTACTTCCCTAAAAGCGTGATAACCAATTGCGGCATCTTGCCGATGTTTTCCACGTTAACTCCTCGTTACTTTTCTTGAAATCCTTCAAGCACCAGAAAACCGCGGGTAATCATGACTCCCGCGACCGTTCCCCAGAAAGCAGGAAAGCTTGCCAGGCGGACCACCGCCAGAAATGATCCCAGTAACAGATAGCGGACAAAATAACTCTGTAAAATTCGTTTACGGTTCCCGATCCCGCATACGGCGTCACTGATTCCTTTCCACATGAGAAACAGGTCGATTATGGAAAAAGCTATACCGAATAAAATTCCAGCCAGTAACTCGCGGTTGATTCCCGGGAGCAAAGCCAGGAGGCAAAAGCAGAGCCCGCACAACCATGCCCGCCGGACCGGCCTGCGCAGGACCTTCCCTCCCAAGCTATGATGAATAGGATCGATGTTAATTGCTGTCGTCTGGGTCATCTTCATGGTAAGCATCATTTATACCAGATTTCTCGTCATTATTAAACCCTTTTGAGGAAAATTCCATCTTACTAATAACCTGGTAAATTCCAGTGAACCCGGAGCCAACTCCTACCAGGAGAAGTAAAACAGTGAAGATAGCTTTGGTTTCCAGCCATCGGTCCATAAAAAGGCCGGCGATCAAACCTCCTCCCACTGAGAAGATCATGACCAGACCGAGATGTCCCACCAGAGAAAGGTAGCGCATGGTCTGGGCTAGTTCTGAACGTTGGTTCCGGTCAGTTTGCTTCTTCAAACAGCTGTTCCTCCAGTGACAGTCCTTCGAAAAACGTTTCGATGCCGATATGTCTGGTGTGCTTTCCTGATGGAGGAGAGAAGAAATCTTCAGGCAGAGCCGGGTTGTGCTGCCATTCAGCCAGGGTTTCAGCACTTGCTTTTATCTTGTATCCCCGGTCATACACCAGCAGACGCCGGGGCAGGTCGGTATTCCGATTGACCCACAAGACCACTCGCTTAATATCCGAAACTTCTGCACTATCAGGATGTCGGGGAAGGAAAACCACGGCCTCGGAAATTGTTGAACGTGCTTTTTCCAGACGGACTTCTTCTCTCAAACTTAGCACCCAATCCCGTATCTGATCGGAAACGTTTTGTCCGGGCACATGTTTCAACTGATCCATATGCGTTATCACGACAAGCTCTTCCTGCGGCATGTTAATCCACAGGCTTCCGTTGCCCGGCGCACCGACTGTCAGTGGACCGTGCGGAGATTTCAAAAGATCGAAACGGAACCGTTTACCGGTTTTTAGCGAAACTTTGAACTGGTAAAATAACGGCGCTGCCCGGGGTTCAGAAATGGTTACCTGCCAGCTGGTCTGAAGTCCCTCCACACCGGTATTTGCAAAAGCCAGTTTTTCCATAATCCTGGACAGTGATTTTTCCGCAAGTTTGAGATTATCCTCGCCGCTCGCCTCTTCAATCATGGGTAGCAACAGCAAGAGCGTAAAAAGCATAGTCGAACAGGGAGTGAGCTTGAAACATCTCATTTGAAATTATCCTGTTCCAGGCTGATTATTTTCTGTACCCGGTTACGGTGGCGACCGCCTTCTACAGGAGTGTCGAGCCAGACCTGGAGAATAGAGAGGTTTTCCTCTTTTGACCGGGAACGGCTTCCCAGGCAAATAATATTGGCATGGTTATGCTGTCTGGACAGTTTTGCCTCTTCGGTATTGGAACAAAGTGCCGCTCTAACGCCTTTGAATTTGTTGGCGGTAATAGCCATCCCGATACCGGTTCCACAAACTAAAATTCCCCGGTCGACTTCTCCGGCGGATACCAGGCGGGCGGTTCGGGCGGCAAAATCCGGATAATCGCATGAGTTTGTGCTGTCGGTACCGGTATCGACTATCACGTGGCTGTTTTCAAGGAGATACCCGGATATGATTGATTTCAACTCGTAACCGGCATGATCTGACCCTATTGCGATTTTCATAACGATATCCCCGATTTTCTTATGAACAAAAGCCGGGATATTGTAACCGAATAGTAAGAAGAGTATCAACTAATACCAGCACCTTTTCGCCAGTGAGAGGCGACCAGACCTCTAGCCCGCATATTTCACCAGTGTGTCTACTGCGGCCACGAATTTGCACGCATCTTCTACGTTACGCTCGATCGCCTGTCCTCGACGTATCGCAACGGATACGCCTGCGGAAGGCTTGGTCGCGTGCCTTGAAGCTACGCATAACTTCGCGACCTCGTGACGACAACTCGTGAAATATGCGGGCTAGCCGGTAGAATTGAAACTGAAAATAGAGATTGTTTAGAAAGCTCAGGTGCTTGCTTGACAATCACTATTATATAGTCATACACTATGGCAACTGTAAAACAGTGTCAGGGAGGGGATACTATTGAGCACGTTGCGGGAATTGGTGAAGTTGGATCTGTTCGAAGAATTCAATGACGACGAGCTTTATTCACTCTCAAAAATGGTAGCAATAACGCATATTCCAGCCGATACGATAATTTGCAATGAGGGTGATCAGGGAAATGAGATGTACATCCTTCTTTCCGGGTGTGTCGATGTTTTTAAAGATATCGGCAGCGACTCTGAGGTTCTGGCCAGGCTTGGGCAGGGTGAGATGTTTGGTGAGATGTCCATTCTGGACGATACAACCAGGAATGCGTGTGTCAAGTCTGTAGAGGCCAGCTCGGCGCTTATTTTCGGAAAAGAGAGCCTTCACCTGTTTCTTAACGAAAACCTCAATGTTGCCTACCGGTTTTTCCTTTTATTAGGCAAATGCGTGAATCGCCGGTTGCGATTACTCAACCTTAATTTCCTGTTTTCGCAGCTTACGCTTGAAAAACTAAGCGAAGTAAATATTTCCCAAAACCTTGGCTGGGCCTATTCTCCGGTATCGTTTTTCGATTTACTTGACAATGATGATCTAGACTTTCTTAAGGGGATAGGTTCGGTTAAAGAGTATGCAACTGATGAAATTGTGGTGGATGAAAACGAGGTGGCCCGCGACCTGTTCCTGGTTCTTGAGGGAGCGATCAAAATAATTAAACTTCTTCCTATGGGAGAGGAAGTCCAACTGGTGGAATTGAGGAAGGGCAATCTTTTTGGAGAGATGTCATTCCTTGATGATGGATTTAGGTCGGCCCGGGTTAAAACCAATGCTGCCACAAAACTGCTGGCACTTAACCGTCAGTGCATCGAGCGCAACAGGAAAAAGGATATGTTGGCCGTGTGCAAACTTTTTCTGGTGGCGCTCCAGAATATCTCCCATAATATCCGTTTGACTACGGAGATTTATAACAAAGCTCGCTCAGCCGCAAATTAACTGACCTGGCCTCTGAGGTTCAGCAACTATATCGCGTCAAAACGATCCTTTACGCAGGATGCTCTCGGCGACCTTCTCGGGCGATATGTTGTATTTACCGCTTTTTATCAGTTGCTTGATTTTTTCTACTTTTGCTTCTCTTACCAGATCGGTTTCCGGCAGCGACATGATAGCTTCCAGCACCTTTTCAAATAGGAGCATCCGGTCCCGGTCTTCCGGTGAGATGGAGAGATTCGGATCGTTAAGGGCGGATAACTTTTCCGATTTGATCCGGGAGGCACCGGCTACAGAGCTCGATTTATCGAGTTTTTCAAGCTCTCGCTTGATAATATCTTTGTAATCCGGGCCTTGTCCGTTTTGGGTCTGCGAGGTCCTGACGGATTTAGATTTGGGCGCATTAATCGTATCATTATTATTTATTTTCATGATTTTAACTGCCTCCTAGTACCCATATCGGCAGAAAAACAGTCTCAGTTTAGCTTTTCCTTCTTAGATTCAGCTGAATTACGGCCCTGCGCTTCGATCATATTGATAGAAGTCCGGGCGTATTTCCGGAGCCAGAAATTATCGCTATTGGTGAACATTTTCAAAATGGAAACAGATTTATCTGTTCCCGAACGGCCCAAAGCTCTTGCTGCCCAGTACCGGATATCTCCTTCTTCCTGTTCGAGAATATTCAGGAGTGACTCTTCTGCTCTCGGATCACTGATATCTTTCAGAGATTTGACTGCCGCCAATCTGATGGAGTAGTCGGAATTACGAAGAAATGTGAGCAGTGTGGTAACTGCTTCCGGAGTACCAATTTTCCCAAGTGATTCTATGATATTGCGCTTGGCGGCGAGACCGGCGCTTTCGAACAGAATACTAAGAGCATTTACGGCCGTTTCTTCTCCGGCTATACCCAAGGCCTTCACGGCCCAGAAAACCGTATCGTGATTCGCTGAATCGAGAGCTTGTATAAGCAGTTTCCGGGGCGGCGGTTCGAGTTTTCCAGCGGATCCCGCTGCAGCTTTTCTCACCGGCCAATAGGTGTCTTTGAAACAGGAGATAAGTGACGGTAAAGCTGCCGTGTCGTTCAGCGAATCCAGGGCTCTGACCGCTGCGAATCTGACCTCGCGATCCCGGTCGGACAGAAGTTTAATCAGGGTTTTATAAACCGGTTTTTCTCTCGTTCGTCCCAAGAGCACGGTAGCCAGACGGCGGGCCTCATGATCGCGGCTTTTTAGCACGGGAATAAGTGGTGTCGACGAGAGATTCCCCGGGATTTCTGAGAGGGTCTTCAAAACAGCCAGTCGGAACTCGGATTTCGCTTTTGAAAGAAGGGCGGTCAGGGAGTCAAGATCCTGGAAGCTCATTGATCTTCTCAAGGCGTCAACGGCCCATATTTTTTCATCCTGCACATCTCCGGAAGCTATTTGAAACAGGGCTTTATCGCCTTTCGGCGTACCGATTCTTCCTAAAGCTTCGATAATCGAATATCGTTTTTCTCGATGTGTTTCAGCCTGAAGAAGATCTTTCAAAGTAAAGACCAGCTCAGGCCCGGCCAGCCTGGACAGCGTGCTGAGCGCCGCGATCAGTTCTCGTGAAGAAAGTTGTGGCAACCGTTCCAGAAGAGGTTCGACACAGGCATTGTCACCGAGCAAACCAAGGGCGGTAATGGCACATTCTCTGACGGCTCCCGATGGATCGTGCAGAAGTTCAAGCAAAGCCCCCAGAGTTCGCCGCGATCCCAGTTTGCCGAGTCCATCAGTAGCCCAGTAGCGTACTTCTTCACTTTCATCTTCGAGAGCTCTAAGCAGTACATCAATGGCTTCCGGCGAGCGCTGAGCTCCCAATGATTTGGCGGCCAGGGTTCGAACTTCAGGTTCGAGGTCTGAAACTGCCTCAATGAGAATATCCACCGCCCGACGGCTTCTTATCTTGCCGAGAGCTTCCACCGCGTTTTTGCGTACTTGAAGATAGGAATCTTGAGCGGCCCGGCCCAGAGCGGCAACAATCATCCGGTCCGATGTTTGTCCCAGAGCTCTGGCTGCCTGGGCCCTGATTTCCCCCCGGGGATCAGCTAGACTTTTGAGCAGTATCTCTATTGCTCGTTCCCCACCGATTTCGCCCAGAACTTGAATAGTAGTGAGCTTCATATTGATGTCGGTTTCGTCGCATACCATGGAAGAGACGAGTGAATCAATTACTTTGGCGTCCACCGGTTTATGTGTTGTTATCCAGTCTCCGATCGCATGCTCGGGACCGCCGCTCAAGCAGTCGCGTATTTTACCCAGAGACCTGGCAATTTCCACCCTGACCGACCAGGCTTCTTCACGCACGATAGCCGAGCGAAGTTCGTCAACGGCTTCCGGGGCACCGATTTCACCGAGTGCTTTCACCGCTTCTCGTCTGATCGCCCAATCTTCATCGTAAAGTGTCTTTATCAAGCTGGTCACGGCGGTGTGCGATCCGATTTCTCCCAGCGTTTGCGCGGACCAGAAACGCTGATCTCTGGTCCCGCCTATAAGCGCCTCGATCAATTCATCAACAGCTGCCTCTCCTTTTTCCAGCAGTGAACGGGAAGCATATCGTTCCACTTCCGAACGAGAATGATCCAGGAGAGATATCAAACGTTCAATCAAATTATTCTGGTCTATTTTACCCAGGATTCGGCTGGTCCAATAGCCGGTGTCCTCATTGCCATTTTCAAGGGCATCAAGCAGTTGCTCGATCGCCGCTTCCCCCGTCTCAACCAGGCTGTCTGCAGCGGCTTTTCGTACTATCCAGAAATCGTCTGCCAGTGCTTCAACCAGAGCTTCGATTACCGAGGCTTCAGTATTTCCTCCTAATATTTTGGCGGCCCGGGCTCGCTTATTTTTATTGTCTGATTGCAGATCTGACAGGGACTTTTTTTCCCCCGATCCTGAACGCGGTGTCACCGATTATGCACCTCAACCCTGTATTCTTTGAATTCATCGGTTATCACGGTAAAACTGAACGGCTTTTGCTCTTTAGGATCGATGTTTTTAAGGAATGTTCCATATTCCTTAATCATCTTTCCTTCTTCGTTCATAAAGGTGATGACTATTTCGACGTTATCAAAACCAATGTCTGACATATTCTTTACCTTGCCCCGAATGGTTACGGCTTTTTTGCCGAAACGGCCAAGCGGATAGATTTTAACGTCGTCGTAGGTTATGTCAAACCGGGGTTCAAGGATCATCTCCTGGTTGGTAATCTTAAGTTTGTACAGTTCTATAACAGACTGCTCGTATCCTTTCCAGGCCCGATCATTCGCAAAGTTAATCTCGATAGCCTCTTTGAAAGCCTCCTTGGCCTTCAGGAAATTACTGTCTCGTAAAAATTTTTCACCCAGATAGACTTTGACTTCCGAAAGATCCGCCAGGCAGGGGGATGTAACGCTGGCAATGATGAGAAGAGCCGCCGTAAAACACACGAAAATCCTCATTACGAAGGCCTCCTTTCATACAATCGAGTATACCATAAATGCATCTTAGAATTGAAGCTTGACGGTACTACTCCCGCAGCTGCTTTTCCAGTCGTTTAATCTCGGACTTGACAGTATCGCGTTCCGCTCCTGGCCGGCCGCGTTTTGAATGTTCATATTGAAGATAGTTCTGCCAGTGGTAGACAGCTTTTTCCGGATCAGGTTCATGGTAAGCGTACACTGTTCCAATAAGCAGGTTCAAGGCGGCACTTTTAGGGAATTTTTTCAGACTCTCAAACAGGACATCCACTGTTTTCTTCATCTTTCCTTCTTCATAGAGAAGTCTGGCCAGGCGCAGGTATGGATCTTCCAGGGGAGGATCAGCAGCTTGGATCGCCTGCCGCAGGTAGGTGGCTGCTTCTAGGCGTTCACCTGATTTGAGATAGGTAACAGAAAGATTTGTCAGGACAACTGAAGTACGGTATTTGAGATCAAGACATTTCAGGTGGTACTGACGGGCTTTGTCGATACTGTCCGTGCTGGTATGATAATTGCCGAGAAACGTCAGGTAGCGGGCCAGGAGTATCCTGGTAACGCAGTCGATTCGATTAAGATTGGCAGGCAGCCGCATCTGGTATCTCAAAGTAATGTTTCCCCGGTTTGCCCGTGGTTGATCGGTGGTTTTAAGCGTCCTGAAAATAATTCCCTCTTGTTCCAACCGGTATCCCTGAACATAGAACGGGATATGCCGTTCAGAGTAAAAAACCGGTCTGTCGGCCGCCGCGATAAAAGCTGCTTCGCTCTCGTTCCTGCTCTTGATTGTCAGCTTCCCTCTATCATAAAAGTATTGGAACATGTTTCCTTTTTGGTCTATCAGAGTGACATCCGGTCTGAAACCGTGTACCAACCTCAGAAAAGCGGTAGTGAAAACCTGATGATCCCCGTCCAGAAAAATGGCTGCGTGATGAGGAAGCGATTTAAAAATATTTTTCCCGTAATCATAGTAGATGTTGAAAGTACGCAGATTACAATAGGAACCGTTAATCAACACGGAGCATACGAGTAAAATCAGCAGTGCTACCTGCCGGAAATATCGCCGTTTAGCGAGAACTTCCGCTGTCAACAGTGTCATCAAGAGAAAAACGGGCAGGAAAAATTTTGAACCGTAATCGATAATAACCGCCTCTTTGTGGAAATCGAACGAGAAGGCAATAGCTCCGAATGGTGGAACGATTGCCAGAAGCCAGGGCAGGGCCGCTCGCCAGTTCAAGCGCCAGCGACGGATAAGAGCGATCGAGGCCAGAATTATCACCGGGAAGGGGCTGGCGACTATCAAAGCCCAGATCGAAAGACCCAGGGTTTTAAACACCATGGTGGGACTTTTGGGTGTTTTCCAGGGAGCGGTTTCAAACACATTGACGGCAAATTTCTTGCAGGTATGGATGAGAAAATTGTGAACATTGTAGGTTAGTCCCCAGTTTATTTCCGTGTGCTGAATAGCTCTGAGTGGAAGGTAGAGAAAGGCCGAGAGTCCGAGGAAAAAGCAAAGAATCGCCAAAATGGAGTCACGGGAAGAAAACCGGCGGGACTTACCAAGCGGAATGACTGCCAAAGCCGGCACCAGAAGTATAGACGTCGGATGGGCAGTCAGTGAGAGTCCCCAGATAAATCCTGCGGATAACAGCTTTTTCCTGATTGAGAACGTTTGATTGAGAAGGACCATGGCCAATAGCGATAGGAGGAAAATGTTAAGAGCATACACTTCTGTTATGATCGCTATACCCCAGAACGGCCTTGAAGTTGCCATAAGAAGGGTGATAACGGCCGCCATGAATGTGTTTACTCGCAGGTGGCGAATCATGGTCACCGCCAGTATTAGACAGGTGCCCGTTCCAAGGCAGGCTGACAGGAGATTCATCCTGAAGGCCACGCCACCGAAAGGGACCAGGGTGGCGAAAGTTTTTCCCAGCAAGCTGAAGAGCGGGTAGCCGGGTTGATGGGCGACACCGAGAAGCCAGGCGACGGAGATCAGCTCGCCACTGTCTGCAGCGCTGATAGTCGGAGCGGTGGTCCGGAGAAACAGAAGGTAGGCGATCAGACCGGTACATACGCATACTACTTTTCTTTGCCTGCTATCGGTCCTCACGGGTAAGGTCTTCCTGAATACGACGTATTTCTTCTATCCTGTTCTCCCTGTCCGTCTCATCTCGGCTTATGTTGATCGTCAGGGAATCTCCTTCTCTCACTCCTTTAGGCAGGTACTCCAGGGAGACAATAATGTGAGATAGGTCGGGCAATTCAATGACGGCGTATCTGGTCTGCTCACCCTCGATACGGTCGATAACAGCTGAAAATGTATATGAATCGTTATCCGTATGTAAACTCACCGTACGATATTCCTTTGATCATCTTATTCACTGATTTCAAAAGGGTAATTGTCTGTGGAAAGGCGTGTATTCCGGCCGATTTCTTCACGGAAGTAGCGGGGTAGACAGAACAGTCCGGAATTGAACGTCCCATCATAGAATTTGAGTCCATTAACATCTCTTTCCTGCAAACGCCGGTCGATCTCTTCAGCCGGCAAATCCATAGGAACGATGGTATCGGAAGCAAATGTAAAAGTCCATAAACTGTAAAATGACGGTACCAGCACTTGAAACGGACGGCAATATGTGAACACGGAACCAAGGGTGGTCTGTATCGAGGCGCACAAATCAAGATGACCGATGTTGCCGCAGCCTGACTGCAGGCAAAACACGCCGTTCTCAGTGAGACGGGTGCGGATAACTTCAAAAAATTCCCTGGTGAAAAGAAGACGGGCGGGACTTCCTTTGAGTGGTTCTGAAAGATCCATGATAATAGCGTCGTAACTATTTGTATCGGTTTCGAGGAAGTTTCTGGCATCAGCATACATCAGCGTTACCCGGGAGTCGTCAAATGCTCCTTGATGCCATTCCCCCAGGTATTCTCTGGAAAAATCAACTACTGTCCGATCGATGTCGCACATGGTTATTTGTTTGACTGAACAGTGACGAAGTACTTCGCGCAGTGTCGCTCCCTCACCACCGCCGATGATAAAAACGGACTCGGGAGCAGGATGACAGGCCAGGGCCGGGTGAACGATTGTCTCGTGGTAAATAAATTCGTCTGACTGAGCTGACTGGAGCCGATGATCAAGGAAAAGACACTTCCCCAGCTTGGCTATTTCAACGATGTCAATCTTCTGATAAGGGGTTGTTTCCGACACCAGGACGCGTTTGACCTGATGAACTTGCAACTCAGTTCCGCCGCCAAATTCGAAGTAGTAAAGCCCCGTGGTTAAACTCAACGGGTCAGCCATGATAGCCTTCCTTGATAGGTTGTCTCTCCGGAACACGCCAGGGGAATGAGGTCCTGTCCAGGGCTTCTTCTCGGAGGAGACTTCCCTCATCGGTAATCAACCCTCTGAAAAGCTCTCTAATACAGACGGTTTTACTCTTCAGGGCATCGGCTATCTTGTCGGCCGCTACCGTTGGGTCCACGGTATTGCCGCATGTGTAAAGATCCACTGCTGCATAACCATGTTCCGGCCAGGTATGGATGGAAAAATGAGATTCGGCGATAACGACGACACCGCTCACACCATGCGGACTAAATTGATGAAATACCTCTCCGACAACAGTGGCTCCGGCTTCCTTGGCTGCTATAACCATATTCTTTCTAAGGTCCGGAAGGTTATTCAACGCGGCAACATCACAATCATAGAGTTCGAGTAAGAAGTGTTTGCCCAACGTTTTCAAACATCTACCTCCTTAACTTTCGACTCTTTTTCTTCTGCCCGTTCACCCTCTGAATAGTAAGCCTTGAAAGTCAGGCGTACTAAGTAGGCAAGAGGTCGAGGATCAATTCTCATCATCAACATCTCGCTATAGATTCCCGCTACATTGCCATGATAAATATATATACTTAGAAGCATTCGAATTGTCAAGCTCAAGTCTCCACAGCATGTCTACGTGATTAGTATTCCAGGAGTGGGAACAGCGGCCACGCACAACTGTTGAGATCAAACTCTGTGATAGAATAAATTAATTTCAATGGGAGCAGGAATGGATATGAACAGTAATAAATCTATTTTTCTGGCTATAGCCTGCTGGGGCTTGATTTATGGTCTGGCAGTGGCTCTTTTTCCGTTGATCTCGGTACAATCTCACATCCTGACGTTTTTATTTTCTCTTTTCTCGGCCATACTGTGTGTAGCACTCAGCGGCCTTTGTGTGGTCTCGGCCGTTCGTGAATTTACGGGCAAGAAAATGTTGCTGTTCATTATTCCATGTATGGTTATCGTCTATGTTGCCAATGGGCGGATTATCGAGCCTGTGGCCGAAGCCCGGACAGTGCTGATGAAACTGGAGGAAAAGAGTAACAGTGCTGATATGTTCACCGACGCCCTTAAAAGTGAGGTCAACCGGCGGCCGGCCTGGAAATCATGGGAGATGAGAGAAAACCTTAAGCTTGAACGACTCATCGTTAACCGGGAGGGGACTGTTGCCGTGCTCTTAAGTCCCCTGTCTGCCGAGAGCCGTGAGAAATTTTACTCATTGCCTCCGGAGGTACAGGAAAAGCGTTTTCCGGGGGTGGAGTTGACGCTTGAGACCGGCCGCAATGGAGTTCTGATCATGATCATCGACATGTTTTTACTGGCTGTTGCCGTGATGCTCGGCGGGTGGCTCTGCTCGGTGGTGGAGAAAGTTTCCTATATCATACCGCTTTCCATTATTGCCGGGGTGGCCGATCTATGGAGCGTATTTTTTGGAGCCACTGAAGAAATGGTCAAAGACATGGAAACGGCCCGCTATTTTCTTCTCAGTTTTCCTATCCTGGGAAAACCGGATATCGTCCCTATGATCGGGGTGACGGATTTCGTCTTCTTCGGCCTTTATATCCAAATGGCCCGTAAGTTTGGTCTTCCGGTCAAGAAGAACATCCTGTCTCTGCTGGCAGTTTTCTTCGTGGTCCTGCTTCTGGCGATCATTTTAAAGGCGGGAATTCCAGTTCTGCCCTTCATGGCTGTAGGGTTCCTGATCATCAACATCAAACAGCTGCCATTCGAAAAAGAAGACCGCAAAAACACCCTCATAATGGTCATCTTCCTGACGATATTGTTCTCCTTCATCACCTATATGAAGAGACGTTAAACGTCGGCCGGGCGAGAGAACAGTATCTTCAAGCAGTGACGGGTCTATCGTGTGCAGTATTATTGCGGCGGGACAAACGGGTCTCTCTTGACCTTCACCGCTTCTTCGTCTACGGTCAGATCCAGATCGAGCAAGGATGGAATATCCTGCATGTCTTGTTTCAACTCGATGGTCATCTCGGGTTGGCGTACCCTGAGTTCCTCGATGACGCCCCTTCGGCCGCGGTAATAGATAAACAAAGCGCTGATCATCAAGATGAAAAATACGAAGATCTCGGAACGGTTTCGTTTTTTGTTTTTAGTACTGGATCTTGGTTTCATTTGAACCACCCGGTGATGGAAAACGCACCCTTGATGACCCGTGACCGGTTATCGTAGCGCAGGTTAAAACTATCACACGTTATCGTCTGGTTTGCCTGGAGCCATCCGGTAAAACGTTTCATGGCAGGATAATCTCCATCGGCTGAGATACGGATTGAAAGACTGTGGATGCCGGTTGATGACTTGGACTCGGAAAACTGTCCGCAGTTGATGGAAGAAATAGTTACCCGTGCCTGTTCACCGGCCCTCGCCATCTCCTTAACCAGTTGCCAGTGCCGTTCTTTGGGGAGAAGGCGGTTGGAGAACTCATCTTCGTCGTCGGCAATACTTTTTACACGGCTTTTCCAATTGGAAAATAGTTTGGTTTCCTGCTCTATCGAGTTTTCTAATTTAAGGTTTTCGAGTTTATTTCTCTCTTCAAATTTGTACTTTTCGCGGTTCAGTACCACCACGTTGGTGTAAAACACGTTCGCGCAGAACAAAAGCAGCACGAACCAAAACAGGTATTTCTTGATAATTGCCCGCTCTTCAGTTTCCATCTTTGGGACCTTTCTCAGTTTGGATGCGTTTTACGTACCAGTCGGGCACGGTGGTCAGGTTGAGAGTAAACGCAATTTTATAACCGTCCTTATCGACGATGCGATAATTGTTTATCTTAAGCCTGAAATACGATTTTTCGGCATGGACACGATCGATAAACGAACTGACCGCGCTCACGTCCTTCCCCAAACCGGATATTTTTCCGGTAATGCTATCGTTCCGCTTATTGATAGACAGGCTGTCAATGACGCATTCTCCGATGCTTTCCTCTATTCTATTCAGCGTATCGAGCCAGGGAAAAGCCCGGCTTTTCAATATTTTATTGATGGTTTTTACATCGTCTGCCAGGGTTTCGTAACTCTGGACAAGTTTCTCGTCTTTTTTTAACGCCGCCAACTGTGTTTTCAGCCGGGTTTCTATTTCCGCCACCTCGCTCTTAATTGTGGTGAGATTGGCGGTAGTGGAAAAATAGTAGTACAAGACCAGAATAATAGTAAGTACCGAGAGCAGGGCCATGGTAAAAGAAACAACTTTGAACATCGTCGACCGTTTCTTTTTGACGCGTATTGTCGGCCGGATTTTCAAAGTAAGCTTCACAGTGCACTTCCTTCCCTGAACAAGGTGCCTACAGCCGCTCCCAGGGTGGCGGTCATCCGGCGGCTTTCCAGTTGTCCTTTTCCAGCTCCGATGATGTTGTCAAGGGGAAGTAACTCGGCCTTTATTCCGGTGACGCTGAACAGAAAGTCGTCGAACTGCTCGATCAGAGAGGAACCTCCACCCAGGAAAATTTTCTCCATTCTCCCTACCAGATTGGTCTTATTGTAAAACTGTATGGTTACATCGAGCTCTTTCAGCCAGGGCCCGAACACCTTCTCGATATTTTCCAGATCCATGGTTTTACCGGAAAAAAAGTTGGTCTCGCGTTTAATTTTTTCGGCTCCGGCGAGATCGGTTTCCTTCATTATGGAGATCTTTTCGGTAAAGTGCATTCCCCCGATGGGTATTGTCCTGAGATAGGACAAAACCTTGTCTCGATAGAAGGCAAATGTTGTCGCCCCGTGTCCGATGTTGATGATCATGTAATTATTTGTTTTTTCGGGATACCGGTCGAGATATTCGTGGTAGAGATTGGCCAGTCCGAAGGAGTTGACATCAAAATAAAGCGGTGTAAATCCCGCATTGAAAATAATGGACGCCAGGTTGTTGAGCAGTTGTTCCTTGATAATTTCAACCACGACGTAGAAGTTAACACCGTCGTCGGTTTCTTTTCTTCCCAGAATCTGGTAATCAAGCAAACTGTTGGTTACCAGGGAAGAGGCCAAAATCTTACGCAAGCGCCAGCGGACATAATCCTGCTTCATTTTATCGTCGAACAACTTGTCTATTTCCTTGAACAAAATGGTTGCGCAATGGTCGGGTAGAGTTACCGCCACTTCCTTGTTTTTCGTCTTTGATGTGGCCAGCACGGCTGCAATCTGCTTTTCCATTGCTTCCGGATTCTTGAGCATTGATTTCCCCTGCCTGGTGACCAGGGTTTCCGGGGGAAGATCTAGTTCCTGGTGTTCGAAGAGAAATAACTCGTTTCTTTCTTTACGCAATGTGATCAGTTTTACGCTGCTAGAGCCTATATCCAGCGAATGTAATAAATCCATAATGGTTCAATCCTCGAATGTTACCCGGTTCAGTTCTTCGATGGTGGTAACCCCGGACAGGACCTTTTCCCATCCGGCTCTTCTGAGAGTTAACATTCCTTCATCCATCGCTTTCTTTTTTATCACGAGGGGGGATTCCCTGTCGAGAACCATCTGCTTGATGGCTTCGGTAAATACCATCACTTCGCAAAGTCCGGTCCGGCCGGAGTAGCCGGTTTGATGACAATACCGGCAACCTTTTCCCCGGTAAAATGTGTTTCCGGCGTACTCCTCGAAATCTTCCATCAATTCGATAATCTCTTGGTTGGGTTCTTTGTAGTCCATCAGGCAGTTGCTGCATATTCTTCGGACCAGGCGCTGGGCTACGATGATGTTGAATGATGAGACAAACTCGTAAACATCTATTCCCATATTGATCAGGCGTCCGATGGCGTCATTAACGTTGTTGGCATGGATGGAACTCAAAACAAGGTGGCCGGTGAGAGCTGCGTTAATGGCGATGAAAGCAGTCTCTTCGTCCCGGATCTCACCGATCATGATCTTATCCGGGTCCTGCCTGACGATAGACCTCAGGCCGTTAGCGAATGTCAGCCCCTTTTTATTGTTCACGGCAATCTGGACGACGTCTTTGACCTGGTATTCAACCGGGTCTTCGATAGTAATCAGTTTGTCGCTTGGTTTATTGATGAACTCGATAGCCGAGTAGAGAGTCGTCGTTTTTCCGCTACCCGTGGGACCCGCTACCAGAACCATTCCGTAGGGTTTCGTGATGTTTTTTTTAAAACGGACCAGATCTTGTTCGCTGAATCCTAGTTTGGTCAAATCGAGTCCGAGTGCGGTCTTGTCAAGTATCCTGATAACGACGGTTTCTCCAAAAATAGATGGCAAAACAGACACCCTGAAATCTACATTACGTCCCTCTACCCGCATCTTGAACCGGCCGTCCTGCGGCATCAGGCTTTCGGCGATATCCAGATCGGACATAATCTTCAGGCGGCTGACAACCAGGTCCTTGAACTGAAGCGAAATGTTCATAACTTCGAAGAGAACGCCGTCGATCCGGTATTTGACCTTGAGCCCGTCCTCGTACACTTCAAAGTGTATGTCGCTGGCTTTTTTTCTCACGGCTCTGGTGATGATGGAATCCACCAGTTTAATGATTGGACCTTCATCCTCCGCTTCGAGTTCCACTGCCTCCGGTGCACCGGCAGCCTCCTGGGAGGCCATCTCCTCTGATTTTAAAAGCTCGTTCATGTCTCCGAAAACCACCTGCGAGTCCAGGCTGGTCTCGATGATGAGTTCCAGCAGTTTCCGGATACCTTTCTCAGTGCCGATGCTGATCCTCACTTGTTCCTCAAGGACTGTTTCTATTTCGTCAATGGTCTGGATATCGGTGGGATCATGGTAGATGATTTTGAGAAACCCTTCCTCTACTTTGTGAGGTATGAAGATGTACTTCTGCATCAGCTCCAGATTGATATCCCGAAACAGGGTATCGTTTATCTCGAATGTGGAAAGGTCAATATACTCCAGGCCAAACTGTATGGCCTGAGCCTGCGCCAATTGCTCATCGGTGATAAAAGTGTCCTTAACGAGAAATTCTCCAATCCTGGAGGGATTCCCTTTGAACTTCTTTATGAGCTCTTCTATCTGGTCCCGGGTAATAAAACCCTGGTCGATCAGGATGTCCTCCAGGGTTTTCCTGGCAAACCGTTTCTTAAGTTCGTCGCCGGAAATGACAGGGCTCTCTTCGAGCGCCTGTTCCCGGGGTTCCGAGAGATCATTTTTTTCAGGTTTCTTCATATTATGCATATCCCCTAACCGCCGGCATTGGCTGAAAGTTGAAGCACGGGAATAAATACTGCCAGGAAGACTATCAGGATAATTCCACCGAAAAACAGTAACAGCAACGGTTCAAGGAGCGAAGAGAGCAGGGTCGTATACACGTTGATATCTTCCTCGTAGAACTCTGCAACTTCCCGGAGCATGTCGGGAAGATCTCCCGATTTTTCTCCAACGCTTACCATCCGCGTAATAATTTCTGGAAACTCACCCGTCTCCCGCAAGCTGTCGGAAAATGACATACCTCCCAGGAGATTTTTTTCTACCTGGCCAATCTTACTCATAAAAACGACGTTAGGCAACGTTCCCCGCACGATATCAAGTCCGGTAAGCAGAGAGATTCCAGCCCCGACCAAAGTAGAGAGGGTCCCCGCGAACTGCTGCAGGCATGATTTTTTTACCAGCGGTCCAAACAGCGGTATTTTCATGATAAACGAGTGCCATCGAAACCGACCCTGCTCGGTCTTGGTCCAGTTCTTAAACTCATAGGTGGCTGCGATTATAATCAGGATCAATAGCAGCACATTGTCTTTAAACCATTGGGCGGAGCCCATGACCATCCTGGTGATGAAGGGCAGGGTAGCTCCAGCCGCATCGAATATGTCGACGAATTTGGGAATCACGCTGATAAATAGATAGCTCAGGACCCCGGTCAGGACCACCAGGAGGACCACCGGATAGGCCATGGCACCCAGCAGTTTCTGATGAATAGCTCTTTTTTTCTCAAGGAAAACAACAAGTTTTCTCAGTACCTCTTCCAGGGTCCCGCTTTTCTCCCCGGCATAGATGGATTGCGTGTAAAGCGGGGAAAATACGTTTTCATGGAACGCCATGGCGGAGGAAAGGGACATACCCTGCTCCATTTTTCCCTTGATGTCATTAATTATTCGTTTAAACTCACTGTCGTCCGACTGCTTGGCTAAAGAATCGAATGTGTCGGTGATGGTGAGTCCGGCTTTCTGCAGCGTCAATAGTTGTCGAGTGAAGTTGATCAGCGTTTTCATCGCTACCCGATAGGGAACAATTTTTTTCCATAGATCGGAAACAAGAGACCGCTGTTCCTGCTCGATGTCGAAGATATAATAATCGTTTTCCAACAATTTCAGGTGGACCTGTTTTTCATCCCGGGCCGAGATGGTTACCCAGGTAATTTTCCCATCTGTTTTCCCTACTTTGCAGTGGTATCGGTTCACGGTTCCACGTCCTCAGCAGTCAGGGAATCCCAAAGCATGTGCGGTGTGTTGAAATCGGCCCCGCTCCGGCCTGTGCGGTCGAGAATGATAAGGCCCGCTGTTCCTCCGGTTTTCTTCTGCAGGTACTGTATGGCTTCCTCGGCCGCTTCCTGAGGAGACAGACCGAGTTCAACATACTCGCTCGCTCTTCTTGCCAGAACCGCTGCTATGATGGCTTCTCCATGGCCGGTGGCGGAAACCCCACAGTATTCGTTGGCGTAGGTTCCGCATCCGACCAAGGCCGAATCGCCGATTCTTCCCGGGTCCATCCCCCGTGAAAGTCCTCCGGTGGAGGTGCCGGCGGAAATCAGCCCCGCTCTATCCATGGCTACCGCTCCCACCGTTTCGCCCGTGCCGCCGGCTTCGGTAAGCGGTTCATGGAGTTGTGCCAGACCTTCTTGCACGGCGAATTTGGCTGCGAAATGGGAAGTAAGCAGGACATGATCGGTCGATTCCATGACCTTCCGGGCCGCTGATATTGGATTTCGAACACCTTCGATAGCGCCCACCGCCCCGCAGGCAAGATCGCCGCCCCGCATGATGGAGGCGTCCATCCTGGCTGTTCCGTCTTTCTGCCGGCAGGCGCCGCGGCCCGCGTTAAAGAGACCGGAATTTTCCATCATGATAACAGATTGTTCCACTGCCTCGAGGGAGTTCGCTCCTTGTGTCATGAGATCAAGTCCTCGTCGTGCGGCCGACTTGAGTTTCTCGGTGGCCTTCTTAAGGTCCTTATTTTTCCAGGTGCCGGCTCCGCCGTGTACGATGATAATAGGTTTCATCTCATTCTCTCAAGTCATGTCGTCTGACCAGGTCTCTTCGTTCAGGCATGATGCCTTCCGACAGAGCTGCCACTGAATATCTTCGTTCAACCGATTCAACCGTAACGACACCCAGTTTGCTGTTCAGCACATCTACCAGGACACCGGTTTCAGGATCGGTAAGTTCAACTTCCTCCCGGAAGACCGCGAACCTATCTCCCGGTTTGACTCCGTTTAGTGAGCCGGCATTGATGTAGGCGCGGTTACCGATGATCTCCATGACCCGTGCGGACCAGGGAATATCTTCCATCGCCGTAACTATACGGGAGACCGCTTTTCTTACGGCTTTCCGGGTAGCTCCGCCGATAGGCCTTTTGAAGAATAAATCGGAACCGTAACTCATATCCGGCTGATAAGCGTCGATAGTTACCCCTCTTGAGGACGAGCGGCCCCGGGAGTGAAAGGTGACGATAACGGCTCCGGTAGCCACCTCAACCAGCGTCAATTGGACCTCCACCTCGGCTTTCAAATTACTGAGACCGAGGCGCAGGTTGAGGCCGAGACCAAGCGGATCATCGTATGTCCGTAACCGGTATTCCTCACCTATAGTAGACGGTTCAAAAGATGTGATGGTTCCCGTGAGAATAGCCTGGGCACCGAGTGTTTTTCCCGCCTGTATGGCAGCATGTGATTCGTCCCGGTCAGGTGAGGAACGTCGGTAGCGGTCCATTGTCTCATCCAGAGCTGTTCGTTCCACGACGAGGAAGCGGCCTGTTTCCAGAAGCGCTTCAATGAGTATACCGGTCAGACCTGTTTCCACGTCAGTGCGGGAAAAACGGCGAACATTTCTCCGGGTTCGCAGTGTATTCACGGCTATTTTCTTCTTCAAGGCGGAAACGTCATTTGCTTTTGCAGGAATATCAAAAGAAACCGGAAAGATAACGGCCAGAAAAATACAAAAAAATGTGGAACGTATGGAATCCGCCCGACGTAATGTGGTCATTGCCGTATAATCCACAACCGGTTCTTTCGTCATGCGTATTTGTCCGGCCTCTTATCGCTGTCTTGACGCGGTTTATCGTCGGCCGACCTTGAGAGAAAGTATAGCAGACCGGAGGTGATCAGTCAATTGACTTGACTTCCCCGGGGCAATAGTATATCTATCACGATTGCCATGGAATCTCACGTTTTTGGACCTGTACCATCCCGTCGTCTGGGCCGGTCGCTCGGAATAGACCTGGTCCCGCTCAAAACGTGTCCGTATGACTGTGTTTACTGCCAACTGCCCAGGACCACATGTAAGACGGTGGAGCGCCGGGAATGGGTTTCACTGGAATCCGTGTGGAAAGAACTCGAACCAAAGCTTGTTTCACGGCCGGATTATGTAACTTTTTCGGGGTCAGGTGAACCGACGCTGCATATCGGTATCGGTGAAATAATCACACGTTTGAAGGACGTGCTTAAGGTGCCGGTGGCTGTTATCACCAATGGATCGCTGCTCTGGCAAACGGATGTCAGGCGATCGCTTCTGCTGGCCGATCTGGTTATTCCATCTCTCGATGTCGGTTCGGAAAACCTGTTTAACTCTGTCAACAGGCCGCACCGCAGTTTAAACTTCCATCAAATGGTCGAAGGTTTGGTGGCGTTCCGGGATGATTTCCCCGGAAAGTATTGGCTCGAAATATTCTTTATGAAAGGGATTAACACGGCTCCTGAAGATATTGAGAGACTGGCTGGAATAATCCGGCGGATAGGTCCGGACCGAGTGCAGTTGAACACGGTGGTGCGCCCACCGGTGGAAAGCTTCGCCAGACCGGTGCCTGATGCGGCGTTGAAAGAGCTGGCCCTGAAACTTGGGGAAAACGTAGAAATTATCGCCGGCAGGAAGCAGGCGGCCAAACTCGGCCAACCTATTGCCGGCCTGGCAGAAGTACTGGAAATGATTCGCCGCCGCCCGTGCCTGGCTGATGATCTGGCTGCCGGCCTCGGTCTTCATGAAGATGACGTGAAAAAACACCTTGATCACTTGATTGATGATGGCCTGGTGGTATTGAGGTTACAGGATGGCAAACGGTATTTCCAAATCAAAGAGAACAGTGGAGAGTGAGTATTTGAGTGTGGATGGAACATTAATCGACTGTCATGCACATGCTACTGTCTTTACCTCATCGGTACCGGGGACTATCCTGAAACCGCCGTTGACCAAGCGATGGGTCCCGGGCTTTTTGCGCCGCCGGCTCGCTATCTCTCCAGACGATCCTGTGCCCGAGGATACCTATCTCGACGGCTTGGCCGCCACTGTCCGGGAGTCGAAACGTGTAAGCCAGGCAGTACTATTGGGCAGCGACGGAATCTACGATTCGGACGGGTTACTCGATACCAACCGGACCAGGTTCATGATTGACAACGATTTTATTCTGAACAGGACCGGCCGGTATCCGGAGCTGCTGCCCGGGGTTTCCATCAATCCGGCGCGGGCGGATGCTCTGGAAGAACTCGAACGATGCCGTAAACGGGGAGCTGTGCTGGTAAAGATTCTTCCCAATGTGCAGGAGTTCGATCCGGCGGACCAGCGGTATGTACCGTTTTACCGGCGAATGGCTGAAATGAATATGCCGCTCGTAGCCCATTGCGGTTACGAGTTTACTCTTCCGGCCCGGAATCAGGCGGTGGGAAATCCCGCCCGGCTTAAAACGGCTCTGGAGTCCGGAGTGACAGTCATTCTGGCCCATGGTGGCAGCACCGGGCTATTTATCTGGGAAAAGTATTTTCTGACGGTGAAAAAGATGGTGTTAACATACCCTCACCTCTATCTTGACATGTCGGCGCTGACACTACCTTCCCGTTCCCGGATGCTGTTTAAACTCAGGCGGTGTCCGGAGCTGGCGGCCAGGTGTCTTTTCGGCACTGATTATCCTATACCGGTGTATACGTGCTCATTTTTATTGAGTATCACTTTAGGCCGGCTTCGAAAAATACGGCAAGAGAAAAACTATTTCGATCGCTACTGTCTCATCCTGGAGGAACTCGGTTTTGAGCTCAGAACTGATCTCAACCAAAACCTGTTTGTGAGTCAGTGAGCGTACGTTCAAAGGTGGTGCAGCATGGAAAATAGTCAAATAGACGGAGCAAGCAAGGAATTGGTCCGGGCAAAGAAGAAATCGGTACTTTCAAGGCGAAGGCGCTCGGCGGAGAAA
This sequence comes from uncultured bacterium, assembly GCA_964593455.1. Classification (GTDB taxonomy): domain Bacteria; phylum Muiribacteriota; class CAYSPT01; order CAYSPT01; family CAYSPT01; genus CAZQHK01. The sequence continues at coordinate 29,305 of CAZQHK010000024.1, forward strand.
CGGGCTAAAAAATGGACTCAATCCGGACCACTGCGGGAATGGGATTTGTCAAACGACGGCTGCGTTTTCATGTTTCAACACCTGGTGGTGACGGTCCATTTTTTTGCCGACGGCAATGCCCGGTTCTTGGTGGCAGGTGAACTAAAGTCCACTCGCCCGCCGTCGTTCGCCGTGCAAACTGTGCCGGAATCTGTGGTCCCGACTGTTATCGATCAAACATCGTACCTGGAGATTGCGTGGTATTCGTCCACCCTGATACTTAAAAAGGAAACGGGGATGTTTCACCTGGAAGGCCGGCGAAGTGAAACGGCCGGTACACGGATTGAGTATGTAAATCGTATGTGCTTCTCGACGAGCGAGGACGATTACCGCTTTGAGATGGCGCTTAAAGATGATGAGCATATCTACGGATTGGGCGAGAAGATGGGGTTGCTTGATAAACAGGGCCGCACCTGGCAGATGTGGAACACCGATGAAGGCAACCATAAACCTTCAGCCGATCCTCTTTACCAGTCCATACCGTTCTATCTACAGTTTTCACCGGTGCGCACTACCGGTGTGTTTGTAGACAGCACGGCCTGGAGTTGGTTTGACATGGGCGACACCGAACCGGGCACAGCTGCAGTAGAGGTGCGGGATGAGTATTTGGACCTTTATCTGTTAACGGGAGAAACACCAGGTAATGTAATCGGACACTACACACTGCTTACCGGATGTATTCCTCTCCCTCCGGAATGGGCTCTCGGGTTCCAACAGTGCCGCTATAGCTACTATCCCGAGCAGCGTGTACGGGAAATAGCTTCCACCATGCGTGAGAAACACATACCCTGTGATGTCATCTATCTCGATATCCATTACATGGAAGGATACCGCGTTTTTACCTGGCACGAGCAACGGTTTCCCGATCCCCGAAAACTGATCGATGATCTCAACAAACAAGGTTTCAAGGTCATCACCATTGTCGATCCGGGAGTGAAAGCTGATCCGGATTATGCCGTCTACCGGGATGGACTGAATAACAACGCTTTTTGCCGCTTTCCCGGTGGAGAGATGTATGTGGGAAAAGTCTGGCCGGGAGATGCGGTGTTTCCGGATTTCACCCGGAAAGATGTTCGCCGGTGGTGGGCCGAACATCACCGTGAACTCATGGAGCGCGGGGTGTCCGGAATATGGAATGACATGAACGAACCGGCGGATTTCACCGGCAGCAAGAAAAAAAAGGGTACATATACCGTGCCTAATAGCGTGTTACTTGATAATGAAGGTCACCCCCGGCCGTTTCTACGGTATCACAATGCGTACGGTCTGGCCATGTGCCGAGCTACCCGGGAAGCGTTTCCGCTGTACCGTAACGATGAACGGGGATTTGTTCTCACCCGTTCGGGTTACGCCGGCGTGCAGCGTTACGCGGCCGTCTGGACCGGTGACAATGCCAGCTGGTGGGAGCATCTGGCCGCTTCCCTGCCCATGCTTTTGAATATGGGTATTTCCGGTGTTCCGTTCGTGGGCAGCGATACCGGAGGCTTCCAGGAAAACGCTCCCGGGGATCTCTTCGCCCGCTGGATGGCGGCTTCGAGTTTAACGCCGTTTTTCCGAGCTCACACCGGGCGGGACACCCTTGATCATGAACCGTGGTCTTTCGGTCCTGAAATAGAAGCGGCGTGCCGATCTTTCATCCAGCTGAGATACCAGCTTTTTCCGTATCTCTACACGGTCTTCGAAGAGAGCTCGCGTACCGGGCAGCCTATCATGCGGGCACTGGTACTTGATTATCCGGAACAGGAGCGGGCACACACGCTCGATGATGAATATCTGTTCGGTCCATCGCTGTTGGTGGCTCCTATCGTACAGGCGAACAAGGAACATCGCAGCGTCTACCTCCCTGCGGGGCGGTGGTATGATTTCTGGACAGGTGAGGTGCATGACGGTCCCGGTGATATCCTGGCTTTTGCTCCACTGGACCGAATCCCGCTGTATGTCCGGGGGGGCAGTGTCATCCCCAGAGAATCGGTACGGCAGCACACCGGGGAAAAAAGCGATGGAGTTCTCGAGCTGTCCGTCTATCCGGACGAGCACGGTAAGGCAGCAGGCGTCCTTTACGCCGATGATGGTGAAGGTTTCGGATACCGGCAGGGACGTTTCCTGAGGTTGTCGTTTGAATTGGAGAAAGGTATGTTGCGGCTTCAAACCGAGCATTCGGGACATTCAAGCCGGTGGAATCGAGTTCTTGCCAGGCTGTCGCCGAATGAGAATGCACGGTCGGCCACCACTTCGAAAAACAGTTGCGAGATCGATTTTGCCGCTCAGCGTGAAATCATCATTCCTGCTGGGTAAATGCTTGCCTGTCGCAACGGCGTGATGCTACAATTATATAACCGGAATACATTTGGATTAGCAGGACAGTAAGAAAGGAGCTGCAGATGATGTCAACGGAAATGCAACCCGCGGCTGTGGAGAAGAACATGACGTCTGTCGATTACGAACGGGCTTTGGATATCGGGCGGCCGCCAACTATAAAAAAATTGTTTCCTCATTCAAGGGCTTTACTGGTAAGCGGCCAGTTTATCGACCGGGCCATGATTGCCAAAGGACAGGCTATTGCCCTGGCGGCTAACGGCCGGAATATTTTTGTGATCAGAGGCGTTCTCCGGGCGGCCCAGCGGGCCAACGCTGTTCTCATTATCGAAATTGCCCGTTCGGAGGGAGGCGCCTCCGCCTACTGTGCCGTCAACTATTGGAACATGGCCAGAATCGTGGACTCCATTTGCAACGAGCTTGGTATAACCGTACCCGTGGCCATTCACGCCGACCATTACGGGATCAAGAAACCGGAAGATGTTCCGGTCGCCATGGATGAAATCCCCACGGTATTCCAGGCGGGAATCACTTCCATCGCCATCGATGCGTCACATTTACCCGATGACGAGAACCTGCTGGCCAATATCGAACTTAACTCGGTCATACCGGCCTGGGCCGGTCTGGAGACGGAAGTCGGTGAGATCAAAGGCACCGAGGGGTTGTCCACAGTGGAAGATGCCTCGTTTCTAATTCAAGGCTTGAACGCGCACGGTATCTTCCCCGATTGGATCGCGTTGAACAACGGTACCACCCACGGTATAGAAGCCAGTGGGCAGGGAATCCAGGTTGACCTCACGGCACAGATTCATGAGTCGCTGGTTCCCTATGGTATTTCCGGCGCTCAGCACGGCACTTCCGGGAACAGCTCTGAACGCCTGCGGCTAATCGCCCAGCGGACCAGAACCACCAAGGCCAACGTGGCCACCGCCCTGCAGATGATTTCCTGGGGACTGGAAGTAAACGATTACGGTAACGCCATCCTGGATGGAGATGGTAATTTTCAGAAAGTAAAAGGGCAGGGTGTTACCGAAGAGATGTGGGCTGAAATGGTCGCCTACGCCGAGAGTAAAGGAATCAAGGGCGGCAACTACAAGAAGCTCAATCTACCTTTTGAAAACAAGCTTTTAGGCCAACCGGAAGCGATCAGAGAGCGCATGGTCAAACGGGTTGAAGACTTTGCCTATAACTTGATGGTAAATGTGCTCAATTCACAAGATTCGGCGCCTCTGGCTATTCAGGCCATTCTGAAGGCGGCAGGCCATCGGGCTTACGCTAAAGCATCGCGTACCGAGGATTCTATCGACTGGACTGAGGATAAAATCAGGCACCGGGCTTCACTGATCGATTCCGATAAAGGACCTGAAGGCGACTTCGACGACTAGTTTGCCGAGAACGGACTAAAGCTTCCGGGCAGCGTTTAAGGCTCAAGGTTTTAGCCTGTTTCGGTTTCTCATTTTCAAAAAACAATTGGTGTGAGATAAAAAAATATGTGGTGTTTCTGGTTTTTCGGGAACAAAACCGTATGTTATACTTCGTTATTATAGTTAGCTTTATCTTCGCTGCACAACAAAAAATATGTATGTAATGGGGCAGGATTTTTCATGAACAATACATTGAAATGTACGTTATTGGCTGTGACGGCAGTAATTTTTTTTGTATTTACCTGCCCGGGTGCCACATTTTCCCATACATGCCATGATCCTTTCAGGCCCAAAGACCATCTCATCCTTGTTCCGGAAGAAAGCGTTATAGATATCGAGAAATCCGGAAAATTCCGGATGTACGTGGAAAATAGCTTTGAAACTCCGATCGAAATGGTTGAATTGATTGTTAAAAGCGAGGCGTTTGGAATAACGATTGAACCGTCTACAATTGCTCTATTAATCCCGGGTGAGCGATCATATTTCACCGTGATGCTCGACCTTATAGAGGGAAAAGATTCCGGTGAATATCCTTTAAAAATCAGTGTTAACGCCCACAGAGCAGAGATTATGCCAAGCACCGAAGACATTCAGGTGACAGTTGGTGAGAGCCAATCTGGACTGGACGGCACGTATTCCTCTGAAGATGCCGAGTCAGGAACACGTTTGACGAGCATTTCTGAAGAGGAGGTAGGGGAAATTGTCATCAGAGTTGATGATTTTGTGGCCAAAGAACGTACCTCTATCTACCTGTTTCCCATTGTGCTTCTGGCGGTGTTTTTTATATGGCGAAGGTGGACGCAAAAATGATGAACTATCGTCGGAGACCTATTAATTTTACTCGCCGCATAGTCCAGATAATCTCCTTCGTACTTATCATTTATGGCGGGTTACTGGCTAGCAGTTGGGGTATACAACCTCAGACGGTTCCCTGGCTTTCCACTATTAAACCGCCGGCGGATGTGAATCAGGAAGACCAGGACTCTCTTTTGCAGGAGCCCGCATACTACGGCCAGGTGTTCGATACGTACACTCCGGTTAAATCGTGCCGGTTTGCCAGGAAAACGGGAATGTTCCGGGCTTGTTTCCTTCAATTTTTATCCGAATCATTGACATGGCGTTCATCGCTCAGGGTGGTTTTGCCTCATCTGCTGATTTTTCTGGCCCTGGCAATCCTGTTAGGGAGATTTTGGTGCGGCTGGCTCTGTCCACTCGGATTCATCTCCGATATGCTGGGTTCCACCGGTTCGGTATGCGGTGCACCCCGAGTACCTCTATCGGTTTTAGTCAGAGGTTATTTGAAGGTGTTCGGGTATGTGCTCTTGGCCACTATCCTCATTATTTCGTTTGTCATAAGTTTACCTGGTATACCGTGGAAGTGGACGAAAGATCTACACATCAGTGGGTGTCAAATGTGTCCGTCCCGGTTTATTTTCCCCTATATTACCGGCTATCCGATGATACAGATTACATATTATTCTCCCCGGCTTATAACATTTTTCGTGATTGCTATTATTTTCACTATCGTATTTGCTTTGAGTGTGATTTTTCGACGGATCTGGTGCAGGTTTTGCCCTAGCGGCACCCTGTTGTCTTTCTTCAATCAGGGCGGCGCTCTGACCAAAGAGAAACAAGCATCTAAATGCACCCGATGTGGAGCCTGTCAGATAGTCTGTCCCCTGGACAGTGAAGAAGTCTATTTAGAGAAGGCGAGTAAAGTGGTTAATCATCCTGATTGTCTGCATTGTTACCGGTGTATAGATACTTGTCCCGAGAACGATTGCCTGGAAGCTAAATTCCTGGGCTTTAAACTATTTAAATCCAAATTTAAGGAGTGACGTACCTGTGTCAGGCTGGTTCAATCGATCCCGATCGTATTCTCAGGAATTGCAAAAGGGAGATTTTGAAAAGAGATTTTCCCTGAAGCCTCCTGAAGTAAATTCTGATAAAACTGTTGTCATCCGGAACGCTTCGGGGATGGAATATCTTGAGTCTGCGCGCCGCCGCCCGGGCCGCCCCCTGGCCATTGCTCCTTTCGAAGATTCCGTTATCAATAGCTGCCAAGCCCTTCCCCCTCAATCTGACTCGAAAAAGCTGGTTGGCACTCTTTGCCGATTTGTTCCCGAGGAACTTATTCTGGCCGTTGGCGGACGCCACCTAAGGTTATGTTCGGGGGACTTCACGTGCTTGTCTGCTGCAGAAGAAGTGTTGCCAAGGGATATTTGCCCTCTGGTGAAAGCCACCTACGGAGGAGGCCTTTTAGGGCGGAATCCGGTTTCCCAATGTGATGTCATCGTGGTTCCGGCTACGTGTGATGCAAAGATAAAACTAGCGGAAATCCTCAATGACCAGGTTCCGGTATGGCTGCTTGATCTGCCATTAAGAAAACGGTTGGAGACATCACATGAACGGTTCTACCAAGAACTCTGTGTGTTAAAAGACCGGCTTCAAAACCTTACCGGGAATAAAGTAACTCGTCCACTGCTCCGCGAAGCCATTGAAACCATTCACCGTCGGCAGGCTGCTTTCAGGAAGATAATGCGTTTTCAAACAACGGATCCGCCGTTATTGAGCGGACGTGACATGTTGATAATTGCCCAGTCCAGTTTTAACGCCGAGCCAGAAATATGGACATCATGGGCACGGGATTTAATCCGAGAACTGGAATCGATGAGTCCTGGGTGTGACGCAAAATCCAAGTCACGCCCGGCACGGCTTTTACTTACCGGAGCACCGGTTATATGGCCAAACTGGAAACTGCCGACGCTTATCGAAGAGGCGGGAGCCTGGATTGTTGCCGACGATCTTTGTTCCGGGAGTCAATACCTCTACGATGTGGTCGAGACGGATGAAGGAGCGGTGGATGATATGATGCGTGACCTGGCCGGCCGTTATCTGCTGCCCTCGACCTGTCCCTGCTTTTCCAGTGTCGACGACCGACTGGACCGGATTCTCAATTTAATCGAGGAATTCAACGTTGACGGAGTTGTTCAACACGGACTCAGATTGTGCCAGCTTTTTGACATGGAAACGCGGCGGTTGCGGGAGACACTTCGCCAACAGGATATTCCCTTTCTCAATGTACAAACCGACTACAGCCAGGAGGATGTTGAGCAGGTAAGAACGAGAATTGAAGCGTTTCTAGAACTATTATCGGTCAGGGGGTAGGGTCATGATCTTCGCCGGGATTGATGTCGGTTCGGTTGCTACCAAAGTGCTTTTGCTGCAATCGCAGGCATCAGGCTCCCCGACGGTATTAATACGAAAATGTTCTTCCACCGTTCCGGATATGGCTGCCGGGGCGGAAGACCTGCTAACGGAAGCGCTCGCCGGCGCTGGGCTGGCGCACAATGAGATCGAACACACGGTTTCTACCGGTTACGGTCGCCGGGTGGTAACTGTTGAATCCGAAATTATTACCGAGATTACAGCCTGTGCCAGGGGGGGATGGTACCTGGGAACATCTTCCGGCAGACTCAGGACGATTATTGATCTCGGTGGGCAGGATACCAAGGTAATTTTGCTTGGTGACTCGGGGCGCGTTTCCGATTTTGCCATGAATGATAAATGTGCCGCGGGTACCGGTAAATTTCTCGAGATAGTAGCGTCTGCCCTGCAGATTAGCATAACCGATATGGCGACGCTGGCGGAGCAAACCTCCAACCGTATACAGTTGAACTCTACCTGTACGGTCTTTGCCGAGAGCGAAGTAATATCGCTCCTTGCCCGCGGAACGACTAAGGAGGATATCGTCGCGGCCGTTCACACATCCCTTTGCGAACGAATGGTGTCCCTGGTAAAGACTGTAGGCGGGCGCCCGCCCTTCCTCTTTGTCGGGGGTGGAGCGCTTAATAAGGGCCTCTTTGAAGAGCTAAAAAAACAGCTACACGAAGATATTTACCGTCCTGAGAATCCACAATTTGTTGTCTCTCTGGGGGCAGCGTTAATTGCAGCCGAAAGCCATTGAGCACCACAAATTTTGCTTAGGGAGGTCGTTACGGTGGATCTGAGTAAAATCAAAAGGGCAGGCTTGCTGGGTTTGATAATGGTTGTACTGCACGCCACCATCGGCACGCTTCTCACCGACGATTTAACTTCCAATATTGCCCTGCTGGCAGTGAACATGTTTGTGTTCTATATCGGGCACCGGATGGCGAAAACCGTCACCGCTTCTACTGTTGGGATTTATATGCTTGGCTACTTCCTTCTCTTTATTCTGTTTTTTGGTTTTCTTGATAGCCCATCGTTATTTATGCTCTTTACCATCGCGTATGCCGCTACTTTCCACCGGCCGTTACTACGTGGTTTTTTTATAATATTCACGATTTCACTGGTCCTTTTCCAGCCTTACTGGAAAGAATCGTTCATCATCCTGGCCATGCTTTACACGGCACTGTTCCAGACAGTATCTAAAAAACACTCCAAACCTGTTGTTGTTTTGTTGGGGATAGGCCTTGTATTCCTGGCGTTTCTCATGATGCCGGTTCTCACGTTTTTGTTTCATGATTCTCCGCAAACGCTGAGATGGACGTTCAGTGACAGCCAGGTAAGACAAGCTATTTTCAGAACATTATGGACGGCGACTCTCTCCTCATGCCTGGTTTTCATCTTTGGAGTACCGCTGGCTTACGGTCTGGCCAGGACAGAATTCTCAGGAAAAAAGCTACTTTCCGCCGTTATCGATCTTCCTATACTTATTCCTCATTCCGTGGTGGGAATCTGTCTCCTGCTTTTTCTCGGACCCCGGTCCCCTGTTGGCACGATATTGAAAGATCAACTGGGACTGTCAGTTGCGGGAACCTGGATCGGGATAATAGTGGCCCAGATGTTTGTGAGTTTTCCCTTCATTGTCAAGACAGCCATGGGCGCCTTTGAAGCCGTACCGGTTCGCCTGGAGGAAGTGGCTATGACTCTTGGAGCTGGACCCTGGCAAGCGTTTTTCCGGGTTATGCTTCCTCAAACCGGCAAGAACCTTTTTGTCGGTTACATTCTAGCCTGGGCACGGGCAGTGAGTGAGTTCGGTTCAATTATTCTCATTGCCCCAAGACCATTTACGGCTCCCGTTCTGGTTTACGAACAGTTTCTGCAATACGGTGTCAGCCAGGCGCGACCAGTGGCCATTCTTCTGGTTGTCATTTGTCTCTGGGTATTTATCCTGGCTCAACTGGCCCGTCCTCTTCTACCCGGGAATCTTCTTCTCAAGGAGAGGAAGACTGTATGAAATCTAACATCGCCCTTCGTGATATTTCTTTTAGCCTGGGTACGTTCTCTCTCCAAGCGTTTTCTCTTGAAATTAAGGAAGGGGAATATTTTATACTTGCCGGCCAAAGCGGTGCCGGTAAGACAGTATTGCTCGATCTCATCGCCGGTTTGAAAAAACCTGCTACCGGAAATGTTTTAATCAACGGTCAATGTGTAGAGCACGTAGAGCCGGCTGGCCGGCATATTGGATATGTTTTTCAAGAACAGTCTTTATTCACCCATCTCACTGTCGGAGCCAATATTGCGTTTGGTTTACTCTGTAGGAAATGGGATTCCAAGAAAAGAATTGAAAAAGTAAATGAAATGGCTGAACTTCTTGCAATCACCCACCTTCTAGAGAGGACTGTAACCGGTCTTTCAGGGGGCGAAGCACAGCGGGTGGCTCTGGCTCGAGCCCTGGCTCCGGACCCACGGCTTCTGCTTTTGGATGAACCGTTGGCCTGTCTGGACCCACCGGCCCGTGATGAATTAAGAAAGACCCTCATGTTCCTTCATGAAAAGTTGGAAACGACAACCATTCACGTAACACACAGCACTGATGAGGCCTTCAAGATGGGAGACAGAATGGCCATCATGGCCGCGGGTCATCTCCTCCAGACGGGGGTGCCGGAAGATTTATATATGTCTCCGGCTTCACGTTATGTGGCCGAGTTCCTTGGGGACGTCAATACGTTTGCAGGTAAAGTTGTCGGATTTTCCGACGGTCGTAGTCGTGTTCAGTTTCCGTTTGGTATATGTACTGTTCCTGGCCGGTTGGAGGGTTTGGTAACCGGTCTGATCAGGCCGGAGCAAGTTCGTCTGGCAACGAGCTGTCGAGAGGGAGATTTCGTTGTTACCGGGATCGTCAAACGAATTCTATCTGAAGCGGGGACGACGCATGTATGGCTGGAAACAAACGGGTTGCTCATCAAGGTCGCTTCGATGGTTGGTGAAGTCTACCGTCTCAATCTTGTCACCGGTTCTCCCGCTACTGTCGGGTGGGCGCCAGAATCACTTCGAGTCTTACCGGAGGTTGATGATTAAGTGTTAGATACCTTTCCTACATGGAAGGTTGTACATGAGATAGTCATACCCTATGCGGGGAGCTATGTTGAATTGGCTGCTCTCCTGGCAGTAGGGGCCCTGAGTGCGGTAGCCGTGGTTGTGCCGCCGGCCAAAAGACAAACGGCGCGAAAACTCGTTCAGCTCACATCCATCATCGTTTTCTTTTTCTTTATTTCCTCTTGTCTGGGAGTGTTCGGTTTAATCCGCAACCCTATTTACGGCCTGACTCTGATTGGCCGGGAAAATGTATCGTGTCTGCATTACATGGGAATTTCCCTGGCAATTATCTGCCTGTCATTGGTTGTAGGACCCTTTTTCTGCGGGTGGATCTGTCCTACCGGTACTCTGCAGGAAGCTGTCTGCGGATTATTCAAGCGCACCAGGAATAGGAAAAAACGACCGGCACTATCACTGACGGGCATACTCTTGCTGACCATGGTATTCCTGATTTGGATACAACTTCTTTATTCTCAAAAAATATTTTTTGTGGAAGACTCAAATATCTATTGGACGGCCGCTCTCCTGGTATTGCTGGTAGCAGTCTGGGGTGGGGGAAAAGTCGCCGACCGGCGGCTACGGGTGCTTCGCAAATTCTCCTTCATGTTGGTCGTCGCCATTACGAGCATTGGCTTATCCACGTCATCCCCGGTACATTTCGTGTTTTCAAATGAGAACGATCCGGCCTCGGTACTCTCAACCGTGATAATCATACTGGCAGCTTTGCTCGTTTCGCGGGCCTGGTGCCGGTATCTCTGTCCGTGGGGATGGTTGATGGGTAAAATCGCAACGGTTTCGTCGAGAAAAATTGAGGTTGACGAAAGTCTCTGTATCCGATGCGGACAGTGCAGCACCGTATGTGGGACCGAAGCAATCGAAGAAGGGAACCACCAACTGACTGCGTGTATTCACTGCTGCCGGTGTGTTGATGTGTGTCCTACCCGGGCAGTTACCCTGCTCGACAAATGGAAACCCGCTGTGTGTTCTACCCGGGCAGTTACCCTGGCCGACAAATGGAAACCCGCTGGTGGTAAGAATAGTTGAAAAATAAGCACGTTATGCTCGGTTGTCTTGTCTGGCTGTTGTGGATACTTCCCTGTTCCCTGTTCTCGGCTGAGCCCTGGCCGTGTCCTCGCCGGACATCGCGGGGAGGGGCCAACCTGGTACGTTCAACAAAGGATAAACCGGACTCTTTGGGCCCCTGGCAATTCCGTAACTCCAGACATAGCTGGGGTTATGTTCAAAGAATGAAAGTCTGGACATCGGCTGCCGTCCTGGAAAGCAAGGACGATGTTCTTGTATACGCCGGTTCTTATGACGGGAACCTTTATTGCCTTGATGCGTCGCGAGGAGAGATGAAGTGGTCTTTTACCACCGGCGGCAAAATACAGGCTGAACCCATTATTGGACAACTGAACGGGCAAAATATTGTGCTGATTGGTTCAACAGACCGTACCCTGTATGCCCTGGCCGCGGCCACCGGAAGACTGGAGTGGAAATACCAGGCCGTTCCCTGGCGTCCGACACTTGGAGGCGGGAACCTGGCCTCTCCTTGCCTGGCTAATCGGCATGGACGGTTGGTTGTTGCGGCTCCGGTTTGGGCGTATGACCGGTCTATCGGCAATAATCTCCAGTTATCCGAACTTCACCTTCTTGATGTCGAATCAGGCAAACTCATATGGAAAATTGAGTTGGGGATGACTCCTCCCACCGGAGCGATAGCAGTTGAAACCAGCCTCGGACCGGCGATTCTTGTCGCTATCGAGTCTGGAATCTTACAGGCGATTCTTGTTGAGAATGGCCAAAAAATTTGGAGTTTCAGTTCCGGTGGCCTGGTTCTTGGAACTCCCTCCAGCGCAGTGGTCAATGGAAAACGGTTGGCGTTTCTTGGTTCTAAATATAATTTCATTCATGCTATAGATGTTGAAACCGGGCAGGAAGTATGGAAATTTAGAGCCGGTATGTGGATTGACTCCTCCCCGGCCGTGGCCCGCGTTGGCGGTCGCGATCTGGTGATCTTTGGTTCGTATGATTACTACCTTTATGCTCTGGCAGCCGAAGAAGGCAATCTTGTCTGGAAAAAGAAACTGGGTGGCGCGGTATACTCATCGGCGGCTTTCCTGCCTCGGGACGGAGTGGATGAATACGTGTTCGTATCGTCCTGGGACGATGCACTCTATTGCCTGGAAACGGCCACCGGTACAATTGTCTGGAAACGTTATATCGGAAGGGCAATCTGGGATGGAATCCCCCTGGGTGAGAGCACGTGGGCCTCTCCGGTGGTTCTGGCAGCAGGCCTGAAGTCTACGGTGCTTATCGGTTCTTATAGCGGGTGGTTTCTCTCAGAGCCGGTTTGGAAACCGGGGGGAGACATCGCCAATCTTGGACGGACCGCCGGAAACGTTTGGGTTGGTTTGATTGCTTCCGTCCTGCTAACAACAGCGGTAGTGACAGTGATAATGACAAAGCGTGGTTTAAAGAAAACCGCTTCTGGATAATGTAAAAGTTTCCCGTGCTCAAATCTGCCCGCAGCTTCCAGGTCTTGAGACTAACGCCGCTGTTTTACCTTCAGGGTACGAAGACGGTTGAGCGCGGCGGCCAGCTCGTATTTCCTGAAAAGAGCGTATTCTCCTTGAGGATATTGTGACAGTATGTCCAGCCCGTCGGTCTCGATATCGCGCATGACGGCATCGACAATTTCAGATACGCTTCGGATACCGTCTACATAACGGAACCGGGCGTAGACCAGTGCATCAGCCAGGGCCCGGGTCTGGCTCTTGTCTACCAGTTGTTCCACCGCCGAAAGATCGATAGACTGATGGCCGAACTCGATGGTCTTGAGCCCCCGGGTTTTAACCCTGATATCGTATTTTCCCTTGCTCGGGTCGATCCCCGAAGCCACCGGAAGCCGGGGTATTGAAGGACCGAAACGGTTTTTTACCTCGACCATCCGTTCGGCCTTGAACTTATCGGCAATACTGCGTGCCCGGACGGTTACATCCAGTGGTTCATACGCTTCCATGGCAATTACCGTGTCCGCAATATCAAAGTAATCGCCGCTGCCGCCGATGACCAGTACGGTAGAAATTCCAAGTTCTTCGTATATCTGCCTTACCCGGTCAATAAAGGGAGTGATCGGTTCCTTTTCCTTGGCTATCAGTTCCTGCATACGGTGATCCCTGATCATGAAATTAGTGGCGGCGGTATCTTCATCGATAAGCAGCACGCTGGTATTGATTTCCAGGGCTTCGATGATATTGGCGGCCTGAGATGTGGAGCCGGAAGCATTGCCGGTGCTGAAAAACCTGGTGTCGCGTCCGTAAGGGAGGTCGCAGATAAACGGAGAAATATCCACCCCTTCAACCCGGCGTCCGTCTTCAGCCCTGATTTTGACGGCTCCCGGGACTGTTACCACCAGTTCCCGTCCATCTCCCGGACGGTGATTGTAAATCCCGCGTTCAAGGGCGGTGAGCAGCGTCGATTTGCCATGGAAGCCACCGCCTACAATCAAGGTAACACCTTGTGGAATACCCAGCCCGACGACATGTCCTGAGTTGGGAAGATCTACCTCTATTTTCAGTGATTCCGGTATTTTCAAGTCAACGACGGTACCTTCCGTAAGGGGAAGATCATCGATTCCGGACCGCCGCGGCAGAACGCTGCCGCATTGTATGAAAGCCACCAGACCGAGCCCGTTAAGTTCCCGGCGTAAATAATCGGCATCCTCGTTAACGTCGACATAGTCTTCGATAAGTTGCTTGTCGTTACTGCCATACATGAGTGATCGTGCGACGATGGTGGGGATATCGTTACCCAGCATGTGCGCCGCTTCTCCTCCCAAAACCCGTCTCCCGGCTGCCGGGAGACCAACCCTGAATCGGGCTTCCACCTGACCTTCATCGATAATAACCGAGGTTCGCTCCAACAACTCCTGCCCCGGTGTGTCGATACTGATCAAACCGCTTTTACCGCTTCCTCGTGTGGAAGAAATAGTCCTGGCGGCGGCGGCAAATTCGCTCGTGAGATAATTAGCCAGGGCCACGGACCGGCTTTTACCGGCATAGGTATGAGAAGGATATCCGGCAGTCTCGTCGGGAACTATCACGCGAAACCTGCTGGGCGTGGCGAACGGATCACCCTGAACGTGATCGATGATAAGCTCGAAATCCGGGAAACGGTATCTTCCCCGGATTCCTTTATAGGCTTTGTAACTCGAACCGTCTATCCGGTGAAGTTTTGATAATAGATCATCTTTGTTCATAGCAGAAGTTATTTTGTCTTGTTTCAGGCAGAATGTCAAGGCAGATCGATAAACAGGGCAACGAAACCAGTTATAACTGGTAATTGATAATACTCTGTGACCATGTTACAATGATCTGCGGTGATCGTATGTCTCCAAAAACGCAGTTCTCTTGCTTGACCGGGGTTATTATCATTGCCTTGATTTTTCCGACGGTCTCGTTGGCCGGCTCCATTCCTACCTGCGGGCAAGTACGGTTTGTCGGTGGTCCGGGGGTTGAGTTCATGCCTCGCGGCGGCGCTTTTTGGACGACGCTCAAGATATATCAAAAACTGCATCACGGAGAAGCCGTACGAACCGCCACCGGTTCCCGGGCAGAACTGGCTCTTGGTGGTGGAATAACTATCAGAATGGACGAGATGTCGGTGCTGGAGATAACCCCGTCAACAAAAGAGATGACCGACACGGTGTCCCGGATTCGCGTTTTGCGCGGCGTTGTCTGGTTCATGGCAGAACCGTTACCCAAAGGAGAAACGTTCGTGGTGGAAACACCAGAAGCAGCGGTAGGATTACGAGGTACGGTATTTATCGTCTCCAGACATGATGATCAAGGAACTCTGGTGGAGGTACACGAAGGCGCCGTAGCCGTATGGAACCGTGCCCGGAGAAAATCAAACCTGCTGCGTGAGGGACATGAAGCTGTCTGTCCCACCGGCGGACAGACCACCACCATCAGACCGGTGCCGACGGGAATACGAGCAGTAAAATGGAGTGGTGATGTCTGGTATGCCGGTGATCCGCTGCTGACCAGGGACGCCGAGGAAAAGTGGCTTCTGGAAAATAAAGATAAAGGACTATCTCCGCGCCGGGATATGTCTTCCTATGGCCTCTTGAAAAGTGATTTTCACTATGCCCCGGGCTTGCCTGGAGTAGGTGCGGGCACCGTGGAAGAACGAATGCAAAGGATACAGGAGGATTTTGAGTTCCTGGAAGATGAGGCTCGGGAACTGGAAGACCGTTTTGACGGTTTTATCGAAGACACGGACGACAGCTTGAGAGATGTAGATCTTTCGGAATAACAATATGGATCGGGAGAAAACCGGAATACATGGCGGATACCGAGATTAATCAAAACCAGCAGTGCATAAAGCAAAGCAAGATCCTGGTTGTTGATGATGAGGAACTCATCCGCAGGATGTGCCGCTCGGTGTTCGAGGCGGAAGGATTTGAAGTAATCGAAGCTTCTTCTGGCGCCGAAGCATTGAGCGTGCTGGAGAAAAAAAAGATCCCGCTAATGCTGGTGGACGTGGTCATGCCGGGTATGTCCGGTCTCGAACTTTTGAAACAGGTAAAAGAGCGCTACCGGGATACCGACGTGGTGATAATGACCGGTTATTCGACGGTTGAGTATGCAGTAGAGTCTCTCAAAGTAGGAGCGTCTGATTTTCTGACAAAACCTTTTGAGAGTATTTCCATCCTTAAACAAAGCGTTACCAAAGTGTTTGAGAAACAAGCCTTATCCAAACTCAATGAAACCCTGACTGAGGATCTCACCCGGAAAAACGATACACTGGCCTGGCTTTTCTCCGTTACTTCGAGAATCGGAGAGATTCGTGATCACAATCAATTGGTGAAATATGTGTGCCAGAAACTGATGGAGGCGGTTCCTTGTTCTGTTCTTGGTTTGTTCGTGGTTACCGAAAAACAGGAGAAGCATCTCCATATGATTTCACAAGGCAAGGTTTCCGATCAGGATAGATGGATTAATGAGTTTTTGGCCAGGGTATCCAGGCTCTCGGGAGATAACTCTTCTGACAGTGAAGTAGAAGTTTTCGTACAGGTCCTTGAAGAAAAGAAGATTGCCGTTTGGGGAGTTGATGAGATAAACATCAAACTGGAGAAAGTCGGCTCGGTCACCGGACTTATCTGCCTGGTTTCTCCCGAGGGGTATCATTACAATGATGAGGAGAAGAACCTTGTTTATTCGGTAGGAGCCCAATTTGAGGTGGCCTATGAGCGCCTGCGGCTGAAATTTATGGAAGAACGTGCCAGGATCGGTGGGATCATCGACGTGCTCGGGGACGGAGTCATCGTTATGGATGAACGATGCCAACCGAGCCTGGCTAACACCGCCGCTCTGGAAATATTCGGACACAAATCCCTGGATGAACTGCCGGATGATGCCCGGTTGGGAGTTATATTCCGGAGAATCAGAGATGGAAAACAGGAGATCCGCCGGTTTAATATTTGTTTTCTAAAACCAAAACGCTTCAACCTGGCGGTGATCTCGGCACCGATTGGATTGGTGGGTGAAAAACTGGCCGGATATGTCATTTCGATGAGCAATGTTACGTCCCTTAAAAATGAAGGCCGCCGCCGTCTGGAGTTTGTTTCAGTGATTGCCAACAAACTGCCCTCGGTCACCAATGAAGCGATAAAGCTGCTCCAACTAGGAACTGATGTAACCCGGCCAAAACTGGAAAATCAGTTGCGGAAAATACGCCGTCAGTGCTGGCGATTATTGAGTTTCTCACAGATGGAAGCCGGTCCTCTAAGACTCGATCGTTTACGGATCTGGATTCCCAAGTTGCTTGAAGGAGTTCTCGAACAGATAGATTACGATAATTTAAAGAGCCTGGTCTTCGATGTCGATGTTCGGGGGGAAATTCCTGAACTCTACGCCGATGAAGATCTGCTGAAGATACTCTTTACGGCCCTGCTTGAAAACTCGATGCGAGTATCACCGGAGGGTGGAAGCGTTTCGATCACTATCAGTGACGACCTGGACATGATCATCGTTAAAGTGGCGGATGAAGGACCGGGCGTAACCTCTCTTCAAGCCGACATAATCTTCGATGTATCCAAGCAGTTGATGGAATTTGAAAATATGAACGTGGAGGAGATCGGTGTGGGGCTGCCCATGGCCAAACACATCGTAGAAGCTCACGGAGGCAAGATCTGGCTGTTCCGTGATAATGAACAAGGCAGATCGGGTATCGGATTTTCTTTGAGGAAGTGGTTCTAGATGGCAGAACTAAAAATACCGGCGCTGCTCGAGCATGTCAAAGACGCCCGGACATTCATTGCCAAGATACTGGGGGATGCCGGGTTTCCGTCATCACAGATCACCGAGCTTTCTATCGTCGTCAGTGAGGCGGTTTCCAATGCCATCGACCACGGAGTCCACAGCACCGGCGGTGAGGATGTTACCCTGACTTGTGACACTTCCGATGAGGACATTGTCATCACCGTCGAAGACAAAGGCGGCCAGGTATTTGATCCCGAGTACTTCGAGCGCGTTGCAGCCGTTCGTGATTGGGGAAAGGGCGGTAAGGGAATTTTGATCATCGCCAATATTATGGACGAAGTTATGTACTTTTCGGAAGAGGGGCAGAGCACTGTTTTGTACGCTCGGGTAAAGCGGAAAGGCGCTTGAGCGTAGTATTCAATTTATCGAGACCCTCTCGAGCTTTCTGCCGTACTTCTTCCGAAGGATCATTCAAAGCCGTTTCCAGGGGAGCCAATAGCTTCAACATTCCGATATCCACAATGGCAGACGCCGCCAGGCTGCGCAAGACAGGCTGATCTTCGTTTTCGAGAAGAACGGCCAGTGTTTCCAGACCATCGGCCAGGGGAATAGTCCTATTGCTCTCCCATTCTTCCTTTAAATAAATGACCAGTTCCTTGAGCAGTTCCTTCTCACCGAAACTGGCCAGAATCTCAGTTACTTCCTCGTGGCTTATATCACCGGTTCCACTCAGACTGCGTGCGATGGCGGAAGCGTCTTCCGGTTTACCGGTGAGAAAACCGAAAGCCTCCAGAGCCAGGTTCCTGGCATTTTTCATTCGTTCTTTGATAATTTCCATGAGCGGATTGATAGATTCTGAATCGCCCAGGGAATTGAGTGATTTGAGTAGGTCCAAAGAGCCTCGGGCCCGAGTCAGTTCATCCCGGATCATTTCAATCAAAACATCGCTGTCGGGAATTGTCCCCAGATCCTTCAGCGATCTCAAAGAAAGCCTTCTTACCTCCCGGGCACCTTCGATAGCCTGAATGCCGGGAATAGGAATCGTGCCGGTAACGTCAGTCTCCTTTTCTAACAATGCAATGGAACCGGATTCTTTCACTACCTGAAGGAGCGATTCCACCACTTCTCCGCCTACGGTTTCCAGGGCTCCCAGGGCGTTTCTTCTCACATCGGGATCGGGATCGGATAACGCTTTCATCAGGAGTTGGACCAGGCGGGGATCGCCGATATCGCGCATGGTGTAAATAGCGTTTACGCGAGCCCATTTGTCGGAGCTCTCGATCATGCGGGTCAAACATTCATGGCCTCGTGGATCACCGGTTTTATAGAGAATCTTGGCGGCAATGGCTTTGACCCGGCTATTCTTCTCTTTATCGATGATCCGGGCCGCCAGTTCGGGGAGATTGCCTTGTTTGATACTGTCCAACGCATCAAGAGCATTCGCTCTTACTCTCCATGATGAATCATCGAGCCGGTCGATAAGGTATGTGGGAATGTTGTGAACGCTGGAAATATTTGTTTTTACCGTTCGTGGTAGCGCGGCCACGGCTGTTGCCCGAACGGCATCATTATCATCATCGGTGAGCGGCAGAATCCAGGCAAGTATCCGGTGGTCTTCGAGCTGTGAGAGACCCTCAACAGCTCGGAGCCGAACCTCCGGGTTGAAGTCCTTGAGCAGCAGGGCCAGCGAATCGAGTGCCTCGTGGTGTCCTCCAATAGCCAGAGCGAGTGCGGCATTGGCCCTGACCTTCGGGTTGGCTGAACTCAGTGCGGATATCAGTGGTTCTACTGCCCCCGGACAGGTAGACAGCGTGCGGATGGCAGACTGTGTCACCGCCGCGTCCTCGTCGGCCAGGGCTTTGAGCAGAGGCGTTGTTTTGGGAATGGTGGGCAGGTTTTCCAGGGCTCGGGCCGCGTTGCGGCGCACCTGGGGATCGAGGTCAGATAAGCATTTGGACAGCAGGGAGAAAAATGATTCGTCGCCAATCATCCCCATGGCGGCAGCCGCACTGGCCCGCATCAGAGGGATTTCCGAATCGAGCATACGATGAAGACATTCGGTTCCCTGAAGGATACCCCGCTTATGGGAAATCTTCCAGAGGGCAACAACGGCGTTGGCTCTGACCCGGTTATTCAGGTCTTCGAGCAACGGCAGAAGTTGGTCGCCGACGTCCATCCCTCCCACCTCGGCGAGCGCCTCAATAGCGTTGGCTCGAACCCGGCTGTCGGGATGTTTGAGATGTTCGATAAGCAGGCCGACTACACTCATATCTCCCAGGGTTCCGAGAGCTTTAATTATAGTGGCTTTAACGCGGTCGGCGCTTTCTCTCCTGAAAACATCGATAAGCGGTTTAGCCGCCTGCGGATTACCAAGTTTCCCCAGTGACCGGGCAGCTTCCGCCCGGACGAGTTCGTCGCTGTCGGAAAGTGTCCGGGAAAGTGGTTCCAGTGCTTCCGGAACCCCGAGTTGACCCAGAGCCACAGCGGCATTCAAACGCATACTGACATTGCGGTCGTTCAAAGCCCGGATAAGAGAACCGACCGCCCGTTTGTCACGGCTTCTCCCCAGTCCTTCGATAGCTGCGAAACGCACGTAATAGTTTGAATCTTCAAGATTTTGTATCAGAGCTTTTACATACAGTTGTTTTACCAGGAAAACGGCAGTTGTCCAGACGACGGGAATAATGAGAAAATATATGGTGTTTTCCACTCCGCCTTTGAGCAATAGAAAACCAAATAAGCTCACTCCGAGAGGAACGGCTACTCCGTCGGCTAACTGACGGGCTCGAGCCCGGTCACGTTCCGGAATGGGATAATACAATGAACTGGTAGCGACCAGGTGTAACGGGCCATACAATGAAACCCGGAAAAGCCGGCCCAACATTCCCAGGGCGCTGATAGGTAGCAGGGTGAACGCTATTAAAGTCAGGAACGTCAGAGCAGGCAGTATGAGCAAGCTGTTTCCAACTCCCAGGTAAGTCAAAACGAAGTTAGTTGAATAAAATCTGAGAAAAAATCCCAGCAAAGCTCCAGCGGCATGGACCAGCGCTAAAACCGCGGTCAACTCAGCAGCGGTTTTGGCAACGGAATCGTGTATGGCTGTAAAAAAAGCGAAATCAAGTTGGGCCAGGGCTGCCCATCCCAACAAAGTAAAAAACCAGAGCGCGGCCAGAAAAGAAGTGCTGGCGGTAAATCCGGCTCCAGAATTATGGTTCTTGCCCCGTGGCTCTGATTCAAACTCAGTGCTAGCAGGCAAATATCCATAATCTGACTTTAGTAGAACATGGCATTCTCTGGCTATTACCGCCATCAACAGTGCCCAAATCCATAAGAGGTTAAGTGGAGTGATAAATCCGGAAAGAAGCCAGGTAAGAACACCACCGGCGAAAGCGCCTCCCATACTGCCGCACACTGTAGGAGGAAGCACTCGTCTGCTTTCTCCGGGACTTAGCAGTTCCCCGGATACAAGCCAAAACTGAAGGGTAGTGACGAGCCAGATACAATAGCTGCCAACCAGAATCCAGCAGCTGGCCTCAAGCCCCTGGGGCATGAAAGGGGCAGCTCCCAGGGAAAACATGGCGATGAGTGATGTTAGCATGAGTATTCTAGTATTTGAGAAAAAACGTTTTGCCAGCAACTGCACGAAGAAAACGGTCAGGGCGACAGGACCGATGATGGTGTATGCGGTAGCTACATTTCTCAGTCCGCCATCGCTGAGGGCAATGGCATGCGATACAGAGAGTCCGATGGCGTGACCGGTAAATAGGACAAAGCTCAACCGGAAGAGACTGGTAAGTTTCAGGCTCGTTTTTCCCTGCGTGAAGCCGAACCGTCGGCCGAAAAAGGTGTGGATGGAAACCATAGCTGTCATATTATAGCATTAAGGCCCGAATAATTCACCGAACATTTCACCAAAACCATTCTGCTCCAATACTGTTATGGTAGGCTGGAGAGGTAAAGGTTGTCGTGTGAAACGCGGATCGTATTGAGAAGTACCGGAAACGGCAGGGCGCTTATGTCGAGAATGGGGTTAAGCCGATCCATGACCCGCCGTACAATAAACTTTGGCATTTTGAGTTCGGAAAGCCGTATCGATCGTGAGGAGAACTCGATAAAGCGTTTTTTGGAAATGGTGAATGTTCCGTCCACCTCGAAGCGTGAGTCAATGAACCACCACTTGCAGTACCCGCTGATTGAGATGCGGTCGGGTTCAAACTGGACGATGGCGTTCCTCACATTGGAGGAAGCTGTTTTGAGTTGGAGAAACCGGTTGACATCCCGTTCCCTGATCTGAACGTTCAAGGAAGCTTTCCGGGCGTTCAGCGGAACCAGTGTTTTCGCATTAACCAGTTTATCCATGTCCAATGCCAGATCCTGGAATTCGAACTTACCCCAGTATATCGGCAGATCGTTGATACTGCCGTTGCGGACAATGATCATCACCCGGTCGAGCGGATTGTTATGGGGTTGATCGGAGTTTTCCCATACAAATACTCGGAGTGTTTGTGGAGCTCCGAGAAGGCTGTGCAGAGCCTCCCGGATATTTCTCTGGATAGCGGCACTTTTCGAATGTGGTTCAGAAATTATCCATCCTGGAAAAAATGAGAATATGAGAACGGCTGCGAGAAGATTATTCATGGTTCAAGGTAGATTTCTATTGGTGAGATCTCCAGTTCGAAAGGTTTTCCACTCGTATCAACCACCTTGATGGCCAGCGGATAGCTTTGAAGATCGGCAACGTCAAAGCGGTATGACCATTGTTCCAGCCCGCTGGCATCGTTCCAGGTATTGCCGTAATCGGTGCTGACCTGAACTTTTTTAAAACGGTAGTCTCCTTGATTGAATTTCCCACTGAGATGAATTTTGTTTTTCTTAAGCTCCCTTCTGCTGATAAGAATTACACCGCCGTATTCCTCGAGTGCCCGGTCGTGTATTTTTATATTGGCAAAGTGCGGCGGGCGCCGGTGATCATCGTCGAGTTCGGTGTTCTGTTCAGGGACAGGGGAGTACTTGATCAAGCGGGTTTTCAAACGTTCCAGCCGGTTGATGGCTTTTTGCAGGTTAACCAGCAAACCTTTGAGATTCGTTCGGTTGAGCCGTTGCATTCCTTCCAGGAGAGATTCAGCCCGGGTGGTTACCGCTGATTCGACATAAAGCTTCTTGGTCCCGTCAGATCGGTAGAAAAAAAGGTGGGGATCGGTTTCCAGCAGGTGACCTTTGGTGGTGATCAGTGCTCGATATTGTTTGAGAAGCGGTGTGGCGGAAGATGTGTATGTCTTATGTATCTGGTGCAGGTGGTCGGCCGTGTTGTCGGAAGCCGAAGCCAGCATCTCGGTTCGTACGATTTTGCCTTTCAAGTGGAATATCTCCCGGTTAATCTGTTGAATGAGAGTGCCCAGGCGTTTTGGAATTTTTTCCCGGCCCGGCGCGTCGGTTTCGAGAAACTCCTGTTCAATACGATCAACAAGATCGAGAGCTTCCAGCAGCCTGTTTTCAAGCGTGCTAACATGGCGGCTCGGATTCAGCCAGATAGAATACCAGCGGTTCGTCTTGGAGGTGTGTATCTCTTCCAGTAATGTGTTAAACCCGGTGAAAAAACCGGTAATTATTTCTCCCAGCCGGGTTTCCATACTTTCGACTTCGGCCTTGGATTGCCGCTTTGATTCTTTGACCATGCGTACTTTACCGTCTATGTCTTTGTAGAAAGAAGCAGCTTCTTGAATGTACTTATTGGCTGAATTCTTGAGCCGGCCTTTCAAAGCAGGACTTTTCTGATTCCACCGGCTAATCCATTGTTCAATCAGGGAAGGAGCGGTTATATTTCGGGCCAGGGCTACTGTTTCGGGTCCGGCCAACCCCGCCAGCCGAGATTCAAGGGCTCCAACTTCGGTCATGAATTGGCTGAACAACATCGTTCCCTTGGTGATCTGGGAATATGCTTTTTCCCACCGGGCTTGCAGTTCTTTAAGCCTTTGACGCAGCTGTTCGAGTTCTTCGAGAGCTTCCGGGGAAACCACCGGTTGCTTGGCTATCCGCTTTACGGATGGTTTCGTTGTTTTGGAAAGCAAAGAGAGAAGACCTTTTAGCGAACCTATCTGTCTATCCCGTATGAGACGGAACAACTCCTCGGGGGTGACAGTGGTCGATGGGGCCAGAAATATGGGGGCGAGACCTGAAGGGATGTCAGGAAGATTGAAAGAAAGCATTCGGCAGACCAGCGCTGCCAATTCATGTCTGAGTTCATCACCCTGGGTTCCGCCTGGTGACCGTGAGGGCAATACCTGGACCCACTGTAACGGCAATTTCCGAGCCAAAGGATGCTTGGCAAGAAGCAGGTGAACGGCTTCGTTGGCCAGAGCCAACGCCATAGTCCGTCCGTCGGAATCGGAAGACGGGATGGTGAGCAGGACCGTTTCCCCCGGTTTGGAAGGAAACCGGATTACCGGATTTTCACCGGCTCCAACCGGTATCAGTATGTGTTTTTGTCTGGAAATAGACTCTATAGCCGTCACCAGTTCGGTGCCATATGGTCGTGCTGCTTTCACGGCTGCCGCCATGGTTCTCCTGAAAGCCAGTATAGTTTCCAGAGCCTGGGCTGTGTCAGGAGCCACCCCGGGATCAACCACCAGGGGAATAAAGGTATTACGGATTTCTTTCTTGAGTCCGGTTAAGGGAAATGCTTTAGTCGGTCCTCTTGTATCCAGTTCTGTCTTTGAGACCACCGCGATGTCAGGTCCCGCCGCTATCGGTTTCAGAACCGCCTCGAAGTTTATCAAGGCTTCGAAGCAGTTATGATCGATCCCGGTAGTATCGAAGATAAACTGGCCTTCAGCGTTGGTAAGTGTACGGTAGCTCGTTCCCCCGCCGCTAAGTTCGACAAAGATGTTGGGAACCGGACGGAGCGGTTGAACCGATCCTTCCTTGAGAGAGACACTCCCTTTGATTGTCTGAGCGGCACTGGCAGCTTCCGGAATCGAAGCAGCCAGAAAAATTGTCGCTGCAAGCAGAAGATATATGAAGCGATTTGTCGGCAGATACCGCAAAAAGTATCACCTGATTGATTTCTCTAATCGTAATAGAAACTATACGCCAATTCCCCGCCGCTAATGGTAGCACAGAGCTGAAAGTGCGTCAACGGCAGGGAAGTACAGGTTCTTCACCTCGCTACGAGAATTCGTAAATTATTCGGGTTTAATGACACTTGACTCTACGTGATAGGTACTGGTATGCTTGATCGAGTCGGGAGGTGGATCTTTTAATGGATTGTCCCGTATGTCAAAAGTCCATGGAGCAGGTTGAAGTTAGTGGAGTTGAACTGGATTACTGCCGGGATGGGTGTGGCGGAATATGGTTCGATAATTTCGAGCTCAAACAGCTTGATGAAGAGCAAGAGGGCAGTGGTGAACTGCTCGAGGAAATATTGAATCAGAGTCTGGTCGACGATACGGTGAGGGCGGAAAAACTGACGTGTCCACGCTGTGATAATGTTAAAATGCGGCGTCACAAGTACAACTACACGTCGGATGTACATGTTGATCAGTGTTACAGCTGTAACGGAATCTGGCTTGACAAGGGTGAACTGGCTGCTATCAGGGCTAACTTCGAGTCGGATGAAGACAAGGAAAAAGTTCTTAACAAACTGATTTCCAGCAATCCGGAAATAGCTACTGAGATGGCTAAGATGGAGCAACAGCGGCAGTTTGACAGCAGCAGGATTTCCACTCGGAGATCGAAAACCGACCGATTTTTTAGAATGGTTACGTTTGGACTGCTGCGGTAGTCACTATTAGCTGTTGGTGATGTCCTGGCAGTATATCCGGCCGGGTGCAACCGGTTGAGAAAATTGGAAAACGGATGAAGGAGAGGTTATCATCATGAAGAAGCTCATCAAGTTTGTCTTCGTAACGATGTTCGTCATGACTATTGGAGCTATTATCGGTTACACCACCGGTTGATTTCTACTCTTTCAAAACTTAGTTTTCCACGCTTTTCAGGCGTTGAATAACTTATCAGGGCCAGCAAACTGCAATCTCTGCCAGTAATTTCCTGAGAAGAGGGTCGGATACCGCTTGTTCGGCGTTTGAGAGAAATATCTTCAAAGAAGGTAAGTCCGGGTGGATTCGGGCATACTCACCAGCCTGCAGGGCGGCTTCCAGACGATCGATTTCACGCACGAATCGAGCTTCGGCCGTGTGCCCTTTTTCGAACTCTTCCCACAGCTCAAGAAACCTGTCTTTGTCCGGAAAAGGTTCCAGCAGTTCGTGAAGCGCCCGCAGTTCTCGGCCTGATTTTTCCTGGTACTCGGGACATTGCGGTGTGATATCGCCCACTTCACATTCCGCCAGATCATGAAGAATAGCCATCTCCACTATTTTCAGTTTGTCAAGCTCTGGTGGCGCCAGAAAAAGGGTCATCAGAATTACTCGGTAGGAATGATCAGCCACACTCTCCGGATCAGTAATACCTCGTTGCACCCACCCTGTCCGGCGAAGTGTTTTAAGCCGTCCGGCCATTTGCAGGGTTTGAAATACTCGCGACATGTCGAATTCGTTCATTTTTTCACCGTTAATAAGCTCTGGCGAAATAAACACGGTTGACGGCCGCCTGGCCGCATCGGACACACGTCTCTCCTTCCGACACGTGCTTCTGCTCGTCCAACGGGATCACCCTGATAGTAGCTTTGGTTTCTTCTTGCACCGCCTGCTCGCAGTCTGCTTCTCCGCACCAGGGTGCGAAGGCCCATCCGCTCTCCTGCTTCATCAGTTTTCGAAACTCGGCGTACTCGGTGACGGCGAAGATATGCTCATTCATCATCGTTTTGGCTTTGGTGAACAGTTTCTGTTGTATTTCCTCCAGTATCTCGGGGAGTTTGTGGGAAAGCTCAGATATCGCAACAGGTTCTTTCGGTCCGCCGGTTCTGCGGGCCAGGACGACCTTCCCGTCGGCAATATCACGTGGTCCGATTTCAAGTCGGACCGGTATACCCTGGAGTTCCCATTCATGGAATTTCCATCCCGGTTTATATTGATCGCGGTCGTCCACAATGATTTCGACCCGGCCGCGTAGTGACTCTTTAATATCGGTCACCGCAGTCATAACCAGGCTCTGTTCTTCGGAACTGCGCCATATCGGCACGATGACCACCGGCCGGCTGGCCAGCCTCGGCGGTATCACCAGCCCTTTGTCATCGCTGTGACTCATGATCAAGGCGCCGATCAACCGGGTGCTGACACCCCAACTCGAGGCCCATACCAACTTTCTCTCACCGTCTTTGTCCTGAAAGGTTACGTCAAACGCTTTGGCGAAATTCTGTCCGAGGAAATGCGATGTTCCCGCCTGAAGGGCCTTATAGTCCTGCATCATGGCTTCGATACCATAGGTGGCTACCGCTCCGGCAAATTTTTCTTTTTCGGTCTTGATACCGGCTATGACCGGAATAGCCATGTAATCTTCGGCAAAGGTCCGGTAGACATCGAGTATTTTCAGCGTTTCTTCCCGGGCCTCATCGCTGGAAGCATGTGCGGTATGTCCTTCCTGCCAGAGAAATTCTGTTGTTCTGAGGAATAGGCGGGTACGCATTTCCCAGCGGACGACGTTGGCCCACTGATTGATGAGAATAGGCAGGTCGCGATAGGACATTATCCATTTTTTGTACATGGCCCAGATGATTGTTTCGCTGGTTGGCCTGATAACCAATTCTTCTTCGAGCCGGGCGGTGGGATCCACCTCGACGCCGCCGCCGGCGGCTTCACGCAGTCGGTGATGGGTAACGACGGCACACTCTTTGGCAAAACCCTCTACGTGTTCCGCTTCTTTTGACAGAAAACTTTTGGGAATGAAGAGCGGAAAATAGGCATTCACATGGCCCGTTTCTTTAAACATACGGTCCATGATCTCGCGCATTTTTTCCCAGAGAGTGTAACCGTTTGGCCTTATGACCATACATCCTTTGACGGGAGAATAGTCGGCCAACTTTGCTTTAGTGACAATATCAACATACCACTGGGAATAGTCCTTTTCCCGTGGAGTAATTTTTTCTGCCAAGGTTTATATCAGCTCCTTTATTATGTCCGGCTTTGCATTTGCAGAAGGACATTCTATCATAAATGAGCGGTATATTTCACTATCTCGCTACAGGTTTCACAGCGTACACTATTGAACCAATTCTTAATCAAGCGGGAAGCATAGAATGCGAGTTGAAAATTGTTGTGGTTTTCAACGGTTGAAATACTGTTTGCCTTCCACTATAATTATCGCAAAGTTAGCTTTAAACCCGAAAACTGCAGTAGCCATTCTGCTGCGGCCATTTCCTTCGCCTCGTGCCGAAGCCAACTGGCAGTTTCCGGGTTAACAACGGAGGAAATCGTGATGGCCGGAAGCGGCTTGTATGGCGACATAGTCATGGACCATTTCATGAATCCGAGAAACATGGGAGAAATGGAAGATGCTGATGCTGTGGCCGAAGTCGGCAACATTGTTTGTGGTGATGTCATGCGGGTATATCTCAAAATACGGGATGAGATTATCGAAGACGTACGGGTCAAAACATTCGGTTGTGGCGCGGCCATCGCCAGCAGTAGTATGATCTCTGAAATGGTTAAAGGGAAAACCATCGAGCAGGCACTGACTATCACCAACGAGACAGTGGTGGAAGCTCTGGGTGGGCTACCCGAAACAAAAAAACATTGTTCGGTGCTGGCCGAGGACGCCCTGCTGGCTGCTCTCAAGAATTACTATGAGCAAAAAGGAATTGATCCCAATGCCTTGGATGAACTAAAACAAACCGTGCAGAAGAATCAATTAACGGAGTGATCGATAATGAGCGATGCAGCGGTAATGAAGACTTTTTCGAAAGGTGAATACCTGTTTAAAGAAGGAGAGTTGACCACCGAAGTATACATACTTACCAGAGGTGGTGTGGAGATTACCGTCGGCGGAAAACCGGTAACCATAATTATTGACGAGGGAAGCTTTATCGGGGAGATGTCGGTTCTTCTGGGGAAACAACGTACGGCCACTGCTGTTTCGATTACCGATTCCGAATTCATGGTCATCGAGGGAGAGAAGATTTCCACGCTTCTTCAGACTATGCCCAACATGGGGCTCAAACTTTTGAAAGACCTGGCCAAGCGGGTTGAGCAGACAACCGGGAAACTGGTGAACCGCGAACGTCAAATCAACGATTTTTCTGACCAGCCAGCGGAATCAGTACCCAGTTTTGATGAATATCTGGAGAAAATAGAATTAAGTGAAATTGGGGAATTACTGGCGGAACTCTACAAGGAACAGCTGTTCCGGCGGCGTCCAGCCAGTTTTGAAATAGCCGGACGAGAATACAATCGGTTCAAGAATGATCTGGACTGTTTGTTGGAAAACCGATACAGTACCGTGCAGGACATGATGGATTTGGCCCAACAGACGGATATCCGGGGACAGTTCAAGGCTAAACTGCACGAGCGGTATAAGAAGGACTTGAAGTTCGCCCAAACGGGTTAGGGAGAATATGATGAGCAGTCTGCCAGAGAGAGTCGCGGACCTGAAACGCGTCGCCAGCGGCGAATCACCGAATATCAAAAAAATAATTGAGGCGCTTTCCGATCCGGTACGGGGAGTACAGGAGGAAGTCATAGCTCTTCTGGTTTCCTGTGGCGACGAGGTAGTACCGGCCCTGGAAGACGCCGTTCAAACCGGTGATCATCTCCGAGCAGCCGGGGCGCTCAAGGCTGCAATCAGGTTAGGCCGCCAAGGCCAGCCGGTTGTCCTCAAAGCCCTGGAAACGGATGATGAATCGCTGTTGCTCGGCGCCCTGGCCATCTTGCCTGTCCATATCCTTCCTGAAGGGATAAAGTCGCTGGCAGAACTCTTCTGCCACTCCAGTACCGCGGTGAGACAGGGAGCGGCAGTTTTGCTCGCCGCAGCCAGGGAAACCGGCGCAGCCGATGAAGCTGTTGACGTACTCTCGAATTTTATCGAGTGTCGTTGTTTTCCACCTGTTTCCTCCCCCGAGGAAGGGGAGTCGTCCCTGACCCGGGAAAAGGAAGGAAGCGGGATTTTTTTAGCGGCAGCGGTCCTTGGAGGGCTCCTCGGGAACGGAGCCAGGGATACGTTTAAGAAGTATTTTGATTCCGGCGATCCCTCTCTGATAGCAGTCGCGGCTCATGTCCTGGGCGGCAGCGGTGGTTCGGAAGCAATTCGGGATCTGGTTAAACTGCTCCAGCATCCTTCTTCGGTAGTCCGTACCGCGGCGCAGGAAGCGCTTATCATCGCGGGCAGGGAAGCGTTGCCCCTGCTTAAAGTGGTTTTATCAAAAAGCTCTTCGGCCTTGAGAGAGCGGGCTCTGACGGTTATGTTCAGGATCATGGGCGAAAGAAGCGGGCCATTGCTCACCAAGATGATGGCCGCTGGTACCGAACTCAAGCTATCGGCCCTCATAGCCCTTAAATCTATCCGTGAACCCGGTTTTATTCCTTGTCTGGTGCAAGCTCTGGATGACGGATCCAGCCTGGTGGTGCGGGAAGCCCGCCATCGCCTGATTGAGCTAGGAACATTAGCAGTACCACCGCTTTGCGGACATACTTCAGGAATTTCCGGAAAGACACTGGAGTCGATATGCCTGGTACTTGGAGAAATTGGCCGCTCGTCCGGCCCGGCCCTGGCCCGGTTGCTCAAACAGGCCGGTGACCCGGTCAAAAAAGAAGTTATCCGAACCATGGATGTTCCCCTGGAAGAAGCGATGATTACCGCGCTAACCAATCTGTTGCCGGAATGTGGTGACGCGGTCCGGAAAGAGATTGCCCAAAAAGTAGGAAAAAGTGGTGAGAAAGCGATCTCTCCGTTGGTAGGGATTATGCTTTCTGAGCACGTGGGAGTCTGGTACTGGGCCGCCCGCGCCCTGGCCGACACGAAAGATGCCTGGAAATCATGGCTGAAAAAAGAGTTGAAGGAAGAAGAACCGGAAAAGAGAATCGGTGCGGTCAAGATATTGGGCAGGATGAGTGCCGCTCTCCCTGCCCGTGAACTGTTGCTGATGGCCTCGAGTCTCCGGCCGGCCGATATCGACCTGGCTGTCCAGGAAATGAGAACGTGTGCGCCGGCGACATTCTATCTCTCCATTGTCGATGATCTGGAAACCCTTAAAGATATTTCAACCGAATTTTTACTCAAAGGACTGCTGGCAGCCGCTTTCCCTCTTGTTGGGACCCGCGTGCTCGATCGCCTGGCTGATGAGGAAAACCCATGGGTCCTGCAGTTCCTCCTGGGAGTCGTGAGCGGGGAACGGTTGGAAGAAGCCATGCCTCTGATCCTGTCAATGCTCGATCATTCGGAAACATCCGTCAGATACGCTGCTATTTCCGCCTTGAGCGGAGAACCTTTACCGGGCAAGAAGGGACCTCTTTTGAACCGTATCAGGGAAACCGAAGGTGAAGAGCGGTTGCGGCTGTTGGAAGCCCTGGCGGATCTTGAAGACGAGAATGTGTTTTCCGTATTGTTTTCGTCCTACCTGGAAGGGGACAAAACGGAGCGTGAGAAAATCGTTTCCTTGCTGCGCGCAAATCCTTCGGTGAAAATGATCAGATCGGCGGTGAAACGGCTTGCCATCGAAGGTGGAGACCGTTGTGAGACACTGCAGAACCTGCTTGCTTTTTCCATGGTTTCCGAGGAGCAGACCGAAGAGCTTAAGGCGATTATTCAGGACCGCAACCCGAAGGTGCGGTCAGCCACCTATGGAATACTGCAGAAGATGGGGACAAATGAGGCGTTTTCCTTGTTGGTGCAAGCCTGCCGCGGAGAAGGTGATCCGGTCATATACCAGCGCTTGTTCAACGACCTTATCCACGAGATGGTGGGAGGGAAATCAGAATGCCGGCAATTGATGGAACCGTACCTGAAAGAGATGGGCGCTGAGGCGGCGATACCACTGGTGCAGGTACTGAAGGAGACGGATTCCGGTGATTTTCTGTATATGACTCTCAGCCAGATGGTAGAGAGGATCGGTGAGGATGCCCTCGATGTTCTCGATACCCTCAAGGAAGACAATGACCGGCGTATCGCTTCCATATCCGCTACCCTGGCCGACAACATCAGGCGTTCGTTACTGGTAGGCGTGTAACATTCCTGTTTTGTTTAATCCACCAGGTTCATCAAAGATCCTACAGCCAACCGAGTCATTCGCCGGCTTTGCTTGTAAGCAAAAAATGCTTGTGAAATAAATAGATAATCCATTTGTCTTTCTCCACTATTATCCTTACAAACGAGAAGGAAGCTCGCGAGATTGAGATTGGAAATCTACTACTTCAAACACCTTGCTTTCTACACTGATATTCTAGAGGGGGGAGGACGACGCCAAATGACGTATGGACTTTAATGTGGGCGTTAAGGTGCGAGATTAAAAAAACACATCTAAAATGAAAAATGAGATTTGAGATTTTTACCCGGGCGGAGGCTGGTTCCTTCCTGTAAACGTTAGTGTCTCATATAGCGTAGCGAGAGCTTCTACTCCCCCCCTCAAGTAAGAAGTGTAGAAAGTAAGGTTGAGATTTTAGTTGCGGGTAAGGCGATTCCTCCGTACAATGGAATATTACAGTATTTTGATATACGTGCACGCGTTTTTACAAAGTTCGCCGTCTTCTATAGACGATCGGAGGAGTTTGAATGAAGTTCCGGTTTTCGTTGGTCATCATGATCGCAGCAGCTGTTTGCCTGCTTATTATAGATCAGGCCTCGGCCGGCGACTTGGTTTTTGTACCGGACGCCGCCTGGAAGCGGGCATTTGGCGATGTACCTGAAAAAGCTGCCGCCAACGATCCGGACCGTGGACTTCCTCTGGGCGGTATCGGCGCCGGAAACATGGTCTGGACCTATTCGGGGAATTTCAAACACTGGCAGATTGATACCGGCGAAATCTATGAAGGGGTTGTCCCGGGCAACCAGTTTCACCTGGCGGTTAGAAACATCTCACAGGATTCTGCAGCCGCCGAAGCGGTGACGTTCAACACTTCAAAGCTCAAATTTGCATCATGGAAGACTGTGAAAGTCGGCAGCGGGAACTATGCCGTCCTCTATCCCAGGGGAGTCGCCAACTGGGAAAAGACCGGCCTGGCGGTAACCACTGGTTGTGAGTTTTATTCACCAATACTTCCCCATAATTACCGGGAAACAAGCTATCCCGGTTCCGTTTTCAACTGGCGGATCAAGAATCCTACCACCGACACCTATCAGGTTACCCTGGCGGTCTCATGGGAAAACAAGGTTCCCACCGATCAGCGTCGGGCTGGACTCAAAACTCGTCTGACGAAACGAGGAGACCATGTGGCTCTGGTTCTCGATTCCACTACCGGTACCGAGGAAATGGGGGCAGGAACGGAGTTCGCTTTGGCGGCTACGAACTCGTCTCAGCGGCAAGTTTCCGTGCGGGGACACTGGAACCCGGAGGGAGACGGTGCCGACCTTTATGATGACCTCCTCGATGACGGCTTACTTGATGGCTCAGGTTTGGGTGAGTCTCCGGACAGGAGTGCTGCTGCCCTGGCTGTGACTGTTACTCTTAGACCGGGTGAGACTGCCGACATTCCGCTGACCATTGCTTGGGATTTCCCCATTATAGAGTTTGCCGCCCACACGCAGTGGTACCGCCGTTACACGGAATATGTCGGAAGGTCGGGTGACGCTTCGGCGGAAGTGGCAATTCAACTTCTTGAAAAAAACGATGCTTTGCTGAGAGAACTCATTGCCTGGCAGAATTCGGTGGTTAACGATCCGCGAATACCCCGTTGGCTGGGGTGCGCCCTGTTTAACGAGCTTTACTTTTTGGCTCAGGGCGGCACTATTTGGGAAGCCGGATTGAAATCGGGTCACGAAGAGGAGTTCTTGGGGCTCCACATAAAGGACAACAAGTTCGCGCTGCTGGAAACCACGACTTACAATTATCCGTTTTACAACACCCTGGATGTTGCCTACTACTCTTCAATTGTACTGCCGCTTTATTGGCCCGAGATAGAAAAGGATATGCTGCGGCCCTTTGCCGACGCCATCATGGACGAGCCCCTGGGCCAGACGCCTCACGATATGGGTGCTCCCCGTAAGAACGCAGTGGGTTTGGTCTGCCGCTGGAAATGCGATCCGTTTTTCTTTTACGATGATTACGGTACGAACCGGTTGAAATGGAAAGACCTGCACTCCAAGTTTGTGCTCATGGTCTACCGCGATTTCTTACTTACCAAGGACCGCAGCTTTCTTCAGTACATGTGGCCGGCAGTTAAAAGGACCATGGGATACCTGCAGTCAACGGATACCAACGGGAATGGCCTGCCCAACAACGAGGGGTCCGATCAAACCTATGATTTCTGGTCGATGGAAGGTACGAGCACGTATTGCGGCGGGCTCATGGTGGGTGCGTTGGAAGCCAGTCTCGACCTGGCCGAAATTCTGGAAGACGGGCCGGCGGTCCTGCTCTATCAACCGTGGCTGGAAAAAGCCAGGATAAGCCTGGAGAAAGAAATGTGGAACGGCTCCTATTACCAGTTCGACAGCCAGAGCGACAGTGTCATGGCCGATGCCCTGGCCGGAGAGTGGTACGCCAAGATGTGCGGACTTCCGGGAGTATTTCCGGTCACCCGGGCCCGGGCGCACCTAAACCATGTATTCGATCTGAACGTGAAACCAATGGAAGACTTCGACGGGGACGGAATCGGTGACCGGGGAGCCATAAACGGCCGGCAGGCCGACGGGTCTCCAATCCCCAAGACATTGGCCGACCATTTTGAGCCGGTCAAGAATTTTTGGAAGTTTCTCAAGGGCAACTCTCGTACTTCCAAAGCCCGCCGGGATATGGAAAATGAAATTGAGCGCGAAGTGAAAAGCCCTCGTGGTAAACAGGGGAACTTCATATCGTACCTCTTGTCCAAAATCAAGGAGAAAGGACATGTCCAGGCTTTTCCCGAAGGCGGCTGGTACCCGGACGAGGTTTGGACCGGTGTCAGTTACGCGCTGTCGGCGCTGATGGTCTATCTCGATCTGCCCGAACCCGGTCTGCTCACCGGCCGTGGGGTGTATCTCACCACCTACGAAGACGAGTCCTGCGCCCACTGGTTCGCCACTCCGGAGGCCTGGGATTGGCGCGGTCTTAAACCACGGGCCGATCTTTATCTCAGACCCATGTCTGTTTGGGGGCTTTACCTGGCTTTGACCGGCAGTTCCACTGATCCTGCCGACCGGCTGGAAAATATTTTTCACCAGAGAATGAAGGCCAATTTGTCTGTTCTTGAAACGATCCAGAGAACAAATGCCGAGGAAGAACTCGTGAGAAACCTGGCGGTAGCGGTGACTGATGGCACGCTTGAATATGTGACTCTTTTCCTCGACCGGTGTGAGGATACAGCATCGGACACCATGAAAATGATCTATGGCCGGGTTCTCCAGAGTTTTCTCGAAAGCCTGACGGTAATCGTTATTGATGAAGGATCAAGTGAAATCGAGAGCATTTTGGCCCGGGTTAGAAACCTGCTGAGCTCGTGAAGTATACAGCCGCAGTCTAGTCGATTTTAATCCTCAGTACGCTGTAATTCTTTGGCTCTCTCCAACCTTGTCAGAAACGGCTTCGCTTGATCATCCATTCCGTGTTCCTGGTAATAGGTGACCAGAGATTCGAGAGCCGGAAGGTTATAAGGATTAATCGATAGGATGATTTCCGTTTGTTCTAATAACTTCTGGGTATCGGAGACCTGCCGGTAATAATCAGCCAGAACTTTTCTCAAGGCGTTATTGTTTGGATACTGTTCCAACGATAGCAGGGCGTACTTTTCTGCGTTAACAAAATTGCCGAGGCGGAAATAGCTTAAAGCTATCGTTTGGTAATACAAATATTTCAAATTCCCGGCCCAGTTTGAGCGGTCGACGTCAAATTGCAGCAATAACGAAACGGCCGCCTGGTGCCGGCCAGTGGTCGCCAAAACACGCAAAAGATGTCGTAAATAAAAAACATTGGTCGGTCTTTTTTTCAGAAGGAAACGATATCTTCTCTCGGCCTCCGCCCAGTTATTCATCTGCTCCTCGATGGCTCCCGCCAGACCATGGATTTCCATCGATCCGGGTGATATCCGCAGTGCTTTATTGATAACGGTTTTCGCCTTAGCCGGGTTACCGTTGTTAGCATACAAAACAGCCAGCTTGCTGTAGTTGCTCAATGTATCAGGTTTTTCCTCGATGGCGGCCAGTAATCCGTCAATGGTATCTTCCGCCGCCGGCTGGTCCGTATTGGTATCAGGTCCGATATCAGGATAGAGGAACTCTCTGTCGGCCGTATGATAGAGTGTTATTCCGTTATCAGGTCTGATAGCGCGAGCTTCCATCAGAGCGTTTATATCCTGGTAGGCATAAAATCTCAGCATGGTTTTGGCGAAAACCTGGAGTTCCTCTATCTCTTGTTTTTCATTCTCGGTAGCGTTCACCAGGTACGGCAGAATGCTTGCCTGGTCTCGGTCCAAATCCAGCCTGACAATTTGAGACGACAGATATTTTTCGAGGCCAAATGTAATATTGTAGGGATAATCATCCGTATTAATCCGCTTTTCGTCTTTGATAAACTCCCGTACCGACTTTTCATCCATGACGAAAAAACTGGCGATATTGACGGCGCGGTCAAGTTCATACTCTTTAAGTTTGGCTGATTCAGGTATCGAGTCCAGACGGTTTTGAAACCTTTGAAAATCAAGAGCAAACGGTTTGGGAGTGGCCATGATAAAAGCCTGATCGGAACCGTAGATACACCAAAAAGTGCAGTGTTTAAACACCTCGGAAAAAGTCTTTACCAGGATTCTGAAAAAGTCCTTCTGAATAGTTAACGGTATCCATTGGGCGAAGATTCCGTCGGAGGTCAGATGGTTTTTTACCTCACGATAAAATTCCGTGGTGTAAAGGATCCAGCTGTCATAGGTAAACGGGTGCGTGGCATCAGAGATAATGACAGAATATTTCTTTGGATTCCCGAGCAGGTAGTTACGGCCGTCGTCGTTGACAAAGTGGAATTGCCGATGATGATAAACATCGTTGTTTATTGCTTTGAAATACGGATTAATCATTCCGGCCTCCGACACGAGGTCTACGACCTCAAGAGAGGAAAGCTGTCCGGTATCAAGAGCGGCGCCGGCTGACAGACCGGCCCCGAAAGCAATCATCAGCGCTTCTTTTGGCTCATCTGATTCGTGGAGCAGTATGGGCAGCAAACTGAGAGCTTTAAAGAGCTGAACATGCATAAACTTTGTTGAAACCTCTCCCACACCGTCCAAAAAGAGAAATCGGCCGCCGTCAGGGGAATCGACAACTGCAATATTAGCAACCGTGCCTTCATGAAATAACTTCGTATCATAGATACTCTCGTCCTGCTTGTTTCGCATCAAGGCTGAAATATAGAGATCCTCGGTTATATTGGGGCACCGGACGATGACAACAATCAAAACCACGACACATAATCCTGAAATCAAGGGTGTGATAAGATTTCTCTTGACCAGGAGAATGGTGATGAATCCCAAACAGAGGAAAAGTATGGAAAAGAGAGAAAGTGTACCCTGGGCCCCTAAAATAGGGACCAAAAAGGTATTTGTCGTCCCGGCTCCGATGACGCCGCCGAGGGTATTTAGGGCATAGAGTCTGGCGGCGCTGAACGTTGTCTCGATGTGAAAATGGGTCTGAAATATTTTAATGATAATGGGAAGCAAGCTCCCGATGAATAATACCGGCAGAAGGATCAAGGCAAAAATAATAACCTTGTCGTACATCGCTGGAAAATCTTTAATCGCTTCTGAATGAAGGAACCGCAGTAACAGTAACGGCGCAGCGGGAATTAATATAGCCGCAATCATTATAACGGCTGTGAAAAGCCGCTCCGTTCGTTTGATGAAACCGTGAAAAACGGTTCCGAAAAAGGCACTTACTCCCGTGGCCGTGAGAAACGCGGTCAACACCATGGCGAATACGAACTTCAAGCTTCCAAAGAATAAAATGATAATCCTGACCAGTAATACCTGGTATGAAAGAGCCACAAATCCGATGAAGAATGTCGCCAAGCTCAGGACAAAAAATACGCCGCGTCCGAGCGAGGCTTGTGTGTCTTCGCCGATCTTCGTTTCGACACGATCCGGTTCTTTGTTGGTGTTGAAAACGGCATTAAGTATGAATGCACCGGCGGCCGCCAGAAAATTTAAGAACGCGGCGCAGAAAAGCGTTCGCTGTATTCCCAGTCTGGGTAACAAGAAATAACCGGCTACAATACAACCCAGAGCTGCTCCCAGAGTATTGATACTGTAGAAATATCCGGCCTGAGAAGCTCTTTTGACAAACCGGTCTCGTGACAACGATGAAATAATCGACGGATAGGTGGCGCCCATGAGAAAGGTGGGGATAGTGAGAACACATAACGTTAGAGATACACGGGCGGTATGGATAAATGGCGTGCCGGCAACAAACGGGGCGATGGCTATAAAGGCTTTTGAAAGCAGGTGAAAAACGAAGGGCGAAAACAAAACATACAGCCCTATAGAAAACTCTAAAATCGCGTACGGCAGTATTGAATAACGGCGTTTGCCGAAATAATGTCCACCCCAATAACTACCAAGGCATAGACCGCCCATAAACGCCATAACGATAATGCTGGTGGCTGTAACAGTATTGCCCACTACCAGGACGAGCATTCTGTTCCAGGTAACTTCGCTGATCAAACCGCTGGCTCCGGAAATAAAAAACAGCACATAAAGAAACATCATCGATAGATTTACCGGTAACCGTTTACCGTCGCTGATAGCCGGCTGGTTGTCA
The DNA here is from genome assembly GCA_964593455.1 of uncultured bacterium. Classification (GTDB taxonomy): domain Bacteria; phylum Muiribacteriota; class CAYSPT01; order CAYSPT01; family CAYSPT01; genus CAZQHK01. Next base: position 67,463 of record CAZQHK010000024.1, read on the forward strand.
CACGTTTGCGCCAATAACTCCACCTCTCTTTCATGATGGCAAACAGTACCGTTAAAGAAGTAAATAGTACCGTATTTTGCAGGCGGGCGCAACGCGCGCAGGTTGCAAGAGAATATCACATACGACTACAATAAGGTAAAATAATTGTTTCAAGGAAGTATGATGTATGCTTGATATACAACACCTCCCACGTAGGTTGACCGGTTTTGAAGCAGCTCTGCTGGCGCTTTGTTTCCTTGTTTTTCTGGCAACCGCCCCGGGTTATTCCCGGGACAGTGCACTCGACCACTTCAATCGGGCCCGTAAATTGATTCGTGAGAACGATCTAAAAGCAGCGCAGCAGGAGCTTGAAGAGGCGTACGATCTTGACGATGAAGATCCCGATATTCGTCGTTACCTATCACTTGTTTCCAACAATCTGGCAGTCAGGATGGTCGACGCCGGCAACTATGAGGAGGCTCTCCCTTACTATGAAAAGTCTTTGGAGATTGAGCCTGAAGACGACATTGTGAGAATGAACTACGCCCGCTGCCTGTCATCAAACGAGCGTCCTTACGACGCTATCCTGGTCTTCGATGATCTGACTGAATCCGATAATCCCGAAACTGTACAGAAAGCCAGGTGGAAACTGGCTGATACCTATTTTTCACTCCGTGAATTCGAGCGGGCGAGTGATGAACTCGAGGAAGTCGTCTTTACAGACGAAAAAGATACTCGGGCCCACCTGCTTCTGGCCCGTTGTTACATCCAGACCGGCGACAAGGATAAGGCGGTCGAGCACATCCGGCTTGTTTCGAAGATCAGTACCAGTTCCAAACTCAAGAAAACCGCCGCGAAACTGCTCAAGCGAATCAGTCGTGAAGCGAAAATCGAGGAAGAATTTCAATTTCAGAAAAGCTCTCATTTCTCTATCGTGGTGGATGAGGAGCGGGGAGAGGATTTGCTTGATATCGTTTTGACTTTCTGTGAGGAAGCCTACGTGGAAGTCGGGGAAAGGCTCAAGTATTACCCGGACCGTAAAACGACGGTTATCATCTACAAACCGGTAGAGTTTACTACCATCTATCCGGACAGCAACTGGGCGGCCGGACTGTATCACGAGTGGACCATCAAGATACCAATTCCCGCCGGCGAATTAACCCGGGAGAATCATTTCGCACTCAGAAATACCATCTTCCATGAATACTCGCATCTTCTGGTCAACGCTCTGACCGGAGGCAACTGTCCCCGCTGGTTCGACGAAGGTATAGCGGAAAGTATGGAGTCGAAGAAAAACTGGGACAAGCAGGTGGAATTACTGTTGAAAATGTCCCGGGTTAAGATGATACCTTCGCTGAAAAAGATAGATAAGAACTTCACGTCAAAAGATCTCAACCAGATCACTATTGGGTACACCGTGGCCCGTCATGCGGTGCGCTTCATCGACGAGGAGTGGGGCATTTACCGTATTCAAAGAATCCTGGAAGAGATCAGAGATGACGGGGATATCAACAGCGCTTTTCAGGATGTCCTCGGGTGCGACCTGGAGCGGTTCATGCCGCGTTGGTACCAGTACCTGGAACGGCAGCACCAGCAAATCCAGGCCCGGGAAAAAGAACCGCCGGCCGATATATCCACACAAGCTCCCATCCCTGTCCAAACTCCGGGACGCGCCGAAAAGTGCCCTTTACCGCCACTTCCCGGTGTAGGAATATTTAAAAAAATGCAGGAAGATCTGCGTACCGAAAAAGCGAAGCAGGATACTCAGGATACCGGCCCGTAGTTGAAAAATGTGAGAAATATGCAATTTACCTAGCCCGCATATTTCACGAGTTGCCGTCACGAGGTCGCGAAGTCGTGCGTAGCTTCAAGGCACGCGACCAAGCCTTCCACAGACGTATCCGTTGCGATACGTCGAGGACAGGCGCCCGAGCGTAACGCAGAAGATGCGTGCGAATTCGTGACCGCAGTAGGCACACTGGTAAAATATCCGGGCTAGCGTAAAACGGCGTGAATTGGCTCATCTTTTTTACCTTTGTCTCTCAAATAC
>CAZQHK010000025.1:0-17171 GCA_964593455.1 uncultured bacterium
CCTCAGTGAGGATAGCCGGAGAACATCAATTGTCAAAGTGACAAGACGGAGGTGTGGCAAACTCCAGCCATAGCTTGCTAAAACTAGCTTACTTGTGTTATACTTCGTGATTGCGTGTGTATTTGAAGGAAAAAAGACTAATTCTAGTTTCTTTAATGGGTGGGAACAGTTGAATGGGATGCAAGTTGGGATACCCGGGTCAACACATGGCGTAAACGGTATTCCAGGGCGATGGGATGTGAATCCAGATGGGCATTAGGCGCGAGCTTGAAGTTTATTCCGGGAGCAATAAGCTCCAGACGTTTGTCATCAGGAAAAGAAAAGTGCAGTTGGGTAACAAGATTACCAAGGCCGGGCAAGAAACCAACGACATAACCCTGGAAGACGATAAGATTGCCCGAAGGCACGCTCAGATAACCCAGGAAGGTCACCTTTTCGTTATCAAGAACCTTCACAAAGACCACAGTACAGTGGTCAACGGGAAATCCTGTGTTAAAAAGGAAATTAAAGACAAAGATGAGATCGTCATCGGTCCCTACCGGATAATCTTCCGGGAAGTCAAAGAGGTTAACTGGGTTCCTATTATTGCCGCCGCCGTGGTCATCATTCTCATCGGCGTGTTTCTCCTGGTTCGAGAAACATCGGAGGAAAAATTCGACAGGGCTCTATCCATCCTCGAAAGCCAGCCTCCTGACGCCATGGCAATCTTAGAAGACCTGGAAAACAAATTACCGGATGACGTTAATGTCAAGTTCCACCTGGCCAAAGCCTACTTCCAGGTTGGATACCAGTGGCAGAACAACGTTTTTCTCAGTAAAGCCGAAGATAAGTATGAAGAGTTAATCCTCGTAAAGGAAGTTGCTGATGACCCCGAATTTACAGCCCGGATAGAGGAAGGCTTGTTGGAGGTCAAAACCTACCGGATAGAGCTTAAGAAACAGCAGGCTATCCTGGAGCAGTAACTCTTATTTATCAACACTGTTCCGTGTTGTATTGTCGTACCAGCTAACCCGATAAGCACACCGTGGCTGAATCCGCCGTTCATGTCGAAAGATGATATTTGAGCCCCGACCTTCCATCTCTATTACCGGTGGTCCCTAACCCTCATATTTCGCCCGTGTGTCGACATCACGAGAATACACCCTGTCGTTCGCCCTGCGGGCATCTTCGATGCGCAGTTTTGCTTCCTGCAAAACAGTAACTAGCGACTTCGTGACAGGAACTTGTGCAATATGAGGGCTAAATCCTCTGATTATTCCTACCGATATAAGTATATCGGGAGGTAATGAAGTATGCGGTGTGGAAAATGTGGTTATGTCAACAGACAGGAAAGCCGGGTTTGTAATCTCTGTGGAGCGTTGCTGATAGATAAAAAAGTCTCCCGGAAAAAACAGGTTATCAACGATTTTTCCAGGAAACCTCTAATCAAAGTTAAGCGATGTGTGCGATACGGACATGTCAATAAAGGCAGCGATATTTTCTGCCATCAATGTGGGAGTGAACTGGTTCCGGTAGAAGATGATACCAAAGCCCAGATCACGGCCAGTATCGCCAATCATACCGAGAAAAGGTACAGCGGTGCCATGCTGACTGCTGTCATCATGATAGCCGGTTTCATTGGCGGGACCTTGTTTGGAGCACTTCTTCTGTAAGGCGACGGGAATTTATCAATGAAACTGTTTGCTCCCAAAACCTCAACGGGACTGAAGAAACAGCTGATCTGCACCCGTTTTGGACACATCAATTCCGTGGGTTCCATCTATTGTGACGAGTGTGGAGCGGAACTCGTACCGGTTTTCACCAAAAACCATCCGGAAAAACCTTCTTTCCTCACTCCTTTGAAAGTCATACTTCGGGTTCTCGCGTTGATCAGCCTATTATCATTGCTGGCTGTCTCAGCCGGATTTACCTATCAATTTGCCTCCAACCCGCAAACACTCTCGCAAGCCGCTTCTTTTATCAGGATACCGGCGGCGTCAATCAGTGGAGCGGCAGCCGGATGCCTGCTTTCCATAGTGGTTATTGCTGTATGGAGAAACAAACTTTCTGAGGAGAGTTATTTGATCCAAATCTCTCTCCCACTGGGAGTAATCGGGGCTCTCGGCGCCATGGCGGCTTTAACTTGACAAATCATCTTCTCTCGTCAACCGAGTTTTTACTCTTCCCTTGAGTTTTGAATGTAAAATTTCGAAAAAATTCTTATTATCAAGAGCTACCAACAGTGCGGGGAACGACGCTCGGCTCACAATCAGGGTGTCCCCATCTCCCAGTCGCGTTGTAAATTGTCCGTCAATTGTAAGTCCAACTCCTATCTCCGACCTCCCTGACCAAACCCTGGCTGAAATAGTTTGTTGCTCTGACAGGACAAGCGGGCGGGAACCGATAGTATGTGGACATATTGGGGTGACCAGGATACTTTTTAGCAGCGGAAAGACAACCGGGCCACCGGCTGAAAGAGAATAGCCGGTTGAACCGGTGGGAGTAGCCACAATAAGCCCGTCACCTCTATATAGATCAACCAATCTATCATCAACATTGAGCTGGATATCGATCACCCTGGCAAAAGCTTCCCGGGCAATAACAAAATCATTGAGCGCCAGGTATTCCTCATCTTTCTCACTGTTGACATGGTCCACCGTGGCTTTTAGCATAAGTCGGTGTTCAATGGACCAGTGTCCTGATTGCAGTTGTTCCAATGCAGCTTCTATCTCATCCGGGCTGACCTCAGCCAAAAAACCCAGTTTGCCCAGGTTTACTCCCATAACCGGTAGGTTAAGCGGGGAAAATCTTTTGGTTACCGATATCAGGGTCCCATCGCCACCCAACACGATAATGATATCGGCTTGCCGGGCCAACTCATCGTCCGTGTACATCGTATCAATGCCGGGAACATGCCGGCCGGTATCGGTGTCAAGCAGTACGCGCAGCCCTCGCGCGGAGGATTCAGCAAGCAGGCGGGCCACCAAACTGAGTGCGTCTGGTTTGAACACGTTTGCTACGATTCCGATAGTTTCAACACTCAGAGAACCTTTGCCAGCCATGGTCTCCAATTTTCTCTCCGTTCTTTTTCACCGGGTTCGCTCGACCCGGTTGACACTCCAAGTAATACAAAACACTCGTGGTTTCCCGCCGGGCCGGTCACTTGTGAAGAGATTATCCCTAATGGCATAAAACCATGCTCGATTCCGTTCAGAATAACCGTCTCCACGGCCTGCTCTCTGAGATGTCTGTCCCGCACCACCCCACCTTTGCCGACCTTCCCTTTTCCGACTTCAAACTGTGGTTTCACCATGAGAAGAGCCTGTCCGCTATCGGGTAAAACGCTCCGTATCGGCTTCAGGAGCAATGTCAGAGAAATGAACGAGACATCGCACGTTACCAGGTCAGGAACCCATGGCAGTATACTAAGCTCAAGGTTCCTGGCATTAACCCGATCCAACACATGAACTCTGGAATCGCATCTGAGTTTCCAGGCCAGTTGCCCATACCCAACATCACAGGCACAAACCGCCGCGGCACCCTCGTTGAGCAGGCAATCAACAAAACCGCCCGTAGAAGCTCCGATATCAAGTACGTTAAGGCCACTGACACATAGCTCCAGATCATCTAACGCACCGGCTAACTTATCTCCACCACGGCTGACGAACCGTTTTCGCGGCCGGATTCGAATAAGCGCGTCGCGTTTAATCGCCGTACCCGCTTTAGTAACAGGTCTATCTTCCACCAGCACATCGCCGGCCATAATTATACTGCGAGCCTGGTTTCGACTGTCCACCAGCCCCCGGCTAACTAAAAGCTCGTCAAGTCTGGTTTTCTCTTTTCGAGACGACATTAAGAAAGTCCACCACGTTCGCACTCATTCCTCCGGCGGTAAGTCCCACTGCCTGCAGCAATTCTTCCACCGATCCGGCCTCGATAAATTGATCAGGTAATCCCAAGCGAAGGACCGGTGTTTGTATTCTTAGCATGTTCAAAGCTTCCAGAACGGCACTGCCAAATCCGCCGGGGAGATTATTTTCCTCGATGGTTACCAACGGTACGGTAGAAGCAACTTCTTCCAGAACAGACATATCCATTGGGGTAATGAATCTGGCATCCACGACACCGGCGGAGATACCGCTTTCTTCTAATAAACATGCGGCTTCGAGCGCCCTTTCAACCATTCGCCCCACCGCCAGTAAAGAGACATCATGTCCTGAGCGTAGACGCTTCCAGGTGCCAACAGCCACTGTCTGAGGAGGTTCTTCGCTGACGGCCCCGGGGCCGCGCCCGCGAGGATACCTTATAGCAAAAGGCCCATCTTTCCAGGCCAACGCCGTAGCCAATAAATCTTTGAGTTCAGTCTCATCCGCCGGCGCGGCTAGAATTAAACCCGGTATGTGCCGCAAATATGAGATATCGAATACACCATGATGAGTCGGGCCATCTTCACCTACCAGCCCGGCACGGTCCAGGCATAGCACCACGGGTAGTTTCATCAAAGCCACATCGTGAATAATCTGATCATATGCACGTTGCAGGAATGTAGAGTATACTGCGATGACCGGTTTCAAACCCTGTAAAGCCAGCCCAGCGGCAAACGTAACCGCATGCTGTTCGCAGATTCCGACATCGAAGAATCTTTCAGGAAATCTATCACGGAACTTAACTAAACCGGTGCCATCAGGCATGGCTGCCGTAACTGCGACGATTCGCTCGTCTTCTTCCGCCAGTTCAACCAGCGTGCTTCCAAAGACTTCGTTGTATTTCGGAGTTCCGGCTTTACTGAGAGGCTCACCTGTCTCCGATTTAAACGGTCCGAGCCCGTGGAATAGAGACGGATTCTTCTCTGCCGGGGGATACCCTTTCCCCTTTGTTGTGGAGCAATGGACGACTACCGGTCCCCTGAGGGTTACGGCGGTATTGAAGACATGAATCAAAGCTTCGATATCATGACCGTCAATGGGTCCGAAATAGTAAAACCCGAGTTCCTCGAACAACTGTCCGGGGATGATCAAGTGTTTCAGGCTGTCTTTGAGCTGCAGAATCATGTTCCGCATCCGGCTGCCGATAGCCGGAACCAGGTTCAACATCATTTCGATGTTCTTTTTGAATGTAACATAGAGCGGCTCCGTCCGCAGGCGTGAGAGATGCTGCGATAGCGCTCCCACATTCGGAGAAATGCTCATTTCATTATCATTGATAACCAGGAGGAACTTCCCCATGCGAATATGACCGGCATGATTCAATCCTTCGAACGCCAACCCACCGGTCAAAGCTCCATCACCAACTACGCATGCCACCATGAAATCTTCCACCGTCAGGTCGCGCGCGCACGCTATTCCGCATCCGGCTGATATAGCCGTTGAGGCATGGCCCGTGTTCAGTATGTCATGTGGGCTTTCCTCCCGCTTGGGGAAACCCGATATTCCACCCTTTTGCCTGAGAGTGTGAAATCGATCGGCGCGGCCGGTCAATAATTTATGCGCATAAGCCTGGTGTCCAACATCCCAGAGAATCTTGTCCCGGGGACTGTTCAAGCAATAATGAAGCGCAATAGAAATTTCCACCGCTCCTAAACTCGGAGCAATATGTCCACCGGTCTTGGCAACCGTGGAAACGATCGTCTGCCGCAATTCAAGCGCCAGTGCCTGCAGTTCATCAAAGGTCAGCAGTTTTATATCCGCTGGTTTCGTAATCTTGTCCAGAATCAAACTCATTTGCTACTCACCTTTTCAACGACTACCACCGCCTGGGCAGCAATACCTTCACTTCGGCCGACCGGCCCCAGCCCTTCACAAGTAGTAGCCTTTATACTAACCTCCGTCATTTCCACTCCAATCGTCCGGGCAATGTTGGCCCGCATACCGCCGATAAACGGTTTGAGCTTCGGGCTCTCGCACATCACGACCGCATCAACCTGAACCGGCTGCATACCGTGGTCCGAGAGTATTGTAACCACTTGAGTCAGCAAATTCAAACTGTCTGCTCCGGCATATTCGGGGTCCCCGGGAGGGAAATAGTGCCCGATGTCACCAAGAGTACAACTCCCGAGCAGAGCATCTATGATGGCGTGCGTCAAAACATCAGCGTCCGAGTGTCCCGCCAGACCACGTTCATGTTCACATTGCACACCACCGAGGATTAGCGGACGTCCCTCGACCAGACGGTGGATATCATATCCGATACCGACTCTCACGGCAAAACCTCCCGGCTATCCGTCTTCCCCACGCTTCTGCCGAACGAATCTTTTCAAGACCTGAGCACGGGGTATTATCATATTCATCGAGGCATCTCCTGATAATGCCGGGGATACCGCTAAACCGTATTTCACCCTGTAAAAATGCTTCAACTGCTACTTCATCTGCCGCGTTCAAAACCGCCGGGTAGGTACCCCCGGCCCGGCCTGCCCGTAAAGCTAGATCGAGACAGGGAAAGAGTTCCCGATCAGGCTCATAGAAACTGAGATTTACAAGTGCGGGCAAATCAAGGGTGAGCCCTTCAAAAGGACATTCATGGCGCGACGGATACGACAATGCGTACAATATTGGCAGGCGCATATCAGGCGCTGACAGTTGAGCTTTGACTGATCCGTCATTAAACGACACCAGCGAGTGAACTATTCCCTCCGGGTGCACCACCACGGAAATGGCATCATAGTCCAGGCCGAAAAACCAGTGGGTTTCTATGATCTCAAACCCTTTGTTCATGAGGGTAGCGGAATCAATAGTGATTCTTCCTCCCATTTTCCATACAGGATGCACCAGGGCCTCTTTTATGGTCACGACTTCAAGCTCATGGCGGTTGAATCCTCTGAACGGACCTCCGGAAGCAGTCAGGTTTAACCTCTCAACCTGAGTCCTTTCTTCTCCAACCAGACACTGGAACAAAGCACTTATTTCACTGTCAACCGGGATCATCAGTCCCATATTGTTTTTGATAACCCGCTGTACCAGCTCTCCCCCCGCCACCAGACACTCCTTACTGGCCAGGGCAACCAGTTTACCTGCTTCCAAGGCCTTGATCAGCGGAACCAGTCCTCCGGTACCCACCACTCCGATAACGACAATATCCGCTTCGGCCAATGCAGCTAATTCCGACAGACCTTCTTCTCCCCACCGAATATCAAGGGTTTTCCGTTCGGAGCTTTCCAGCAAGCCGGCTAATTTATCTATATCCTTGTTATCAGCAACCGAGACGACCGAAGGAGAAAATTCTTTTATCTGCGTTTTCAAAAGCTCGATGTTTTTACCTGCCCCGAGGCCAACAACCCGGAACCGGTCGGGAAGAGCGCGAATGACATCAAGAGTATTACGGCCGATTGAGCCCGTTGATCCAAGTATGGAAACACCCTTGATCATAATCGTTTACCCTCTCCATCAAGGTAGTCTGTTTTGACCATCTGGCAGAACCAACCCGGGTAGTGCTCGGCCACCCGGTCGGCGACCCGGGAAGCGCCAGCCTGGCTGGCGCAAACGCCAACTAATGTCGACCCGCTGCCAGAAACCGTAACGGCTGCACTTCCCGCTTCCCTTAGAATATCCAGTGCTGCCTGCATGTCGCCACGATCAGGGAGAACGGCCGCCGCCAAATCATTCCCAAGACAGGCAGTGAGTCTGTCCCAATCCCGGTTCTGTAACGCCGACAGAACCTCCGCCGGAGAAGGAGCTTGCCGGAGCATAGTTTTGTCCCATAATCCGTAGGCTGCCACCGTTGAAACACCAGCCGGCGGTTTCAACAGTACCATCCATGTACAGGGGACGGATACGGATTCAAGCTCGTCTCCAATCCCGCTGGCCAGAGCATGCCCTTCAAGCAAAAAAAAAGGGACATCGGCTCCGATGCAAGCCGCCAGAGGCATCAGTTCTTTTTCCTTCTCCGGACGGCCGGTAATCGTCCGCAACATCTTGAGAGTGGCCGCTGCATCACTGCTTCCGCCTCCTAATCCGGCACCGGAGGGAATCCGTTTTTCCAGATGGACCGTCACCTTCACCGGACCGTACTTGTTTCTGAACTGACTCAAAGCCTCAAACACCAGGTTCCCGTTTCGTTTGGGAATCGAAGCTATATCTTTCTCCGAGCCGGTCATGTGGATGGTGGAGTCCGGCGGACCTGAACTGAGACGAAGCACGTCTGTAAGCGTAACCTTCACCATCAGGGTTTCAAGTTCATGCCACCCTTCCCCGGTGGTTCCCAATATCCGAAGCCCCAGGTTAACTTTGGCCGGAGCCTGCACGCAGATAGGCTTCACTCTTTGTACATCCTCTCCAACCAAAAAGACACCATCGCCAGGTCTTCAGGAAAAGTTACCTTGATATTCCAGAGAGCACCATTTTCCACATAGACAGGAATACCGGCCGCCTCGACCACCTGGGCATCATCGGTCCACCCGTGCCGCTTTTTCACCCGGGTGTAAGCAGCCACTAGAGTATCTAGCGGGAACACCTGGGGGGTCTGTACTTCCACCAGTCCATCGCGATGTATCGTCTCCATAACAAAACCGTCCGTGTTACATCTTTTCACAGTGCTTCTAAGTTTAACTCCGGGAACCGCGCAAGTCCCGCCGGCCGCCAGTTCAATAAGCCGGTTAATCAGCCCCGGTTCGATCAGCGGCCGCACTCCATCGTGAACAGCCACAATAGAGGTTTCTGCAGGCAGGGCTTCCAACCCGGCCATCACCGAATCGTAACGCTCGCCTCCTCCCGGCACGCTGGCTATAACTTTATCTGACGAACACTGAGGGATAACAAAATCACGGAACAAACCAAGACAGTCAGGGGGAAGCACTACCACCACCGTTTCAACGCGTTCGGCTTCATGGAGGGCCTGAAGCGTCCAGGCCAACAGAGGACGTCCCGCTACTACGGCAAACTGTTTTGGAGTCTCTCCGCCAAACCGCCGGCCACGGCCGGCAGCGACAACTATCGCACAAGCTCCTATTATCTTATCCATGCTGAATCAGTGCTCCCGTTTTGCCACAAAATCAGCGAGAACCAGCAGCTCGGAGGCAGCCTCACCATAGGGGGCCAACTCATCTCTGGTGCGGCAACGCAATGCTTCAAGAACACATCTACTTTCTTTCACTCCGATTACCCGTGGGTACGTCGATTTCGACCGCCGCTGATCGGCGCCGGCCACTTTTCCCAGTTTAACCGTACTGCCTACCTCGTCCAGAAGATCGTCCTTGACCTGGAACAGGAGTCCCAGTTCTCCCCCAAAACGTTCCATCCGGCAAATATCTTCTTTGGGTGCGCCGGCCACAATTGCGCCGGCGGCAGCACAAAAACGAATCAGTTCACCGGTTTTGTGCGAGTGGATAAACTGGACCTCAGGCAAAGTGATCTCCTTCCCCTCGGAAAGGATGTCAACTATCTGGCCTCCCACCAGCCCCTTGCTACCGGCCGCCATGGCCAGTCGTTCAACCAAAACGCATATGATTGCCGGAGGGACTTTTTGTTCACGGTTCCCCGCAACCAGTGTTTCGAAAGCAGCGGTCAGAAGTGCATCGCCGGCTAGAATCGCCACGGCTTCCCCGTACTTCTTGTGGCAAGTCGGCTTGCCACGTCTTAGATCATCATCATCCATACAGGGAAGGTCATCGTGTATCAGGCTGTAAGTGTGGATCAGTTCAACCGCACAGGCCACCGGTAAAAGTTTGTCATCATCAACTTCAAACAGGTGTCCCCCGGCCAGCACCAGTGTCGGACGAAATCGTTTTCCGCCGGAAAACAACGAATAGTGAATAGCCTCGTGAATTACGGGGGGATACGCCTTCGGCGGCGGAAGCCACTGGCGTAGATATGCTTCCACACGAGAAACACTGTGTGAGAATAACGATTTGAGATCCATACTCGTTACCGCGCTTCGTCCGGAGGAGCGCTGTCCTCCCCGGCCCGATCAAGGGAAACTGTTCTCATTTCAAGTCCGTCTTTTTCATTTTTTACCAGTTTCTCGATCTTCCCTTGAGCCTCGTCGAGTTTACTTGAGCAGAGCTCACCCAACTCCATACCATGCTCAAATTGCTTGATCGCTTCTTCCAGGGGAAGTGCCTCTGTCTCTATATGCTTAACAATGCCTTCCAACTCTTCCAACGCTTCTTCAAAAGATATCGTTCGATCTTCCATGGTGTTTTCCTGTTCTATGAAATCATCGCCGTTAAAGGGCAGTCCCCCCTGGCTGTTACTCATCAAACCCATACTCCTTTCCTGCGATCATGGGGCAGAACTCACAACCTCTCCACGCAGACTCCCATCTTTTACCTGCAGTTCAATTTCATCTCCGGCCGATACCGTCGCTACCGAGCTTACCACGCTACGCTCAGGCAGTTTGAGACAAATTGAATATCCCCGATCAAGCACTTTCCGGGGCTCAAGCGCCACGAGTTTTCCCATCTCAAGTTCTAGAGACTGTCTGTAAGTGCCAAGATACCAGTCGATACTGGTTGACAATTTCTCTTTGCGCCGGTTTAGTTCCCGGTCCGCTTCGGATAATCGCTGCCCGGATGACCGGTGAAGACGTTCTTGAAGCTCATCAACCCTGTTTCTCATTCCGTCAACCGCGCGGATAATTATCCGCTGCAGATAGTCGAAATCAACCTCTTCCACCCGTCGCCTGATACGCTGAAAATGTGAAAACATTCCGGTAATCGCTCTCCGTTTCAAACGACGTAACGTATCCTGAAGTTTCCACTTCTCGGGGACAGCCAGTTCAGCGGCCGCGGAAGGAGTCGGGGCCCGTAAATCAGCCACAAAGTCTGCTATGGTGAAATCAGTTTCGTGCCCCACCCCGCTGATGACCGGAACGGGACATTCATAAATAGCTCTCGCTACCGGTTCCGTATTGAACGCCCAGAGGTCCTCAATGGATCCTCCCCCCCTGGTAACAATTATCGTATCCGGTTTGCCCCATCTTGAACAGGCTTCAATAGCTTTAACAATAGAGGGAGGGGCCAGGCCCCCCTGTACCAGGCAGGGGGAAACGATTATTTCGATGTTGGGGAAACGGCGTTTCAATACGTTTAATATATCCCTGAGAGCTGCGGCCGTTTCACTGGTTACCACACCGATACGCTGCGGAAACACCGGTATGGCTTTTTTTATCTCAGCAGAGAAAAGGCCCTCGCTTTCAAGCTTTTTTTTCAGTTTTTCAAAAGCGAGATAGAGAGATCCCAAACCCTCGGGCTGCAGTCCGTCAACGTAGAGCTGGTACTCCCCACGAACATCGTACACGCCGATATATCCGTGAGCAACCACCTTCATACCATCAGCCGGCTCAAAATCAAGAGATCTACTTTTCCCCCGGAACATGACGCATCTGAGAACACTTCCGGCCTCTTTCAACGTGAAATAAAAGTGCCCTGAAGAACGATGGTGTTTAAAGTTTGATATCTCCCCGGCAACCTGGACATCCCGAAGAATCTCATCGTCTTCAAGAAGTAGTTTGACCCGCTTGTTTACCTCGAGTACGGAAAGAACCCCTTCAGGATTCACTCCTTGGACTCCTTGTCATTTGGCGTCAAATGGGTTTTGAGTATGGGATTGCTGGAAAAAATTATCCTGCGCACAATAGTGGCAATGGGATGCTGGCTGAGCTCCACATCAAACGACCAGATGTCCTTATCGATAGTGATGATACGCGCCTTGTTGATCTTTGATTCAGAGGCATGTATCTGCCACAGCGCTGCTGAGAAAATAATGGCAGACATGACGAGGAAGCCGAACACGGAAAGCGACGCTCCCTTACTGACAAAATGGAGGAATCTGTCCAGCACGGTGACCAACAGGCATATCCCAAACACAATAAGTGCGCCTGAAGCAACGTGTAACACGATCTTTTCAAGCGCTTTCTGTGATGTGATGATCTCCCGATTATTTGCTTCTTCGCGCTTACGTTTTCTCTGGATAGCCTGGCGACGAGTTGCCTCCTTTTGTTTTTTATCATCGTTTCTCCGTTCTACCTCTTCCGGAGTAAGCATCTCGCCTTCGTACTCAACCAGTCCGATCTGAGTTGAAGCTTCTTTCCTGATCTTCTCTCTGAGCAGTTCCTCGGCTTTCTTTTTATCCTCTTCCAACTGACGCCGGTTTTTATCTTTAAGTCGCTCAGCGTCTTCACGCCGGCGTTGCTCGTCGTGTTTCTTCTGTTCAAGCTCCTGTTTGTTTTTTTCTTCCTCGAGCGAGGTGAGCTCTTCCTCCCGTATCCGCTGAAGATCCTCCTCGGATAAAAGACTGAGATCTACTTTAGGTTCCTGCGCCTTCTCTTTCGCCCGTTGTTCTTCAAGCTTCTTTCGTTCTTCAGCTTGAATTTTCTTCCTTTTGTAAATCCTTTCGAGGGTTTTCTCGGCAGCGGCCTGCAGGACAAAATTCTCATCGCCCAGCAATTTCTCCAGCGCACTTTCGACATCCTCACCGTCAAACCGTCCCAGTTCCCGGGCAGCCTCGACCCGCGCTCCTTGATCTTCTGATTTCAACTGCCCTATATACTTTTCTATTTCATTCCGGTCCTGATCGGACATCGTTTGGTATCCCCCTATCAGACCTTCATTACTCTGGAAATAAATCCGGTCGAGAAATGTCCCCGGCGAAAATGCCGGTTGGTTAAAATCTTGAGATGAAAGGGTATTGTTGTCTCCACACCCTTTATGTAGAACTCCTTAAGCGCCCGGGTCATCCGCACGATGGCTTCAGATCGCGAATGATCCCATACGATCAGCTTGCAGATCATCGAGTCATAAAAAGGAGGAATGGAGTATCCGGTGGTGATATAGGTATCGAGACGAATACCAGGTCCTCCCGGAGTTTTAAAAACTTCCAATGTTCCAGCCGAGGGCATGAAACCCTTGGTGTAATCTTCCGCGTTGATCCGGCACTCCAGTGAGTGTCCCCGAATATATAGTTCATCCTGACGATAGCAGAGTTTTTCAGCCGCCGCCACCCGGATCTGCTCCCGGACGATATCAACACCGGTAACCATTTCTGTTACCGGATGCTCGACCTGAAGCCGGGTATTCATTTCTATAAAGTAATAATTCCCCTCCATATCGAGGAGAAATTCGATAGTCCCAACATTCTCATACCCAATATGACGTGCGGCCCGGATGGCGGTCTGTCCCATCTCTCGCCTGAGTTCAACGTTTATCGCCGGACTCGGAGACTCCTCGATGAGTTTCTGGTGCCGCCGTTGAATAGAACACTCCCGTTCGCCGAGATGCACGATATTACCAAATTTGTCTGCCAGTATTTGGAATTCGATGTGCCGGCTTTCCTCGATGTATTTTTCCATATACAGCCGGCCATCCCCGAACGCTGCCTGGGCTTCGGCACTGGCGGTATCGAAGGCATTTTTGATCTCGGAGAGATCGTTGACGACCCGCATGCCTTTACCACCGCCGCCCGAGGCGGCTTTCAATATGACCGGGGTACCTATCTTCCGGCACAGATCGCGAGCCTCTTCCTCTGATTTCAAAGGTTCGATCGATCCCGGAATAAGCGGAACTCCAGCGTCTTGCATCGTTTTTCGGGCCAGGGCTTTATCTCCCATCTTTCTGATATTTTCCCGGCTTGGCCCGACAAAAGTAAGTCCATGCGCCTCACTTATTTCAACAAAACGAGCGTTCTCCGCCAGAAACCCGTACCCGGGATGAATCGCGTCACAGCGCGTGATCTCGGCGGCACTGATAATATTGGGCATAAACAGATAGCTTTTAGCGCTTTGTGGAGGACCGACACAGACAGCGTCATCCGCCAATTTCAGATAAGGAGCCCCACGGTCGGCTTCGGAAAAGATAGCTACTGCTTCTATTCCTAGTTCATGACACGCTCGAATGATTCTGAGGGCAATTTCACCCCGGTTAGCCACCAGCATTCTTTTGAACATACGCCTTTATCTCCTCTGTTTAATCCCCGCACCGTATAGCCATGAGCGACGCCCCGTACTCAACCGGGGTTCCATCATCGGCAATGATTTTAACGATTATACCGTCGCAATCCGATTTGACCAGATGTTCTACATCCATTGCCTCTACCATGCAAAGTACCTGTCCTTTTTTAACTTGATCACCAACCCGCAGCGTCTCGTAAACATCCGATACAGCGGAGGAATAGAAAATTCCAACCATCGGGGCCCTGATAAGGTTTTCCGGGCTTGTTTCATCCGGTACTATTTCCACAAGAACATCACGGATTTCTTCCTGTGCTTCCTGTAATAAAGCCGTTTGTTCCGGAGCAAAATACCCGGGTCCACGGTCCAGGCGCAGACTCCAGGCCGATGTTTCGACCTCAACAAAACTGAGATCCCGCTCTTCGAGGAAGTGAATAATCTTGGAAAGTTCTTTGGTCGGGATACTCATTTGGCCATCCTCTCAACATAGCTCGACTTCCGTGTATCAATTTTCAATACATCCCCTTCATTAATGAAAAGAGGAACATTGACGGTCAAGCCTGTTTCCAAAGTAGCCGGTTTGCTTCCACCTGATACGGTATCGCCTTTCACACCGGGAATGGTCGAGGTAACTTCCAACTCGACAAAGGTTGGCAACTCTACCCCGATAATGCGGTCTTCGTAAAACTGGAGCTTTACTTCGATATTCTCTTTCAAATACTGGCATTCATCCTCGAGAACAGCGGGGGAAAGAAATATTTGTTCGAAAGTCTCATTATCCATAAAACAGTATTGGGAACCGTCGTTGTAAAGATACTGGGATGTTTTAGTATCGATAATCGCTTGCTTCATCTTTTCACCAGCCCGGAATTTCCTCTCCAGCACCTGTCCGGTTTTCCTGTTTTTTAATTTGGTGCGGACGAATGCTGCGCCTTTTCCAGGCTTGACATGCTGAAAGTCGACCAATTTGAACAGCTTGCCGTCAAAATCAAGCGTAATCCCGGTACTGAAATCAGCTGTAGAAATATTCATCGTCCCTGCCTCCTGCTCAACAAGTCTAAAGACTTCTATTCATTATCGTTTTAACAGCGATGTTCCACCTTACCGCTTCAATCGCCATCGACACTACGACCAAAAGTAAGCTTTGTATGAAGAATATTATACTTAAGGAACACCTGCGGCGCAACCCGGTCAGTCGTGTTGTTCCTGAGTTGTAGTGCTGCCGAAGTACACATGAAGGTACTGGAGATACGAGGTTACAACTTTTTGAACATAGTTTCTCGTCTCATCGTAATCGATTAACTCCAGGAAATCGCCCGGATTAGTTGTTACTGCTGCCGCTTTCCATCTTTTTACATTTCCCGGACCGCCATTGTATGCAGCCAGAGCCGCGATAAGATCTCCTTTAAAAGTTGCCAGCAAATGTCCCAAATACCAGGTCCCCATCCGAATATTCACCGCCGGGTCGAACAAATCTGTAGTAGTGAATTGTTCCAACTTAATTTTTTTCGCGATATACCGTCCGGTGGAGGGGATAATCTGCATGATACCGCACGCGGTAGCGGAAGAGACAAGAGTCGGGTTGAAATGGCTTTCCTCCCGGATAACAGCCAGCACCAGGAACGGATCAACCGCATACTCGCTAGCCACGGAAGCCAACGTATTTGTCCACACAACCGGATATCGGAACCGATCCCGTAACTTTTCCGATATGTTGGAAGGTTTGGTTGCCCCAAACTCCACCGCCGTAGTCTTCGCTCTATAACCGGCGGCGGTCGCCAGGAAAGCTTCCGCCGCTTTGTTCTCCAGTTTGTGTTCACTGGATAAACAAGAGAATGTTAAAAACGCTTCATCAAACCGTTTCATCCAGTACAAACAACGTACAGGTTGCCATAAATCATCCGGAAGAAGCTCTACCAGTTCACGAGGTAACAATCCTTGACTCGAAATGATATCCATATCCGTGACAGTCTGCTGGGTGATTTTTTGAAATCTTTCATCATTTTCAAAGGAGGCAAGGCTTTCAGCTGTTAACTCCTTTTTCCTGGATTTTTCCAGGGAAAAACCACGAAATAACAGGAGCCTGTCGGCCAGCAAACCATACAGAGTACGGGAGTAGTCACGAGCCAGAATCCGAAGGATCTCCACTCCCCGCTGGTGAGTGGCATGACGTTCTTCCGTTTCTTCCTGACACACAACGTCAACCAGGATCTTGCCCAGTAAAAACATGGCCCGACCGTGCTGGCGCGAATCAGGATAGGTTTCGACAAGCCTGGATAAAATCGATATCATGGCTCGATCGACGCCGGTTGCCCGGACATGATTATACAACCTCCAAAGCAGTTTTTCTTTAAAAGAAGCGCTCAAGCCAGCCTCGAGGTACCGTTCGATGTTTTTACGGTAGATTCTGAGACCGGACAGTTTTCTCTCCAGAGAAAGAAGTGCCCAATAAATCTCTCCACGCTTCCAAAGGGAGTTTTGCTCTTTCAGCAGCGCGTTATATCTGGTTCGAGCTTCCTGCAGTTTTCCGCTTCGCCTGATAAACATGATCTCATCCATGGTTGCATTGAAGCCGGCAAGATTTTTGTTTCCGGTTCGAGTTTTTCGTATTGCCTCCAAAACTTCAACAGGAGGACGGCGAGCCCTCAGGGAAGCTTTCAACCACAATTCGAAGCCCTGCTTATCAACAGGCGGACCCTCACCTTGAGACAGCCACGTAAGAGCCAGCCGGGCTTTACCGATGCTTAAAGCCCGGCTGGCTACCAGATTCCGCTGCTCCGGAGTCAATTTCCAGTTATCAACCGCCGCAAACCGCTCTAGCAGCCGAAACAGGTATTCGTCTCGATTACTAGAAATAAGAAGTTCCAGGTATATACTCAGCGAAGCCTGACGATCATTGAATTCTCTGGCACAAGCCTGCCACCAGAGCCACTCTCTCCTGTCCTGCCCGCGGGTACGGGAAAGCATGTCCCCGGCCACCGCCTGGACCAGCAGCCACTGCTCTTGTTTCTGTCCGAGTTTGATAAGAATTCGACCCGCCGCTTTGGCCAGCGGCAACGGCGCATCACGAACCAACGCCCGGCCGATTCGAATATTTTCCGCCGTGGTTTCGTTACCAGCTGATCGTTTAAACTTTCTCAAAGTTTCGACGGTTGCCGGCAAGCTAATTTCCAGGGTACTGGTGTCCACCGTAGCGGGAGGATGGCCGAGGACAGCCAGACAAACGGAAGGAACAATCAGGTTAATCAGCAAAACTACCACGATACCCGTCAGCAGCAAAATTCTCACCGACAGTCCACCTGCCTTCACCCTTAACT
>CAZQHK010000025.1:17271-69322 GCA_964593455.1 uncultured bacterium
ATACCCGTCAGCAGCAAAATTCTCACCGACAGTCCACCTGCCTTCACCCTTAACTGCCGTTTCCATTGTATCACCGACTATTTTCAAGGGCCAGTGTTAAGAAAGAGGTTAATGAGATTGAGATGATAAGCAAGTTAAACTCTCGTCAAGCGAGGCGCTTTCGCCACAGCGAACAGCCGAGCGAAAGAAAGACCTCACCTTACTTTCTATATGTTCTTGCTGGAGGGTGGGAGGAAGATGTCATCTTGGGATAGACACTGGTGTGGGCGTAAAGACAATAGCAACGAACAGACCTGACAACGAGGAATTGAGATTGAGATGATAAGCAAGAAGCGTAGAAAGAGGACCCTATGAGGCCTGTCCGATCCTACTCATCTTCCAATATTGTCCAGTAACAAGGTCTCTCCGCCCCACCCTGTGGCCTAACCATAAACCACATCTCTCCGCCTGCTACTCCTATAACCACACCAAACACTCGTAACCAAGCCTATACCAGGCGGAGCATCTTCCTATGAGCCTGTTTGATTGAATAAACGTTGTGTTGAGGTTCGGAGTCTCTGTACGAGCGGGACCCGAACGGAGGCGCACCAGGATGGTAAGCGCCGTGAGTGTTCCTCGGGAAGAGGCTCCGAACCTCAACATAACCTGGACCAACCAGGCCCAAAAGAACCAGTTGCGAAGACCGTTTTTTTATTCGTAAATACTCATCCCCGGATAGGCCGCTCCGCTTCCCAGTTCCTCTTCGATCCGCAAGAGTTCATTGTATTTGCAGACACGGTCGGTCCGGCAGAGAGAACCGGTCTTGATCTGCCCGGCGTTAACCCCTACCGCCACATCGGCGATAATCGTATCTTCCGTCTCACCACTACGGTGTGATATGACGCAGGTGAATTCCGCAGCCCTGGCCATTCTGATCGCCTCCAGCGTTTCAGTGAGCGTGCCGATCTGGTTCAATTTGATCAATATTGAGTTGGCAGCCTTCTCTTCAATTCCCCGATTCAACCGTTCACAGTTGGTAACAAACAGATCATCTCCGACAATCTGGATCTTGTTACCGAGCCTGTCTGTCAAGCTTTTCCAGCCATCCCAGTCATCCTCAGCCAAACCGTCCTCCAGCGAGACGATGGGGTATTTTTCACAAAGTTCGCTGTAATATTCCACCATATCCTCAGCCGATTTCCCTTCACCGCTTTCAGCTGAGAGGTAATATAAGCCTTCATTAAAAAATTCGCTGGCAGCTGAATCGATGGCAATACAGATATCTTTACCAGGCTCATATCCCGCTTTTTCAATAGCGGTGATCATCTCTATCAGGGCAGCTTCGTTGGAAGCCAAATTGGGAGCAAATCCTCCCTCATCTCCCACTGAAGTGCTGAGACCTTTCTTCTGCAACGTTGACTTGAGATTATGAAAGACTTCGACCGCCATTCTTAGGGAGTCACGGAAGGTGTCTCCGCCTACCGGGACGATCATGAACTCTTGGATGTCAACATTATTGTCAGCATGTTTGCCACCATTGATAACATTCATCATAGGGACCGGAAGTGTCCGGGCTTCCAGGCCGCCCAGATAACGATAGAGCGGCAGACAATATGACATTGCCACACTGCGCGCCATGGCCAACGACACTCCCAAAATAGCGTTGGCGCCCAAATTCTTCTTGGTAGGAGTCCCGTCCAGGTCGATCATCAGGCGATCGATTTTCTCCTGTTCGCTCGCGTCAAGACCGATAATCTCGGGAGCCAGTACCTGTTCCACATTGGCAACCGCTTGTAGAACACCTTTCCCCAGGTATCGGGCTTTATCTCCGTCTCTCAATTCTAGTGCCTCATGTTCTCCGGTGGAAGCTCCCGAGGGGACGATGGCTCTACCCACTGCTCCCCCGTCCAGGTAAACATCAACCTCGATAGTGGGATTTCCCCGCGAGTCCAAAATTTCTCTGGCTTTTACTTCGGCTATTTTCGTGTTTGAACACATATATCTCACCCTTTCCAACAAGCGATTTCAATGGTATGTGAATACAGCACGAGATGTCAATTGGAGTATTGCCCTCACCGGCCTGATATTGCTATGACTATATGCTAATGTCCCAGGACAGTGATAATGCGCTCCGCCACCGTTTGAGCAATAGAGCGGTTGGCTTTAAGCCCTTTATGGCAGTCCCAGGGAGTGATCCAGAGGTCACGTGGAGCAGTTCGCAACTCAATCAAGGCCGGCAACGGGTCGATCACCCGGATGGCTGGTGTTTGCAGCGAACGCAACAACTCGTGAATGGACAGATAGGGATACCGGTTAAAATCAGAAAAGCCGATGATTTCAGGAGAGATTACTAGAAAAAAGGGCACTTTTTTCTTTTCCAGAAGAGTACCCATCCGGTGTATCAATCGCAAAGAATCCCTGGCGGCCTCGGAGTGGTGCAAACGCTGATAGAAATTTACCAAATCGCCTTCCTCATGGAGCACTTGGGTCTCAGGAATAGTCGTCAGAAAGTGCAGGTATTTTATAAGAACGAAAACATATGATCGCAGCCACGGTGAAGATCTAACTAATGCGGCCTGACTGTCCGGCAATGGATCGTTCAGCACATAATAAAGCGCCACCATATCAGGATTAAACTGCAAAACGCTCTTTTCCATCCATCGTAATTCCTGGGCAGTGTTGTACCCTGGAAACCCGAAATTCAAGACCTGAAAACGTCCCCCGTCACTTTTCTCCGTTAGTGCTTTCTCCAGGCATCCGGCCAGTGTGTCTTGTTCTTCAAGAAGAGAGCCGAACACTTCTGAATCGCCCAACAGGGCAATTCGGGTAACACCTTTTGGAACATCCCGAGAGTACTCCATTCCCCGGAATCCGTGAGAGTTTATCCGGATATGGTGGCGGCGGCTGTTCGGTATAAACTCCAGTTTGAGGAGAGGATCTTTGCTCGTACGGTAGACTGATTCGGCCACTGGATCACTGTGAAACCTGTTAATATACCGCACATAACCGGTTTGCATGCCCAGAATATCAAGGTCTACCAGGAGACGCAAAACAGCTTCCGAGAGGAGAAGACCGGCCATTGTCCCCAACACAAGCAGCAGAACACCCGTAAACACTTTTGGGACTCGATAGATATGCACAGTTCCAGAATCCACACCAGACATACTATCTGGCTCGACTTCGTCTGTTTTCTTTCTCATCAGCACTGCTCCCAATACACCTATTGTACCAGTTTTAGCAGGGGATCGATTATCCGGGCTAAGAAAGAAAGGTTTTTGCGGTGAATACAGAAATAGACGGAGACAGCAACCTTACACCTGTTATCCTGAAGCGTAGAAAAGGAAGTTTTTAGCCGGTAAAGTCGATATTACCGCCGCGATTTGGATCCTTGTAGGTAGATTTCTTGAGCTTTGAATCTTCTGTTTCTTCCACATCTTCTTCGGCCTTCTTCTCCCCCCGGTCTTGCTCGCGCTTGCTTTTACGTTTCTCGGATTCGTAGTCGTCTATATCTTTTTCCTGCTCAGCTTTTTCGCTTTCGGCAATACTCTGAGCTTCTTTTTTTACCCGCTTGTCGAGCTCATCCGAGTACTGTTGTTCTCCCACCTGATGCTGCTGTTGAGCCTGCCGCATCTTGTCAACTTCAACTGTCTTGGAGAGCGACGTCTGTAAATCAACCGGCCGAATGGCCATGCATATCACCCCCGCCGATTCCCTTCCTCTGGGTCGGCGCTTTAATGGTACGGTCCGACCCGTATTTCTCCCCTATCATAAACCAACGTGGCAAATCTGATTTCTTCAGTCATTCGTTTGGTGGCGGTTCTAATATGGACGATAACACCAGGGTACAGAATTTTTGAGACTTTTATGAGGCCTTCTTTACTCACAGAGGCTTGTTCTTCGAGGTCTTCACGGCGCTTATTGAGGTTCTCTATCAGTTCCATAAGCTGTTTGCGCATGGTCAGCCATTTTTGAAGAAGCTGCATTTTTTCCGGAGCGAGTTTGCCTATTTGCTTCTTCTTTACCATCAAATTAATGGATTGTTCAAGCTCGGTCAGTGACTTCTCATATTTTGTAAGTTCTTCATCGGTCTGATAGTATTCCTCAATCAAACGAGGATCAACACCGACCTGGACTTCAGTTTTTATATCCACATAGGAGCCCATAGTTTTTGACTCAATTAGCTTGCCCGCCATGACTTTTCCACCGATTATGACCGCTTTCTTGCCGGTTACCCGCACCTCTTCCCCCGCCTTGACATCGGAGTGCATGATGGCTTTATCGATAATAACATTACGCCTGGCGTCAAGATTGGCGTTCTCCACAAATTTAGCCATGATATCTTCAGACGCTTTGACATGTCCTTTATCTTTACCGATAATGCCGCCCTTAACGGCTATGGAACCGCCTGCTTCCAGGACGGCGGACTGAACATTCCCTCCCACGGTGATAGAACCCTTGGCTTTGACTTTAAAATCATCCAGTATATTTCCGGTAATATGTACATCCCCGATGAAATCGATGTTTCCTACCGAGTAATCCACATCGCCCTTGACATCGAAAATCGGTACCACGCGGGGAATCCTGCCGAGAAAAATGACGTGCCCGTCGATAGTGGAGGTCATGAGAAGGCCATCCTCAGAAACCTTGGTGTTCTGCCCACCTTGCAGGACCATATCTTTGCCGGGGACTGAAGGTATAACCGAACCGGTGATCGTTCGACCCTCTTTGCCCTCGGTGGCCGGTATTTTCTCTGCCAGCGGCTCACCCTTGGTTACGTTCTGCACAATATCGAGACGCCGGAAATCAACCGAACCATCCTCCTCCTCGGTGGGAGCATGTTTTTCATGATGAGTCTGGAAACGGTACTTGATAAACGCGTCTTCTCCCTTGACCGGAGGAATCCCCTGGGCTACCTCTACCTTCTGGTTGACCATCCCGGATTCCAGGGAAGATTTCACTGCTTCTTCATCGATTCCTACCACTACACCGGCATCCTGGAGCGCCTGCATCGCCCGATCGAAGCCCGGCATTTGTCCTCCCTGGGATGCTACCAGAGTCATAAAAGCTGTCATGGAGTCCGAAGATATGTCAACTGCTACCTGGGCTTCTTTGTATAATTCGGAATCATACTCGGCGATCTTGATGGGGACTCCATGAGCCATGTTGCAAGCCCGCTCTACTTCATCCCAGTTGACGTTGGCGATATTTCTGCTTTCAATATAGGATGAAGCCCGTTCCACGGTCAGGTTCTTGCCCGCCCCCACTGCCTGGTAAACAGTGAAAAATACGCCGTCTTCATTGATCTCAAGCTCACAGTAGCTGTCAACACCCAGGCTTGCATCGCCTTCGTCGTTGAGAGATCCTTCACCGGTCATCTCGCTCAGCAGAGCATCCAGGTCTTGTTTTTTCTCCGCGCTGATAAAGACACGTACCTCGAAAGGACGTCCCTTGGCCCCGAACAGACCCTGGCGGCCTTTTACCAGGACTTCATGATCGACCTGTGACTTTTCAACGCCGAGTTTACGACAGCCACGTTCCACCGCTTGGTCGACAGTATCTCCTTGAATGATAATTTCCTTTTTAGCCAAAGGTTATACCCCCTCAGGAGACACAATACAGGATAGTGGTGACACTGCTATTCAACCAGAACTCGTTTCATACGGCTGAGACGCCCTCGAAGCCGTAAAACAGCCTTGGTGTGCAATTGAGATACTCGAGAATCTGACACCCCAAGGACTTTTCCTATCTCTTTTAACGTCAGCTCTTCATAATAATAAAGAGTAATTACCAGTTTTTCGCGCTCAGAGAGTTTGTCGATGGCCTGGGCCAATATCTGTTTGACTTCTTCTTCCTCTACTTTGAGCTGCGGATTTTCAACCTCGGCATTCTCGATGAAATCCATCCGGCTGGTAGCGTTTTCACTTTCATAACAGACTTCATCAAGCGAAAGAAGAAGCGCGCCGCGGGTTTCGTTATAAAGCTTGTGAAGCATTTCCATATGAATACCCATGGCTGCTGCAATTTCTTCATCAGACGCCGCTCTTCCCAGCTTGTTTTCAAGCTCATTGTAGATTTTTTCAAGCTGGCGGGCTTTTTGGCGCACTGATCGAGGCGTCCAATCAAGCATTCGCAACTCATCGAAGATAGCACCCCGTATCCTCGTCTGAGCATAGGTCTTAAATTTGACGTTCCTCGAAGGATCATACTTCTCAATGGCATCGATAAGCCCGAAAATACCGTACCCGACCAAATCCTCAAAATCAACATTAGAGGGAAGATTAACGGCAATTCGACCCGCTACATACTTAACAAAGGAAGCATATTTAAGAATCAGGTTATCCCGGATCTTTGGATCACCGGTTGATTTGTATTGGCGCCAAAAGTCTTCATCGGTTTCGAGCAAGACTTAAACCCCCATAAATAATCAGTATTCTATAAGAAACACTTCTCCCAGATGGAAAACATGCGGAGTCAAGTATAAACTAATGTGTGCTAAAAAGCAACAGGGCACTGAATCAATCCTGAAAATCAATCCCGTTATAGCGATTCATTGCCGCAACTACTCCACGGCGAACCATCATGGCCAAAGCTTCACCCGCTTTGGTGATAATCAGTTCGGCCTGTTCCTGTTCCCCGGGAGAGAAATCGTCAAGAACATACTCGCTTACCTCCCGTTCTCCCGGATGCCCGATACCAAGCCGTATTCTGGTAAAGGCTGAAGAGCCAAGCGCCGCAATAATCGATTCCACTCCTTTGTGCCCCCCCGAACCGCCGCTTTTCCTGATGACGATCTTGCCCAGTTGGAAATCAAGATCATCATGAACAACTACCAACCCATCAGGGAGGTCCACTGGAAACCGGCGCCTGGCCAAGGGGATGATCTCTCCGGTGCAATTCATATAGGTGAGAGGTTTAACGAGAGACACACGGCTGTCTTTTATTCTCCCTGATGTTGCTGCCCATTTTCCACCGGGAGGAAAAGGATCAAACCTTTCGCGCTTCCTGAACTCTTCAAGCACCTGAAAACCGAGGTTATGCCGATTATTGCAGTATTTTTGCCCCGGATTACCAAGGCCGATAATAAGCCAATCCACCTACGTCACCGTGTTTCATCAATACCGGGCAGGACTTCTCCAGTCATTTTACGAGAATGAACAGACCCGGCTTCTCCAGTCATTTCCACAGGTTCAAGGTTAGTGGTCTCTCCGGTCATTCTTTGATCATCTTCCACAAAATCTTCCAAACGTGACAGATCGCTCGGTTCCTCACTCAGTTTCATCTCGGCGATACGCTCTTCCAAAGCAGTAATCTTTTCGCCGGCTCGAACGAGACTCGGACTGGACTGATTCATGGTGACGAAACGTTGTAATATAATCATAGCCTCCCTGGGTTTATCCAAACTTTCGTAGAATTCAACCAGATTAAACAATAGAGAACTGTTTCTTGGATTGAGCCGTACCGCTAATTCAAGATATTTACCGGCTTCTTCTCTCTCCCCAATATCCCAATATATTTCGGCCAGCCGCTCCGTGGCGGCCAGATCATCCGGTTCCAGGAGGAGAACCTTTTTAAAAGAATCGGTGGCTTCTTCGATGCGCTCCAGGGTCAGGTAAAAGTTTCCCATGTTCAAGTAGATAGATGGATTCTCCGGAGAAAGAAGGGCCGACGCCTTGAACTCGGCCTCGGCTTCCTGGTTGAAACCGTGTTCCACAAATTTAAAAGCCAGCGCCAGATGGTTATCAGCCACCTGGAGCGGCGATAAGCCAGACAGCGGTTTCCCATCAGCGATCTGACGGATTCGCTGACCGGCCAAAGTGCCCCATTCTCCATAGAGGTCGGATTCCATTAATTCATTATACAAACCGGTTGCCAAATCAAGCCTATTAGACAGCTCATAAGCCTTTGCTAACGCAACTTTGCTCCCTTGATCGAGTTTTCCGCCCATATAATTTTTCTCTAAATACGTAACAGCCCGTTTCACAAAGCCCAACGATAGAAACGCTTTACCTACTCCATTCAGCCCCTGGATATTTTCTGGATCAGTGTTTAGTGCCCGGTAGAAACATATACCGGCTTCCCGGTTAAGCCGCCGGGAGAGATAAATTTCTCCACACGCGATAAGTGCCATCACATGGTTTGGATCAAGATCAAGCACCTCAATATACGTTGAAAGAGCTTCACCAAGTCGGCCACTTTTCTGACAGATATAGGCGTAATTATACAATGATCTGGCATCGGAAAAACCGGCGGTGGCGCCGCTGCCTTCTTCTACCAGCATTCGGCGCGCTACTCTGGCATACCGTGTATCCGGTCCCAGCCGGAGAACGTTTTTCCATTCACGACGCGCCTCCGACGTCATTCCTTTCTGCCGATATGCCAATGACAGGGAATAGTGGTAGAGAACATTATCAGGGTCAAGCTCAATAGCTTTACGCAGATTAACAATAGCCTCGTCATACCGCTGTTTTCTCGTCATTACCAGGGCGATATCATAGTAGACATTGGCATACCCGGGATCAAGTTCTTTGACCCGGTCCCAATACATCAGAGCCAGATCAAACTGTTTGCACCGGGCATAAACTATTCCGATATTTTCAAGAGCCCTCCTATTTCGAGGATTTCTGGCCAATACTTCTTCGAGAAAACGGATTGCTTCTGGATACCGCCCCCGGCCCGCGCTCAACTGCGCCAGTTTGAAATCAGCTTCCAGTGATTCCGAGGAACGTTGCCGGGCTTCCAGGTAACATTCAAAAGCCATTTCCTCTTGGTCACTGGCAGCGTAGATATCACCCAGAAGCAGATGCGCATCAACCATACCCGGCCTGGCATCCAACACTTTCCCGAGTATATCCGCAGCTTCGGCCGGTGAGCCCGTTTTGAATTTGCTCTCGGCCAATAGCAGTAACTCTTCAGGCTGAAGATCAAGATTCAATGAGAGCACTTTCTCAAACAGGATATTGGCCCTGTCCCACTCGGAGAGCTCGGCCAGTGTAACAGCCCGTTTGAGATACATACGGCCTCGAAGGTTTCCGCTCGTGTCCAAACGTTCTTTTAAATCTGCATTGTCGGGGTCCAGGAGTATTGCCCGCTTCCAGTGCATATCGGCTCGTTCGAGATTGCCCATGGAAAACTCAGCTTTCCCCAGCAATTCATAGATATCCGATGCATCCGGAGCAACTTTCCGGCACTTTTCAAGATACTGCAAAGCCGTTTCGATATTGTCTCTTTCTATCTCGACAATACCGGCTTGTTTCAAAGCCCGTTGATGCTCAGGTACAATTTTAAGGCAAATTTTATACGCTTCCAGGGCTTCTTCCAGATAACCCTGTACTTCCAGGCGGTGGCCACGAGCGTAATAGACATTAGCCATTCCCGAGTAGATGCTTTCGTTGAGAGGGTCGAGGTTGGATGCACGCTGATAATGCTTGAGCGCTGCTTTTTCATCACCACGCCGGGCCAGTACGGCCCCCTTTCCCACATGAGCCTGAGCCAGGTTTTGGCGAGCTTCGCTGAAATACGGATCACGAGAAAATGCTTTCTTGAAAGCCTCGATCGCCTTATCCAGTTTGCCCAGAGCCTGATACTGAAGGCCGGTATCGTTGAAGTCTTTTGCTTGCCGGTTTGGTTCGTATCCATGTTCCCGGCTATCGAATTCAGGTTGGGTCCGGACAATTACAGACCCCGGTTTTTTCTCCACCGGGCGTCCTGACGGCCGTCGTCGGCTACAGCCTGGAAGAAACAGCGTCCAACAACAGATAATCGCCGGTACAAACCTTGTAACGTATGTGCCCGTTCGCACCTACTTTTCCTCCCGAGGCGGCCTCCTGGCCGCGGCCAACATGTTCAACACACGTAGCAAAGAATTTCAAGCACAGAGATCAAAACGAACCCGGCACTCGTTGTGTTTTATGTAAATAGTTCACTTACCGAAAGGTTCCGGTGGATACGATTGATGATCTCTCCCAGTAAAGGTGCTACTGACAATGTCTCAATTTTATCAGACTCCAACGCTTTGGGAATGAGTGGAATGGTGTTTGTCACTACTAGTTTTTCCATAGGAGAGTTGTTTATTTTCTGCAGTGCGGCTCCGGAAAGGACCGGATGGGTACAAGCTCCAAACACCCGATGCGACCCCTTATTTTTCAACGCCTTAGCCGCTTTCACGATGGTGCCGGCGGTGTCCACTATATCGTCAATCAATATCGCGTCTTTTCCTTCGATATCACCGATGACATTCATGACTTCCGCTTCGTTGGCCCGGGGGCGCCGCTTATCGATAAACGCTAATGAAGCACCGATCTTCTGCGCAAAAAAACGGGCCCGTCCAACTCCACCGGCATCAGGAGATACGACTACCGGCTCTCTCAGGCCGAGTTGCAGGAAATATTCAGCCAGCAAAGGAATGGCCGAAGCCATATCCACGGGAATGTCAAAGAATCCCATAATCGCCCAGGTATGAAGATCAACCGTCAATATACGATCGGCGCCGGCCTCTTTCATAATATTAGCCACGAGCTTGGCGGTGATGGGTTCCCGACCCTGGGTTTTCTTTTCCTGCCGGGCATACCCATAATAGGGCACAACCAGAGTTATTCTATCGGCGGAAGCACGTTTGAGTGCATCACAGGTAATGAGAAGACTGACCAGGTTGTGGTTCACCGGACGCCCGGTCGGCTGCACAACGAAAACATCTGCTCCACGTACACTTTCATTAACCTGAACACAGACCTCGCCGTCCTGGAAGCAATTCACTTCCATATCTCCTTTGGCAATTCCCAGATAACTGCAAATCTCATCGGCCAGCGCAGAGTGAGCGCCGCCGTCAAAAACTTTCAAATTCATTCCCTCAGACAACCCCATTCCTCCTCTCTATATTTAAAGAGAACCTTTACTTTAACTTCTTATCTTCAGACTGGTTACACCATGAAACGGGAATAAATGAAGCTGGGGAGGTAGGATTCGAACCTACAAATGACGGATCCAAAGTCCGCTGTGTTGCCATTTCACCACTCCCCAGCGTATTTGATGGAAAGTGTAACTCAGAACGTAATATCCTGTTTAGAAAGGAGAAAATTCAGTATCGTTCTCATCTTTAGCTGGTCCCGAGTTCATATCGCTTTTGGTATCAGAAGCGCTTTCAAAAGGAGAATCGTTCCCGGACTCGGGAATTGACGCCGGTGGCTCTGCAATGGTATCCCCAGGAGGAGGTGAGGCCTCCGTGTTGGCACCACTGTTTTCCACTGGTTTATGGTCCTTTAAATCCGTTGAAAGTTCGCCGGGATACATCTCCTGGTACTTTGTCAGAACAGCTTTCTGAATCATTCGACGTCCCTCGGTTTTAATCGGATGAGCGGTATCTCTGAACTCACCGCTTGGCGTTTTTCTGCTCGGCATGGCTACAAATACGCCTTTATCACCCTCAATGATCTTCAGGTCATGCACGACGAAAATATCGTCAAAAGTGATAGAAACAAAAGCTTTTAGCTTTCCCCCGCCTGTTACCTTCCTGATTCTCACGTCGGTAATTCTCATATTTGTACACCTACCTCGCTAGTTAAACCCCTGTCTTTACAGGCTTTACATACTTTAGCAATAGTATATAGTATTTATTACCACCCTTCAAGGTGAATCTATTGACTGTTATCTGTCAGCGATATCAAATTCATCAATCAGTTTGGTCGTCTCCAGGAGGCTGATTATCTCTTTTGGTACTGAGCGAAGCTTGATGCCACCTTCCTGCTTTTTAGCCCGGGCGTCAAAAGCTGCTATTATTCCCAGACCAGCACTTGAGATATAGCCTACTTGCTCTAAATCGAGCATGATGTAGTTGTTCCCTTTGCTCAGAATATCGAGAAGCAACTCTTTCAACTCATACACCGCTTGTTCCGCAATATCACCCTCGATTTTTAACGTAACAACTTCATTTTGATTTTCCCTGGTAATATTCACTCTACTCCCCTCCCGCCTGATGTTGCTCAGCGATTTTCAGATCGGCTTCCGATACCTGCATATTATCGATGAGCCTTGATTTTCCGACGTTTGCCGCGATGGCGAAAATAGTATTCAGCTCAACCTGCTCCACCGGCCGCAGCTCTTCACCGTCAACTGCGGCAATATAATTCGGCTCCACTCCGGAGGTATCTAAAATATAGTTTCGCATACGTTCAATAATAATACCAGTATTTTTTTCACCCTCACGCACTAACCTGGCAGCCAGCTTCAAAGAATTGCCAAGACAGAGAGCGGATTTGCGCTCCTTATCGTTGAGATATCTGTTCCGAGAACTCATAGCCAGGCCGTCCCGTTCGCGGATGATGGGCATCCCGACTATAGTCACCGGTATGTCAAGATTCCGTGTCATTCTTTCTATAATCATCAACTGTTGCCTGTCTTTCAGACCAAAATAGGCCTGGTCGGGAGCAACGATATTGAACAGTTTGCAGACGACTGTGGCTACACCATTAAAATGCCCGGGCCGGGAAGTTCCACAGAGGTGTTCCGTGAGCCCGGCCACCTGTACACTGGTGACAAACCCAGGTGGATACATAACAGAAGCCTGTGGAGTGAACACCAGGTCACATCCTCCTTGCCGAAGCAAGGTTTTGTCTGTATCCAAATCCCGGGGATAATCATTGAAATCTTCTTTTGGACCGAATTGGAGCTTATTAACGAAAATCGACACCACCACAAATCCGGTTTGCCGGCGCGCAGCCCTGACCAGGCTGATATGCCCTTCATGCAGAGAGCCCATGGTCGGAACAAAACCGATCATTTTTCCTTCGCTGCGAGCTGCGGACACAGCTTTTCTGACTTCGACTATGTCACCGGTAATCTCCATTAATCACTCTCAATTACTTTCTACCTTTGAGGTACTTTTTTATCTGATTCCAAACTGTTTTGGAGAGGGTATAACTTTCCTTGGGCACCGGAAACTTCTCCTCACGCACGTCCCGGGCGTAGTGTTTCACTGCCTCATTGATACTGCTGCCAACCTCCGCGTAGCGGCGGACGAACTTTGGACAAGCAGTTTCGGTGAGACCGATTACATCATTGATTACCAGTATTTGGCCGTCGCAACAGGGACCTGCCCCGATCCCGATAGTAGGAACCAAAAGACGTTCCGAAATGGCCTGCGCCAACTGACGGGGAATCCCTTCCAGAACGACACTGAATACTCCGGCGTCCTCCAACTTAAGCGCACTTTCATACAACTCCTTAGCCCCATGGAAGCCTTTTCCCTGGACACGATATCCACCCATTCGATGGACAGACTGCGGAATCAACCCGATGTGCCCCATAACGGGGATTCCCGCCCGAACTATTTTCTCGGCAGTAACTGCATACTCACTTCCGCCTTCCAGCTTGACTGCCTGGGCTCCGCCCTCTTTGGCCAGCCGGCCGGCTGCTTCAACCGCCCGTTCATCCGATACCTGATAGGACATAAAGGGCATGTCGGCGACCACAAATGCCCGCTTGACACCGCGAACTACCGCAGCAGTGTGCCGAATCATATCCGCCATCTCCACCGGCAGAGTAGTCGTGTAGCCCAATACGCAATTTGCCAATGAATCTCCAACCAGGATCGAATCAACTCCTGCCTGATCAAGAATTCTGCCGGTTACCGCATCATACGCTGTCAGCATGACAATACGGCGGCCGGAGCGCTTGCAAGTGATAAAATCATTTACCGTAAATTTTTTTTCTTTCACTTCGTTTGGAACGCTCCCTCGCGCTTCTTTATTCCTTACTCTTCAAGATCCCTATGCCGCACAAATAGACGTATTTTTTGTTGTTTCAAATACTTTCTTAATTCCTCCACCACCGCTACCGAGCGATGGCGACCCCCGGTACATCCCACTCCAATTGAAAGGTGCACTTTTCCTTCCTGATGATATTGTGGAAGCAGTAAATTTAATAAATCCAACAGTTTATCGAGAAACTCTCCGGCAATCTCATTTTCGAGTACAAACTGTTTTACCTCAGGATCAGTACCCTTGAGGTCTTTTAATGATCCTTCATAATATGGATTAGGAAGAAACCGAATATCAAACAACAGATCCGCGTCGAGAGGAATACCTTTTTTATAGCCGAACGAGGTAAGCACCACCGTCAGCTCCGTATCGCAGTCTTTCTCAAAGAAAAGATCTTTCATTTTCTCTTTAAGGTCGCGAAGTTTGAAACTCGAAGTGTCGATGACCCAGTCAGCCTGACTTCGAAACTCTTCCATGATCTTCGCTTCTTGGCGAATGTCAGATAACACGCTTCCTTCTGAAGTCAACGGATGGCGGCGACGAGTTTCTTTGAAACGATTAATTAATGTATCCTCGGTAGCGGTCAAAAACAAAACTTTATACCGACATCCCATCTCCCGCAAAGAATCAAGAGCGTTTTTCAGCTGTCCAAAAAAGAGAAGTCCCCTGATATCAACCACGATGCCGACACGACTGATTCGACCCTCCGTAGCCTGACAAACTTCAACAAAATGAGGGATCAGGGACGGTGGGAGATTATCGACACAGCAATATCCAAAATCCTCAAGGACACCGGCCACAGAACTCTTACCGGCACCTGAAAGGCCCGAAATAATAAGTATTTCCAGAGACTTTTTCGGATGCATAAACGCTGGTACCTTTCCCGGATTTTCTACATATAGAGATCGAGCAGCAAACCCCTGATTTCATCAAGTTTATCAACCAAAGACAGCGACTCACTCTGCTCATTCATAATAGATTCTGCCAAAGCCGCCATCCGCTCGTCAATAGCCTCGAGTACCACGTGTAGTTTCTGGTGTCCTTCTCGAGCTCTGCCCGGCCTCATCCGGACCTGGTAGACTTTACTTAAAATTTCATCTAAAAACCGGCGGACCAGCCCTTTATATCGATGCAAAGATCCTAATGTGGGACGTTTCTCCAGAGACTCAGCCGCCTCTTCGATCTCTAGCAATAGATTGTCAAAAAACACCTGGTGCTGTTCGTTTACAGTCTCTTCAAGCGTTTTACTGAAATTAACAGAAATATCACTCGAGCTGCTTTTGTTTTTGAAATAACGGCCCCGTCCCCGAACAGCAACACCTTTCTTCTTACTGCGGATCTTCATTCCCGAGCCTTTTCCGCCAGGTCACCATGTTCTCTCAACCGGGCTGTAACAACTTCAACCAGGTTAGTATGAATAACATCAACCGGCCGGTCGGCATTAATCCTGAGAATCCGATCGGGATACATCTCGGCCAGGCGGAGGTATCCTCTCCTGACCCGTCGATGGAAATCTATCTTCTCGCTTTCGATTCTATCAGCTCCACACCGATCTTCCGTCCCCGGAAATTTTCGCTGCAATCCATGTTCCGGCTCCACATCCAGGAATAAGGTCAGATCGGGTTCCATGTCGCCAATAACAATAGTGCGTAGGCTTTGTATAATCTTTAGACTGATTTGCCGGCCATAACCCTGATACGCAAATGTAGAATCCTCAAACCGATCACAGATGACAATCCTGTCTCTTTTCAGATTGGGGAGAATCCTTTTCTTCAAGTGTTCGATGCGGGCTGCGCCATACAACAGCAGTTCTGTCTCGTCTTCTATATCTTTGTTGAGCGGGTCGAGCAATACTTCTCTTATCTGATCACCAACATTAGTGCCGCCGGGTTCACGGGTATAAATAGAGTCAAAACCGTTTCGGCGTAGATATTCGTCGAGCATAAAGCTCTGGGTGGTTTTACCCGAACCTTCCGGTCCTTCAAAGGAGATGAAAAAACCGTTCACGTCTCCTTCTGCCCTTCCGCTACTTCAAACAGTATCGTCATTACCACTTTTCTTCTCTTGCAGAGTTCTTATCATCCTGAGTTCAACGTCTCCCGAACCGTCCACCAGATACTCAACATGATCCATGAGTTTACGCATCATGAAAAGTCCCCAGCCACTCTCCGGCAATTTCTCCAGCTCCGGCTGAGCGTCCGGACCCGGAATGTTTTCGATTTTGAAATTAGGGTCCGCATATCTTACTGAAACGTGAATCTCGCCACGAACAAACGAAAAAACAAACCCGATTCTGGATACTCGTTCGGAAGAATGCTTAATAACATTGGTCAAAGCTTCGATAACTGCTACCTTGATATCTTCTACCACGGCAGGTTTTATAGAGTCGAGCTCCGGTAATTCACTGATAATCGAGCGCATCAACGACAGATATCGCGCGGACGCTGGTAGTTCTAACTCGACTATATCTTCCGATCTCGACACCGTAACCTACTCCTCTTCTATCAAAAGCTTTTCATAGCGCAGCCGTATTTTAATGTTGCCCGGCTCTTTTTCTACCGCCTTTCGCAATGCTCGCAATGCTTCCTTTCTCCGCCCCAAACGCAAGCGAAGTTCAGCTAGATCAAGCAGGGACGAAGCAGGGCACGCGGGTAACGATTCGATAACTTCCAGTTCACCGGCAGCACCTTCATCATCACCAGCTTCCCGGAATATCGTAGATAGATATTCCCGCGCCGTTAAATTGTTCGGATCAACAGCTTTTGCTATTTTGAATTCTTTTTCCGAAAGCGGCATGTTCCCTAAACGGTAGTAGAATTCACCGAGCTCACATCTGGCTTCGACATCATCCGGATTACGGGATAAAATCTCCCGGGTTAATCTGATCTTTTCTGGAATTGAGACGTGTTCCGTCTGATCTTGATAAGCACCCGGCTCCTGTATACCTGAAGGGACATTACCTTTTACCGGAAGCCGTTTTCCACAACGCCCGCAAAAGGGTCCCGGTCGTTCATTAAGATGACCGCAGGATAGACACCGAACTGATCCCAATAACTGAAGCTCCTCAATCCCTGTGTTTAAGCGAAGGTTACTATATCACAGGCCTTATTGTCTGTCAATGCTGTGATATACGAGCCATACACCGCCGGAGGAGTGGATTAGCGGCTCATTCTCACCAGCAAAAACGATCCGACAACACCGATCACGACGTTTTGGACCCAGACCGCTACCAGGGGCGGTATGACCCCCCCCGTTCCCAAAGCCTTTCCGGCGGACATCACCAGGTAATAGAAAAAAATGATAACAATAGAAAGCCCCATGCCGATGGAACGCCCTCCCCGCTGAGTTCTGGTAGCCAACGGTGCGCCTATCAAAACAAAGAAAAAACTGGCGAATGGCAGCGATGTTTTCATAAAATACTCGATTTCCAATTCACGGAAGGGAATCTTGTTTTTTTTATGCTGTTCTATTCGTTCTGCCAGCTCGTTCATACTCATATCTTGAGGCCGCTTGTACTTATGTTTGGTATGGTCTCCGTACGTCGTCTGAACCGGAAATTTCAGCTTGGCAAAACTCATTTCGTTCAATTCCTCTCCGGTGGGTGTAAACTCGTAGACCAGACCATCTTCAAAACTCCAGGCTTTTTCCATCCACTCTGACCTGGTCGCCACCGTCAAACGGGGAAAGCCTTTATTGAAAAACTCGAACATGATAACCTTATGGAGAAGACCCGTGTTCTCCGAGAATTTATGAACGTAAAGGGAATGGTTCTCCCCGGCTTCGAAGAAGACATTTTCAGCGATCTTGGGGAGAGGCCGTTTGAAAGTGATCTTTCTAAATATCTCATGGCGTTTCTCATTAGCGATAGGAACTATTTTTTCATTCAGAAAAAATGTGAGGACACTGATTAACAAGCCTATCAAAATCACCGGGAAGACGATTCTAAAAAAACCTATACCCCCGGCCTGCATAGCCAAAATCTCGCTATTGCTGGAAAGTTTTCCAAAAACAATAAGCACTGAAAACAATAAGGCCATGGGAATGACCAGAATAATAATGGTCGGCAGTGCGTAGATAAAGAGCTGGGTGACATCACCAAAAGGAACTCCTTTATTGATGATAAGCTCCACTAGCTCCATCAACAGATCGACTAAAAAAATTGTCAGAAACGTGAAAAGGCCAAAAATCAAAGCTCCCAGTACCTGTCTCTGTATATACCGGTCTACAATTTTCACGGCGTAGTGACGTCACCTCCAATCGAGAAAAACAGTCTCGCACAGCTCATATTATATCTCTAATTTTATCCTGTAAGATGACATTTCTGAAATTAAAAACCGGGCTCCGCGACAAGCGGAGCCCGGTTTTAAATTTTGCTTCTCTAGTATTTATCAGTCAACGACCAATACCGACCGCTGTCCACCATAGCCGTCATCCACAAACTCTTTGGCTTGCGGATCGGCAATCCATTTCGTGCCATCGATGACAAACTTATACTCAAATCTCCCGGGTTTCAGGTTCAGCGTGATGGTCCAGTTTCCATCGCCCAGATTGACCATTTTATCAGCAGTAGTATCCCAGTTATTGAAATCACCGGCGACTGCAACTTCTTCTGCTTCTTTATTCTCATACTGCAGCGTGATATTTTTATTCTCCCAGAAAAACTCTTCTTCTTCCTCATCGTAATACTTTTTACGGCCGAAGAGGAAACCCATCCCAAAAAGGGTACCATAGCAGAACATCTTAAAAATAAAGCCACCCACGCTCTATCCCTCCTTATTTCTTTTTAACTTCAGTTACCGGTCAAAGTAGGAAATTTCTTCCAACCTTAACCGGGCATCTTCCAATCGTGAACTTCCCGGATACTTCCTGATCAAGCGGAGGTATGTCATTTCCGCCCGTGCACCATCACCCAGTACTTCGTAGCAGACACCCAAATTGTAGAGGGCGCTGTCAGCTAAAATATGGTCGGCGTGACCTTCGACAATCTTTCGGTACTCCTGCAAAGCTTCAGAAAAACTGGCCAGCTTGACCTGGAGAATCCTTCCGATCATGTACTGGATACCTACCGCTTCGTCACCTCCGGGAGTGCGATTCAGGATATCCCTGTACCTGACCAACTTCCGCCGGTACCGCCGCTTCCGCCAACTTCTCCTAAGCCGCCGCCTGGAAGCGTACAGGCAAATCAGAAAAACACAAAATCCCAAAAAAAATAGAAGTTTACTTTTTCTACGCATCGATCCGTGCCAAGAATCTATCTCCAAACCGAGGGAAATTCTATCATGGGGCTACCGGCGTGTCAAATATCAACCGGCTGCTTCTTCAATCATTGGTGAATTAGCAGCCAGGCGGATCGGCATAACCACGCACAGGTAGTCCTCGCTCTCCTCCGGACGGAAAACCGCTTGCCGGAGTGGTTCAGTTAATTCCATAACTACTTTCTCTGAAAGCAGGTTGTTCAAGACATCAAGGACAAAGCGGACATTGAAACCTATTTCCAGATCGCCGCCTTCATTTTCAACCGCCATTTCACGCACCACTTCTCCCACACTGGAAGCTACCGATGAGAGCCGTAAACGGTTCCCGGTAAACTCAAAGCGGATAGTGTTCGAACTCTCCCGGGCCAGCGGAACGATACCCCTGATATTATTTGACAGATCGAAAGCATCGATTTTCGTCCTGATCCGATGTTCAGATGGAATAACCTGTGTGTAATCAGGGAACTTGGCTTCAACCAATTGGGATACCATCCGGATATGATCCACTGTAAATGAGATCTGCTTTTCGGAAAGCTTGATGTGGATATCTCCATCCAGCGGGAGGCGGGCCAGTTCAACAAGAGCTTTCGAGGGGACGATGAACTGTTGCTCGGAAGCAATCGTAGAAGACAACGTCGTGTTTCTCAGGGCGAGACGACGGGTGTCGGTAGCGACTATCTTCAAATTTGAACCCGAAAGCTCCATATAGACACCGCATAAGCCCGGTTTTGACTCATCATCCGATACAGCGAAGAGGACCTGTTTCACCATTTCTTTGAACATTACACCCTGCATGGTGAACTCTATATCATACTCGGGATCCGTCAGAGAGGGAAACTCTTCCACCGGAATCGTATTCAGATGATAATCTGCTTTGCCGCATACCAAACGCAAATGTCCCTGGTCGCTCTCGATCTTCAATTCCTCTTCGGGAAGCCAGAGCAGCGTACTGACAATTTCCGACAGTAACCGTCCCGGAAATGTCACTTTACCTTCTTCGATGACTGAAGCCGGCATTTTGTAAAAGGTACTAACGGTCAGATCCGTCGATACCATTCTCAAACCTTCCGAAGAGCATTCGAGGTAAATATGCGAAAGAACCGGCATTGTCCGCCGCTGTCCGCATGTCCTCTGCACTGTCTGAAGCGCTCTATGAAATTCTTCGGTCTTGCAAGTGAACTCCATTATCTCACCTTCCAATGCGCTTTCTTTCGCGGAAACTTATACTGAATCCAGCCTAGGATTGTAGCACGGAAAGCACGGGAATTGCAAGCGGCGGTCTCCGCAAACTTACTTTGAGCCTTTTTTCTTCTTTCTGTTGAGGTTCGGAATCTCTTCCCGAGAGACACTCACGGCGCTTGCCATCCTGGCGCGCCTTCGTTCGAGTCCCGTTCGCGGATTTGCCATCCATGGCAAATCCACGACCTATGCTCTCGTACAGAGACTCCGAACCTCAACTCAATGTTTCTTCGGAAAACAGGCTCATAAAAAGATGCTCCGCCTTGTATCGCTTCAGGTTACTGAGGTCTTTCCTTCGCTCGGCTGTTCGCTTGGCGAAGGCGCTGAGCGGGAAGGGGATCTTGTGCTTAGTGGATGGGAAGCGGAGCTGTGTGATTATTGGAGTGCTTGAGGGAATATGTAGTTGCTAGTGACGTGGTTGCCTCATAGCAGGGCGGGACGATATGGCTTTGATACTGGACAATGTCGTGAGATGTTTAGGATCGGAAGGACCTGGTTCAGCCTATCTCAATCTAGAGTCTCTTTTCCCACCATGGTATCTGTCCGTATCTAATGTCAGCCTCCCACCCTCAAGCAAGAAAGCGTAGAAAGTTAAGGTCAGAGAAAAAAGGAGATGTTAGAGTGACATTTTTAACTGGTTCTGCGCTCGGCTGTTCGCTTTGCGAAGGCGCTTTGATTGGCGGGGTTTTGGTTGCTGGCGAGGAGGAGGAAAAACGCGGTTGTTGGTGGATTGGAAACTGAGAGGTGTGGTTCTTGAGGTGGCGGCGAAAGTTACTCGCTTAACGTTGGTCTTGATAGGTGGGAGGGGGGTGACATACAATAAAGATGATACTTCATCCTCTGGAGGAGGGGCTTACTTTGAGATACCGATTCTTACCGATTCACTTCGCAATTTATTGTTTTGTTCTATTAAGCCTGGCGGTACAACCCGTATCCGGGAAATCCTGGGAAACATTCTCGAATTCCAAGGGGATGTTCAAGCAAGGACCGCTGCCGTCCGACACTGTTCAAGCACTGTGGACAGACGGTACCGTGCTCTGGGTGGGAACCCACGAGGGCATAATCAAATTCGACGGGAAATCCTGGTCACCTGCGTATTTTGGAAACTATTGGAAAATAAAACACCGCCAGGCCGAGGGATACACCGGTAACGTTGAAGCCATTCCCGACAACCGGATCAACTCTATACTAGGGATTGGTGATGATGTCTGGTTTGCGACCGATACGGGGATTGTCATCTACAAGACCAAGTTCGGGACCTGGGAACAAATTAAATTCATGCACCCGAAGTGGGATTCAGGATATATCCAGGTACTGGTGAAGGGCAAAAAACACCTGTGGATCGGAAGCTGGGGAAACGGAGTGGCCTATTATGATCTGGAGAAAAAAACGCTTCATACCTTTGGCAAAAACGACGGATTTATCGGCAATCATGTCACCGGTATTGCCACACTCGGCGACACTATTTGGGTAGGAACACTCAACAACGGAATAAACAAGTTTAACTTGAAAGATAGGACATGGACTCATCTCCACCAGAACAACAGTATCTTGCCTTCGAACACTATTAAAGCTCTGGCCGCCGTGGGCGGGGATAAACCCCAAATCTGGATTTCTACTGACAGTGGAGTATTGAGAATTTTTCCTTCTGAAGAATTCATTCCCGTCTTCACGACAAAAAACTCAGGGTTATCGGCTAATTCAGTTGATTCTCTGCTGATTAATAATAACACTACCTGGTTTGCAACCCGGATTGGTATTTGCTCTTTTCACGATGAAACCTGGTCGAAAATGACGATGCCGTCGTCGCTGAAAGGCTTACGGATAAACCAAATCATTTCATACCAGGATTCCCTCTGGTTCGCCACTCTGCATGGCGGTTTGCTGAGATATACTCCGTGAGGTTTGAATATTTCTAGTTTGACAAAAGAAAACCGGCGCTGCCCACAGGCAACGCCGGTTCTTTTTTTGCTTTGGCCAGGCCTTATTTCTGGGCGGCCATGGCATCCTGGTACTTCAGGTAATACTGCTTGTACTCATCAAGAGCCTGCTTGACTTCAGAGTCATCAATGCTCTTACCGGACTGCAGCAGTTCCACGTATTTCCGGTAGGCCGCTTCATACTTGGCCTTGATCGAAGAAAGGTTTCCGCTTTCAGTCTCTTCCGTTTTCTGCGGAGGCCGCGACACTTTCTTGGCTTCCAGGTCGTTGATAACTTCCTGCCGGCTATCATCAGCGTCTTTGAGCTCCGGCGTCTTGGCGGCATCTTCTTCGGCGTCTTTGATCTTTATGACACCCTTCTTAAGCGTGCCATCCTCGCGGTGCAGATCATCAGCAATCTTTCTCTTACCGAACAGGCCCGCGATCCAGGCAAACGGATTCGGGAAACTGAATTTCTTCCCATGGCTGCGATCCCAGAGGATCTTTCCAACCAGAAGACCGGCACCGAAACATACCACCGGCAGAAACAGCGGGCTGGCTACAGCCGCTAAAACTCCGGCTCCAATCAGGGCGGCCGCACCGGCAAAAAACCCGCCGACAGCTGTGGCGGCACCAACAAGTACGCCTCCGGCCGCAACAGTAGCACCAGCAACGGCTCCACCAGCAGCACCCAGAGCACCGACAAGTGCCGGACCCGCAAGTATGATAGCGGCTCCCGCTAACCCACCCAACAGAAAGTGCTTCAGAGCAGCCTCCGCCGGGGGCACATAGCACACAGTGCTCAGAAATGCCATGACCAGCAGTACTGACAGCGCCTTGATCGATATAGATTTGTAAAGTAGTTCTTTCATTTGTATCATCCTCCTCTTTCTTTTTTTTATTTCCTTTTCTTTGCTTTTGGTTTTGCGTATATGAACGGGCTGCTTCACCCGGTAACAGAACCCTATGGGTTTCTCCCTATCGAATATAAAAGGCCCACAACTCAACGCACTGAGCTGTGGGCCTTTTTAATCTTGGGAAATTATACCCTTATCCAGTTGTCAATTTCAAGCTTCGGTTTCATTATAGAGCCGAACCGAGGTATTGTCAAGCTCTTTTTACTATCGACTCAATTCGTTCAAACGATTAATGCGAATCTTGAGTTCGTCGGACAAAGATGAATCGGACATCGATCCGCTCACGGCCCGTTCCCTGATCACCGCCAGGGCCGACCTGAAGGCCTTCTGTTCAAATTCCGAAAGTTCATCCATGAACCCTATAAAGGAATCCAACTTTTCAACACTTCCCCGGTCAAGGTCTTCCATTATTTCGGATATGATACTCCGGGACACCTTCAGGGAAGCGGTTCCGAACTCGTGTCTCGTCATCTCCATCCCAAGCAGGGTCTGCATCTTCTTCTGGAACGAACTTGAGAGCAATTCAAGAGCGGTAGTCATCAGGACCCTTCGGGAGTCAGCATTTGCTATACCTTCAAATCCGAAGGCCAGATACAGGACCTTGAAACCATCCTTCTCCACATACACCCCAGCGGTGCCGCTGCCATCGATACTCGGTTTGCCGGAACCGGGCTTACGCTCGGAAGGAGGATAACGGACCGGTTTGCCTCCTGATACATACTTGAGGACCGGCACTGCCGGAGCGATCGGGTTTATTTCATCCGGCCAGCGCTGGTTGTCCGCACCACTTCCGCCGGTAATACGAAAAGAAAGTCCGTCCAACTGGGTATTTGATATTCCGCCGATGTCGTGTATCCCGGAACTGTCCTGAACGTACTCGGCATGCATATACGCCTTATACAAATTGCTGGTGTGAATCCCATACCCGATGTCCTGCCCGGTTATAAACAGGCTGCCGCCGCGGTCGAGATACTCCGCCAGGGCCGCCTGCTCGTCAGAACCGATTTTACCCTCTCCGTTATTATCGGGGCAGCTTCGAATAACGATGCCGCCCAGATATTTGAAGAGTACGCCTTTCGACATGCTTCCCTCGAAGTCTATGTCCCATACATCATATGGAATTTCCAGGTCATCGAGCACTTTGGTAAAATGTTTCGATTCCTTGGCGTTGATATTGGGCACTGCCAGAAGCAGGTTGCTGGTTACCGAGAAGGGTTTACGGACCATGACATCGACACTGCTCTCGGTTACTTTCTCGCCTTCATCCTCCAGGCTTACCTTAAGCTCAAACCGCCTGTTGGCCGGACACGATTCCGACACTTCTGCCGCTAAACCCATAAACGTAATAGATTGCTTCTTGGGTATCGGCTGCAA
Source organism: uncultured bacterium (assembly GCA_964593455.1). GTDB lineage: Bacteria > Muiribacteriota > CAYSPT01 > CAYSPT01 > CAYSPT01 > CAZQHK01. Next base: position 41,706 of record CAZQHK010000025.1, read on the forward strand.
AGTCTCGCTGCTGGCGGTGAGAGCAACAAACTCATCCTGGCAACTCAATTTCAATACGGCTCCGTTGGAAGCCGCTCCGCCGGTGTTTTCCACCATTACTTTGAGAGACAGGCTCTCACCGGGAGAAACTTTTCCATCATCGCCCGCATCGATAATCTCGATATTCTTGATGTTGAGGATCGGTACCGGCGGATCAAAAGACGCTTTCAGGAACTCATCCCAGCGGCATGCCTGGGAAAACGCCAGGTTCTCATACTTGGCCTTGTACTGATACTTGGTCGGGATGTAGATGGAAAGACCGGTTGAGGCCGCCTGGCTGGAACCATTGGTGCCGTTGATGATAATCGCCTCATCGAGCTTGGCCAGTAGCCCCTGGGCGGCTGTTTGCAGTTGTCCGCCCTTAAAGGTAGAAGATATACGCTTGGCCAGGTCCCCGATGTCCTTATAATCGTCGTAATAAAAACTATGGGTGCTTTTAAGGCAATTTTTGATTCTGCCGATCTGCTTGATATTCGTCAGCAGGGTACCGGCGAACCCGTCAATAGTGGCCACCAGTTCATCCAGTTTCCGGCAATCGATGGCCGATTGGGTGACCGCCTGGTTCCCCTGTGACCCACCGCTGTAGGAACCAATGTATGTGTTGACGATGACCGTGCCCAGTTCACGTGCGTCCATGCCGGGCTTGGCCATCAGCGGAGCAAGAAAATCCTCGTACGCCCATCCATCGCCCGGTTCGACTTCTTCCGAAGCCGCGCAAACGTCAACATACTGCCGGAACTGATATGAAACCTCAACCATCTGCATCAGGCAAGCGTCCATTCCCAGTAAATCGATCTTCTGGCCGTCACGAAGAGCGACGATTTCCTGGAGAGCCTTTTCGATGTCCTGCGTCGTCATGTGGTTACCGCTGGTGTCATCGTAGGATATTCCTTTGAATATCGGTTCTTCAGCTTTCTTTTTCCAGCCGGCCCCGTGATTCCAGACCACCAGCAGTAGTTTTTCAGCAGGATATTCAGCCATTCCCCACCGGGCAAAGTCCACCAGGCTATGGTAATCACCCGTGTCAACCTCGCCAAGGTCCCGGAGCATTTCCGAATTGATCTTATAAGGATCATTATCTTTATTAATATAGAAGCGACGCGTGGAGGTCCAGTCTCCGTCGGAATAACTGAATCCCGGCGCCCGGTCGAATTGCACCAAAATGTTGACGTCTTCCGTAGACCCGACTTTTTCCATTTCGTTGATATCGTCTATTCCGGCTCCCTCGAGATTGTTGTCGCCGTTGATAAAAACCATGATGGTCCATTTCTTACCTTCGGCCAACACCCGGCCCTGGAAAAAACCGACCAGCATGACTACGGCAAAAAAGACTGTCAGAATTCTTATTTCGAATGTGGAACGTAACATTTTCTTTCCTTTCCTCTTCGGAAAACACGTACAAGATACACTGCACTCATACTCATAGCATACACTGCTACCAGAGCATCATATTATACTGTCGGAATCGGGAAGTGTCAATGTAATTCTGCGTTTTCCAGGTATATGTCAAACTGTTTTTAAGGAAAAGCAAGCCTCAACGACACTTTCAATTCTAGGGGTGGCTGACCTCATATGGAATAGGGGAATTAAGGCAAGGGTACCGCCGAAGGAGAGTTGGAAACAACACTCACATTTCCCACTTCATCCACTGCTCGTACTCCGAAGTAATAGGTCATGCCAGATGAAAGGCCAGACACAATCATGGTCTCCGTGCTGCCGGGAGACCGCGGGACGCCGGCTCCATCCGCAGTGAGAGCGGATTCCCAAGAAGATGAATCGATCGCAGCAGTGGCATATCGTACCTGGTATGATTCGGCACTTAAACCTTCGGTCCCATTCTCATAAGGAGCTACCCAGGCCAGGACTACTTCGCCGGAACCGGGGCCGGCAGAAACAGCCAGCCCGGTGATCTGTCCCGGAGCATCCCAATCCCCCATAACCTCTATCTGGCTGGTATCTGAATCAACTTCGTAACCACGAATGCTCTCCACATTTGAGAGAAGGATAGTGTAGCTGGTATCAGATTCCAGGTCTTCCGGCATAGTCAGCGTTACTTCCCGGTCGTTTGTGGACTGAGTGGCCTGGATGGGAGGACCGATGAGCTCCGATTCGCCGTCGACATCCCCTTTTACGATACTGTAATTTAATAGTGTTGCAGCCGACTCCTGCCCAAGATCGAGATCGAAAACGAGCTTTACACTGCTCCTCGAGAGCGCCGTCCCGGACAGGACGGTTGGATACACACTGGTCATAAGAATGACCCATCCGGACCCGTAGACATCAGCTGACACCACATCGTCGGCAATGGAAGAGCCTGCCGCCCGGACCAGTTGAGCATACACTTCTTTCTGGATATCGTACTGGTAAACATGGAGCTGTATTTCATCGACATCGCCTGGAAGCTTCCGCTCATCATACGACACTGTTACCGAAGCGGGAGGATCAAATACCAGGCCCGTGGGCAAAATCCGGTAAGCGTCGCTGATTATTCGTAAACCGGCCAGCTCGGGAACGGGAGCTAATTCATCTTTTTTCACCGTTACGGTAGTTGTATGCTCCAGGGCTCCGACCGGCAGTTCCAGGGACAGGCTGCCTACTTTAAAACTGCTTTTAGAACTCGCATCTACGGGCAGAGACATTATTGGATCCGTTGTTTCATCGATAAACCGTTCACGTTCAAGCACGTGGTAAGCCAGGGTTCCACCGCCGAGAACTCCCATGACATACTGTCCCGCGCAACCGGCCGTGGCCAGAAGAATCCCGAGCAACAAGGCCCCAATAGTAATCCGGTACCGCTGTGATTGGTCAAGACAACAGCCATCTCTCATCATGATGTTCTGATATATCATCTGCTTTCGTGCACCATCTTTCCGGGATAGCCTCCAACATGCCCTAGCTGTCCACTGAGTGTTCCTGGTTAATCAAAATAGAAGTTTATTCCAAAACTGCCGAAGGCACTATCCAGCTCGAGCTCGAATTCCTGATTGACTTCCGGGATGGAAAATTCCGCTCGCCCGCCCCGGTAACGAGCAGCCATGGTTACCGAAACCTTCTCATCAAGAAAATATTCTCCACGCACTCCGATCTCATAGCCAACCGTGTCGTCCTTTTTCATAAACGCTATCATTCCGTTCTCGTATCCCAGCCGGAGCCAGTTGAGAACTCCTCCACAGGCAATCCCAAATCGCCAGCGGGAAGAAGAAGGAAAGTAATGAACGAGACCCAGAAACAGTGATTTGACTTCTAACCTGAAAGTCCCGTCGCGCTGGGGATTGAAGAAATGGCGGCCACCCATGGACAGTTTCCACACTTCGTAACGCTCTTCAACCGAAAGCCGGCGATGAAATGCGTATCCAACATGCGCCCCAACAATTGGTTTCCACTCCAAACTCGATTTAGGCACTTCACCACCCCATGGTTTGTAATAACCGGCGTCCAGACCTACACAGTACCGGCCGCGCGGATAAATCCTGTGATCGGAGCGGTCAAATACCTCTTCGAGGTAATCCGAAGTTCTGGAGAACGAATATTCTTCGGTCCCGCCACCCCGGGACTCTTTATCCACGTTTTCTGCAAACTCGGGCGGTAGGCCGCTATCGGCGGTAACCCGTGATAGGCGACGCCGTGCCTGGCTGGAAGGAGATAATCCGGGTTCGAGAGACAACTCCAGTCCGAGAGACCTGGCCACCGGACGAAGAGGAACTACCAACGCTCCACCTACCTCATGGGGGGCAGCAGGCAGGGGAATTCTTTTTCCATCAACCATCAGGGCGAAAACCCCGGGAGCTAAACACACTTCCCGTGTTTTAAACCGGAGTTGCACTACAGCGGTCCTTTTATCTCTGGCACACTGTAGCCCTTGAATGGAAGCCAGGTATGCCAGCGGCAGATACACCGTGCCTGCATCGTCTTGAAACAAAATATTCAACGGGACAGATTTCCCTTGCAGGATCAGTCCCGATCCTCTAGCACCATACCCCGCGGTTTCACTCCACACAGGACCGCAACCGATCATTAAAACAGCGGTTGCCATCAGCAACCAGGCAGATTTTTCAACCGGACGGCGACCGTTTTCCACTTTCGGAGCAACTCCTCTCTTGAGATATCTCCCGCTATCACCAGATATCGACAGAGAAGAGGAAAAAAATGAGCTTCAGGGCAGTAAATGGAGAGCCATGGCCACCAGGTATCCGGTTCCGCACGAGAGAACCCGCTCATCAAGACAGAAGGTGGAGCTGTGAGGTATCTGCAAAATTTCATCATCACCGCAGCAGCCGATAAAAGCCAGCAGTCCGGGAACAGCGGCGGCAAAATAGGAAAAATCCTCGCCACCCATGGTGGGATATTCAAGGTTTTGATAGGGTAGGTCGAGAAAACCGCAAATTTTCTTGGCTTCCACCCCCAACTCCCGGTCATTATGTACAGGAGGATACCCTTTTCTTTCACTCAATTCGAAGGAACCACCTCGTGGACCGACTATTCCCTGCATGATCTCCCGTGAACCGGCAACCACTTCATCTGTCCGTTCAAACCCGGTGGTCCGCAAGGTTCCTTGAAGTTCAACCGTTTCGGCCATAACGTTTGACTTCCACCCCCCGGACATCATACCCCAGGTCAACACCAGTGGCTCGGAGGGAGCACGAACGCGGCTCAGCCAGCTCTGGAGCGAGGTCACTACTTCACAAGCCATATGGATTGTGTCACATCCACGATGCGGGTAGGCGGCGTGCCCGCCCGCCCCTTTGAGGACGAGCGTAAGTTCGCAGGTGGCCGCCGACTGCTGACCCTCCCGGAAAGTTATAGTGCCAACCGGACGAGAACCATCCATGTGGAGCGCCAGCACCGCGTCAACCAGTGGATTATCGAGCACCCCCGCCGACACCATGGTCCGAGCACCGCCTAGATTCTCTTCAGCCGGTTGGAACACAAACTTGACACTTCCATTCAGCGGCCCGGACGGCCAGTCGGAAAGTACTCGCGCAGCCCCTAAAGCCATCGCCATATGGGCGTCATGACCACAGGCATGGCTGACACCTTCATGGTGGGAAGAGAACGGAAGCCCGGTAGCTTCGGGAACCGGCAAAGCATCCATGTCGGCCCGAATCGCGATACAGGGAGTGCGACTGCTCCCCTCCAGAAATCCCACCACACCATTTTCACCACCGATACCTGTGGCCACGTGTAATCCCATTCCGTCCAGCACCTCGGCCACGCGAACAGCTGTCTTTTTCTCCTGTCCCGAAATCTCGGGATACTGGTGGAACTCCCTGCGAAGCGCTGTCACTGCCGATCGTTCGCCGGCCACCAGGCCATGAATCGTTTCGATTTGGTCCCTTTTGAGCACCGGGCCCGCTCCTTCCTGGCTTCAACCTATATATAATACCTACCTTATGTCAAATAAGCAGCTGAAAGCAGTATAAAACCGCCCGGGATAGACTGTTTGCAATGTTGACAGTATCACAGGCTGTTGCTATACTTTGCTCAAGGTGGAGAAACGATCGGATTATTATGCTATTCTACAAGTTAGCCCACTCGCGAGCAGAGAACTCATAAAGCGCGCCTATCGAGCCCTCATGCTCAAGCAGAGACATCATCCCGACCTGGGGGGCAGCACTGAGACTGCCGCCGGTATCAATGAAGCCTACAGCATACTTACAAACCCGGATAAACGCCTTAAGTACGACCGCAAACGAGCCCTGAATCAACCTTCAGGAGTCCAGGATACCGGGTTGTACGATTTTCTTAAAGTGGCCACCCACGCCTGTCCATCTATTATCTCCAGGGCCTGCCATCTGCTTCTGGAAGAAACCAGGTCTCTTCTGCCTCTGGAAGAGGCACGAAAAAAAATTATATTAGTGGAACAAGCCAGACACGTCTTGACCAATCTCAATCTCCGATCAAACTATGATAAACAACTGGCCAAAGAACGCCGGAAACAAGCGGCAACCTGTACTGTTCACTGCGGACAGTGCGGAGAAACCAACTATATCCTCCCTGAAGAAAAGTTGCCCAGAACCAATTGTTCAACCTGCGGGACCACCCTGGCCGCCGTGTTGATTCAAACCGAGGTTCCCATTCAGGAAAAAGCCAGGAGTCAACAAGCTGTGACGTCTCCTCAAAGCTGGATGGGAAAAGTCGACCACGTGCAGCATTTATGTTCTCTGTCCTCGCCCGTCTACCTACCCGATTTTCTCCCGTATCTGGAGGATCCCGACGGCCGGGTGCGCGATGCCACCGTCGTTTACCTCGGCCGGCGCCTGATGAAAGATCGTGAAATTATTGACGAAGATGGTTTTTTGAAAGCGTTCAGCCTCTCGTCCACCGCCGGACGGCCATCAATCCTGAGATTGATCCCCGCCGCTTATTCTTCGACCGGAAAAGATCAGCCGAAGCAAAAAAAAGAGGTAAGAGAGCTTCTGCGCAAGAGTTTGGAGAGTTACGACGAAGCCATCCGGGAAGCAGCCAGAGACATCTTTGACGAGCTTTTTCCGAAAAAAGGCGCGATCATAAAGGAAGCTATTATGGCAGAGGGAAAAACAGTCGGCGACGTAGCGGTCATGGCTCTGACATTTTCGAGCGACAAGGTGCGCCCGTATCTGGTATCCTACTTGATGGGCCTTACGCTGGAGGATGTTCTGGCTACCAGAGTGAAGGGCGTCAGGCTTCTCGGCCGGGTAGCGGGTACCGACGCGGAAACAAAGCTGATTAAATTGTTGAAGGACGACGAATGGGTACTCCAGGAAGAGGCGGCTCGGGCACTGGCCTTGAACGGTACGGTAAGATCGGTGAAACCCCTTGTGAGCGCCCTGAAAAACTCCAACCAGGTCTTGCGGGAAGAAGCGGTCAAAGCGCTGGGGCGAATAGCTTCTCCGGAAGCAGTAAAAATGGTTCGCGAAGCCCTGCTTGATCCCGATTGGCGGGTACGAATGGCGGCCGAAACAGTTATCGAAGCCACCCAGCCCGAATAATTCACGAATCTTCGTCGCGAGGTGAAGTAAATGGCCGCAAATACAAGGCGCGTGCAGGAAGGAGGCACACTGTGAAAACAGCCTTTCTGGTGTTAGTGTTTATTGGCGCTCTGACCTGTTCTTGTCAGTCTTTCGATGGTCCTGATATGGCGATGCCCAACGAAACACTGCTCAAACAACTGGAGGAAATTCACAAGAAACTGATTCCTGAGGATTCCGAGAGACTGGAAGAGCAGCCGGGATTGAGCTTATCACCTTTCCAGGTAGCCCAAAGCATACGAAAGCTTATTCTCGCTGTTGATGATAACGACATTAACAGGGACCTGGTAATCGATCCCGGAGAAATAGCCCGACAAGACATTCGGGTACTCCTGGCTGCAGCCGGTGCTTACCGATCATCAATTGAACTTTACTTCTGGGAAGATATTCCTGAACTGGAAGAACGAATCGAGCGGTTCGGACAGATTCTCCGTCCCCGCGAACACAGCCCCGAGGTCGACGGTATGCCGGCTCTGATCGTCGGCACAGCCAGAACACCCTTCCCCAAGATACCAATATTCAAAGGCTCTACCATTCCATACCGCTATCATAGTCCACCGGCAAAACAGGAAGACCAGGCCGAACCCAGCGGAAAAATACCCTACCGGTTCGAGGAGCACTCACCGTAGTTGGCCAACTGAAAGGCTTGAGACCCAGGCGGAGTAAGCTTGCTCTGTCCACTTCAAATCTCCACGTTCCTTCTAAATAAATAAGATAGTACCATCACCGCGCCGATATAGCCGATATAGAGGGAGTAAATCTGATGAATGGAAAACGGGTGTGCCTGGTTGGGGTCATACTGTCCGCGTCGCTGCTTCTGGTGCCTGCTTTTGCCGGCAGCGCGGCAGACACACAGACCGGCAACAAGTACGCTCCTCCATGGACAATAGATGCCATATCAGAGCTGCACCGTTTGGGATTTCCGGGAATTCCCATGACTACCGAACCGTTCAGTCCCCAGGAGCTGGCTTTGACTGTCCTCAACGCTACCGCTCACCTGAGAACAATCCAGGATATCCGTGCCAAGGGTCTCGGTCTCGAAGTATTGGACATCCTGGAACCACTGATTAAGGAAGTACGCCCCATTGTTAAAAACACTTTTCCCGAACACGCGATTCGGCTGGAAACCGTGTACCATCTACTGAAACCTGCCCGCCTGGAGATTGGCACATTCGGAGAAAAAGCGTTTCTGTCGGCAGACTCAACCTTACCTCCTCTCTCCGAAGCTTCGCGGGCAGCCCTGTTAGAGCAAGCGTCACAAGTCCTTCAATACCACGACTCAGAAACGGCAATTTCGATATACAGGGATATTCTCGCTCACCGTTCAAACGATCCGGAAGCGTTGACCGGGCTGGCACTTACCCTGGCCAAAGAACGGAAAGATCAGCAGGCGGGACTGGCCCTGAAACGGGCCGTTGATTTAAATCCCGCTAACTCGGTGATACTCGACGCACGAGGACATCTCTTCGAACGTCAGGGTCGATACCTGGAGGCCGAAACAATGTATCACCGGCTTTATAAACTCGAACCGGATAACAGGGACGCCACCTACTCAATTGCCTGGGTCCGTTCAAAACAAGGAAATCGAAGCGGGGCGATCTCTATTCTGCAAGACCGCCTGAAACAGCATCCCCGGGAGTTAGAAACACTTTTCCTGATTGGTAAACTGCTCCTTGTTTCCGGTCAACCGGACCAGGCCCGGTATTACCTGCGGCAGATTCAAACCATCTCTCCGGGACACCCTGAGGCCCTGGTGCAGATAGCTGAAACCTATCTGGCGGAAGATGACGCGGTGGGAGCCCATGAGATTCTCAACGAAGTACCGCCTTCACACCGGAAAAATCAACAGTACCTCCGGGTCCGGGCGGCCACCAGTCGGAAACGTGGCCACCATGATCAAGAGCTGGAGTATCTGAACTCCTTGCTGGCCCTGAACCCCGACAACAATAACGCTCATCAGAAGCGAGCCATGGCCCTGGTGAGCCTGGAGCGTCTGAACGAGGCTCTCACTACCTATAAAGATATTCTGACCAGGACTCCGAACAATTCTGACGTACTCCGTGAAGCAGCCAGGCTCATGACCAAAACAGGAGATCTTAAGAACGCGGACAAAACGTATCGCCGGCTGCTATCTGTGGACAGCGGCAATTATACCGGCTGGCTGATGTACGGCCGTTTACTTATGAAAAAAGGGGACCTGAAGGCAGCCGGGCGATGCTTTCACGCCGCCCGCGAGCTTGATCCCGGAGCATCAGACGCCTATGAAAGCCTGGGAGAGATCGCCTACCGCCAGGGAAACTACTCAAACGCAGAGTATTATTTTTCACAAGCTCTCAGCCTGAATCCCATGGACGCAACTGCTGCCTGGTATCTGAGCCGGGTTTTCTCCTTTACCCGTCAATACAGCAAGGCCCAGGAAACATTGGAAGACTTCCTTTCCTTCGCCCCGGGGGTTTCGTTCCTGGAAGAAGAGCTTCACCTGGTTTTACGAAACCAGCGGCTGTCGGCGGATACCGGTTATCTGAAAATATCCACCCGGGGGTCCAGCGACTTCGAAGCACTGAACCAGCGGTTCAGCGGGCGATTCCGGGACGAACTGGATTACACCGCCAGCCTTGAGCGCATGCGGATATGGGAATCGAATGAACCGGCACTTCATCAGACAAATATCGGCCTCACACTGGGATACAAACTGAGGCAGTATGTAAATACACGCCTGTTTTTCGAAACCCAGACCTTCTCCGGTGCGCCTGGAGATGAATTTAAATACAAGGTTCAGATTTCCTACCAAAAAGACAAACCAAAACTAACGGTTTTTCACTCTATCGGTCCGCTGGAAGAATCACTGGCAGTCATCAGGAAAGGTTTTGAAATAGAGAACCTGGGCTTGAAGTTGTTCTATCCGGTCCGCCCCTGGCTCGATTTAACCTTGACGCCGAGCTGGTCACGGATCACCGATGGCACAAACCAGAAAAGAACGGTAAAAACAGCCTTGAACTGTTTCTACCCCGGCCTGCCCGATTTCAGGTTGAAACTTTCATCCCGGTTCTATGCCTACAGCAACGAACTCGATTCAGCCGGAAACTTGTTTACCTATTTTGCACCGAACCGGTACATCACGAGGAACACCCAGCTCTCGTGGGACAAGAAAATCGGGCGGATAACCATCACCCTGGGGTTGGAAAAATCAAGATACGAATACCGGTTCCTGGGAGCAAGCTCTGGAGGAGGAAGTACCGGATACTCTTTCGCCGCTCAGGGAAGCTTTACCGATGAGCTTTTTTTCGTCCTGTATTTCCTCGATTCACGGTCCGACACCAAAACCGCCGCTTCCGATCTCGAACCATCCCGGAGCCTCTTTTTAAACCTCTCCTACCGGCTGTAACCTTGGGCCCCTCATTCCTTGTAGAAATGCACGTTATGGTCAACCAGTTTACCCTGCTCGTAAACCAGTTTACCCGAGAAAAACGTTCCTTCTTTAAACCACTCGAAGAAAAGTCGGTCGCCTTCCCAAAGGTTCAATCGAGGAAGATAATCGTCTCTCACCCACTCCAGGTGTCCTTCCGCCGAATCGATAAGCGTTCCCTCATACTCCCGGGCGATAAATACAAAAACATACCAGTCCTCACCATGGCTGAAGCTGGGAAACGTCAGAAATCCTTTCAAAAATGGGTGGCGAATCGTCAACCCGCTTTCCTCCTCAACCTCGCGAATGATACATTCTTCCGGTGATTCACCGGCCTGGAACTTTCCACCCAGACCATTCCACTTGTCTTGATGAATATCATTTTTCTTTTTGATCCGGTGGATCATCAACGTCTTCCCATTGTGTTTCAGATAACATAATGTCGCCAATTTCATCGCCAACAGCCCCTTATTCAGGATATTTCACCAGGAAGACAACCGTTCTACAACTTCCCCGGTAACCCAGTTAGGTGTAGAAGCACCGGCCATCACCCCGACTTTTTCACAGTTTTCAAACCATGAGCGTTCAAGTTCACCAGCGTGTTCAATATGGTGGGTCGGCACACCGGCCTCTCGGGCAATGGCGGCCAGACGTGTCGTATTGGCACTTCTATATCCTCCGACGATCACCATGACATGAACTTTTCGCGACAGCATTAACACCTCATGCTGACGATCAACAGTGGCCGTGCATATAGTGTCATACACCGTCACTCGGACCAACCGTTCTTTAAAGAGTGCCACAATCCGTTCGAACAGCTTACGGCTCTGGGTTGTCTGCGCCACCACACACATTCCCGTTGAAATAGTTTCCGCCAGCCGGCCGGCCGTCGTTTCAACCTCGGCCGGATCACTCACCACGATTCCTTTTTCCCCGGCTGTTCCCAACAGACCCAACACCTCGGCATGTCCCTTATCGCCTACGATTACAATCGTATCTCCATCCCGGGAATGACGCTCGACGATTGAGTGGATCTTCATGACTTTAGGGCAGGTAGCGTCACATACCATGGCACCGGCGGCAATAATCTGATGCCTGATTTCCGCCGGCACACCGTGTGTTCTGATGACCACTGTTCCCTCTAACTTCTCAGGAATGGTTTGAAGTACTCTGATCCCCTGCTGCTCAAGCTCTTCAAGAACCTGTGGATTATGAATAAGAGACCCGTAGGTGTAAAGCGGCCGCAAAGCTTGCTCGATCTTCTCTAATACCATGGTCATCGCACGCTGAACACCCATACAAAATCCGGCTGTTTGTGCGACAATAACTTTCAAACCAATACTCTCCGTCCTCCTTCTACCTGATGATTTCCATGATCAGATCCTGTTTATCCGCCACTTTCCCGGGAGAATCAGCCTCGATATTAAGCCTCAGGAGCGGCTCAGTATTGGAAGCCCGTACGTTAAACCACCAGTCCGGGTATTCAACACTGATTCCATCCAGGTAATAGATCCTGTCAGCATCAGAGAAACGCTCGGACAAAGTCTTGATCTTCTCGTCCTTGGCCGTCACTTTTACATTTAACTCACCGCTCAAATGATACTGTTTTCGTACCGCCAATAGTTCGGAGAAGGTCTTACGTTCTCGAGACAACAGCTCCAGCACCTGCAGGGCCGGAATCCAGCCATTATCGGCATAGAAATCGCGAACCGGGTCATAATAGTAGTAATGTCCCGACACTTCTCCCGCGAAAACAGCTTTTATTTCACGCATGGAATTTTTTATAAAGGCGTGGCCGACCCGGCACATCTGCGCTATGCCGCCATGAAGTTCAATGGTCTTCGGAACATACTTGCTGGCCCGCAGGTCATACAGAATAGTAGCCCCGGGAGTCCGCGCCAGCAGGCGGCTGACCAGCATTCCTATGATAAAATCACTGTTGACAAAAACACCGTTTTCATCGATAAAGAAACACCGGTCGGTATCACCATCCCAGGCGATCCCGAGATCGGCCTTTTCTTTTACCACCCGTTCCATCAGCTCCAACCGGTTTTCTTCGAGAAACGGATTAGCAGGATGGTTGGGGAACGTACCGTCCATTTCAAAGTAAAGCGGCACGATATCGATATCCATGTTGGCAAACATCTTCGGGGCGATCATCCCCCCCATGGCATTGGCCGTATCCATAACCACTTTCAAACCGCTGATTGTATCCACTTCGACAAACGAGCGGCAGAACGATACAAAATCGGGGAGGACATCCTTTGTAACCACCTCACCACGAACAGACGGCACCGGCAGCTCAGATCCCTGCATAATCGTTTTTATTTCCGTCAAACCGCTTTCTCCCCCGATAGGAACAGCTTTTTCTCGAACCAGCTTGAATCCATTGTATTCAGGAGGATTATGCGAGGCGGTAACCATGATTCCTCCTTTGTAGCCGGCGTCGGCAGCGGCAAAATAGAGCGTGTCCGTACTGCAAAGCCCGCAATCAACCACGTCAGCGCCGGAGGCGGTAATTCCCTCGGCCAGGGCCCGGCTCAAATCTTCCCCGGAGAGCCTGTTGTCGCGGCCGATAACAACCTCAGAACACCGTAGGTATGAGGTGAACGCCCGCCCGAAGTCAAACGCGAACCGCTCATCGATCTCCTCCGGGTATATTCCCCGAATATCATAAGCTTTGAAAACCCCGTCCTTATATCTACCAGCGCTCATAATCAAAGCCTCCGTTTCTGTGCCGTCGGGTAGATTAACTCAGCATTTGGCTGCATGCCGTTCATCCTCCAATACTACAATCACCCGGACTCACCATTCAACTGCTTATACAGCGCAGACCACGTTTGCATAGTTAAGCATTGAGTGAGTTGCACCGGCCGTGGTATCATGCCGGCGATACCGGGAGGTTTGCGTCATGGTCATGCTCAACAGCTTTTTCCACCGGGAAAAACTATGCCATATTATCGAACGCTGGCTGGTCGGCAAGCTCAAGCCACACGATGCGTATGACGTTAAACGAATTATCAATTTCAATACCCTGGTCCTATCTCCTATTCTCCAGCAACTCACCGAAGAGATGGCGCAACATTTCTATGGCGATGAGATAAGAAAACTGAAAGCGGGCAAAAAAGGAATTCTAAAAGATTTTCTGGTTGCTCATCCATGGCACCGTGCTACTAGAATAGAGGAAATGATCAGCCGGTATCGCCGGGTTCCGGAAAACTACTACCGTGAAACACCATTTCAGGGAACCATTTATTACCGTAAGGAAAAGACCCTCCGGCGACCGCTGGCCATAAGCCGTACAAAACGGATTCGCCGAATCGGAGAGAAGTGCAGCCGCAGGATAATAGACGACATCTATGGACGAATCAAACACCAGGCGGAGGATTTAGCCAAACTGCGCGCCCGGAAACTGGGTATCGACATCAAGCAGTTGATTACACCCAAGAAACAGATGGAAGAAGAGTTCAAAACAGCAGAAGACAAGATCAGGGAAAATATCAATATGGGCCGGGTTATTTTCGACAACAGCGATTATATCATCAATGACATCGCCGGTATTAAAATCATCGGAGAGAACAATTTTGCCAAGAAAGTAAACAGCTATCTCAAGACCCGGGCAACAGTTGTAGAGTTCGAAGGCCATCGGGGAGGGTACAACGCTACCAATATCATTGTATCCTGGCCGGTGGATAAGAAACAAATCCTGAAAATTTTGTCCTTACCGGGAGTCAGGGAGGAATGCGCCTCGCGGGGCATGTCGGTAAAGAATCTCCGTAAAGATATCGACGAGTTCGTCAACGGCTGTGAACCGGGCATTAACATAGAGATCATCGTAACCTCGTTCGCCGAACTCCTGGAATCGGAGATAGGACGCTGCATGCATGAGGACCGGACCATGAACCTGCGTAAAAAGATGGAATACACGGGTCCGTTGTCTACCAACGTGGAATATATCATGATATTTCTGTTTACTTTCTGCCTGTCCTCCCGCCGTGAAATAGCGTACCTGCCTTTCAATCTGTGGACCAGGTATATGAGTGACTATTTCACCAAGGTAATCTACAACCTTTACCGGGGCACAGCCGCGTAAAACCAGAATAAGCCATACGCCAGGATAGGTTCACTGATGCTGGATAATCGGTAAAATATGTGGGCTAATGCGGATAGTTCTTAAAAGAACGAAGAGCCGTTATCGGTAGGAAGATTTCTTAAAACCTCTACAGCCTCGTCCTCAGTGTCGGAGATGGTAAATACCTTGTGCAGATCGGTGATCTGGAAGAGCCCCATAATGCTTTCGTTGGGGTTCACCAGGACGATATCTCCACCCTGCCCTCTAGCCATCTCCACCAGAAACGCGATAATACCCAGACCGGCACTGGTAATGTACTCAACTTTTCCGATATTGAGGACAATTTTACCTTTGCCTGATTTGAGCAGTTCTCTCAGCTTTTCCTTGAAAATGATCGAGTTTTCTTCGGCAATATCGCCAACAGGAGCAATGACGACGATACCCTCTTGCTCCCTGATATCCATCTCCACAGTTAATCACCCTTCCGGCGCCGTGAAACACCGGAAACCAGCATACCGGTTCCCATTGCTTCACAGAACGGGGCAATTATATCACAAATGGATTGTCCTGTCATGTGAAAAATCTCACACCCTCACTCCCCAACCCTTCTCCGCGCTTGCCATCGCGGCTTTATCCGTGGTATGCTTAGTATCTACGGGAATCACCGCATTTGGGAAGAGAGAACAACCTGGTGCAAGCGATATATATAATAATAACCATTGTCGGGACGTTCCTCGTTTGCTGGGGTTTCTGGCGCGCCCACCTGGGTCCCAAGAAAGGGCAGACGTTGGCAGCTTTTCTGGCCCTGGTAGGTCTTTTCATGTCTTTCCTCGGTATCCTGCTGTACTTCGTTCCCGGTTTTTTCACCTGGAAATGAGACCACCATGTTGAGGCCTCCCAAGTTCCCGCGCGGGACTATTCTTCCTATCGTCTTTGGGCTGGGAATCATCCTCTTTATATACGTCTTCTCGTTTATCCTTTATTTCAAGCAGGAAAGCCGGATCACCTACATGTACAGCTCAAGAATCGCCGCGCAGAAGCTGGCGGATATCGGACTGGACGTATTCCGTCAACTCGCCAAGAGCAAACTCCGCGATCCGGAATCTCCTTTCGCGATAGAGCTTAAAAAAGCGAAAAGAGACATGGAGAACCTCGAATCAGAGCCTATCGACCTGACAATTGAGTTCAAGAAACTCGTCGACAAAATAAAGGCCCTCAACATCGACCATTTCAATATCCTGGAATGGAAAGCGGTCATAACCATTAACCCCGACGACTTTGAAGAGTTCAAATCCCCCCTGGCAACATACTCGGGAATCTATGAAAAGTACGGGGTGATGCGCTTGACTGTCACGGCGAAAGTCGGAGTTGAAGGCAGCCTCTTTGCCAGCGTGGAAGCGAAAGCCAGCGAAATTACCGAAGTAAAGGTCAATATCGCTTCCATTCCCTTGCTCGCGGATTTCACCCTCTTTATCGGTAATGCCAGGTCCTCCGGCGCTTACGGTTTAAACAGGACCATCCTCGATGAAAAGGGGGAACACAGTGGCGGCAGTCCCGCTCCCATCGTGCTGACAAACGGTAACTTGAGCGAAAAATTTCCCATTTTAAATTGGCGTAAGCCGATCGCCAACGATCTTTTCACGAAAGACGACCTGGGGCAGCAGGGATGGGTCTACCTGGGAAGCGGCAAGAACACGTCACCCGTTTACCTGAAACCTGCCTTTCGTTTAAATGACGTTACCGGTCCCGGCGAAGACCCGTTTGATGAACGTTTCACCTTTTATCTCGGACCGCCACCCTACGAATGTCGGTATTCCGACAAGGAATTTCCCGCACAAATGATAGCCGAAGCAAAAAAAAATGATGATGATCTGATCGAAGACGGCTACCGGCTGCGGCACATGGACCTGGGAGTATTCGGCAAACCGTCACAGCAAACAGCTGAAATAAAGACGTTATACGGCTTTTTAAAAGAGCCCAATCTCAACAACAGCAGCAGCCAAGCTCCTTTCAACGGGTATGAGAGCAGTACCTTGAAACCGTTTGGACTGGACAAATCAATCTCTCCCACCATCGTCTTCGGAAATGTCTTGAGAGAATACATAACCCTGTCGTGGATCATCGTTCCCGACGGACCGGACCCAGACAGTCAGACTCTCGGACAGGAATGGAAAGACGTTGTCAAAGAATCATACGAAGGCGGACCTTCCCTCTACCCCAGCCTTAAGAACGTTGATGACCCGAACTACGTGATCGATAACTTTTTTTACGCGCCACTGCTTTACTGTTCCTCGAAAGAACAT
This sequence comes from uncultured bacterium, assembly GCA_964593455.1. GTDB lineage: Bacteria > Muiribacteriota > CAYSPT01 > CAYSPT01 > CAYSPT01 > CAZQHK01. The sequence continues at coordinate 58,533 of CAZQHK010000025.1, forward strand.
TACACGAAACTGATGACTCAGACGAAATACAAGTTTATTAAAGAATTCACCGGATCTATATTTGCAGATTACGATAAATACACCAACAGGATGACGTATTTTCACGAAGAAGAATCGTACAATACCGCTCTCGATTATATTGTGGACAGTGGCCTTAATCGGATACCGAGTGAACAAGTGCTTGGGGATTCCGGCTACTACAACGGGAAGAACGCCACCAATAAAAGCCAGTGTTATCCGAAAGAATTCCAGCACGGCGTTACCCCCAGTTCATCATGCCGGCAGTTGATGAACATTTTAGAAAAAGTCAAAGACCATCTCGATATCACGCAGAACCAACGCATTGTCTGGAACGCCCGGGGCGACATTAACACGTTCATGAAAGATTACAAATTTCTGCAGAGCAGTGGCGGACAGAATGTCCTTAACCTGGGAACCGTTATCTACTCGGAAGAATCCCCGACAATCGGACCGTTTCCGAAGGTATTGCGGGGAGGTATCATCGTCTGCACGAAAGATATAACAGTAGTCGGCCCTATCGGCACCGGCGCCAAATCCGGCCCGCTGACCATCATTTCCCTGGGAGGAAATATCAGGATAAAATACACGATACAAGGGAATATCAAGGCTCTCCTGATTGCTCCGGAAGGAACCATTCAAACGAGCGGCGGGCAAATTTTACTTGAAGGTGCCCTGGCCGTTCAAAAACTGCCCCCGGGAACACTATCATCCATCTCCACTCCCAGTTTCATCACCTACAATAGCCGCCTGCTGAAACAGACACCCGACCAGGAACAGGACCCGGAAACGGCCACCGGCCTGATTATGGTTGAAAGTTGCCCAGTAGGAAATCCCCTTCCCACCGCGGCCCTGGGAGGAGACGGGCCATGATGAAAATCAGGGGGTTTTCCATGCTCGAACTGCTCATCGCGATGGTCATCATCGGCGCCGCCATGATCCCGTTCCTGGGTATGATGCTCTGGGGTCACCAGAAAACCGAACTGACCGTGGACCAGGTAGTGGCCGAAAATGTCGCCCTGACCTACCTGGAGTTTGTGCATAGTAAAGACTATAAAGAGATAGACGGGTCTATCAATTATCCCCCAGCCGATCTGGTGAAAAAACCGGACGACTTCAAGGCCTTCCTGAAAGTGGAGGAAACGTTCCCTATCACTATTCCAGGCAGCGATCAAAGCGCCGTAACGCTGGAATGCAAGTTGGCCACGGTTACCGTCACGTGGAAGCACATGGGGAAGAAAAAGGAGCTCAAGCTGGCTGATGTTTTCATTAAGTAAAACCAGGGGAAGACGCCCCCATTCGGGACTGACCCTGGTAGAGATAATGGTAGTGGCAGCTGTCTCACTGGTTTTGATGATCACTGTTTTCACGCTGGTCAAAAGAGGACTGGCCAGCTTCAGGCAAGGCAGCGACAAGTTGAACTATCTTCATGAAACCAACCGGCTGCTCTACATGCTCAGACACGACCTTGAATTTCTTTCCGGTAACCTGGTTGCCACGGGAAACAGCTATCAATTCGAGAAATGGTCGGATCGGAACACTGGCTCCGGTGAGACCAAGACCATTATCACCTACCGCCTGGAAAACCACCCGGCCGAACATCTACGCGGCCGGCAGCTGATCAGGTCCGACTCGGGAAACACCGGTTCACCAGGTAATTTGAAATATGGACGAGGTCTCATTAAAAAATTCAAACTCACGCAGGACGGCAAGTTTATCGTTGTGGCAATGGTTATCAGTGCAGAAGAAAATCCCGATTCGGACAGGAAACAACTGGAATTGAGTACCCTGATCCTCCAGCGTGAAAGCGAAAGCTCCCGGGTTAGAGATCACTGGGTGCCAAATCCGAAAAAAAATCCATGACCCGGTGTGAAACTTTTTGGCCACCCTTGCATATACCGTTATGGAAGGGACGCAGAAAACCGACTCATGAATTCGAAGGTGTGTCCCTGAAATGTATGAAAACGATCACGACGCGATAGCCGCTTGTCTGGCCGGGAAACGACAGGCGTTCGAAACGCTGGTGGAAAAATACGCGAGGAGGATGTACACGGTGGCCTACCGGTTCATGCAAAACCACGAAGACACCCGGGACGTCGTACAGGAAAGCTTTGTCGCGGCCTATAACGCGCTTGACCGCTTCGACCAGTCCCGGAAATTCGTCACCTGGTTGCTGGCCATTACCACCAAACAGTCCCTGTACCGGCTGCGGCAGAGAAAGACAGTGAGCCGCCATACGGTCCCCCTCGAAGAAGACAGGATAGCCAACGGGTCACTACCCGAGACAATTCTTGAGCGCAGAGAACAGCAGCGGAATATCGAGGAAACCATTTCCGCTTTGGAACCGAAATACCGATCAGTGCTGGTTCTGCGGCATTTTGAGCATCTTTCTTACGACGAAATCGCCGCCACCCTCGATCTGCCGCTGGGAACGGTAAAAACCACGCTCTTCAGGGCGCGGAAAATGTTTGCCAAACTTTTACGGCAACGAGAGGAAGGGTCGGGTTAATCATGGACTGCAATCACGTTCAAGAATCACTGGAACAGCAGGTCCTGGGACTGGAGACCCCGGGCGCCGAAAGACATGCGCCCGAACTGACCGATCATGTCCGTTCCTGCCGGGAATGTGAGAAATTCCTGGCCGACCTAACGTTAGTAACCGAAAGCCTGGCCGTCCTGGACGAACCGGATATACCGGACAACCTGGAGAAATCAATTATATCGGCCCTCCCGAAAAAAGCCCCCTGGGAGAAGAGCAGCGTGTCCCTGATCCAATCATCAGTCCCCCGGCCGGCCTGGTTGTCGTGGCTTGATTCACTCTTTACCTTTGAACGTAAACCGGTGATGGTCGGTGCTGGCGCGGCTCTGTTGCTCGTCGTTGGTCTCAGCCTGGTCGTGCTCATTTCATCCCCACCGGACGAAACAGGGACCGTACCACCACTAAGCGATCCCACTCCCACTGATAGACCGGTACAGTTTTCCCTGGCCTGGCAAAAACCGGACGGCGACACTATTCCCGCCGGGACCGATCTTACTACCGCCAGGGGAGAGACGATGATCCTCACCAGCGGAGGACACCGCCTGACACTGCGCCCGGAAAGCGCCGTGCGGCTGGAAACCGGCGAGGTTGTATTCAAACGAGGTGAGATGCTCGCCCGGTTCGACCCGTTGCCCGCTCCCTACCGGTTTATCACCCGGGGTTACACCGTAGAGATACTGGGAACCCAACTCGGTTTTCGCTCCATCCCCGGTTCCGGTATCGAAGTGGCGGTGATCGAAGGGAAAGTTGGAATTACCTCACCCGAACCGGACAAAAAGAAAATCTTGCTCACCGCCTACCAGAAGTCGTTTCTGACGCCCCAGGGGATCATCGGACCCGAGCGGCTCGAGGAAACGGAAAAACAACTGTGGCGCCAGGGCAGGAGCACCGGCGGGCAACGCGGTGTCTATTCGTCGACGGATCATCACGATACAAACGCGACCATGTCGGTTGAAGGAGAGCACCAACCGGAAACCAGAGAACCGGTTAATATCATCGATACGATAAAAAATGGGAAAAACCAGTGATCAATGTTTTTTGATCGCCAGAAGGAGGATTACCATGAGACGAAAACAACTGACTATTGGAGTTTTCTGTCTGGCGCTGTTCCTCGCCGCCGGACAGGCCGGAGCCGAATGGTACACCATGCGGCCGGGAGATACTCTCTGGGACCTGGCCGGAAACAAATACGGCGACCCGAACCTTTATAAAGTACTCGGAGAGTACAATAAGATTACCAATCCTCGCGCCATCCCGGTAGGCAAACAGATCTGGCTGCCAGAAAAAGGCGCTCTGGACAAAATGAAGAACGCCGGAAACGCCGCCGATCGCTTGGAAATAATGGACGAGGCCAGACAGACACAGGACGCCGCCGATCCACCAGCCCAGTCGGTGTACCGCGACCCGGCAAGTGTCCTGGATGTTGTTCTGCAAAAAGGACAACCTCAAGTCACCGACAAGCCTCGAAAAGCGAAACCCGGTCAACGGCCGAAAAACACTGGTACGCGCTGATAACACGGTCGGCGTGACTGAGAAAAGGTTGTGAGCAATATGATAAAAATGTTACAGATCTTCCGGTGGAAACCGGCCATACGAACGGCGGGAATTGTTATTCTTTGCGCCGTCTTCGGCGGAACCGCGGCAGCTACCACTCTATTGGAATCGATCAACCGGCCCGATCAACCAGGCGTCTCCGACCGGCAGAGGAAAATAAAGAGAACTATCACTACCGATACCAGTGATACCGATAAAGAAGCCGCCGAAAAAGATCTTCTGACCCGCCGCAATATTGCCGCACTGTACCGGAAGATTCTCGGCCGCGCACCCGATCCCGGCGGATGGGATCATTATGCCAGGAAAATCAAAGACGAAGGCTGGGACCTGAAACGTGTAAAACAGGACTTGCTGTCCTCCCGCGAGTATGCCGCCAAACACCAGGAGGAAACCGGCGACCAACAGGGCCCTGAAACAGGAAGTGTTAATGCCACTATCGGACTGAACGTCAGGACCGGCCCCGGTATCAACAACTCCAAACTGGGTTGTCTGCCTCACGGGACTCCGGTAACCATCCTGGAAAAGAAAAACGGCTGGTACAAAATTTCATATAACGGCGGCGAGGCCTGGGTCTCCGGCCGGTACATAACGGCTTCTGGAAGTGGAGAAACCGCGGGAGCGCCCAACGCAACATCTCAAAATGCCGTCGTATGGGCCAAATCACAGATGAGCCCGGCTACAGCCACCGGTGTCAATCGCAACAACGGTAAGAGCGTGCAAGGGGACCCCGCCGCGTGGAACTACTGGTGTTTGGCCTTTGTAGCTACCGCCTACAGCAGATCGGTCCCTGAATTGAGCGCGCCATCCGCCGTCCAGTCCTATTACAAATTTAACAACGCAGGTAAAATAAAAAGCGGCGGAACGATACCCGCCGGCGCACCGGTATTCTGGGATAAGACCGGATCGAATCCCTACGGCCATATCGCCATCGCCTCGGGGAAAACTACCGCGGACGGCGACCCGATTATCATTACCTCGGGTTGGAAAGGCCGCAACGGAATTACCGAAATGACCTTGTCAGAATTAACCCGGGTGTGCGGACCGTATCTCGGATACGGGGTTATTAATTGATTACAGTAAAAAATGGTCCCGGCTGTTTCTAAACAGAGAATCCGGGGTAAAAGAGAAAGTTTTTTGCAGAACATTTAAGGAGGAGAAACGATCGATGATTAAAAGGACTGACCGAAACACGGTACTGAGCGCAATGATGACACTGCTTATAAGCGTTATGGTGTTTGTAAACTTATCGGGCCCGGCCATGGGTAAAGGGATCCTTGATTCCATCAAGAATAAAGATAAACCCACGGGACAAGCGGAAATAAAGACAGATGGCGCGGCCGAGAACCAGACCGGCGAGTCAGAGGAATCTTTTACCGCAAAAGACTTTGTCGTCTACAAAAAAGACACGCTCTGGGACGCCATGAAACGTCGTTTTTCCAATGCGAAGCTGACATTTAAAGACTTTTTCAATGTCTTCTTCTTGACCAGACCGTCGGTTGAACTTACCGCCCGGCACATGCTCTTCCCTCCGCTTTACGCTTTTGAAAGTTTTAATAAATCCCGGGAAGAGTTTGTCAACCGGCGCAAAGCAAGGAAAGGGGCCGAACAAGCCAAGACCGAGTCCTACAACCAGGCCATGGAAGATCTGAAAACTGTCTTGTCCATGAAAACCGGCGACAGCAGCCAGGCAACGAAAAATAAGGAGGCCGTTCTCAACAATCTTCTCAAGTCCGGTATTCCTCCCGAAGATGTCGAGAAATACATGGGGCACGTGGAGCGAAAAATATCGTCTCTGAAACTTGCTGAAAAGAGAGAAAAAGAAGGAAAAAAGAAAGCCGAGGAGGCACGGAAACGCAAAGAGGAAGAAGCGAAGAGAAAAGCCGAAGAGAAACGGAAACGCAAAGAGGAAGAAGCTCGACGGAAAGCCGAAGAGGAGCAGAAACGTAAGCGGGAAAACGCCAAAAACACTCCCCAGAGAAGCCAGCTCGAAGCGGCCAACGGCCGTTATAAGAACTACTGGTGCGGCCCGACATCACTGGCTATGGTCTATGAATATTACGGCCGAAAAGAAACGACCAGGGACGTGGCCAATCGCATCTACGATTTTAATGGCAACACCGGGACCTATGCCGGCAATATCGTCAGCGACGCCAAGAGAAACGGTTTTCCCAACACTGAACTGAAAACCGGCGTCGATTTCGATTTTCTCCAAAACAACCTCAACGAAGGCAGACCGGTTATCGTTGGCGTGGAAGTTTCGTACAAGTACGGCCATTACATGGTCGTGGTGGGTTTAGACGGAGACAAAGTTATCCTCAACGACCCGTTCCATCCCGGTGTCAGGCGGGAGATGAGCCGGTCGGCTTTTTTAACGGACTGGAACGGCCGGTGGCGCCGGTCTATCGTTCTTAAGTAAAAACGAAAACACAGTGATATAGCGGTAAGGATGTGAGTAATATTATGAGGAAAACGATAACCTGGCTGATTGCAGTGAGTTTTATCGCTGCAATGGTTGCTTCACCTGTTACCGCACGGCCAGCAAGGGGTCTTCTCTCGGGAATAGAAAATCAAGAAAACCCCCAGGAGGTAAGTACTCCCCCAGCAGGACGGGAACGACCCGAAGGGAAACAAACACCGCAGACTCCCAAGCTCACCAGGAAAGAAGCGCTGAAAATCTGGTGGGAAATGACCAAGTTCAAGTTCCGATGGCATCTCAACCAGGGACCTTCATCTTTGTTCAAGATGTTCTTCAGTCCGGGAAAAAGTATGCTGGAAGAGTACAAGGTCATCCGTGAACAGTATAAAAAGCTTCATGAAGCCTACCGAGAATCGCTGAAACCACCGCTGCCGCCACCCGACCAGGTAGTCAAGGATCCCAAACCGGATAAAAAGTCAGAAAAGAAACCAAAAGAAGATCCCGACCGCAAGGCTATCGCCGAACTGTATCGCAAACACCTGGGCCGGGATCCCGATCCCGGCGGTTTGGACCACTATTACAAGCTGATGAAGGAGAATGGCTGGGATGCCGGGCGGATTGAGAAAGATATCAAGAACTCACAGGAGTACGCCGAGAAGCACCCCGAAGAAAAGACGCCGACCACGCCGCCGCAGAAAACGGGCACAGTTAACGCCGCCGTGGGCCTTAACATGCGGACCGGGCCCGGGGTAGGCAACAGCCGTATTACAACTCTCCCGCACGGTGCCAAACTTACTATCCTGGCCGAGCAGAACGGCTGGTACAAGGTCAGCAGTCAGGGCCGCGAAGGCTGGGTCAGCGGCCGCTACGTAAACCTGGGAGGTTTTGAACCCCCGGCACCGAAACCCGAGAAAAAAGAAGGATACATCACCGCCAACGGTCTCAATGTCAGGACCGGTCCCGGTGTCGGTAATTCTAAAATAGGCCTGCTCCCGCGCGGCGCCGCCGTAACCATTCTGGGCGAGCAAAACGGTTGGTACAAAATACAATTCCAGGGCCGTGAGGCCTGGGTAAGCGGCGATTATGTGGCCATGGGAAAATCACCCGATGCCCATATAACAGATGTCAAGGTATCCGTCGACGTACCGCAGCGGACACAGCTCGATCCGGCTAACGGACAATACCAGAACTACTGGTGCGGCCCGACATCGCTGGGAATGGTTTATGAGTACTACGGCCGGAACGAAACCACCAGGGATGTGGCCAATCGAATCTATGATTTTAAAGGCAACACCGGCACGTATGCCGGCAGCATAGTCAGTGACGCCAAGAAGAACGGGTTTCCCAACACCGAGATGAAAACCGGCCTGGATTTTGGGAATCTGGAAGGATACCTGAAAGAAGGGAAACCGGTTATCGTCAACGTGGAGGTTTCCTACAAGTACGGCCACTACATGGTGTTGACCGGTTTATCGGACGACAAAGTTATCATCAACGATCCCTATTATCCCGGTGTCCGCCGTGAAATGAGTAGATCGGCGTTTTTAACGGACTGGAACGGCCGGTGGCGCCGAGCCATCGTCCTCCAGAAGTAAGCAGCCTAATTTACAGACGAGAAAGAGTGATTATCGACATGCGATTATCACAGCACTCACTGTACGTGTGCGGAATAGTTTTGATTGGCACTATCACTTTGGCAGTTGCCGCGAAGCCGGCGTCGGCCATCAGCGTCCTGGACACAATCCGGAGCAAACAGCAACCGGGATCGGAGACAACTACCACTTCAGCGCCTGAACCCGCCCAACCGGGACCTTCAGCACCGGCCAGAGCCGGCAGTGCGCTGAGGGGTGGACACGTTACCGCTTCCATCGGCCTCAACGTACGAACAGGACCAGGTGTCCGGTACCGGAAAATCGGCGTCTTGCCGCACGGCACTCAGATCGTTATTCTGGCCACGAGCGGCGGCTGGTTCAAGATAACGTATAAAGAGCGTCAAGGCTGGGTGTGCGGACGCTACGTGAGTGTTAGCGACCGTACCGGCACTCCTCCGCCCGGACAGTCTGATGGAAAAACCGGCTCGGGACACGTCACTGCCGGCGGTCTCAACGTGCGTACGGGACCGGGCGTGAGCAACGGCCGTATCACTTCCATCCGGCGCGGCACCAAGGTAACCATTCTCGGCCATAGCGGGGGATGGTACAAGATACGTGTCGGGAACACCGTCGGCTGGTCAAGTGGAAAATATATCAATGTCGACAGCCCCGGAAAACTGCCGGAAAAAACGCCGCCGGCTACGAAGAGCAAGAAAGGTTACGTTACCACTTCCGGTCTCAACGTACGTACGGGACCGGGGACGGAAAACGGCCGTATCCATATCCTGCGCGGCGGCACCGAAGTGGCGATCGTCGGAGAGAAAAACGGTTGGTACAAGATCAAGTACGGCGACACCATTGGCTGGGTCAGCGGTAAGTATATCGGCGCCGGCGGCAAACCACCGGCCGCCAAGACGCCTCCATCAACCCGGCCGCCTGCGGCTACCGGAAAGGCGTACGTCGAAGTTCCCCAGCGGACCCAGTTCGACCCGGTCAACGGCAAGTATCAGAGCTCCTGGTGCGGCCCGACCGCGCTCGGGATGATCTACGAGTATTACGGCCGCAAAGAGAGTACCTGGGACATCGCCCGTCGAACCTACAATTTCAAAGCGCGAAACGGCACCAATTACCAGAGTATGGTCAACGACGCCAAGAAGAACGGGTTCCCCAACACCACTGTTAAATTCAATGCGGGATTCGATTATCTCGAACAAAACCTCAAACAAGGCAGACCGGTTATAGTGGGGGTGGAAGTAGCCTGGAGAAACGGTCATTATATGGTAGTGGTAGGTATTGAAGGCGACAAGATAATCGTTAACGACCCGGGCCGGCGGGTGGTACGCCGGACCTTCAGCCGTTCCTGGTTTCTAACCCAGTGGAACGGCCGGAGTCAGAGGTCTATCGTACTCAAGTGACCGAACCCGTTATTTGGGCCTCCTTCAAACAAGAAAGTATAGAAAGCAGGGGTCGCACCAGACTCCTTGTTGGTGTATTATGGAGAAGCTACCCCGAATAATTTACTATTCATCGTAGCAAGATGAAGGAAATAGCTACAGATACTAAGCGCGCGAAGAAAGCTGTGGATATTTCCGAGCTGAAGTAGATTATTTCTGAATTATTTGGGTTATAACTTGATAAGGGAGAAAGGTGTGACAAACGGCGATGAAGAAAATACTGGTATTGACCGTTGCGTTAATTCTATTAACCACTATGGTGAAAGCGGAAACCGTGGAACACCTGGCGCTTAAGTTCGGATCGGGACCCAAGGAGGTCGGCGCCTCCAGTCCGGATGAGGCAGTAGAAGATTTTATGGGACCGACGGCTTTTACCGTGGACAAATCCGGGAATATCTACGTTCTGGACGCTCCTCATTTCTGTGTCAAAGTGTTTGCTCCCGGAGGAAAACTTCTCAAGGTTATCTCGTATCCCTCCACCACACCCGATGACCGGCCCGTCCTGGGAATCGACCTGGCCCTGGGAGCCAAGGGAGAGCTTTACGTAGCCAACGCCACTGAAGGACTGGTTTGGAAATTCAATAACAAAGGAAAAGTAGCCGATCTGTTTGGTTTGAAAAAAGACGGTAGCAGCTATTTTGACTTGCTTCACAAGCTGGCAGTGGATTCCAAGGGCGCGGTGTACGGGGCTGAAGGCATGAGCATGAAAGTTACCCGCTTCAAACCGGACGGCACGAAAGAAACCATGCTTCCATCGTCTATCTATCCGCCCGTGGTCATGCCGGATAACTCGCTGGTCATGGTCAAAGGAGGAATGGCGCGGACACTGATCGACATCAAGCTGCTTGGACCGGACCTGAAGACCGTCAAGCGGTTCGCCAAGGTAACAATGGAGAAACCGCACATGAACGCCTACACGGTAGGGACCGACGGGAAAGGGCACCTGTACCTGTTCGTGGTGGTGGGAGAAGCCTGGGACCACTATGACGCCGCCTACGTGTTAGAAATCGACCGTAAAGGCAAGACTGTGAGAAAAGTCCAGTTGCCGGAATCGCCGGGCATGGGAATGAACCGGTATTTAGCGGTCTCCAGCGACGGCAAGATTCTTAAAGTGGAGTCGGACGAAGAGAATTTTAAGATTCTGGAGTACAAGTAGGCTTCGCAACCGGTTCCTTTGAGTCTTTGTTTTTCTATCTACCGTTGAGGCCCGGAGCCTC
>CAZQHK010000026.1:0-60944 GCA_964593455.1 uncultured bacterium
TCTCAAATGGGGAAGGGTCTCCTTCGTTTGTGAGAGGACGTCGACGCAGGTACCTGAACCCCAGGAGTGAGAGCAGCAAAGCGGTGAGCAACCACTGCTCAAACTCACCGCTTTCTAAAGACCAGCGGGCATAGGCCACCATGGGAACGAGCGCTCGGCGTACCGTGTATTTGGCCAGGGGATGTCTTTCGATAAAATTAGCTGTCACCGGTCCCAGGTAGTGGTAGTACAGGAAGACAAAGGCTCTGCCGGGAGTGTTGGTGATGAGAAAACGGTCGCGGAATCGTTTGAGATATAGGACTTCTGAAGCCAACGGGTGGGCGAACACGGCAGTGGCGACAAAACAACTCCGTACCCCTTTGGGTCCTGTTTCTGATCCCTGGGTCTGTGATCCGAGGGTGGTAAGGGTTATATCCAGTTTTCCGTAAGCGTTGCCCTTTTTACTTTCCGCTTCGAGTTTGGCGTCCCCTGGAATATTCCCGGCCTGGATTTCGAAGGAGATGACTCCGTCCGAGCTGATGAGTTCCATCTCCTGGACGGTTGTTTCGGCTGCCAGGTCCTTGATCGAGAGGGAACCGTAAACGATGGACACTACGAATTTGTATCCGTCCGGAATAGTGTTACCTGAAGCGTCGGTAATCACCTCCGACACGACCGACGTGGCGCTGCTGCCGTCGGCATCAATTTGAGAGGTCACCGAGACCAGCGTGATCGAGCCATACGGATCGCTGCCTTCCGGCAGTGAAACCCTGTCGATAGCGGCTTTGATATCGAGTTTGCCGTATCCGAACTTCTCGTTGGGTACGTCGCCGGTAAAGGTGTCGGTTCTCGCCGAATTGATCAGCGCTTCCTTGATCTGCCGGGGAGTCAGGTCCGGGTTTTTCTGAAGCATGAGCGCTACGCCACCGCACACGTGGGGAGCGGCCATACTGGTTCCCACCATTATCTGGTGCTGATCCGGCGGGTTTTCGTCCAGGATCTTATTGTCATCCTCGTTGCTTTCCGGAGCGTAGACTGAGGCGATGGCCGCGCCCGGAGCGGCAATTTCCGGCTTGACAAAAGCTCCGGTACGAGTCGGGCCACGGCTGCTGAAAGGAGCGAGATCACTGAGAACGAAGGAGGGATAAGAAAAAATACCGACTTTACTTTTCCATGAGACCTTAGTGACGTAAGCCCCCACGGTGATGGCCTGTTCGGCGGTACCGGGTGAGCCCAGGGTTATGTTTGGATCCTCATCATCAGCGTCAGACCAGATCGCGTATCCGGATCCCGCATAGATCCAGGCGTGCACCTGTCCTCCGCCGGCCAGCGGATCGCCGCCATAAGGCTCGAACCTGAGTTTCCAATCCCCCGTGGCGATGGCGGAGGCTCCGGTCGGTGGGGTGAGATAGACCAGAAACTGGTTGTCTCCGTTGAGTTCCGACGGATGGGCCCGCTCGATGTAGAAGTCGGCGTCTGAGGTACTGCCTTCGAGATTACCGTTTTCCGGTGGGATGGCGGTTATCTGCGAGGTGGGCCCGTAGATAGAAAACTGCAGCGCATCTTCCCCTTCGTACCAGATATCGATTCCCACCCGAGTCATGTCGCTCGGGACGGTGAACTCGAAATCGAGAGAACTGCCGGCTATAACCCGGCCGACCGCGTGCAGTTTATCGCTCCCCTCGTTACCAGCGGCGATAACAATGGTGGCACCGCTGTCGACGTCGTTGTTGATGGCTTGTTCGCTGGCGGTGGAACCGTCATGAGGACCAGAATTGCCGCCCAGGCTCATGTTGATGACATAGGGTTTTCCCAGCGACTGGGCTTTTCGCATGATGTAATCGATTCCATCGAGATAAAAAGTGCTGTTGGTACCTCCCTGGGGGGCGAAAGAATCGACGAAGATGATATCGGCCTCGTAGGCCATGCCGCGGTACTTTCCCCCGGTTGAAGACCCGTCTCCGGCGGCGCTCCCGGACACGTGGGTTCCATGGCCGCCGGTGTCCACATGAGGACATTCCCCGGCATCGATTTCATCCGCAGTATACTCGATCCCGATCTCGTAGCCCACGGGCGGGTCGATGGCGACATCTGGCTGGTCTACCAGCTGGTCCCAAAGGTAGAGTATCCTGGTTTTTCCGCTCTCGTCTTTAAAATCGTCATGGTTTACATTGATGCCGGTATCGATAATGCCCACGATCACGCCACGCCCGGTAAACGGTGGAGTACCCGTGTGCACTTCGTCGGCCCTGGTGTCGGGTACGCTCCGATCATGCAGGGCGTAGTGGACCATTGAAGGCTCGACACTGACCACGGAGGCCAGCGTGGCGATGTTTTCCAGGGCCGACAACGGAACCGTGGCGGTGGCCACGTTGCCGTGGGTGGACCGAAGCGTTATACCCATTTCCCGAAGCTCCCAGAGCGGTCCGAAGGTTTTGATGACGACCCCGACCGCCGGTTCTTCTCCGTCCTGGTATATTTCGATGATATCTGACAACCCGGCCAACTTGCCCTCGACTTTAGAAAGATTGGATGCCAGTTGGAGGAACCCGCTGATCTTGTTGAGCGGCTCGGTACCGTTTCCGAAGACCGCGGTTGGCTGCAGCCCGAGCAGCAGCACTATGAAGGCTGCAACTACTAATAAACGCCGAAAACCTATCTTTTTTCGAGGGCAGAACATAGGCTTAATGATACCACAGATTTTACAAATTCAGACCTTCTTACTTTCTCCATTTCTCGCGTGCCCACTGCTTGTTGAATCACCCAAACTCATATTTTGAAGCCTGTCCGTTAAACCGGCCGCGTCTCGAGACCGGTATTACTTCTCTTGATCAGCGGGCATGGAAAGTAACGTGTGAAAATTAGATTTTGGAGGTTGCAGAAAAGGGGTAAAGGAGGGGCGGGTGAACGCCGATACTATGAGAGAATCGGGCTGTTCTGTCTCAGGGAGCGGCCATTAGATAGGTGAGAGTAAGAGTGAAATTAATGACCTACAGGTGGTTTCCGGCGATAATTCTTGTGCTGGCGCTGACCGCTCCGGCTATGGCGCAGGACCCGTTCACCGATGTGCCCGCCGATCATTGGGCGTACGATGCCGTGGAAGAACTGTCGACAAGCGGGTACATGGACGGATACCTGGATGGAACGTTCAAAGGCCGCAAGATTGTTACCCGCTACGAACTGGCGCTCATCCTGGCCAGGATACTGCACAAGGTTCAAACCATCGAACGTGCCGGCGGCGTGGTACCGGCGGCCGACGAGCAGCTCATCGGCCGGCTGGCCACAGAATTCCAGGGTGAACTCTCGTCGCTCGGGATCAGGATGGACGAGGTGGAGAACCGGGTCAAGACCATCGAAGAGAAGCTTGATGAAAAGCCGAAGTTAAAAGTGTTCGGGTTCTACAAAGCCACCCAACGGTTCGTTGAAGACGCCCAAAGCACTCTGGACGATCCAAGAAAATTCGCGGGCAAACACGGTAGTCTCATTCATCCCTGGGACCCCGACCAGGACACCATGGACGACACCGACCGGCCGGGTTTCGGTCCGCTCTACCAGAACGTGTTTCTCAAGATACTGGCCAACCCGTACGACAATGTGGAGACCTATCTAGAACTTAACACCTGGGTCTACGGCCGTTACTTCGACCGGAAATACTACGAGTGGAGTGACGCCGACGATCCCAACCTGTTCGATCTTCAAAGCGAGCGCGGGGTGCAGGTACAGAAGGCGCATTTCAAGTTGACCAACCCGACCGTTAATTTCAGGGTGTTTGCCGGGGAGAAACTGACGCCGCTCACCAACCCCACCAAGCTTACTACCACCAAGTACTGGGTATTTTTCCCCGACTTCGGGATGGAGCTCAACGGGTCGCTCGGCCCCATCAGTTATTTCGGGGCCCTGTATACTGAGGAAAAGGGAAACCAGCGCGAGTTTGTACCCGAGGGCTTGGTGAACAAGAACTACGATACCGCCGTCGGCCGATTGACCTGGGCGCTGCCGACGGAGTATACGAAAGACTCCGACCTGGTGCTGGGCGGTACCTTTGTGGAGTACGCCAAAGATTACAAGACCGTGGGTAATTACAACCGTTTGACCGGTGCCGACATTTCGTACCGAAACCGCAGTTTCGGGGACCTGAGCGTGGCTACCGAGGTGCTCAGGAGCGAGGACGGTATCGATAACAAAGGAATTCTGAAAGATCTAGGGCACAAGATGGACGTGTCCTATAACCTGGGCGAGTTTACCTACACGCTGAACTACTACAACTATGGCAACCGGTTTCGCGTAAGAACGATTGATGCATATGATCTGTTTATCGATCTCGGTGGCGGCAACTATGGCCGCGGAGCCAGTAAAATTCTGGAGCAGGGCGAGAACATGATCCGGTTCAGCGGCAAATACGATTACGACAACAAGGGTGAAGAGAAAGATTTCAAGGTGGAGGGAATCGTCCAGCAGAAAGCCTGGGAATCAGATCCCAACAACCTGAAAGAAACCGATCACTACAACGGCGAGCTCTACTCGCTCGAGATGTGGGCGGACATGACTCACAACTCCGATGTCAGGGGCAAGTTCTGGTTCAAGAAAGACGCCCTGGCCGAAGAGACGGGCAAGGGGCACGCCGAGATTGAGTTTAACGGCAAGGCCATCCGGGACACGGTGAACACCAGGCTGGAGAGCTACATGGAGCGTGATTCGGACAACGAGAACTTAAACGGTAAGTCCGAGGCCGGGTACGGTGTGATCGGGGAAGTTACCGCCGACGTCACCGACACTATTTGGACCAAACTGGTAGTGGAATACCATCTGGAACGTGACGGGTTCCTCGAAGGTAACGTGGATATCGCTAACCTGGGTAGTAATGGTGATAAGTTTGACAATACAGAACTGAGTATCGACGAATTTCATTTCGAGAACCGGTTCGATCTATCAAGCACCGTGACCTTCACCGGTATCCTCAAGGGCCGGTGGCGTAACTCCACCAGTTACCCGGAGCTCGATAACTCGTCTCACTGGGTGATAGGAGACCTGGACTGGGCGTTTTCCGACCGGCTCAAGGGCAAGGCCGTGGGCTGGTTTAAGAAGAACAAGGGCTGGTGGTCCAATTCAAAATGGCGCGGCGTGTTCCAGAACGTCTACGCCGAGATCATCTACGACGCCACCGACACCACCAAGCTCAAGCTGGTGTTCGGCGACACGGTGGACTGGCACAAGGATGATCGTGAAGATACCGGCCGGCCCTCGATCGAAACCGAGAAAAAAGTGATGTTCGAAGCAAGCACGGAGTTCTAGGAAAGGAGGGACGATATGTTACACACGATCAATGTAAGAAAAGAGATCGGGAAGTTTGATTCCCAGGTGTTCGGCGGCCTCGATCTGAAGGATTTAATAATTCTCATTACCATGCTGTTTTTAACCGTCCCTCTTTTGAGCGGCTGTATTCAGAAAGGTGTCGTGGTTCCGGAGCATGAAGTTACTTTCACCTTCAACGAAACGGACGAATTGGTTACCGCGACCGAAATTAAAAAGCTCTTACATGCCCAGGTCGAAGGAAGTTTCAATGATTGGGAAACCGACGTCATCGAGTGGCAGTGGCTCAAGTTCAACGATCGTGGCATACCCCCCGATGAGACAGCCGGCGATAAGCGCTGGACGGCCAAGGTATCGCTTCCGGTGGAACGGTACATAAGTTACAAATTTCTTCTGGTCGGTCTGAACGAGGACGACGAGGAGACGGCGGAAGAGATTAAGGATCCCAATAATCCCCAGGAGGATGGCGATGGCAACTCCCTTCTTATCATACAATAGACTGAGGAAGCGTCTGGCGGGACTGCTTATGGCCCTGGCCGTTCTAATAGCGGCTACCGCCTTGTGGGCGCCGTCGGCCAAGGCCGCCGACGTGCTCTTCTCACATCGTGATCCCAAGGGAGACGACAAAGGACCCGGAAGATATGTGTACCCGAAAAACCGGGTATTCGGAAACGGAACGTTTGATATCAGAAACTTTGAGGTGTTGGACTTAGGCAGCAAGATCGAGTTCAGGATCACCATCGACGGCAACATAATCCGTGAGCATGAAGGTTGGAGAGAAGCCAGCGGCTGGGTATTGCAGTTGATGGATATCTATATAGATAAGGATCGCAAACTCAACTCGGGCGTGCTGGAAGCTCTTCCCGGCCGGGGTGTTTTGTTCGAGCCCTCCTCCGCCTGGGACCAGGTCATCGTGGTTACGCCGCGTTCCCGGGAACGAGTGGTCAACCTGGTGGATGAGTTCGCCGAAGAGATGGAGCTCATGCTGATCGGGAAGAAGCTGGTGATTCCTTCTTACCCCAAGACTACCAAACGAACTTTCATCGCCCGGGTTCCCAAGCAGGAGATCGGTTCACCCCAGCCCTGGTGGGGATACCAGGTGCTGATGATGGGGCATAATGACAGTGACGCAGCCTACACGTTCATGAACAAAGAGGTAAACTCATTTGCCCGTGAGATGGAGTTTGGAGGCGGCACTGATTTTAGAGGGGACCCGAACGTAATAGATATTCTGGACGGTGCCGGCCAGCTCGATCAGTACCAGGCGCTGTCCCGGTACAAATCGAAGCCGGACCCGCGGTTTAACACGTATGCCGTTATAAAACACATTTATCATGCCGAAAAGCCGGATAATATTGATCAGGAAAAGACTGCTGGTCCTGGGCCGGGTGCGCGAAAACGTCCGATAAAGACGCCTTCTATCAAAAACATTCCTGCTGACGAGGTTGCGGCCCCGCCGGCCTCTCAAATGCAGGAACCAGGGCAACAGGCCGCCATCGGTGGTGAGTTGCTTGAAAAAGATGAGTTTCCCGTTGATCTTCTGGAAGATACACCCGCCGGTAAGTGCACAGCCAATATGATAACGATTAGCCGGGCCGCCTCCACGTATTACCGGCATCATCCGGAAGACGAAAATATTACGATGCTGGATCTGATTTACGAAAACTATCTGGATGAAAAACCGTCCTGTCCGTCTGGCGGACGATATGTCATCTATGGTGAGGATTCGGGTAAAATCATGGTGAGATGTATTAATCCTACCGGTGTGGAACATGGGATATTTCCCCGGCCGGAGGAAAAATAAGTAAATGCAGGAAAGATATGTAGAAAGTAAGGTGATAATCGTCATGAGAAGAGGCTTATTTGTCTATCTGGTTGCTGGTTTGATGATACTGGTTATGCTGGGCTTTACGTCACAGGTGCAGGCTTACGGCGGCCGGCCGGTTGGTATTGGTATGGCATATACCGCTATCTCGGATGACGCTTCAGGTGTATTCTTCAACCCCGCCGGTCTGGCAAAAATTGGTGCCGGGGACCGATTTGTGAGTATCATGATAAAAGCCAACGACCGGGACAAAGAAACCCTTGATTCCATTGCGTTTTCCGGACAAGCTGTGCGTAATGAACAGAGGGTCAAATACTCCATCGAGGAGTACCTTGCTCAGGATTTCAAACCACCTATCCACGAAGAAAAACTTTATTTCAATTATGCCTTGGGCGGCATTTTCGCTACCACCGACACCCTGGACGACTACTACAAATCAGAGAGCGTCTATTTCGCTGCCGGCCGGAAGATCCTGTCGGAACCAAAGCTTTCCGTCGGTGGAAAAATCATCGGTTCGACACACGACACCCGGGACCAGCATGGCAGCATGTCTACCTTGGGGTTGGGGCTCCTTTATGAGTTCAACAACGTGGTGGATATCGGGATGACGGTTGACGACGTATTTTCCGACGGCCCCTTCGTCTCTCCTATTATCCTGAACCTGGGTGTGCTGCTCAATGTGACCGAAGCCACCCGGATTGCTGTTGACGGGTACAATCTTACCAGTGAGAAAGAGTCGTGGCGGTGGCGCGGTAAAGGCGGCGCTGAATTTCGGGCCGGTCTGGAGAAAACCTTTCTCAACGATACCTTCGTGGCCCGTATCGGATCCATGAACGGTAATCTCAACCTTGGATTTGCCGCCGAGGTGACACCGCAGTTCATGATCGAGTACGCTTTCAACTACGATAATAAATCGGGTGTTCTGGCCGAACCACAGGATCAGCAGCACTTCATGTCAGCCAGGATCAAGTTCTAAACACCCTCGGCAGTGGGGAGCTGAAATAGGTAGTATGAGTGGTTCTTCAGAAAGGCGAATCTTGAATATAGCTTGCCTTTCTTTCGTTACTTCTTTGACGGTTTTTCTCATGTGTTCTCTGACGCCTTCTTCTGGCGCCTCCGGGCTTGTAGTCAATCTTCGGGAGCACTCTTCCGTGCGGAGTCCGCTGGTCGTTTTCTCGCACCGGGTGCCGGTGATCATCGAATTCGGCAAATCGCTCTCTTCTCGGAAAGCCAAATCCGGCGACAGCTTTACGTACACTGTTGTCGAGGATGTAGTGTGTCACGGAGTGGTGGTTTTGGTTAAGGGTTTGAGGGGAACCGGAATCATAGAATCAACTCGGCGGGCCGGTACCTTCGGTCGTGACGGACGTATGAGTTTGCACCTGGGCCCGGTCCAGGCGGTGGACGGTACGAGTGTCGAGTTGGGGCTCCCCACGGAAGATTCGAGACCAGGTGAAAGTGAAGGGCTGGCAGCAGGCGCTTCACTGGTAGGTTTGGCGGCCCTGGGGCCGCTGGGGTTGGCGGGGGGCGCTCTGGTAAAAGGAGACGACGTTCTGTTCGACCCGGATACCCGGGTCACGGTATATCCCCTGCGTCCGGCCTTGGTACGCGGCCTCATCCGCTGAATCGGTCTTCGCAACAGAGGCTTTGGTACTGCTTAAATCGCTTGACAATACCCCTTTTCACTCGTACAATTGAGTTTGGAAGTGAATTGACAATAGTATCAAGGGTGTAAGTATATATAAAACCATAAGCGCCCATCTGGTAGTGGCAAAACCTTGCTGGATGGGTCTTTTCTGTCTCTGGTTCATACGGGGACAGAGTTGTGAAAAGGAGATGCTTTTTCGTGAATAAATTACGAACGATTTCATTTTTGGTCCTGGTATTACTGCTGGCGGTCGTAATCCCCTCGGCGGTTACCGCCCTGAATTTGAAATACCCCAAAGACAAAGCGGTAATTGACACCAGCACACCCGAGTTGAGCTGGGAAAGCGTAGATCTGGCTTTCATATACGAGGTGTCGGTTTGGAAACAGGGTTCTTCAAATCTGGTCTATCATGGTTATCCAACTGATACGAAGCTCAAAATAGCCTCCCAGGATGCTTTGAAAAATGGAGTTACCTACATTTGGATGGTCAAAGCCAAATCTTCGATATCGAGTCCTGCCATCGAAGAAAGCTCGCGCTGGACGTTTTCATGCGGCCAGGCCGCCAAGCAAGACGATAACATCGGGACGTTCAAAAAAAACGGGGCGACCCTGGTTATTCCAGTGGAGTTCAAGTCTCATAAGTTTAAAGGCGATCCGGTAGAAATCGTTACTAAAAAGATGAAGGAGATGGAAGACTACTACCGGGCTATCTCTTACAACGATGACGGCACCATGAGGGAAGTTGCTTGCGATGTCGCTCCCGGAATATACCTTAACGTTGATCGGACCCATTATTCCGCTGACAAAAAAGATAGCGGCGGCAACTGGATGCGAGACTGCGGCGATTTCGGTAAGTCCTGGGCCGGTGTTCATCAGATGAAAAAAGCAGCTTTGCCACACGTGTTCAAAGCCGGAGTGTCGGTTAGAGAGTATCGGCATATCATCTATGTGGTTCCGGAAGGCGGCGGGAACAACTGGGGAAGCGACCAGTTTTGGCCGGCCTCGACTTCAGGAAGCCCCTCCAAAATCAAATATAACGATCGCAAGGGCGTCGTAAGTGGGTCATACGCCTGCGGTATCGTGATGGGAGTGGATGTACGTACGGGTACTTACAACCACGAGTTCGGCCACCAGTTAGGTCTCCCTGACCTGTATCCTTATCCGTCTGTTCCCAACCGTAACATTGGGTATAGCGCCATGATGGGTTCGGGGAACCAGATAGGTGATACCGGTGTATGTATGTTTGTCCTGTCACGGATACGCTCCTACTCTGATAAAGGCAAGAAAAAAGACTGGATCAGGGGTAAGTTCGAAGAGGTGAACAGCAACAAGACGTTCTGGGTTGATTCCCGTACTTCAGAGGGCGGTGTTCTGGGAGTGGCCCTCCCTGATAAAGGCACTTCGGACAGAGATGATCATTACATCATCGAGGTGTTTGATAGAAGAGGTGTGGACGAGGATTTCGTCGGTTTCTTCCAGGGGCCTAAGGGAAAGACCAACAAGGCCACTGCGGCGGTGTTTATCTCTTACGTTGATAATCTTGATGTTAACAAGATCAAAGTCGCTCACGGAGTGCCAAAAAGCAGTGACCGGAAACAGAACTTCTTCCTGACGGGTGGCGAGTACAAAAAGGGTAACTTCTCCATTAAAGTCAAGGAGATGAGATCTCTCAACGATCGCTGGGTGGCGAAGGTAGCTGTGAGTTTTGACGGACTGGATCCCATTGATGATGCCCCGGAACCGAAAGCGGGTAAGATCGATAAACCCGATAAGCAGCAGAAAGGCTTTTTCAGTTGGTTGAAGAGTGCGTTCTCGCGCCTTTTCGGATGGCTTAAGAGAGACAAGAACAAAGCAGCTACCGAAGGTGGCAGTGTTAATGGTTTCATGCTGGGAATGTTCGAGCAAGTGAGCCGGCAGAAGAAGTAGCGAATCATCCTCAATACGTTAATAATAAATGGAGGTCTCCAAAGCGGAACCTCCATTTTATTTATACCCACCTTACTTGCTACGCTTTCTTGCTTGATAGAAAGTGAGAATAAAAAGAGGACACTGTGGAATCTTGTAGTGTTCGCTAAACGTTGGTGCAAACATAGTGTCGTAGCGTGAGCCGGGTGGTCCCACCCTGAGGACTTGCCAATAACCACATTTCTCCGCTTCCACTCCAGCAAACACGCAAAACCTTCGTTGAGTGAGGCGCTTTCGCGAAGCGAACAGTCGAGCGAAGGATGGAGATTGTGAAGTTTACGTGTTTGTACCGGTTGAATTTAATACCAGCAATGGTATACACTTTGGCTGACTTAGAAGATCAAGAAATGCTGCTTGGAGAGGGGCAATGGAGATTGAATATTTCATCCGGTGATTTGAAAAAAGCTCTGGTTGATCTTTACCGCCGAGCGGCCACGGAACTTCCTCCCGATATCGTGGAAGCGCTACAGGCCGGTATGACGAATGAGGTTGCGGGCAGTGTCGGGGCTGGAGCTCTGATAACTATTGTTGAAAACGCTCGTTTGGCCAGAGAAAAAGGCAAACCTATCTGCCAAGACACGGGCGTCCCGGTGTTTTATATCTACCTACCCAGGGGTGTTTCCATGAAAACGATTCATGACATAGTCATAGACGCTACCCGCAAGGCGACTGCCTCTATACCACTCAGGCCCAACGCGGTCGATACTCTGACCGGGAAGAACTCGGGAGACAATGTCGGGCGTTCGGCTCCAATTATTCACTTTGAAGAGTCGGATAACCAGGAGATAACGTTCGAGCTGATGCTCAAGGGCGGTGGTTCGGAAAATATCAGCAAGATCTACAAACTCCCTGATGGAGCCTTAGAGGCGGGCAGAGACCTGGAAGGGGTACGGCGTTGTGTCGTTGATGCGGTGTACCAGGCTCAGGGAAAAGGATGTCCGCCGATAATCGCCGGAGTGGCGTTTGGGGGGCTTCAGGACGAGACGTTCCGGATGGCGAAATATCAATTGTTCCGAAAACTGTCAGATAGTAATCCCGTGCTGGAGCTGGCCGCGCTCGAAGACCGTCTTCTGAAGGAGGCAAACAGACTTGAAATAGGACCAGCTGGTATGGGAGGACATACCGGTGTGCTCGGTGTGAAGATAGCATCGCTTCATCGTCATCCAGCCAGCTATTTTGTCGCAGTTTGTTTCGTCTGCTGGGCTTGTCGGCGGGCGACAATGGTATATGGGGAGGACGGTGCACGTTATGAGCAGTAAGATCAAAATAACGACACCCTTGACCGAGGAAGCGGTTCGCTCACTCAAGGTTGGTAACGAAGTGCTGCTTAGCGGAACTATCACTACTGCCCGTGACGCGGCTCATAAGTATCTTCTGGAGGAAGGAGAACCTCCCGTATCTTTGGCTGGAGCGGTCCTTTATCATTGTGGTCCGGTGGTTAAAAAAACAGAAGACGGGTATGAAATTGTAGCGGCCGGGCCAACCACCAGCGCCCGGTTGAGTATGTTTACACCGGAAGTAATCGAGCAGTTTGGTGTGCGTGGCGCTATCGGTAAAGGTGGTATGGACGACCGGACCCTGGGAGCTATGTCCAAATTCGGTGCAGTCTATTTTTCCGCTGTAGGCGGTGCCGCGGCGGTTCTGGCCGGGGCGGTAAAACGGGTAAAAAACGTTTACATGCTCGATAAATTTGGTGTTCCCGAAGCTTTTTGGGAGTTGGAGGTAGAGGATTTTCCGTTGATAGTGACCATGGACTCTTATGGAAACAGTATCCACAAGGATGTTCTTGAGGTATCCGGAAAAATATACCGTGAGTTGATGATCTGAGTTATCCTATTTAATCAACCGGTAATCTTTAACGTGTTGAGTTGGAGCGGATGCGGGTGAAACAAAGCCATATACTGATTTGCGGGTGGAACGAGAGCGCGCCGAAGATCATTGGTGAGCTCAGGTCTCCCGTGGTCCGGGAGCAGTTGTCCATCGTTGTGGTCAGTGACACGGTTCGTGAAGAGGAAATTTTTCGCTTCAAGGATGTCTACCTGGTCCGGGGATCTGGTTTTTCCCGTGAAGCCCTGGTGGCTGCCGGCGTTGATCGGGCCTCACGGGTACTTATCCTGGCTGATTTTTCCCGAGATATCGATCCAGATGCCGGATCTATTCTCACCACTCTCGCAGTCAAGAAACTCAACTCGGCTGTTCATACCCTGGTGGAAGTCGTGTCTCCAGGTAATCTCATTCATTTCAAACGGGCCAGGGCTGATGAACTGGTTTCAACCTGTGAACTCTCGGTGAAACTGCTGGCTCAGGCGGCCATGAGCCACGGCCTTTCATGGTTTTTTCTCGAGCTGTTCACGTTTCAAGAAGAAGGGCAGGAGATTTATCGGCTGCTGGTCCCGGCTACGGCAGCAGGCGTTATTTTTTCCGATATAAGTGATACTCTTCTCGACGGCCAGATCATTCCCGTCGGCGTTATAACCGACCGTCCGCATCTCGAGGCACAGAGCGGACTGTTTTCCCGCAGCGATCTTGATAATCTTCTGGCGGAGGAACGGCCGGCGGTAATCAATCCTCCTCCCGGCTTCGAATTATGCGAGGGGGATGCGCTTCTCGTAATGGCTCTTGAAGAGCCAAAATCACGAAAAGGTGTTTTCTCCCGGAAAAAGAAGCGGGACGCTGATAACCATGAATAGCCGGCAACTCAGGCTTCTCTATGAATATGTTTTTTTGGTGTTGATCCTGATAGTTGTCGGATTATTACTGGCCGAGGTGGTCATTGGAGAGCTTCCTCCCTGGACGAGAACGCTCGAACTCTCTATCATCCTGGTGTTTTTCATCGAGTATGTGGTCAAGCTCTGGTTAGCTGAAAACAAGATTTTGTATGTTTTAAGTCCGTCCGCTATCATCGATCTATTGACCATCATGCCGGCTTTAAGCTTGACCCGGATGGGCAAGTTTATGGGTGCCGGCCTTAGCCGGATGCTGAAACTCCTTCGAGTTGTCCGTATCATCAAAATAGGCAACTACCGGCATGAGATTCTCTCGAAACATCGCCGTCTTGCGTCTTTTCTGACAGGTAACCGGTTTGCCAAGATTTTCCTTTTCACACTGACTGTATGGGTTCTCGGTAGTGCATTTATGGCTATCGTGGAACCTGACTGGTCTCTGGCGGATTCCTTCTGGAGGACAATAGTGTACACCATGTCGGGCGTCGAGGAATACACTCCCCAGACTACCGCCGGAAAATGTATGTCAGTGATCATCATGGTCATTGGAGTGGGTATTATCGGTTTGCTTACCGGTACAATCGCCTCGGTCTTGATTGAGGAAAGTCTGCTTTCCGGGCAAGGCCTTAAACGAATCAAGCTCTCCGGTCACATTGTTATCATCGGCTGGGGGAGCAAAACCGAGGAGATTATCCGGGAGTTGCACTCCCCCGAGGTTAAAAGAAAAGTGCCCATAGTTGTGATTAGCGATACAGTCACCCGTGTGATATTTCCCGATGACGACGAGTTTAGAGATGTGTATTTCGTTAAGGGGGCGGCGACTTCTGAAGATGTCCTTCAGCGTGCGGCGGTTGGAGCCGCCGTCACTGCTATTGTGCTGGCTGAGCCTGAAAGCGGTCGGGAAGAAAGCGATGCTCGGAGTGTTCTGACAGCACTGGCAATCGAGGCGCTCAATCCAGCCGTGTACACCATCGTCGAGGTGTGTGACCAGTCAAATATCGCCAACTTCTCTTATACTACCGTAGATGAAGTTGTCTGTGCGGCGGAGTTTTCTGAACGGTTGCTTTCTCAGGTGATCATGAACCCAGGTATCACTCGGGTATTTGACGAACTGCTCACCTTTGAACGAGGGAACGAAGTCTACTTGATGCCTCTTCCCCAGGAAACTGTCGGGATGACGTTCAGAGAACTTCACCGGAGACTTCTTCAATCCAGAGTCATTCTAGTAGGCGTTGAATCAGGAGAACCGGGTAAACGGAAAATTTCCCTAAATCCAGGAGCGGACACATTCCGGTTCCGGCTCACTGATAAAGCGGTGGTTATCGCGTTTGACCAGGAGTTACCGAAGACGGTATAGTTAAACGGTCAAAACCTGGAGGCTGCGGCATGGCATTCTCGAGACGGCACCCAAACTGGATACGAGCCCCGATTTTTCCCCGAAATAAGACATACTGGGAAACACGTGCCCTGCTCAGGCGGATGAAAATATCCACTGTCTGCCGAACGGCGCGCTGTCCGAACATGGGCAGTTGTTTCTCCGGCGGCAAGATAACTGTACTGATTTTGGGAAAACGATGCACCCGTAACTGCATGTTCTGCGGTGTGATTCAGGGGTCAGTGGAAGCGCCGGACATCGATGAACCACGGCGTATAACCGAAGCGATCAAACAACTCGGGCTTCGCTATATCGTGTTGACCTCGGTTACCCGTGATGATCTCCTGGACGGCGGTGCCGGTCATTTCGCCGAGACCATAAAAGAAATCAGGAAACTATCTCCTATCTGCAAAATAGAGGTTCTCATTCCTGATTTTATGGGGAATCTGGGGGCGGTAGAGACGGTTATCGAATCAGGTCCCGTTCTCCTGGCTCACAACCTGGAAACAGTTCCTGCTTTGTATAAGAAAATCAGGCCCGGTGCCGATTACGGCCGCTCACTGAATATTCTTTCCCACGCTAAGCGTGTGGCTTCCACATTGCCGACAAAGTCAGGATTGATGCTTGGTCTGGGTGAAACCCGCCTGGAAGTCCTGGAGGTTATGGAAGATTTGATCAATACCGGCTGTGACGCCCTTACTCTGGGGCAATACCTTCAGCCCAGCCGCGAGCACGTTCCGGTAGTCAGATATCTTCATCCATCGGAGTTTGCGGAATACATGCATGAAGCCCGCTCCATCGGGTTCAAATCGGTTGCTTCGGCTCCCCTGGTCAGGAGTTCGTTCAAGGCCGGAGATATTCTTGATGAGATAAACCGGGAAACCGAGGATAACGGTTTCCTGAAAATAACCTAACTCTACCTGGCCGCAAAAGTCTAATCCATATTGCAAACTGGACTGTCTCGGGTATAATGTCATATATGGATGATAAATCACTGGACGAACAGGCTCTTCTCAAACTGGTGGAGCAGGATTCTCTCAACAGTTTCGGGCATCGGAAGCTCGGGGAGCTCTACCGGAACCGGGGAGATTCGGTTACGGCATTAAAACATTATCGTGCCGCCGTAGCCATTGAACCGGAAGACTTGGAAATTCAGCTTCAGGTGGCTATGCTTGCTTTCCAGTCTGCCGAGTATGAAGAAGCAAACCGCCGGTTGAAAGAGATACATGACCGGAGTATTGATACAGCCAAACAGGTGGTGGAACAATGGCTTGAGCTGGTTCGGACAGGTTATGATCCGCAAGCGATATCAGCAGTTATGGTTGCTTGCCGGCTGCTCGAAGATCTGGTAGGAGAGGCTGAACTTCTCCGAAATCTGCCTTTCGAGAAACGGACCCGCGAACAGGGCCTCAGGCTGGGAGAAATATATCTGCTTATGGGGCAGACATCTTCAGCTTTAGCAGCTTTGAAAAAAATACCTGTCGAGCATGATCTGCTTGGTGTCCGGACAGTTGTAGCAACTGCTGAGGCATTGGCGCAAAGCGGACTTTCTACTATGGCGTTTGAAAAACTCGACGAAGTCAGACTGGAAAAGTTCGTTTTCCTGCGGGATGATATGGTGGAAATTGCTTATCGTATCGGAAACCTGTATGAACTTCTGGGACTTCCGGATCAGGCACTCAAACATTTCAAATGTGTTATAAAGGAGAAAATCAAGTATAGTGATGCTCTGTCACGGGCTTTGAGACTCAAAGAAGCTATCGGCGATGAGACGCTGGCTGCTCCTTCGGAAAAGATCGACGAACTGTCCATCATCCCCGATACGTTTAAAAATATCAAACTGATTGGCCGCGGTGGGATGGGCTCTGTCTACAGCGCCTTTGACACAATCCGGGGAGAAATAGTAGCCATCAAGGTTATCTCGGCTTTCCGGTATGGCGATGCCCGTTCAGTCGATCGTTTTCTCCGGGAAGCTCAAGCTATGCAGGTCCTCAATCATCCCCATGTGCTCAAAGTACATCGGGTTCATCGAGGAGCTTATCCCTTCATGGTACTTGAATACGTTGATGGGGAGAACCTTCGAGAGCTTCTCACCAAGAAAGGATTACTGCCGGTAGCACAGGTTAAATATATTGCTACCCAGGTTAGCATGGCGCTCCATCACGCGCATACAAAAGGGATTGTGCACCGTGACTTGAAACCGGACAATATCATGCTCGACAAAAGTGGAAATGTAAAGGTGATGGATTTCGGATTGGCAGAAGCAAAAGGGAGTCTAAAGATCGATGAGGGAACGATAGCCGGCACTATCTATTACATGTCCCCGGAGCAGTTGAGTGGGGAGCATACCGATGTCCGAAGCGACATATACTCTTTCGGAATCATGCTTTTTGAGTTACTGACCGGTTTGAAACCGTTCCCCGAAGGAGATATAGCGTATCGGCACCAGCGTGAAGAACCACAGCTGCCGATCTCAGTTAAACAAATTCTTCCGCTATTTATGGAAGAAATTATGCTTCGTTGTTTGGAGAAACTGCCCGAACGAAGATACCAGAGCTGGCACGCTGTGCTTCAAGATCTGCGCTCGGAGAAAAACCGCGGTTACCAATATAGGGGATACAAGAAAACAGAAGAGGCCCTGGTTGAACCGGACGTTCGGGACGAAACGGGCGTAACCGCCGAGGACCGGCCGCGCAAGACCGAACTTCCCGGCATCCTGCCGGCCCGGTTTCAACAGGTTCGGGCGGTGGGTTCCCGGGGCCGGTGCGAGGAGTTTAAAGCATATGATATAACACTCGGAAAACCGGTCAGAGTAATGAGAGTTTCAATTGATAATATTTCGGAAGACACTGTCTCTGTTTACCATGAACGTCTCAAGACGCTGGTGGGAAAATCGCATCCTAATATACTGGGTATAACGGATTATGTGGATGATGAAACCGCTCTCATTATCATTACTGAAAATCCTGATTTTTTCCACCTGGAAGGCAGGCGTGTTTCTCGTCTACCCGACCAGGAAGATGCGGTGTGGGATTTGGCTGCGGGCATCGGCCGGGGAGTGGCCTGGTTGCACAAGCAAAAAATTGTGCACGGGGCTCTTTCTCCTTTCGTAATATGGACAGATGGACTGGGAAGTTTTAAGGTAGGAATTTTTTCCGTTCCGGAAGAGGGAAAAGAGATAGAAGATGACCTGACTGATCTCGGACGCTTGATACTGGTATGCGCCGGTGATCACGATCCTGCTTCCAAAGTGATGATTGTGGCTAAACGTGCTGCCGGTATGGAAGGTGAACGAATTACCAATGTGGGAGCTTTCCTGGAGGCTTTGGCTCCCACCGGTGAACAAGCGGAAGAGATAGTAACAAAACGAAAAACGATCAGGAAAGGAATACGTCTCAGATTGACGGTCTTGATTACTCTTTTCGTTGTTTCAGTGGCAGTATTGGGTGTCCTTTATCGGCAGCGAGTCAAAGAGCAGGAGACAGCTGTCAGCATGCTGGTGGAAAGCGATCAGAAGCAGGAAAATAGAAGCTACTATTATGGCCTGACATTTATGGAGAAGGGGAATCACCGGCAGGCTGTTATCGAGTTCGAAAAAGCCCTGGATGAGGATCCTGACAATAACCAAGCCCGGTACTATTTATCACGGCTCCTGGTGGAAGCGGATCGGGCGGAAGAGGCGCTTCCTCTCATGCAAAGTTTGATCGATGACGCGTACCGGAGTGACGACTTCAATCCCCTGTTTGAAAGGGCTTTGCTCCAGGTGACCGGCGCGGTTTTGAAACGCGGTGATTACATCCAGGCGGCCAAACATATTGACAGAGCTATAGCGCACGGTTTTACCGGTAAGGAAACCGTTGCGCTGGCGGTCAAAACCTATAATGCTCTGGCTCAGCAACTAGCAGTAAACGATGCCCTCATGGACGCGGTAACATATTATTTCAAGGCGTTAAAATTGGCTGACGAGAAGAAAATGTATCATGCAAAATTAGGTAAATGTTTTCAGCGTCTGGGCAATGAGAAACGGGCTGATGAACACTTTCGGACCTTTCTTGAGCTGGGGGGAACACGCCAGGAACTCCGGAAAGCTGTGTTTGGTGATAACCAGGGTGATAATTAAGGAGAGGGATAAGCGGTGCCTGACTCAGAGATACTGGATGCACAGCAGATCCAACAGGCTGAAGAGCATCTCGAACAAAAACAATACATTGAAGCTATAGATAAGCTTCAGAACATTTCATCGGATTCTCCCCTGCTATATAGTCGGGCTTTGATTCTTATGGCCGAAGGATTTTCGACTCTTGGTTTTAGAGATATTGCCGCGGAAATGGTACAGAAAATCGATCTCAATACGGACATAGAAGACGAGCGTGCACGGGCGGAAATACTATATAAAACGGCGGATTTTTGCCGGAGAGAAGGCCTTAACGAAGCGGCGCTTGCCCGGTATCGAGAGGTGCGGAGAATAGATCCTTCTTTCCGGGATATCGATAAGAAACTTCATGACCTTAAAGAAAAAACCGGTATGTGGGATGGTGCCGCCGAACGTCTTGTTATTAATTCACGGTACACTAATATCCGGGAGATCGCCCGCGGCGGCATGGGGGTAGTTTTCTGCGCCTGGGACACGAGCAGAAACAGAGAGGTGGCGATCAAGGTCATCGATTTCAGGTACCGGCGGGATATTGAAGCCAGGCAGCGGTTTATGAAAGAAGCCGGTGTCGCCTTGAAGTTCGTTCATCCGAATATTGTCCGGGTGTTGGGAGTAGAAAACCCTGAAAATCCGTATATTGTTATGGAATTCGTTCAGGGTGAAAGCCTGCGGGACATCCTTGACCGCCGCGGCCGGTTGTCACCGAAAAGAATACACAAGTACGTGGTACAGATTGTGCGGGCTCTCGAATATGCTCACTATCATGAAATAATTCACCGCGATTTGAAACCAGGAAACCTGATAGTGACCGTTGAAGATTCCATTACGATCCTTGATTTCGGTTTGGCTAAAATTCTGGGACTCACCACGGTTACCCGGCAGGGAACAGTCATTGGAACGCCATATTACATGTCGCCGGAACAGGGTAAAGGAGAACTGGTTGATGCCCGTTCCGATATCTATTCACTGGGAGTTATCGTCTTCGAGATGACTGCCGGCCGCCGGCCGTTTGTTGGTGATAATATCATGCACAAACATGTAGGAATGGAGCCCCCGGCTCTGGGAACCATGGCGCCGGGTATTCCCGAGTGGTTGGAAAACCTGGTATCCCGTTGTCTTGAGAAAGATCCTCAGGACCGGTTCCAGAGCTGCACGGAGCTATTGAAACAGTTAGTCGAACAAGTCGGAGAACCTCCGGCGGGTCCCATTGATGATGAAGAACCTGTTCCTACCGAGGAATATAAGTAAGCCCAAATAAAACCGGCCCGGGTGTGATCCCGGGCCGGTTAAGTCTATCTTTCTGACGGTGATTTACTGTTGCTTATCGAGGATCTTGATGGCTTCGATAGCCACCTTGATCGCTTCTTCCACGCCAACTTTTTTCACGATGGGAGCATCGTCCCAGGTCAAACCGATGATGGCCAGCACTTCTCCGGCTTTCACCTTCTTGATTGAGGAGACCACGAAGAGGGCAGCCGATTCCATCGAAGTGGAAAGGACATTGCCCCTTTCCCAGGCTTTCCATAACTGGTTGTTGTAATCTTCCAGCGGCAGACCGCACGCGCCCTCGGTGTAGAAAGCATCCTTACAGTGTGAAATCCCGACGTGGTGCGGAACATTTAGTTTACGGGCCGCGTCTCTGAGGGCCACAGTCACGTCCAGATCAGGTACTGCCGGATACTCGATGGGAATGTATTGACGGCTGGTACCTTCCAGCCTGACGGCGCCGGTGGTTATGGTGACGTCACCTAGCAGTACGTCACGCTGAAGCGAGCCCGCTGTGCCGACCCGAATAAAGTACTCTGCTCCACACTTGATGAGCTCTTCCACGCAGATAGCCGTGGACGGGCAACCGATGCCCGTGGAAGTGGCCGATACTTTAATTCCGTCAACCGTTCCGGTGTAGGTTACATATTCACGGTTATCAGCCACTTTTTCCGCTTCGTCGAAATATGAGGCTATATCGGCGACACGCCCCGGATCTCCGGGTAAAATGACGTACTTGCCGATGTCTCCTTTTCCTAAAGCTACATGGTATTCCTTATCTGAAGATATCTCTCCCATTAATAAAACTCCTTTCTGTTTGGGCGTTTCCAAAAGATACCGTTAGTAATGTACTACGGTAATATGATGGTTAACCTTACTGCAGGGCTACTAGCATAGAGCACAAAGACGATAATGTCAACCAGTCGCTTGATTCTTCTTCCTTTGACGCCGGCGCCTGGCCTTGGCTGCGAGCACCAGGAAAACAAATCGAGGCAGGCGCCGCAGCCTGATAAAACGCTTCGGTTCTTTTATTGCCCGGTAAAGCCACTCCAACCCCAAGATTCCGATCCATTGGGGAGCTCTCGCTATATTTCCGGACAGTACATCTATTGTTCCCCCGACGCCGATACAGAGCGGCACTTCCATGGTCCGGAGATTGGCGGCAAGCCACTTTTCCTGGAGGGGGATGCCCATTCCCACCAGCAGGGCTTGCGGTTTGGCGGCCCTGATCACATCGACGATCCGGTCTTTTTTACTATTTGTGCTGCCATCGCCGCTGTTATCCGGTAAATACCCGTGATGGATTCCGGCAATACTCAAACCGGGTACGGATCGTTTCAGCATTTTGGCTGCCTCTTCAACGACACCCGGTTTCCCACCGAGTAGGAAGAGCGAGAACGACCTGCGCTCCATCTCCCGGGCCAGAGGAATCACCAGGTCGCAGCCGGTTGTCCTACTTCCGAGATGGTCTCCCAGCATACGGGCCGCCCAGAGCAGTCCCGCTCCGTCAGGAAGAGAAAGGGAAGCGTTGTTGACAATTGATTTCAGCTCGGGGTCACGGTCCGCCAGTTCAACCATAAGGCTGGACGGGGTAACCACCATGTGTGGTTTACCGCTCTCGATGAATCTGAGCATCCAGTGCACCGCGGCGCTCTGATCTATATCGTGGACTTTGACTCCGAGTATTCTCGTGTACCGTGGGAACCGTGGCGAAATCATACCTACACCGGCTGGTCCGAATCCGGGGCGGGGTTGAAGCTGAATCGCAGAAACTCACCATCACGGTCAAAAGGATGTGTTTTTCCATTAACCAAAAGATTTTTTCCAAAAGGAGAGAAAATAGTCACCTGTTGTTCTGCCTTATCTCCGGGAAGAAGTTTTATCCGTATGTCCACCGTTTCGTCCCTGATATATCCGTTCACCTGTTTAACCGGTTTCTCTGTTTCGAGGAAAGAAAGACCTGATTCGGCGATTCTGGATACCTGGTATCCTCCAAAATGCAATGTCCGGTTGGAGAGGTTTTTCCGGAGAAGTACAAACATGGCATCTGTTTCCACCCCACCGAACTTGACCTCGGGAAGCCGTTCTCCAGTGGTCTGCCAGTATTGTTCCGGTCGGAGAAAGATATGCCTGATATCTCCGGGTCTTTTGAGACAAAGAGCCCAGGCTTCCCGGCACGGGAGCGCCGGTCCCTCCTGGTTGTTTTTGATCACATCCAACCTGCTGATGGATGAGGAGGTATCGGTGGGATTAATCCAGATAACGGACACCAGGCAGCAGGGACCGGTTTCTCTGGTGGTAAACGAATGGGTGGAAAGCGGGTCGCTGGTCATCCAGCCTTTTGAAAACCAGCCACGTGGCGGGTTATCAGATCCTGAGATCGAAGAGATCTCAAGGGACGTATCAGAGAAAACGGTTCCCGGAAAGCAGGAACCGAGATCCTCAGAACTAAAACCGCCCGCCAGTTGGCTATGATAAAAAAGTTCGTATGAATGCGCCGTCCGGGCTTGAAAATAATCGCTGGAAACAAGCAGTATCTGGGGAAAATAGATGAGTGTACGGTGATGATCTACCGGATCTTTAAGTCGCCGATACCCATCGTGGGTTCCGGCCAGAACAACATAATCCGGTGTTTGCCAAACCCGATCGGTTTTTGCTTTATATCGGCTTGCCAGGCGGAATGGTTTCCAGAGAGCAGCTTGATCGTTTCCATCTACTCGTGCGGTATTATGGGCGGCTGTTCCTCGGAAATAGTCTCGCCAGGCCCCTTCTTGGTAAGTGAATGTTCCCGTATCGGGAAAGAGAGGACCTCTATCTGTTTCCAGATGGAATGACAACGCATCCAGATGTGCATGACCCGGATTATCGTCGGGACCTGAACGGCCGCAGTCCCAGGTCAACAGTTCCCAAGATTCTCCGGTGGTGGTTTTAACCGACCAGTACCCCGTTTGAGGAAAAGAGTAAAACAGGCTTCTGTCTTCGAATCGGGATCTGGTGTTGTCGTCTGTTTCTCCGAGTAGCCACAGCGTATTAAGTGAGTCTTTCCCTAGATGAGCCAGTTCTTTATCATCGAATCTCGACGCCCCCAGTTCGCAGACTTCACCGGCGGTCATTGGAAAACCAGTAAAACCGTCTCCCAGGGGTACCAGGTTTCCATGGGGAGCAGTGAAGGCAGATAAAAATCGAAACATATCTTCCAGTAGTGAAGAGAATTCATCGAGATCGGGAAGATCGTTTTTTTCTGCTCCCAACATCAGTTCGAACAGGTCTATGGTGACGGCCAGGTGGTAATGGAGGGAGCGTTCACGATGACCGCCGTCCGGAGCTACCTGTTTGAAAGTATAGTCCAGGAAAGTGTCCCACAATGATTCGAGAGATGGAGTAAGTTTCCATTCCGGAAAAGCAAATCTGACTTGAAGCAAGG
Source organism: uncultured bacterium (assembly GCA_964593455.1). Taxonomy (GTDB): domain Bacteria; phylum Muiribacteriota; class CAYSPT01; order CAYSPT01; family CAYSPT01; genus CAZQHK01. The sequence continues at coordinate 23,669 of CAZQHK010000026.1, forward strand.
CTTTCATTTCAGAGATAACATGGTTATACCCAAGATCATGTTCTATGTTTTTTCGGATAAAGAGATAATGCTGTGAAATCTCTAAGGCCAGCTGCCAGTGAAGTTGGCTGGAAACGTTCTTAACCGGAAGAAGCAGGCAGTAGGCGGTGGTAAAAGCCGAGCAGCGCATGGCGGCAGTGTGTGGGTTCCAGGCCGGTCCTTCCGGGTAGCCGAACCTGTCTGACCAGTGACCCAGAAGGCGGATCATCCCGTTAAGATACCGGTCATCGCCGGTGAGATGGAACGCTTGCGCTAAAAGAGGAAGAAATTCCAGTGAATGAAGATGATGGCTCCATAGCAGGTTGTCGAGGTTCTTCGTCGTTAAGTCCGGATCCGTACCCAGGTCTACCGGTTCTTCACCGAGAAAGCTGAACCGTCCGTCGAGTACCTGGTCTGCTTTTTCCAGGAATCGGTGAAAAGCTTCCGGAAAGCTCTGCTGCGCTTTCTCTGCCAGTTTAGTGAACCGGCCGGTTTCCGGATCCGGAGTGTGCTGGTTTAGCGGGTGTAAAGCAGAATGATCCTGCTTTATTTTAAAGGCCTGGTATTCGGTCTTGATTCGGGTTACGTTACTCTCGTCAACAGCCCGTTTTACGGCTATAAGGTTAAAGTGTTCGTAGTCCAGAAGCTTGATCAGATGAGGGTCTTTAATAAATGGGACACTCCAGGGATTGGCCAACTTGTTTCCCAGTTTTTCGCGTGTTAGCCGGCGAAACCTGGCTATCGCTTTTTGCCAGGAAGCCTGTTTCAGGTAGAGCAGGTAAGCTGCTGCTTTTTCAGCCGGTTTCAAAGTGACATCCTTCCTGTCTCGATAAAGGATCTTTGTCTTTGGTTTATCCGTTCAAACGCTCATCATATCACAAGAAACCAGGTGTATCAATTCACGCTTTATCCAGAATTTTTCCGGTAATGAATACAAGGATCACTTGATATTCACTCTTCCATTGACTACAATATGTTCAGTATGGAGGTTATGATTTGAGCGTTATAGTGGTAACCGGGGGCGCCGGTTTTATCGGATCCAATCTGGCCGAAGAACTTTTCCATCAAGGACATGAGGTGCGCGTCATCGATAATTTCATTTCCGGCCGGCTGGATAATCTGGTTTCTTTCATTGATGGAATTACGTTGTATGATGCGGACATCCTTGACCCGGCAGCGCTGGACGAGGCGCTGGCCGGGGCGGACATCGTGTTCCACCTGGCGGCTGTTACGCCGGTTCCTCAGTCTCTGGAAGATCCGGTGACCACGACCCGGACGAATGAAGAGGGAACAGTGCGGGTTCTTGACCACTCCCGCCGAGCGGGGGTAAAACTGGTCGTCTTTGCCTCCAGCGCGGCGGTTTACGGTAATCCTGAAAAGCTTCCTCTCATCGAGGAAAGTACTCTCGGGCCGCTTTCTCCTTACGCAGTAAGTAAACTGGCCGGCGAATACTACTGTCGAGTTTTCTCGAATTTGTTTGGTTTACAGACGATAAGCTTGAGGTTTTTCAACGTTTACGGACCGAGGCAGGACCCAGATTCTTCTTACGCCGCTGTGGTGCCCAAGTTTATTTCGACCTATCTGCAAGGGTCGCGCCCGGTTATTTTTGGTGACGGTAACCAGACAAGGGATTTCGCGTTTGTTGAGGATGTCGTGCAAGTCTGTTGTCTGTTGCTGAAACATGAAGGACAGTTTAACGGCGATATTATTAATATCTCTACCGGCAGGAGCACGACGGTTAACGAACTGGCCCGAGTGGTGCGCTCGGCAGTTGGTAGCGGTGAAAAACCTGAACACGGTGCCGAGCGATCGGGAGACATCAAGCATTCGGTAGCAAATATTAGCCGGGCTCAAAAACTGTTGGGATACGATCCGGGTATTAGTCTGGAAACCGGGCTAAAGAGGACGGTAGAATGGTACAGAGCTCGGGTTAGTAACCCGTAGATATCCTGACATTACTGAAAATCACCGGGTTGGTGTAAGATGCGTTTCCTCCGGCCTTACCATACAGGATGAGTTTTGTCCCGGCATTTGTCTTATTGCTGGCAATGGTAACGAAATCATCGTGAAGCGATTCGATTTTGATCTGTACTCTGGCTTGGGTTCCATTTTTAATAATACGGATTAGATCTCGCCCGGGGGGGACGGTCTTGGTGGTCAATTTACTATTTTGGCTCCGGGTAACGGGAATATCCAGGGACGCTGTGTCAAGTTCGTATGTGAAACTGCCGGTGGTACATATCTTAGCCAAATCGAAACCGCATCTCACCCCGCCAATAGAGGCATCCGCTGTTGGCACCTCCATGGCTACCAGTATGGTGCAGTTTTTGGGAAGTTCAGGCACATACTTCAAAGAAGAGATTCCGCTATAACTCTCTATATAGATGCCTTTATCCACCCTTACATTGGTGCCCGCGGTAGTGGTCCAGTATTTCGGGTCCAGGGCTCCTGAATCGAATGACCCTTCGTATGCGGCTACCTTGTACCGTTTTCGGTATACAAATGCTTCTCCGGATTGACCGGCTTTGAGGTCATTCAATGAAAGGCCGGGTTTGTCGAAGGTATAGAGATATCCATTTTCGGTATCGAGAAGGATTTCGAGCCCCCATGGATTCAAGGTGAGTTCTTTAATATAACCGGCGTGTTCGAGGTCAGCCAAACTGGTGGGATAAACATTGTGTCTCTCATAAAACAGCTTAATGGCTTTGTAATATTCTTTTAGCTGTTGTTTGGATTTGACCTCGCGGGCATGATCGACGTAATAGTAATAAGAGCCGATGGCCATTCCGGTAAGCGCTACCATGATGGTCATGATGATCATAAGCTCGATCAGGGTCAAACCGCGGCTACTCATAGGGTTGGGTCTCTTCCCGCTACTTACAATCGGATCATGTCCTGTATCCGGCAAGATACCGGCGGAGTTTTTCAACCTGTTTCCGTATTCCTTCAACATGTGTGCCTTCCCAGTAGATTCGTTTGCATCCTGAACACCGCATAAAAACATCGTGAATTTTGAATACATACTTCGGTATCAGGTTCTGATATTCTTCACCCCTAATAAAGTCTAGCACATTATTGCAGCAAAGACATCTGCCTGTGTTGTAATTAAGGAGCGCCGGCGATGTTCCCTTTAGTGCGGCGGCTATCTGTTCTTCCAGAATTTGGGTTTCAATCAAGCGGACCAGAGGGCCTCCTCTCCTGGCCAGTTCGCGATCACGAGTAAGTAGAATTCTACCGGTACTGGCCGCTTCTCTGAGAAGGAGTGAATCGTCCTCGTCGGGTTTGAAAATCGTGTCAACGCCCATTGCTCTAAGCCACTTGACGGTGGTTCCGAGCATGCCGTCAACCAGGAAACGAGGTTCCATGAAATATCACCGTTTATCAAGTTTTGCCAGGAGCTCACGGGCTCGAACCGCAAACTTGTTGTCAGGAGCTAACGTCTCCACTTTCTGGAGGAAAATCCGGGCTTTATCAAACTCTTTCGATAAAAAAGCTATCTGTCCGAGGCAGAAGAGAGCTTCGAGGTCGTTCGGATTGAGCTCCACTGCCTTCTGATAGACGTCTTGGGCCTGTTCGTACTGGTCCAATCGCATGAGAGAGAGCCCTAACCGGTTATAGGCCGCGGCGAAACCGGTATTGAGTAAAACAGCGTTTCTGAAAGCCTCAGCGGCTTCACGAAAATTTTCTTTCATCAAGTAGCATATTCCTATTTGATAATGGGCCAGCGGTACCGAGGCGTCTATATCAAGACCTTTAGTGAAGGAAACGATAGCTTCATCATACATCTTCTTCTTCATGAGAACATCACCGAGATCAAAATAAGCCAATGAATCTTTGTATCCCCATTGTTCATAGGCAGCTGATAATTTACTGTCGGGAACAGTGATAATCGCTTTCTGAAAAGATTTTATGGCTTTATCTTCTTCTCCCAGCCGGGTCTGCACTAATCCCAGCGCGTGGAAAGCCATACCGTTATTTGGGTTGAGCGTAACGGCTTTTTCAAAGCATTTGAGCGCCTCGTCCATCTCTTCATACTGTATGAGGGATGCTCCCAGATTATAGTATGCCCATTCATCAGCTGGATTTTTCATAATACGCTGTTTGAGCTTTTCCAGTATCTGTTCTCTGCGGGAAGAATCGGATTCGGTGCTGGTATCGGCTTCATTAGAAGATATCTTACTGTTCGTTTGAGGCGCTGATGCAGGCAGTACTTTTTGAGCCAACGCAATAAGGTCGCGGCAGGTTAGACCCGTTATTTTCCCCTGGAATGTGACCGTGCCTGAAGCGGACTCGAAGAGTCCCTCCGGTTTCGATTTCCCGAATTTAAATTGGACCATCCGGATCTGGTTAAGCCGCGACGGTTCAAGCTCGGTAAAAAATTCATCCAGCACTTCTGGCAGTATCCGGTGTCTGACTTTAGCGGTGTATCCGGTAATTTCAATGCCGAATTTAGCTCTAAAATAATGTTCATATTTCGGTTTTCTCCAGGTTGGATCTACGGAAACGGCTGCCGCTTGCTTAAGTTTGATTCCGGCGGATTCTATAATGAGCGGAATAGCCGCCTGGATTTCCGGTTCATCAATGTTCTGCTTGGCTTTGGTCATGAAATGGATTGATTTTCGATAATTGTCCAGGTTGAAAAGAGCTCTGCCGAGGTTGAAATACAGGAATGAATCCTCACCCTCCGAACCGAGAATGTCATACCAGATATCGATAGCTTCATTGATGGCTCCCAGGTTGGCCAGAGTAATTCCAAGGTGATTTCTGGCTTGGATGTTTTCAGGATCTATCTTAACCGCCGCTCGGAACATTTTTTCCGCTTCTTTGAACCGGTCGAGGTTCAAGTTGGCTTTCCCCATATTGACAAGCAGGAAAGCGTCGATCTCTTCTCCTTTTTCCTGTTTATGAGAAAGGACCTTATGCCATTCTTCTAATGCTTCCTCAAAGGTGTCCATACTGGCCAGAGCGATGCCCAGATAGGTTCTGGTCCTGGTCGATTCAGGGTCTATCGTGAGGCTTTTCCGGTACTCCAGTAAAGCTTTTTCAATCTCGTCCGAATCGAAGTAGATATTTCCAAGATGAAACCGCGTATCGGCGTCATCTGGATTAATTTTGAGAGCTTTTTTCAGCTGCCACACAGCCTCGTAATACTGTTCCTCCATTGCCAAACTAACGCCCATACCGATGTAGGCTCTGGTCAGAAATGACAAGAAACGGTCACGGTGAATATGATTGGGCTCTATTCGCAGAATCTTCTCCATTCCCTTTACTAATATATCAATAGGAATAGCGCCTCTTGATTTTAATGATTCAGCATCGATTCCATAGATCGGTACCAGTTCGGGCAGGTTGTATTCTTGATGAAACTCAGGAGATAGTTTGACATACATGAGTTCTTCTTCATCGTCATTGGTGAAAAGATCTTCGTCAGCGCTGGTATTCAGAAATCTCTCGAAAGTGGTGGTCTCCATCAAGTCCTGGCGGTCGGTAAGCGTCAAGAAAAACGGAATCGTCACTATGGGACCGAGATACACTCTCAGTATTTCCTGATTGTCATCGCCGATTATCTCTTCTCGCAGAATCCTGGCTAGATATCGTATCTGTCCTTGATTATCTATCTCGTGCAGGGCAACGTAAAGGCATAAGGGGAAGAATGTTCTGGCGGAAAGATCTATTTGCTGTTGGCTGATTGCTTGTTCGACTGCCTCTTGGCCGAGTGACAATACCAGGAGTTCTTTGATGTCGTCCACGTTGCCACGATCCTCTCCGTCTTTTCCCAATTATAGGCTAGTAAATAGCACAACGCAAGGTTATTGCAGTAGCATTGTCAGGTTTTTTTCATGTTGACATATAATCTGTAGAGTACTATAATTTAAATGTACGGTATAAGATGATAAGTCAATTATAAGGCCTGCCGCAGGTGGGCTTTATTTATTAGAGGAGGCGTTTCATTGTGAGAAGAAGGCTCGATATCCCTTTGAGGATGCTACTTTTTCTCCCGCTGATCATTATCTGTTTCTTGTTTCAGTCCGGTCTTTATGCCGCCCGGGCGGACAATGGAATAGTACTCTTGGTCGAGACGGGAGCTACTGAGGACGGTCGGCCGATTTGCCGAGAAGCATCGCCGGATAATCCCGGCGCCCAAGAGTTGTTAAACTATTTGAAGAGCGATCCCCGCATTCGGAAGGCGGCAGAAACGTACGCCAGAATGCAGATAGAGAAGCGAGACCGCCTCCTTGAAGAACTTAGAGCTGCCGGGCTCAGTGAAGAAGAAGTCGCCGTAGTTAAAGACAATACTCCTATTCACCCTTCCTATTTCGCCATTGACCGTAATGGACAGGTCAATTCTTCCAGTGTTCGCGGTTTTGAGCTGACTGATGGAAATGGGGGCCAGAAAACCATGGATAACGTATCGTTGGTTCATGTGGCTGTCAACTCTCCTACGATGCTGTCAAAAAACCTGACGGACCGGTCCCGCTCATTGACCCACGAACTCGGACATTGCATGATGGGCACACTCTACGATGGAGAGGAAAACTTTCCTAAATCAAACTATCTTGGTAAACCGCATTGGCGGGGCAAAGTTACCGATCCGGGGCTGGCTTTGATAGAGGGATGGGCTGAATTCATAGGTCCTTATTTCTCAGGTGATCAAAGTAAGATAATACCCATAGACGCCGGCGATTACTCCTTCAACGAAGATACCGGCAACCTGAAATCATATGATGAAATGATTGCTACCGAGGGTGTTGTGGCCTCTATTTTCTGGGATATGATGAAATCTGACAGTGGTATTTCCGATCCATGGAAAAAAATCGGGCTTGTTTTTCAAAAGCATCGACCGGGCTCCATGGCCGATTTTGAAAGATCTTTCCTAGCAGAATATCCTGATGACGCACGGGTCGTCTTTGAAATTATGTGCCGGAACACCTTTATGGCTAACATTTCTTCGGAAGCGGCGGCCAGGTATCGTGATTTCATGGAGGGAAGAATCTCACGGGATGAGTACGTGGCCTGGCTCAAAGATGTGCGGGAAGAAAGTTGGAACTCATACCAGGAGCAGTTTGCCTCCAGGCGTGCAACAGCGGCCGAAGCTACCTATGAATGGAATTTTGCCGTGCCCGAAACGGGTGCCGTATATACGGACAGTGCGTCTCCTCCTTCCCAAAACGCGGAAACAAAAACCGGAGGATATGAGCAGTATACCGAATACTTGAATCGTGCGTTTAAAAAGCGATACAAAGGTGTACAACAGGATAGTACCACCAAGGGAAATGGCAACAGAAAAAATCCTTGACATTTGCCGTATACGATCATATAATTGAGGTAGAACAAGAGAAGTGCTCTTTTAAAAGCGAAAAAGTCTGGGTATAAGAAATCAGGTTATAAGGCCTTTCGGGTTTTCCGAGAGGTCTTTTCATTTGTCCGATAATTAAGAAATTGAATGGAAGGGAGTGGGCCGATAACGGAAACCAAACGAATCAGGTCCCGAAGGAATCAAGTAAGTACGAAGTTAGGAAACAAAGAAACGTTAAGGAATATATTTCAAGGAAGGAAGTGAGATGAGATGGAAAAGATGTTAAGAAGCAGAACTAATAGAATGATATCTCTTACGCTTGCTCTGATGTTTATCAGTACAATACTGCTGGGAGATGTCAGCCAGGTATTGGCTGCCGATCCGCATAACAGTGCGATTTATCCGCCGGCACCGTTTATTTATGAGCAGTCGGTAAACCTCAACAAGAACTATCTGGTCCCGAAGGTCAACAATGGTATGGCTACCGTTAAAACCATGCCCAAGACCGTCGTGGGACACGCGAAGAATATGGGAACAACCCTTAAATCGGTCCCCAAGGCCGTGGGTAAGGTTCCTCCGAAGGTTAAAGGTTGGTATCAAAAGACTACCGTGGTTCCCCGGGCGGAACAGGGAATGACGTATTGGCAGCGGCTTCGCTACCGTATGGGGCAGGGGATCCAGGGTGCGGGCAAAAAAGTGCAGGGTACCGCGGGTAAGAAGACTGCCACCACCAAGACAACCGCTAAGACAACTGCTAAGACTACCGCTAAGACCATCAACACGGCCACCCGTGCAAACGCTATGAAGCAGCTGGGTATCACCAAGGATGCCCGGGGTATTTTCCACCAGAAGGGTCATTCCGGTGCACTTAGCAAAGCATCCGCTACCAGGAAGATCAACGCCTTCGCCCGGAAGAATCCGGTCAAGGACACGCTGTCCGCTAAAGCCGGCCGCGGACTGACAAGCGCCAAGGCCAAAGTTGGCAGTGGGATGTCGCAGTTCAGGGCCGATTTGAAAACAGGATACGCAACCGGTAAAGTAAACGCCAAAGCGGTTACCAGCCAGACACTCGATTTCCGGTCAAAAGCCGCTTATAAAAACGTCGGCTTGGCCGCTGCACTAGTCGTGGGTGTGAATACTCTTCGGAACGTTGCCCGCGGCGAGCCTTTGACCTTTAAAAACACCGTGGGCACGGTACTCAGGCGTGAATTTGCCGGCGCCTATGTCGGCGGCGCCCTTGGTTGCGCAGGCGGCGCCCTGGCGCAGGGTGTGCTCAGCGCGGTTCCGGTAGTCGGCCCCATCGTTGGTGCCTTCATGCCTGCCCTGGGTGGTATCATGGGTGCCTATATCGGCGGTGACCTGGCCAACCAGACCAGAAGCGGCAAGTTCAGCTTCCGTGACGCTCTGTCCACTATCGATCCCGTGGAACTCGGCGGGCAGGTTGTCGGGTCCACTCTCGGTGCTATCATCGGTAGCGCGATCTGCCCCGGTGTCGGCACGGTAATTGGTGGTATGCTCGGTGCTTTCGTCGGTGGCGGTGTGGCTAACTGGATTGGCAAAAACATCTTCGGCCGCGATAAAAAGGGCCAAAACGCCTGGCTCTTCGCGGACGATGGCAGCGGAAATAGCCGGAAGAAAAGCCAGAAGAAGGCTAATAAAACCGATATAGACGCTGATAAGATCACGGCTCGTGAGGCTACCAAGGCATACCAGGATTATATAGCTTCCTATAATAAACTCACGGACCTGATGTCCCGCGGTAAGGGCGATACACCCGAAGCGCGGCAGGCATACAGTGAATATAAAACTGCTAAGGAGCTGTATGAGAGCATTGCTCAGTCCGTCAAAAAGTAATGCTTGATTAGCAGAAAAATAAAAAATCGCAGGAGCGGCCAAGCGGCGGCTCCTGCTTTTTTTATACCCGGAAAATGTGCTATAATAAGCCGCTAGCCATGGATAAAAAACAAGAACATTGGTCTGATCCTATCGTAAAGCGCCTTTCCGCCAGAGGGCGGAAAGAAGGATATGTCACGTACGATGACATCTTTGACGAGCTATCGTTAGAAGAAACCGAATCCATAGGTTTTCAGAAAATTATTGCTCGGCTGAAAAAAATCAAAGTGAAGGTCGTGGAAGAACACCCTCAGGAGAGTGACGATTCCAGGAAGATTCCTCCTGTTGAAGATGCTGAGAACCTGGTTCAAATTTACCTTTCCGAATTAGGGCGGGTGTCGGTTTCGACACATGAGAAACGAATCGAGTTGGCGAAACGAATAGAAGAAGGTGATGAAAACGCCAAAAATGAAATGGTGGAATCCAATCTCCTGCTAGTGGTAAATATCGCCAAACGATTTACTAATCGCGGACTTCTCTTTCTTGATCTCATCCAGGAAGGGAATATCGGTTTGATTAAATCTGTTGGCAAGTTCGACTACAGGATGGGATACAAATTTTCCACCTATGCGGCATGGTGGATTACCCAAGCCATCAGGCGATCCATAGCTAATCAATCCAGGGTTATCCGTCTCCCCTCTTATATTGGTGAACTGGCTAACAAAATAGCCCGGGCTATCCGGGAACTTAGACAAAGGCTCAACCGTAACCCCTCTCCGGAGGAGATCGCAGCCGAAACGGGAATAGGATCGGCGCGTGTCGAGGAAATTTTGTCTCATCTGCAAGAAACGATATCACTGGACAAAGAGCTCGGCGATAAGGACGAGGGAACGCTAGGAGATGTTCTTATCGATGAGTATGCCGAACTGCCTGAGGAAGTAGTTTTTCGTATCGCCCTGACACAACAGATCCGGAATATACTGTCCAACCTGTCACCTAAGGAATCCCTGGTACTGAAACTCAGATTCGGACTGGAAGACGGCGTCCCCAAGACGCTCGACGAGATTGGCCGGTCCATGGGGGTTACCCGAGAGCGGGTGAGGCAGATTCAGAGCCGGGCTTTAAAGAAGCTGAAAAACTTCAAAGACACAATACACCTGCGAGATTTTATAGAGTAGGTAAACCCGGAAGCCGTTTTTGTCGACATAATAGTGGGAGGTGAACAATGTGTACTGCCCCTGTTGTGGTCACAAGAACGGAATAAAAATCAAATTCTGCTTGAACTGCGGTTACTATCTCACCGAAAAACTATTCTATGATTTCTCCACCATGAAGAACGAAACGTATCGTGCCCGGCGCTGGTAACGGCTGGCGGGCCCTTCGTACCGGTTTATTATTCAGGAAGAGGAACTCCCTTCCCGCGTATTGACCAGTCCAGACTGTCCTCGTCAGCTTTGAGCTGAAGCACTTCGGGGCCCGATCTGACAATCTGGGTTCGCTGACTGCTAATTTCAGCTTTCATGAGATCACCTTTAAATGAAACCCAGAGCTTGATGTCCAGAAACGGTATCTCTATACGTTTGCATACCACGTCTTCCACGTTCTCCGTATCGCCGCCGAATATGTCGAGTATCATGATCTTTTTTTGTTCGGGAATATAAACCGGAACTTCGGCCCAAGTTAGCTCTTCGATATTGGTATGCCGGGTAAGCAGAGTCCATTGATCGATCATGTCCTGACCAAACAGAAACGGTTGAGAGGAAAACGGAATTCGTTTTTTTACAGGAACCAGATCTTCAATGCTCGTAATTGATGATTTCCTATCAGCCGGGGCTTCATACGTAATATGTTCTATATACCCGGGATATACCTTGCAATCGAAGAGGTCGTCGATGACTCCTATTTTGCTCAAGTACCGGGCGGCACAGCGGTAGGCCAGTTGTTTCCCATTTCTGTCGAGAATAATGGATATATTTTTCTGAGTCATAGTATCGTAACCAAGTTCATTGGCGTCCATGAACAGATGTGAAAGGTACTGGCTCTGTCCGGATTCACGACTATCGGATGATTGTTGAAAATCAGTATGGAGATATCCGAACTGTTGTTTGCCCACTTGCAGGGCAAAGTAAGATGTAGTCTGGTCGGGAACAGAGAAGTCCCGTTCGGGAAGAGCCAGGAGAATTTCTTCCGGTGGAACAGGTGAAATAATAGTTATCTCCGCAGTGAGGCCTGAGATATTTGTGATCGGTGGCAAGACTATGTGCAGGTTATCTGTAGAGCGCGATTCATCCATGAACGGGTCCAGGGAATGCCAGGTGTTGTCGGTCCCAAAAAATTCCACCCAAATGTGCCAGGTAAAACGCCCTGATCCATACGGAAAATAGGCCAGGCCCTGGACTGTTCGAGAAGGTATTCCGGAGGCTTTGAGAAGAGCTACCGTGAGATTGGCGAATCCTGCCACCGGACCTTGTTTTCGCTGAAGTGTCTTAATAGCCTGAAGGGGACCGGGTTTAAACTGAATGTTATCGGCTACCCATCCGGCAATACGGCAGGCTAATTCTTCGCGTCCGGTGGTTTCTCCGGCAATGTCGAGGGCCATGGTTTTGATCTGTGGTAGATCGGACTCCTGGTTTATGGACGGCGCCAGGTGCCCGGCCAGCGCGAACTCTTGAGGAGAAGGTATCGAGCCCGATTTTTCTGTTGGCAGCCTTCGCCCGAGGTAAAAAGTCCCTTCCAGATTTTCTTCGTTTAAAGAACCGGTAAAGCGTTGCCTGGTTCCGGTAAGTTTTCTTTTGGAGAACGGGAGCTTTTCGGCCGCTAGCTTCAATGAGACTGCGGCCGATTCCAGTAACTCCGGAACAACCAGGGGCCCCTTCAGGTCTGCCTGCATCATGTTGCTGTGATGGCAGGCTTCAAAAGCACGAATATATCCCCGTTTCACCCGCTCCACGGTGACACCCATAGCCGGTATCTCAAGTCGCAGGAGACGGCCTTCGGATCCGATCCAGACTTTGAAGGTGAGTGGGATAAGGGTGCAGTAAAAAAGCGCCGCCTGTTGTTTTTTACCCATCACCACGATCTCTTTGTTTCCCATGAACCGGGCATCAAATCGGCGCATATTGGCGACCTGTGGGACAAATACAGGGATACTGAAATCCCCCACTTCCTGTGGCAGGTAGGAAAAAATCAGTTCGAACTGGCCGAAGAGGTTATTGTCAAAAATAACAAATTTCTCCGGAATACTCAGTACTTTCTTGCGGCTTACCCCATGGGTTTCACCCAGAATCTGTGCCTCCCCGAGGCGAGGGAAAGAGCAGGTCAGTCTCTTTGATTTCGTTTTATAGTCAATTGTCACCTCGTAAGTGAAGGGACGCTTTTCCTGCCGGGAATAGAATTCATTGGCGGCATAGTGGGTGTCTGGCAGGTTACCGATACGTGAGAAAAGTATGCGCGTTTCCAGGTGGTTTTGAAGCAGTCCGTTTTCCCGATCAAACTGCTCCAGGGTAGAGTATCCGTATGTTTCTCCGTCTTTGCTGATGAGAAAATATGATCCGGCGAGTACTTGGCCGGAGGCTGCGATAATTAAAACAAGGCCGGCTGTGAGCCAGGCGCTGAAGAATGGTGGATGAGGTTTCAAGGACGAAAAGTCCCTTCCAGGCACAATTTCACATACTTGATGTTAGCCGTGGCGGTACCGCTGCCGCTCACGTCCACTCCGAAACCGAGCCGCTTGTCATATGTACTGCGGGAGTGGACACCACGTACTTGAATACGTTCACGGCCATCGACAAAGAACGTAAGATCTTTCCCTTTTATGGTGATTCTATACGTATGGAAACCGTTATCGGTTTTAATCTTGATACGTTCTTGTTCGTCATTATTGCCTTTGCAAAAAGAGATGTACCCGGGATAGAAAGAGACGGTGGAATGATACCGCCCGTCCATTATTCTGAAAGAAATATCAGTTGTGTTTTTACGGCGGGTTCTGAGTTCCGTATCGATGGTGAATCCTCTGTGGGCAAGTGGGCGCCAGATCGAATCGAGCAACCAGAAGAACGTGTATTCGGAGCGGCTTTTATCCTCTATGACAAGTTCTTGATCAACTGATATGTTTGCCTTGGCTCCACCCATTTTTTTCCAGGGTGGAGAAGATTCGGTGGGGAGAGTAGTGCCGGTGTACTCGACGTTCCATATCAGGTCACCTTGAAACGGACGTTTAAGTGGTTGCGCCTGGAGGTTATCTATATGGCATTCGATATAGCCGTCCCGGATAAAATAACTTCCTTCCCAGGGAGTAACCATGGGCCATTCGCCTTCTTCGAAATACCCTTCGCGGCGAAGAGCCTGCATGTTTTCAGGGAACCCCCCCTGGTCTTCAACATACTGATCCACCTTCTTCATGAGTAATTCCATGTCCTGTTTGGCCCGTTCGATGTTCTGGTCTTTTGCCCCGGAATAGGCCAGGTACTCCTGGTATCCGTAGTAAGCTCCGGCGGCCAGTGCAGCCAGGACAATAAGTTTCAGGAAAGCTCCCCCGCGGTGGTTGTTTTTATGTAATCGGATCATTGATATGATATCCTCCTTGCAATTACGTGCTTGTTATTCAGAGCAGGCTCTCAGGTTAAAGTAATTTACTGCGCTATCATTGTAATAATAACACATACAATATTCGTATCACCACGTTATATGATAATGAATTTATGCAGTCAGGCGGGATTTGGGTAAGGGATGCTCGTTGCGCCCCCGGTTTTGATGTGATAAACTTTATATAGAAAGGTAGGCCTTGGAAAGCCTTGTTTATCCCTATTCGTCGAGGTTTTTCTCTTATCGAGCTGTTTATTGTTATCACCATCATGGGGATACTGGTTGCGTTTGCCATACCGCAATTCATGGTTTCAATCAAAGACGCCAAGTATGTCAAGGCCAGTCAGGATCTCGATGCTCTGGTGGATGCTATCCGAAAATATTCACTAAAAAACGATGGGATGTTTCCCCGAAAAATAATTGATCTGCGCGGCTATATAAACAAACAGCCGGTTTCTCCCTGGGGAATGGATTATGAGATGGACAGCATCTTTGTGTTCTGTGAGGTGCTGGACCAGGACGACACCAGGGTCAAGCCTATGATCTTGCGCCGGGCTTACAGAAATCCCGGTTTGATGATGGTTACTTCCAGTAAGGGATTTGTCAAACAGGGCAGCGGTCTCTACCTGGTTAAACCCATGCCCGGTAGCGAACCGCCTACGAGGATAAACTTTACCGGTACACCAACAGATCCTTCCTGGAGAGAAGGTGGAAGCAAGGTTCTGTTTTATGATACTTCCGGCGGCGTTATCCGCGAGCGGTTTACGTTTTCCGGTGGTTTGACCGGTTCATCTTTCAACTCGCTGAAGCTAAAGGGAACACATCCGACTTTCAACGCTACCGGTACATTTGTCGTCTATGAATCTGGAAATCAGCTGTTCATCAGCTCCGGTCAAGCCGGGACTAAGTTTGTCATCGCCAATAGTTCGAGGTGTAAATTTCCGGTGTGGTCACCGGTTGCCAACGCGATCGTGTGTGTAGACCCAAGAATACGGGTCATTAAGAATCCCGACGGTCAAATAGAAACATGGCGGGTCAGCGATACGGATGGTAATAATCCGTCCTGGTCGCCGGACGGCCGCTTGCTCGCCTATGGTTCCGGAAGTGATATTTGGATAATACCCTGGACGGCCGTAGATGGCGCTGCTCCCCAGGATCCTTTGGGCACCATAAAAACCAAGGTTAATCTCACCGTCGACTATACCGGTACTGTCAGTAAACCTTCCTGGTCAGCGGACGGAACCATGATTGCTGCAATCGGATCCATGGGGAAAGTTGTCATCTTCGATGTTGAACGTCCGGATAATAATTTCGAGATTACGTATAAAATTGCAGATGGTTCGGATGTTCTCTTGGAAAACGTGGATTCGATCCACTGGTCCCAGTGAGGAGTTAAATCGTGTCGGCTAAACTGAGAGGATTCACTCTGGTTGAGATCATGATTGTTATCGTGATCATTTCCATCCTCATCGGGGCCGCTGTTGCTCAATATGTCGGACTTACTCCGGAAGCCCGTAGAATCAGGGCCAGGCAGGACATGGAAAGTATCAGTTCCCAGCTCAATAACTACGCCTTGAGACACAATGGCCGGTACCCGTCCAATCTCCGGCAACTGGAAAGTGAGCACGCGGTATCTATACCTGAATCGCCGTGGGACCATAAATACTGGATCGATCGGTATTTCATCTACTGTTTTGTTCCCCTGGAAGGCGGTGGTGGCGGTAATCCTCCGGACCGGCGGCTGAGCGTTGAGGAGATAGCCAAACCACCTTCTTATAAGAACACTGTCCGCCTGCTCTACCGCAATCCCGGGAGCATGGTGCTTCAGTCTGATAGCGGGATTATCGTACGCCAGCCCATTATTTCCGCCGATCCGGGCAGGAACGACGGAAAGGCTGCGATTCTCAATTCGGGGGGAACTCCTCGGTGGTTTCACCGGGGACAAAGTATCGTATGCTCAAGCGCTACCTCCGGGTACGGACAGCTCACGATACGGACAATCGCCGGGACAGAGGAGTCTCTGGGGGTTACCGGGAAGTCGCCTTCTCCCTCGCCCGATCGAAAAAGCCTGGCCTTCGAGGGGCGGTTAACAACGAGCAGCGTAATCATGATTTATTCGCTATCGGAGAGATCTGCCTCCCCGCTTGGAACTGATAGTAATCCCGTGCAAGGAAATGAACCGGCCTGGTCTCCCCACGGTGACCTTATCGCCTTTGTAACTTCGAAAGGCGATATAGCGATTACTAACAGCCGGGCCAAGCATGCTATCCTGGATGTCCGTGTTCTCAATACCGCAAAAACCTGCAGCAACCCGGTCTGGCATCCTTCGGGACAGATTATAGGGTTTATTGCCAATGGCAATATCTACAAGGCTTCTTTGGCCGGCACCGGCGGCTCCGAACTGGTATTCGATGTCAGCGGAATGACTGTTACTTCGTTTTCCTGGTCTCCCGACGGTAATCTCCTGGCCATCGTTTCCGGGAATAAGTTGTATACCTGGTCAGTAGATTGGGCCAAAGATCTATCGAGCACTCCTTCATCAGATTTCATGACATCTATTAACATCCCAGTCAAGGGTTCCGTCAAATACGTGAGTTGGTAACCACAGGGTCCTCTTTCTATACCTTCTTCCTCCCTCCAAATCTTGACATAAGTACATGCTCATGATACAATTGCCCTGATTTGTAGCTAGTTTTATGAAATTGCTTATGATTGCTAATTTATAAACACAATAAGGTTATAAAAAATAGTTATTTTCTGACCGGTCCGGAAAGGGTAAACGCGATACATGGCGCAGAAACCGATAACATTTGATCTGGCGGTTGATCACGCTATAGCCACCGGTGTATACAGCAATATTCAGGGAATTAGCTTTTCAGAGACAGAAGTAATCCTGGATTTTGCGAGAGTCATTCCTCAAAGCAATAAGGGAAAGGTAGTTTCACGTGTCATCCTTCACCCGCGAAATGCCAAGTACTTCTTCCGTAACCTTAAACGAAGCCTGGAGAATTACGAGAAGGCGCATGGCGAGATAAAAATCCAGGATGGAGAACCAAAGAATATTGGTTTCCGCAGTGATATAACCGCGAGTCCTTCCGCAGAAGAGACTGATTGAAAGGGTATCGGTCCATGGAACAATCAGCGGGACCTCCCCCGATAGAAAATCCTCCATCAAGCGTAATTCCCGTGCCTGGCGAAGGTGAGAAGCCGTCTCCGGCTGGATCAGGCGCGCAATCTATTGATGATCAATGTGCCCGTTTTGATCGCGATCTGGAAGAATCCCGAAGAGAATGTGAAGATCTTCGAGCTCGGCTGGAGGTCGAGAAGACGCGTGTTAACGAACTCACTCATGAACACCAGGGGAAAAACGAGCGAATCCGGGTTATGGAGCAGGAAGTAGAGAAACTGCGGACCAGGCTAACCGATGTAGTCCAACTGGAAAAACAGTGGCAGGCTCGGGAAGAGGAATGGGTTTCAAAAGTGAGTTCGCTGGAGGACAAACTGCAATTGGCGGAAACCAAAGCTGTTTCTTTACAGAAAAATTTATCTGTTGCCCAGCAGGAAGTTACTTCGCTTCGCTCGGAATCGTCAACCGACAAACAGGCTACCCTGCAACTGAAAGATGCTATGAAGGCGGCCCGGGGAGATAATGAAAAGGTGGCACTTGAACTCGAAGAACTCCGCTTGATGCTCCAATCTAAAGAGGAAGATCTGCAGGTTGAATTGGAGCAGGTTCGAAATGCATGCACCGTGGATATTACCGAAGAACGAGAGAAGCGAAACAGTCTGGAAGCGGAACTTGAACAAACCCGGCAGGAAATAACCTCTCTACAGGAGCAGGTGCGTGTCGCGGAGGAAACCATCCGGCGCAGTGACCGGCTGCGGGCTGAACTTGACAGCCGGGAAGCCGAAAAGAAGGGCTTGGAAGAGGAACTCCAGCACCATAAAGATGAAATTGAGTCTTTAAATAAAAAACTTGATGACCAGAACCTTCGTTTTGACAAGGTGAGACTTATTTTCAGAAAAAAGAACAAGATGATTGATGAAACAGGCGAACTTCTGGAAAAACGTGATCTGCTGGTGAAAGAGCTCAGAGAAAAACTCGGTAACTATGAATATTGGGATAAAAATAACAAGTTCCTCCTACAGAATTTACAGGATCAGTTAACCGAACTCAATGATTCAGCAAAGATTCTTGGCATTAAAAAATTTGTTGATATGAGCGGAAGACTGGGTGACACCCTGTCTCAGATCCAGTGGGAGTAGGATCTGAGAGGGTACCGGGAAACGCCTGGTCCGAAGAGAGGTGGATGGCTTGACCAATCCAAGTGATATCATTGGTAAAACAATTGACGGCAAGTACGATATTTTGGAAGAAATCGGGCGTGGTGCCATGGGAGTTGTTTATAGAGCCCGGCTCAAAGCTTTGGAAAAAGAAGTTGCCTTCAAGGTTCTCCATAAACGGTACAGTCATGATGAAAAATATGTAAAAAGATTTCAAGCGGAAGCCAAGATATCCAGCTCGCTCGGCCGTCACCCGAACGTGGCCTACGTATACGGTTCCGGCAAGGTCGGTATCCTGAACTACATCGTCATGGAATTATTGCCGGGCGGTGAGTTGTTCAGCCTTCTTCACGGCGGGCAACGACCTAATTTGAGGGATTCAATCAACCTGTTCATGCAAGCGAGCCAGGGTCTGGCTTTTATCCATGAAAAAGGGATTGTTCATCGCGATTTGAAACCGGGCAACCTGATGTTTGGTGACGACGGCAACCTCAAGATCACAGACTTTGGTATTGCCACGGGTGAAGGGGCCGACAAGGAAGGTAATGAAAAAGGCGGTCCCGGAACCCCGAAGTACATGTCTCCCGAACAGATTAAAGGCGAACCGGTGGATGTCCGTTCAGATATCTACTCCATGGGCATCATGCTTTATGAACTGGTAACCGGTACTATCCCGTATCCCGCGGATACCGTGCAGGATCTGGTGATGAAAGTCATGACCCAGAAACCGATTCCGGTCAGGAGCGTCAACCCCAAGATTTCAGATAACCTCGAAGCAGCCATCATGCGGGCTTTAAACAAAGACAAGGTTAACCGGTATCAATCGGTTGCGGAGTTCACCGCCGCGGTAGCTGGGGCTATGGGCATGGAAGCCCCGGAAATTCACGATACTTCAAAGCAGAGCTTCGTTAAAAACCTGCTCTGGTATCATTGGCTGCTCGTTGCCCTGGCGGCAGTCGTACTGGTGGCCGGTGTCGTCATGCTCTTCTCGCCGGCTAAAGACATTCCTCAAAGCAGCACCGATGGGGGACAAGTGGTAACCACCAGTGGAGAGAAGGAGAGCGGTCCGGTAGTAACCGATTCGACCACTCCTGAACAGAAGGTTCGCGAACTGGAACAAAAAGCGAAAGAGGCTATTGAAAACCGCAATCTGGCCGCCGCCTCGGCGTTTTTGCAGGAAGCACTTGAAGACTACGACGCAAATGATTACAAATGCCGGCTCCTGCTGGGCGAAGTACTACAAAAACAAGGGTGGCTTGATGAGTCACTTAAACAGTATACAAAGATACATGAGGCTTATCCCCAGGATTTAGAGATCTTACGCCGTCTTGGGCAAGGCTACACTGACAGTGAATTTTATTTTCCGGCTATCACTTTCTTTGAAAAACTACTGAAGCTGAAACCTGATGATTCGCAGGCCATATTGGCTGTCGGCCTGGTTTATATGAAATGGTCAGAGGAAGCGGAGGATGAAGGAGAGAAAATAGCAATTATAAAGGAGCGGTATGGTAAGGGTTTAAGTTACCTGAACCTGGTAGCGGATGAACCCGCGACTGCCCAGAGACCCGGTGTGTTCACAAATATGATCAAAGCCAGCGTTGTTCTCGGTAAGTTCCAGGGTGCTCGAGAGTTGCTCAAGAAGGTTCCCCAGAACCGGCGGGTGGCGCCCCGCATCTACTGGATGATCGGTCATGATTCTCTCGAAAGTAAACTTTATCAACAGGCTGTTCTCGAACTCCGGGAAGCAACAAGGAAGGAAGATGCTCCTGCGGAGTATTGGCGTGATCTTGGTATCGCTCTGGTTAAAGGACGCCAAACCGGTGGTGGTGATGTAATATTCAGTGGCAATGATGTTCTGAAAGAGGCTATCACCGCACTGGAAAAGGGCGGCGATCAAGAAGATGAAGTCTTGCTCCGTGCCCTGGGCTGGGCTCGTCTGGAGTATATCAAAGGTGGCGGTAAGGAAGTGGAGCCGGCAGTGGCTGTCTGGGAGAAACTTCGCCACATTATCCCGGATGATCCTGCGGTGCAGGCAGCGTTGACCTACTTGTACCAGGAATCAGACAGCCTGGATAAGCTTATTCAGGAATTAAAGAAACAGCTTGAGCAGGATCCGGCTAACCAGGAAGCGGCCAAGACCCTGGCTCATTCACTGGTAGAAAAAGCCAAGAAAATCACCGATGAAGTGGAAAAGGAAACAATCCTCCTCGAATCTCTCCAATACAGCAAACTCGATCAAGCCGTGGAACAGTTGCTCCAGGTTTATCTTTTCCGAGCGGAAAACGAGACTGATAACTTGCGGAAGATACAGATATTGGAGAAAATGCTCGAGTATCGGGAAAGCCCTGAAGTGCGGGCTAAGATCTCCAATGTCTATGTAAAAACCGGTCTGGAGACGACCATACTGGCAGATAAACATCGATTTTACCGGAAATCCCTGGAATTTAATCCTCAGAACAAGGCCGCCACAAACAACATCCGGGCTGTTCTGGGTAAGTACTATCGCCTGAGCAAGAATGCAGATGAAAAAATAGCGTGGCTCCGTGAAATACATAAGGTCAAATCGGATGACAAACAGGTCATCAAGCTATTGCTGAAGTTGTTGTTGGAGAAAATCAAAGCCTCTAAGGATGAGGCTGAGAAAAAGGTGCTTCTGGAAGAAGCCCAGTCTCTCGAAATATTGGTTAAACAATGATTTAGCCGCCGTTGAACCCCGGGAACCGGTTTCCCGGCCGGGAGATGAATGGCGAAACATGTATCTGCGGGAAAGGAGTCAAACTCTATGTCTGAGCTGCTTAGCGTATCCTGTCAATTGAGCAACACGTATGCTTTGACGGCTTCTATGAGCAAGATAAAGCTGCTGGTGGAACTTGGGACTAGAACCAGAGTGGAAGGACGCCGCTCCCCGCTCAATCTGGTTCTGGCAATAGACCGTTCGGCCTCCATGCAGGAAGCCAGAAAGCTTGAGTTTGTCAAAGAAGCTGCCGGATTTATTATTGATAAAATGAACAACGGCGACGTGGTGTCAGTGGTGGATTTTGGAAGTGAAGTCAATGTTCTGGTCCCGGCTGTTCAAGTGGTTAACAAAGAGGAAATAAAACATAAGGTTGATGGTATCCGACCTAAAGGGGCCACTAATTTACACGGAGCTTTAACCATCAGTCGCGATGAAGTGATGAAATATCGGGACCCCACCAGGGTAAACAGGGTTTTGCTTCTATCTGATGGTGAAGCCACCGAAGGTATAACGGGCGACGAAGCGTTCATGTCACTGGCCAAGGAGATGAAAGAGGCTGGTATTGCCGTAACCACGCTTGGCGTAGGTGAAGATTATGATGAGGAGATCCTGGCCGATATCAGCAGTCTGAGTGGCGGCAATCATTATTTTATTGGTGACCCGCAGCAGATGTCCGGTATTTTCGCCGAGGAATTGAGTCATTTACTGGCCATCGTTGCCAATGAAATTTCCATGGACGTGACATTCGAGCCCTTTGTTACGCTGGAAAAACTGAATAAGCGATATGACATGGATCTGTCTCCCGGTGCTGCCAGATTCCGTCTTGACGACATGGAAGGCGGTGGTCGGCAGCCGGTAATTATGGCCCTGGAGATTAAAGGAAAAGTTCCAGGAAAAGCCGCTCTGGCAACCGTTACAGTCACCTACCGGGATGTTGCCGATGCCGATGACCTCAAGACAGTGGAAGAAAAAGTTTATGTTGAGTTCATCGAGTCGTCGGCCAAACTGCGTGAGGGAATCAACCGTGAAGTATTGAAACAATGGGAGATCTTGCGTGGGGTCCAGGAAGCGCTGGAGATCGTTCAGTTGGGTAAAACACAGAAGCTCAGCAGTTCGCAGGTAGTTAGCCAATTGGAAGATATCGGCAGAACAATGATACGGTATAATCCCATCGTGGCTAAAGAGATTATAGAGATTGCGGAGAAGACCGCCAAGTACCAGGGAGTAACCTCTGCGGTCAGCAAAGAAGCAATGCAGAAAACGACTAAATTCCAGCAGGGAAGGTATGAATAAGCCCATAGATCGGGCGTAACGCAAAATCTGCATGCGCGTACGCGCGGGGAAAAGCTTGTGAAATGTTCGAACTGAAGTTCCGGAAGGAGGAGAATCAGGTTGGTTACATGTCAGATATGTGAGTTTGAAAACCGGGACGAAGAAGAGTATTGCAACCAATGTGGCGCCAAGTTGGAGGAAATGACTCAGCCGATTGAGCCGGCACCGTTGCAAGAGGAGGAAGTGGTGGTTGAGTCTGCTCCGGTTGGTGAAGCCGCTCCTTTTGAGGAATCGGTTTCGGAAGAACCTGTCGCGGAAATGGTTGAAGAAGCCGTTTCTGAACCGGCGGCCGACGAATCGACCCCGACGCTCTGTGCCGGCTGTGGCCAGGCCTTCACCGGGGACGAAAAATTCTGCCCCGGCTGCGGTCAGCCAAGACTGAAAGCGGTACCCGAGGAACCGGTTGAAGAAACGGTTACCGGCCCACGCCTGGTGTTGATGAAGGAAACCGAGGAAATAACGAGTTTTTCAATAGCCGATGACGTTCCGCTGACAATCGGCAGGTTGGACACTAATACCGTTTCGTTTCCCGATGACGGTTATTCCTCTTCAAAGCACGCTAAAGTGGAGAAGGTTGACGAGGATTATTTCGTCGAAGACCTGGGCAGCACGAACGGTACGCTTATAAAGGTAAAACGATACAAGCTTAGTCCCGGGGACGTCATCTATATTGGGCAGAATGTATTGAAGTTCGAGGTGTAGCCCGAACACGGAGTTTTCCATGAACGTCAGCGGACTGACTGATGTAGGTCTCGTTCGTACCCATAACGAAGACGCGTATTTCGTCGCTGCTCTCACCCGATGGGGTATGAATGAAGTGCCCGAAGGGATAGGGTACTACCTGGCCATCGTTGCTGATGGTATGGGTGGGGCTGCCGCCGGAGAACTGGCCAGTTCTCTGGCTGTGCAGCATATCATCCGAGTTTTGACTGGTGACCTGCTGGGCTTTAGAGAAGGTGCCCCGTCTATTCCCACGAACATCCCCGGCCGGTTGACCGACGCCGTTCAGGAGGCGAATGACGTCATTTTCACTCGGGCTCTGGAAGAACCGTCATTTGCGGGCATGGGGACCACGGTAGTAGTCCTTCTAACATTTAACGGCAGCGCCTTTTGGGCCTCGGTAGGTGATTCCCGCCTGTATCTGTTCCGGCAGGGAGAATTTCGTCAGGTGACGGAAGATCATAGTTACGTTAATGAATTAGTCCGTCAGGGAAACATCACTTCCGAACAGGCCAGGCGACATCCCAAACGAAATCTGATTACCCGGTCGGTTGGTTCCGAGGATGTGTTGGAGGTTGATACGGGCTCGTTCAAACTGTCTACCGGCGATTTACTTCTATTGTGCAGCGATGGCTTGTCGGGTATGGTTCACGACGACCAATTGAAATCGATCCAACAGGAGATGAAACAATCTCAACTCACCTGCCGTGAAACCGTTTCCAGAATGGTGGCCATGGCTCTCGAAGCCGGTGGAACCGATAACGTGTCCGTAGTACTTCTCGAATTGGAAGAAACGGATACCGTGCAGTTAGGCGATCTCGCCTCCATGGAGAAGACAATGCGTATGCAGTCGCCGCCCAATATTCTGGTTGCCGGATGAAATAAGCAAGGAAAACGGACCGGTTAATTCACTATGAAGATAAAAGCTGGAGATGTTTTATTCGATCGTTTCCGGATACTGTCAAAAATCGGTGAAGGAGGACAAGGAGGTGTCTTTCGCGCCGAGGACCGGAAAAAAGACAGAACTATCGCCATCAAAGAACTTCAGATTTCAATGATAAGTCCCTCGGAGGCTGACGAATGCTTTCACCGCTTCAAAAACGAAGCTGAACTCGCTCTAAAAAACCGCAATATAGTGGAAAGCATAGGTCTTGGTGCCATATACGGCAAGCAATACCTGTTCATCGAGAATAGTCCCGGAGGGCGCAAGTTTTCCTCCAACGATCCCATGACAGCCAATATCGTGGGAGCGGCGAAAGAGAATATTTCACGGGAACAAAGCGACCGGCTTACCGTGGAATACGCCTATCGTCAAAAGAAGGCCACCTTTTATTTTGTTATGGAGTATGTCCAGGGTCAGGGGCTTGATATCCTCATGGAGAAAACAGGCATCCTGCCCCTTAAACAAACGTTTTGGATTCTATTAGAGGTCGCGGCCGCCCTGGCTTACGCTCATCGTCAATGTGTTATCCACCGAGATGTGAAGCCGTCAAATATCCTTGTTGACACGGAGAGAAAGCAAGTTAAACTTACTGATTTCGGAATTGCCTGTTTCCTAAACCGCGAACGGCGCACTGCACTGGGCGTTGTAATGGGCTCGGTCTGGTACATGTCGCCCGAACAGGTCCGGGGGGAGACGAGAAACGTCGAAAAAACCTCGGATATCTTCTCTTTAGGAGCGGTGTTCTATGAAATGGTCACCGGCCGGAAACCGTTTACCGGCAATCTTCCCGGACAGGTCATGGTGGAGATTGTCATGAATGACCCTGAACCGCCCGGGAAGATTTGCTCCGAGCTCCCGCCCGGTGTTGGAAAACTTATCATGGACATGCTCGGGAAGGAACCTGAAAAGCGCCCTCCGGATATGCAGGACGTTTTGAGACGTTTTGGCACGGCAGTGGAAGGGAAAAAACGAATAGCCGGTGACGGCATTACTGATAAAGACCAAGTACGGGGACCTGTCGGGATAATATGCCATTTTTGTGCCGGTTTGGTGGCAAAAGATGACCGTTTCTGCCCGTTCTGTGGAAAAACACTTTTGACAGAATGCTCAGCTTGCGGGAAACCCTTTCGTGCAGGTGATCGGTTTTGTATCTTTTGCGGGGCGAGGTATCGTGGTGCCGGTGGGGAACGGTGGGAAGTCTATGTGGAGAAAGGATCCATGGAAGGACATTCGTTTTCACTGAAAGGTGAAATCGTTAAAATCGGCCGCATGATTGGTGGTAACGATATCGAGTTGTCCACCGATGGTACTATTTCACGGTACCACGCGCGCCTGTACCGTGAAGAAAGCGGATTCAGCCTGGAGGGGTGGGATTGGGTGAACAAGCGTGTCCCGACCAACGGAACCTATGTCAACGGTAGCCGAGCGGCCGGCAGCGGTTCCCGGATTTCACTCAACGACATGGACACCATCAGGCTCGGTGACACGTTCCTGGTATTCCGTCGATGCGGTCAATAAATATTGCTATTTATGAGGAGGTTCCATATTCATGCGGATGAAAAAAGTGTTTTTCTCCGGACTCGCCGGATTTTTGGCCGGCCTGGGCGGATTCGGTCTGGGGGCGTATTTTGGATACTATTTTACCAGCTCGTATGTCCTGGCCGCGGTTGAAGGAGCTTCTCTCGGTCTGTGTCTCGGAGCGTATATATCGGCTCTTGACTGGCTGACGCTGCGCCGTATCGGACGGGCTGCCCGGGCTCTCTTAGTCGGAGCTCTGGTAGGAGCTGTCGGTGGTGGTACGGGACTGGTTTTCTCCGAGGTGTTCTTTGGTGTTATCAAGGGTGGATTGGCCGGACGCCTGGCGGCCTGGGCTTTGGCCGGTTCATTGATCGGCTTTTCATACGGTCTGGCTTCCTTTTCGAGTTCGCGGATGAAGAACGGCGCTGCCGGCGGGGCTATTGGCGGCCTGGTTGGCGGGTTCCTTCTTTATCTGGCCACCGATCTTTTGCGGTTGGGCGGCGCCTGGGGAAAGTGTGTCGGGTTTCTGCTGCTTGGAAGTTCCATCGGGTACGCGGTGGGACTGGTGGAGGAGATACTGAAGAAAAGTTGGCTGGTACAGCTTACCGGACGAGGAGAGGGACAGGAGTATTCCCTTGACCGTTCTCATGTCAAACTGGGACGAGGTTCGTCGTGCGACATCAGAATCCTTGATGATAAACAGGTGGCTATCAGACATGTCGATCTTCGTCGGGAGAGCGACGGGACCTTCACCGTCACCAGGGGAGAAGACGCGCCCGCTGTTCTGGTCAATAAACAGGCGGTTTCTAAAAAACCACTCGAAGATGGCGATGTGATCCAGCTCGGCTCCACCAAGCTGTTATACCGGGAGAAACAGACCGGAAAGAGTTTGTCGGGTGTACCGGCGGCCGGATTCCTGATTCTGGCAGCGGTTTCCATTATACTGCTGGCTGTCGACGGCAGGTGTGAAGCACAACCTTCCGCATCGTCTCCATCGTACGAAGTAAATGTTTCCCGGGTGGATACGAAAACGTTTCCCGATCTTTCTATCCTGGTGACGGTAACAGATGGCGTCGGCCAGCCGGTTCGAGGCTTGAACAGAGAAAATTTCGTTCTGCTTGAAGACGGGAAAGAAACAACCAGTTTTACCGTGCAGCCGGTGGGTGAGGGCAGTCAATCATCCTGTGACGTAGTATTTGTCTTCGATACTACCGGCAGCATGTCAGGAGAGATTGAGGGTGTTAAACGGGTTTGCATGGATTTTGCCGCAGCGTTGACGAAAGGCAATATCGATGTTCGCTTGGGTCTGGTCACCTACGGCGATTCTATCAGGCAGACCTATGATCCGGTTAGTTCATCCGAGGTGTTTAAGTCCTGGATATCACGGTTGAGTGCATCGGGTGGCGGTGATAGCCCCGAGAACTCACTCAAGGCCCTGGAAACAGCTGTTCAGTTACAACTGCGTGATGAAGCGCAGAAAGCCTTCGTGTTGATAACCGATGCTCCTCCCCATGAAGCTATCAATTCCCGTGGCCGCCGGTTGACTACGAGAAGAGTAGATGAGGAGTTCATCGGTTTTCTACAGCAATCGGGAGTGACTGTTTACTCTATTGCCGTTGATATTCACCAGTACCGGAGCATATCGTCTCAGACGGGAGGGATGTTCTTTCATATCCAGAAAGACGAGTCTGAATTCATGGAACTGGTAAATACTCTGGGATCAATACTGGCCAACCAGTATAACTTTCGTTTTAAGAGCCGCCGGCCGCGGATGGACGGCACGTGGCGAGGAGTTTCCGTCCGGGTGGTGGACCGGGAGCGGGTGATTGGCAGAGGTAAAACGGATTATCTTACCACCGGCTTGACCGGCGGTAAGCTGGAGACAGGATTTAGACTGCCATTTCTAGCTCTTTTTGTGCTTTCATTTATCTTTTACCTGATATTGCCGGGAATCATTGAAAATGTCACTCCTGGTTGGGCGGCCGGCACCATGCGCGGGGCCGGCTTGCTGGCGCTCAGCGGGTCGATGGAAGGTAAAAGGTTTCTGCTTAAAGGTGGACGCATGACGATAGGAAAGGGAATTGAAGCCGATCTTTCGCTGGCGGAAATTGACCTTGTATGTATTGAAAAGCGTAGTTTGGGCGGTTACATACTGAGAATTAACGGCGGTGGTGGAATTGTTCAGGTCAACGCAACGGCGGTCTCTGGAGAATGTGAGCTTCATGACGGTGATGTCATCAAGATCGGATCAAAGAAATTTCTTTTTAAAGCAGCCGTTGATACTCAAAGAGGAGTTACTCCCGGCGGGGGAGATAAACTCGTTCCCCTGGATAATCTGAGTGGGCTGGGTTCGTTTGCTCTTGTTGGGGAGTGTCTCCAGATAGGAAGAAGCCAGGATGCAGATATTTGTGTCGAGCACTCTTCCGTGTCGAGAAACCACGCCGAGCTGATAAAGAAGGAACAGGGTTTCGTGGTTCGAGATGTGGGCAGCAAGAACGGCACTTTCGTCAATGACCGCCGCGTCACGGAAAACTTGTTGAAAGACGGGTTCACCGTACGATTCGGCGAGGTGAGTTTCCGCATTGAGTTGGCTCGAACGCCGGTGCCTTCGTCAACAGAACAAGCACAATCACCTCCGGCAGCGGTCGCCGAAAAACCTTCTACGCCGGAGACCTGCGCCTCCTGCGGCACCGCGTTCAGACCGGGCGGAAAATTCTGTCCGGGATGTGGTAAACAGGCGTAAGATCTTAGTCTGTCTGGTTCAGTAGGGGATTTTCAGGAGTATCGGCTGGTAGATTACCGGTTGGATGTAGATGGCGTAGAGATGATCCCGGGTGTGAAAGATCTCTTTCGCCGAGTAGTAGGACACTGGTATATCTCGTTTCGCCTCTACCAGCGGCGGCGGTGTATACACCACTTTTTTTTCAGCTTCATTGAGTTTTGAGAAATCGTCAAATATCACCCTGATAATGTCGCCGCTCCAGAGATTGCAGTAGATAATAACAAAACTGTTTAAAACTTCGTTGAACGACAGTGAACACTCACCGGCCACATCATGGAGAAACCTTCCCGCATCACGATAAAGGCAGGTGAAGCGTCCGTCGGTTCTCAAATAGCGGTAAGCGGTTTTTTCCTCGATATCCTCAGGCCTCACCCGCGTGATTTGAACCGATACTCCGATCTCGCCCGCAGCGGCTTTTCCGTGCCCGATCAGGTACAGATATCCGTCTTTGAGAATGACCGAATCCCCGAACGTCGGTTGATCCTTATCGAACAACATACCCAGTCGCTCAAACCGTACCGGGTCTCCAATCTGCCACTTTTCCGGAATGGCCCATCGGGCTATACCGGTCCCTTTTACAGCAAAAGGATACGTTTGCAGGGTATGGTCGATGGTGATGATCATATAATAGACATAGACCACATCCCCGATTCTGATGCCGTCAATGGTCCAGAACCGCCATATCGCCGGATCCTCTTCCGGGAGGTTCTTTATGAATGGTGTTACGGCGGAGTTTTCTTTATAGAACGTAAATTCCAGATCAGGCACGTTGTTGTCGGTCGGAGAAACAGTGAAAGCCAGCGAGTTTGAAAGCATGGATTTAATGGCGACGGCATCATCGAAGGTATCAGCTACCGAGACTTCCTTTTTCCAGTTACCAAGGATGGTATCACCAAACGTCCACATGGTGATCTGATCGGTTAAAGCAATGGGAGTGACACCGTCCTGTCCCAGCACATCTGATTTCCGGGAAGCACCGAAAATTCCCAGGTTTTCGGTAGATGCAGCTGGAGGATGGTTATTTATATCAGATAATCCGGTCGCTGGTAGGCGGATTCCAGTAAAAACCGCGAAAATAAGACAGACTATAACCAGGAATACTTTCATCCACCTATGTCGTACCATAAACAAAGTATAACACTAAAACGAGGCCATTTAACTATTCCTCTTTTCAGATTTAATCATTGGCCATCACTAAAGAATGGGTCTTACCCTTGCTTACGGAGTTACCTCGGCGCTGTAGCTTGAGAGTCCGAGCCGGTCCGTGACTTTCACCCGGTAAGAGTAGGTGATTCCAGTATCCAGGCCGGTGTCGGAATAAGTAACGGTACCAATATCGGTGATAACCGTAACCTGGTCTGCCCAGGTTTCGCTGCCGGTGTCCCGCTCGATGGTGTAACTCGAAAAATCGGCGTCGGGGCATTGGGTCCAGGAAAGATCTGCTTGATCCAGGGACGAGCGGCTGGCGGCGAGTGATGGAACGGGCGGAGAGTAATTGCTATCGGAAGTAGTTATCGTCCTGGTATTGCTGCCGGAAAAGAGCCCTTTCGTATCATAGGTAAATATCCGGTAATAGTAAACGTTTCCCGGTGAAAGCGTGGTGTCAAAGTACACGGTTGAATCCCTGTCGGTAACCTCCGCGACCATGGAGTCGGAAGTTTCCACTGCAGCCTCATCTGACCGATAAATCCGATAAAAATCAAAATCGCTGCCGGTGTCGGAATCCCAGGCAAGTTTTACCGCCGAGGAAGTGATCCCGGAAGGTGACTCGAACCAGACCGGCGCCGGCGGTTGATTGATCGCCGCCGTGGCCGCCGAGACCACCGAGCTTTCGGCGGTCATATCATGTGTGTTTTCCACTACAAGCCGATAATAATAGGCGGTATTGGGAACCAGACCGGCTTCGTCCATGGTGACGGTATCAACGTCTGCGAAGGTATACGTGGGTATTCCGTTGGTTTCTACATGGGGATCGAATGAACGAAAGAGTAGATACTGTTGAAATGAATCGTCGTAGTTTTTCGACCATTTGAGCCGCAGCGTGGTATCAGTTACTTCGGTTGGTTCGAACATTCTGCTTGGAGTAGGGTTTTTGTATTCTATGGTGAAGTGCGGGATAGTGCTCATCTCGTCCGAAAACAAACTTTCACGTTTGCCGTCCAGTGTAGCGGAAACGGTCACAAAGACCACCTGGTCGCTATACAGCCCGTCAAGACGGTAGAAAAGATCGCTGCCGGCTTCGTCCATAAAGCTATAGGCATTTGTTTTGTCACCCCAATAGACTCGATAGGTGGTATTCTTGCCCGGTGAAGGTGACGGTTCCCAGCTGACGATAACCTGATGCCCGGCCGGTGAAACAATGCCTCTAATATCGGTCGGCGATTGTGTCTGGCTGCGCTCTTCCGATGGTATCCGTGCCAGGATGAACTTTCCGAAACGTCCCACGTGGGTGATTGCGGAACGGCTGGTCCGGTTAACAGTAGTCGGTAGTATTTCCGCCAGGGTCGATCCGTCTAAACGGCAGATATACAGCTGTTTCAATTGTGTTTCATTAAATACAATCTCGTTAGGCAGGTAGATGGTCAATGTAACAAACCCGTCAAGAAGCGTGCTTTCAGGGCTGAAAACATAAGCGTGGCTGACCGGTACCAGTTCCATGCCTCCGGCGCTAACGCTGGTTTGAGCAACCCGTTCCAGCGTCGTTGTCACCGCTGCCGCCAGCGCCTGGTTGTTGATCGCTAACTTGAGATTGTGGAACTGAAAGGCGTCTCCTTCCCGGTGGACGATCATACTCATCAAACTGTCTTCACCAGGTGGTTTTTCTGATATGCATCCGAAAGCAGTGATAAGTACACCGGCGAAAATAATATAAACCGGGATATATAAGGGAAACCGTTTGCGGTTCAACGCCTGATCACTCCGTAGGTTATTTATCAATTGTCCTTGTGTTTTATCATGCCCTTGAGTTTCTGATCGTGCACAATTTTCTTGATGTACCGTTTCACTTTCTTGCTGGTTGAGCTATCCGGATCGATAAGACAGTAAACCCTGAAATTTTTCTCGGCATTTTTAAGATCCCCCTTCTTCCTCCAGTAAAGCCATCCGAGATTGAGATACGATGGAGAAAAATTAGGATCGATATCGATTGCTTTTTCGAACTTGGTGATGGCTTCATCGTTCAAGCCTTTGTTCTGAAATACCAGACCGAGATTATGAAGGGCGCCTACTTTTTCCGGGTTATACATCAAGGCCATATCGTACCACTTGATTTTCTCATCGGGTATATCGGTATTGACACCGAGGTTGAAATAGGTTTCGGCCAGGGCGTTTTTTGATTCATGGTGATCGGGATCTATCTCCAGCGCTTTTCTTAAGGTATTAATTTGGCCGCGGTAATCTTTTTCTTCTCCCAGGGCCAGTGCCAACTGGTAGTAGGCGTTGGCTGTGGGGACGAGATCGATAGTCTTCTGGATAAGCTGGATTTTCTCTTTTACATTTTCCAGGGTAGCGGCCTGCCTCAGGTTGACATCGGCCAGACCTTCTTTGACCTGTTCATTATCCGGCAGGATTTCCAGAGCTTTCATGTACAGGTGCTCTTGCATGGATAATACGTCCGTTTTACCTGCTTCGGACATGATAACTTCCACCAGGGTTTCTTTGGCCTCTTGACAGCTGGGATCAATCTGTAGCGCCTGTTCAAGCAAGCTGATGGAAGCGGTTGCTTCTTTCGTGTCGGTGGCTTGTTGCACCTTGGTCAAAGCCAGGCGCCGTTTAGCTTCCTCGTTATCGGGATCGATTTCAGTAGCCGCGTTGAGGAGCTGAAATTTATCGATTACCGTATCGGCTCCATCCGCGGCGTCGAAATATGTTTTCATCAGCAGGTCACGTAGTTTCTTTGAATGTTTCTGTTTGTAATAATCGGAGATCAGACTGAGTATGTTCTTGTAGCGGCCGGATTTATCGGCAACTTCTTTCATCATGAGTAAAATTTCGTCGACTTGATCTGCGTCAGCCAGTTGCCGGGCCTTTTCCAGAAGTGAGTTTTTCAGGTCGGACTCACTGTCCGGTACTCCCTTGGCCTGTTTGATGTAGACATCACGAAGATCGTCACGGACCGGAAGTTCGGTAGCCCCTCCTCCCATTTCCAGAGCTTTAAGCAACAGATCTCTTTTTCTCGTGAGGTCTGAGCCCTCTTTTGACAGCTGATAATACGTCTTTATCAGCAGACTTCGGGTAGGTGCATGTTTTCTCTTTGATTTTCTGTCGGCTTTTTCAAGCGTGAGTCGCGCCTTTTTAAGGGCTTTTTGCTCAAAGAGAGACTGACCTTTGTCATAGAGATAACCGGGCGTATTGATCCACCACCAGTATGCCCCGGCCGCACACAGGAGAAGCACAGAGGCCACTGCTCCTAAGATCTGGATGTTTCGACGCGTAAACTTGAACTTGGGTTTCTTACGTCGGTCGAGCAGGCAGGTTTCACAGTGAAACCGACCGGCTATCAGGCGGCCACAGTGAACACAGAAAGCCTGTCCGCAATCATCACACACGTAATTGGCGTTCTGGTCGTCATGAATCGTGCACATATCTTTTAGTTCCGGCAATTCTTCCGGGGGAACTTCTTCGTCTTCAAAGAACTCTTCTTCCTCTTCGACAGGTTCTTTAAGTTGGTTTGTGCATTCGGGGCACCAGTAATTTGACTCCAGTATTTTAGTATTGCATTCGGGACATGATATTTGGCCATCGTCGCTGAATAAGCTGGCACGTACTTTGTATTCATCCATAACTTCTTCGGCGAGCTGGCGTACCGCTTCGCTCTCGTCAAAAAGAGCCAGTTCCAGATAGTCTTTTATCCGGGGGTCGTCATATTGACTCATCCCGATGATAGCTTCTTTCTTTTTGAAAGGGTTACCGCTTTCAAGGTCTTTTTGGTATTCCACCAGAGGTTTTACTTCTTTTGGAGTCTTCACCTGTTTACGTTTCTTTTTCTTGGCAGGTACCGGCGTTTTTTCGGCTGGCTCCTCGGGCTCCACTATCTCCTCTGCTTCAGGTGCTTCTACTTCTTCCACTATTTCTTCTTCCGCAGTGGCCAGGATTACTTCGGACTCGAACTGCTTGATCAGTTCATCGATGGGTTCGGTTATGGTCTGACCGTGAGAAAGACGGTAAATTGCGGTCTCGGCTATCCTTCTGACAATCCGGTCGAGATCGAAAACGGCGTTTTCGAGAAGGCCGAGAATATCCATTGGAAGCTGTCCGGCAATGGTAAGCGGAAGCTGAGTGAGTCCATACGCCGCTTTTCGCCGCCCCGCCAGGTCTCCGGTGGTCAGCCATTTTTGGCATTGTTCGATAGTCAGTGATTCGGCTGCTCCTTCTACGTCTGCTGGTGGGGTTAATTTGACCTCGTCCAGCTTTTGCTTGGCGTGGTCTCTCAGAGACTGATCTGGATCAAAAGTTGCCATCTCCAAAATGTCTTCCAGTTCCGGATCTTGGGTGGTTATGAAGAAATCAATGGCTGCTTTCTTTTGGTCGAGTGTTCCCGTCTCTAGAAGCTGCATGTGCGAATCCCGCTCAGATGCCGCCGCTGGCGGGGATGCCTCCTGAGCCGTTTTCTTTTCAGGTCCCGCTTCTCCCGGAACTTCCACGTCTCTACCCAGCCGCCGCAAGCCGAGCGCTGCTGCCCTTTGTACTTCGAGTTCAGGATCGAACATGGCCATCTCCAGAACTTCCACCGACCGGGGGTTGTCGAGTAATGAGATAGCCTGGAGGATAGCCGCTCTTTGAGTTGAATCTGTTCCATCGAGTTTCTGAGTAAGTTCATCAAGGGAAAGCCCCTGGTACTCGTCTGGTATTTCCGTCGGTGGAGCCTGAACGGGTGGCGGTGGTGGTGCCTGTACCGGCTCAGGCTCTGGTGCTGCTTGAGGTTGTGGTCCCGTGGCGGCGGCCGGAGGAGTAGTTCCCGGTTGGACCACACCTTTCAAGACATCCAGGGCGTACTTAGCTGCTTCAGCTACCGTCGGATCTGGATCGAACATGGCCATCTCGACCATTCCCGGCACCTGTATGTCATCAAATGACGGAAGCCATCTCAGGGCTTCAATTTTAACTCCCGTATCAGCTGATGCGAGATCCTGAAGAAACTCTTCAACACTTTTCGGTGGTGGTCCTGCCGGCGCGACGTGCTCTATCGGTGCCGGAGCCGCTTCGACCGGTGGCGCTTCCGGGAGGGCTTGCTCAACCGGTGCCGGTGGTGCCGGAGCCGCCTCGACCGGTGGTGCTTCCGGGAGGGCTTGCTCAACCGGTGCCGGTGGTGTCGGAGCCGCCTCGACCGGTGGTGCTTCAGTACCTAGTGCAGCCGCCAGTTCAGGTGGACGCTGTCCCAGAGGTATCTCTCCTTTGAGAGCATTGATCACATGAGTGGAGAAAAATCTGATCTCCTCGTTGACATCTGATACCAGGAGTTCGAGAAGCTCCCTGACCTGGGGAGAATCGTACTTGGCCAAACCGAGAATAGCTTTCTTTTTGAGGCTTAAATCGTCGCTGGCCAGGTCCCTGGTATAATCTTCAAGGGTTTTTTCCTCGACGTCACCTTGCAGTGCGTTTACTTCCGATATTTGTTCATCCAGAACCTTGAGGTCATGCTCTTCCTGCGCCTTGGACGCGGCGTCGAGATCGTCGTGTTGCAGTGCGGAATAATCAGCCGCCTGGTCTCGCCCATGCTCTTTGGCATAATACATGGCCTGGTCGGCTTTCTTGATCAGGTCGTCCCGTTCAGAACTATCCACAGGAAACGAGGAGACTCCGAGACTGATGGTAATCTGGACCCGCTTACCTTCGATCTCGAAAGGTTCACCAGCCACCCCCGCCCTGATCTTCTCCGCCACGTCCATGGTTTGTTTCGAAGTTTTTCCCGGGCAGATGACACAGAATTCTTCGCCGCCGTAGCGACAGCAAATATCGTTCTCTGCGGCCTCCTGCATGAGGCGGGCCACCGTTTTGAGCACCCGGTCACCTTCCTGATGACCGTAAGTATCGTTGAAATTCTTAAAATGATCCACATCGCTGAGAATAAATGAGACCGGTGCGTCGAAAAGATCCGAATTTTTGATCTCTTGTTCAAGGCGCTGTTTCAGGTATCGATGGTTGTAAAGCCCGGTCATTTCGTCCTTGACGGCAACATTGTATAGCTTAACCTGGTCAATCTCCATCTTGGCCTGTTTGGCGATCAAGTCCTGGAACATCTTGAGGTCATCTTTATGAATGGTGACCTGGTCTTCATCTTGTTTTTCCGCTGCTTTCGCGGCTGCCGGCTGCGCCTCGGGCTGTTTGGCTTGTACGTGGGTCATCGCTTCTTCTGAAATCGTTTTCAACAACCGCGCTTTAACCATCGAAAGCTTGCCCCGGTGAGAAATACCCAGTTCCTTGCAATACGTCACCAGTTGTTTTATATCCGCTTGCTCGACATCCTGGGGAGTTGGCAGGGAGGATAACGCTTCTTTATCTTTGAGGTTGAGAAATTCCAGAAGCTGCCGTTTTACCTCGTCGCTTTTCCCTTTGTATGGCAGGTCGAAGGATTTGGCCATTTCCCGCAGTTTCAGGTCCGAGGCTCCCTGGATATCAGCGGCATTATAAGTGACCTTACCGCCTGCCCCTATTTCCTGGTAGACCACCAAATCGGCCTTGGCATTGGTGATACCTTCTTCTTCGAGGATCTTCTGAACCCCCCCTTTTTCCTTTATATCGCCGGGAGAAAGGTTGAAACAGTCAACGAAGGTGGAGAGTTCTTCCATGGAAATCTCTTTAAGGAGCGTGAGACTTTTAATTTCTCGGTCGGAGAGCTGCTTGGAGAATTCCTGCAGGAACGGCGTCATTTGGAGAGACGTTCCGGATACGATCAGGCGACCTTCATCAGCCAGCCCGATGGTGATCTCGTCGCGATCCTTGATAAGTTCCTTGAGAAATGTGTTGAGCTTATCCATAGAATTGGTAATGATGGTATGGCCGGGAGGGTACATCTTAAACGAGTTGATGACGACTGACAATTGCTTGATAAAATGGTTTATCTGGACGCTGATTTCCTGCTCAGTTGCCATCGCCCGTCATCCTTTTTTCTGTTTACACTGGTCGATCACCAGGCAGGTCAGGCAGCCTGGATCGCCATCATCAAATTCCCCGAAACATGGATACTCATCATTTGAGAGATCCATTGCCTTATTTTTGCAGGTCACTTTCGCTGTGCATATTTTACAGCTTTCTACGCCCTCTTCATACTGACCTAAACAGGCAAAGGTTTCGAGGCTCTCTACATCAATTTCTACCGGCTCAGTGGTAGCTTCACAGCATTGTATACCAACTTCGCAGGTGAGACAAGTTTCGTCATCCGGGATATGCTCTCCAAAACAGGGAAAATCGGAGATATCAGCCGGCCCGGTGTCGGGCTCTGGTTCCGCCAGTTCCGGTCCTATTTCAGGAGTCTCGGGAGAAGATTCTTCCAGGACCTTTTTTGGTTCCACTGCCTGATCGCGTTCTTCCACTTCCGGGCCAGCGGCGGTTCCGGCTAGGATCTTCTGAGCCAGAAGGGCTCTCCTGGTGGTACTGATGTCCCTCATTCTTCCATGAATCTCGGGCAGTTCCGCCTGGACTCCCGCCAACTTTTCCTGCCCCATTATTAGAACTTCGACCTCTTCCATGGCCCGTGCTTTGTTTTGATAGATAATGTTTTGTCCTTCTTCAGGCATCTCCCCGAGGGTGTCGCCCGGTCCCAGAATAGACAGACTTTTATTGTCAGGAGACAGAAGTTCTACTGATCCCCGTTTGATGAGGTACCAGAACCGTACCTGTTCGTTATCGCGATAGATGAATTTACCTTCCGGGAACACCTTGGTGCTGAACCCGCGAGTCAGAGTATTCAACTGTTCTTCTGAAAGCGATTTGAAATTGAACC
The DNA here is from genome assembly GCA_964593455.1 of uncultured bacterium. Taxonomy (GTDB): domain Bacteria; phylum Muiribacteriota; class CAYSPT01; order CAYSPT01; family CAYSPT01; genus CAZQHK01. The sequence continues at coordinate 60,658 of CAZQHK010000026.1, forward strand.
GGTCGGCATCGGTACCCGATATTTGCTGGAGAAACTCCAGGTTCTCTTCAGATTTATCTACCACTTCTTTCAGGGCGGTAAGGTCCACACCCTGGGACTGGGATACCGAAATTTGTTCAGTACCCGAAACCGAAGTTGTCAGCAGATCTGTCTCTTCTTTTTTTGGGGCTTCTTGTTGTACCGGCTCCGCTTCCGGTTCCTGTAACGGTGCTTCGACGGACGGCTGCTCGGCCGCGGGAGCGATTACAGGTTCTTGGACCGGTGCTTCGACGGACGGCTGCTCGGCC
>CAZQHK010000026.1:61044-65063 GCA_964593455.1 uncultured bacterium
CGCGGGAGCGATTACAGGTTCTTGGACCGGTGCTTCGACGGACGGCTGCTCGGCCACGGGAGCGATTACAGGTTCTTGGACCGGTGCTTCGACGGGCGGCTGCTTGGCCGCGGGAGCGATTTCAGGGATCGGTTCAGGTTCCCGTACCGGTGCGGGAGGTGGTTCAACAATAGTTGTTGATCCTTTGAGAAGTATATCCGCAGTTCGAGCCACATCAAGATCGGGGTCGGCCAGGAAATTCTCCAGAACCGTTTGTGCTTCATTGGGAAAAAGACTCGCCATCTGAACCAGGGCTCCACGCCGGATGGCGGGATTGAAGCTTCTAAGATCATCCTCTATGGTTTCTTTGGTTTTCTTTTCGTCCAGGGCATTGGTGGCGGCTTCACGAAAGAGCGATTCTCCCAGACCGCGCAGGGCTGTGAAGATTCCGTCCACTACCTCACGCTGCATCCGGTGGGCGTACAGATAGCTTCTTCCGAGCGCCCGCTGCAATGCTGATTTTTCAACCTCATCGGCCGTCAGTAAAGCTTCCCCGAAAGCTTTTAGTATTTCCGGAGTTGGATCGGTTTCCAGTGACGATATCATACGGAGCCGCACTTGAGGAGCACGCTCTGAACGGTATGCTTCCAGCAAACGTTTGGTAGCTTGAGGATTGTCCAGGTGAGCTACTACCCAGGCCGCTCCCACCCGCTCGTTGTTGTTCTCAGAAGATAAAATCCTGTCCAGTAGGGGAAGTGGGTCCACCATGTCGTATTTTTGCAAAGCCTTCAGAGAGTTGAGTCTGACCCTCTGGTTTTTGTCGTTGAGAGTAGCCAGAAGATATATCGGAGTACTGTCATTTCCGGTCATTTCCAAGGCTTCCACAGCATTGGCCCGGACCCGGTCATCATCATGGACAAGAAATCGGATCAAATAAGGAAAGGCCTTATCGCTTCCTGTACAGGCGAAAACCTTGATGAGATTGGAAAGAACTTCAGGATTGCTTTCTCGCTCGATCCGGTCAATAAGGATAGGGAGAACGTGTTGGTCTTCCCGGTTACGTAGCACTAACTTGAGCGCTTCCAGGCGCTGGGCGGGATTTCCCTGCTCAAGAGTGTTACGAAGAGATTCAACATCAAAAGGCATGGAAAACCTCCAAACTAAGCCCGTTTTCTCGTATAATCATATTATACCATCATTAAGACGCATGGATACACTCTTCCCGACGTGGCCGTACATGCATTCAGATTAGTGTATCGGTATATTTCATGAAAAATTGTAGTAAAAGCTGGTCATTAGAAAGCATGGCAGCGAAGATGCAAGATACAGGCGCCGCATTGAATGGTTGTCAAACAAGATCGGTGCGGCCGTAATCATCTTCCAGGCGGATGATATCGTCTTCTCCGAAGTAGGTACCGAGCTGAACCTCCACGAAAATAAGTGGTTTTGAGCCGGTGGCTTCCACTCGGTGAGGTGTGCTTAAAGGTATAAACGATACATCTCCGGCAGTGACCCGCTGTTTATGGTCTCCACATGTTACAATTCCCTCACCTGAAACGACAATCCAGTATTCGCTCCGCCGTTTGTGTTCCTGGAGACTGAGTCGCTCGCCGGGTGAAACCGTTATCCGTTTAACCTTGTGGTTGGGTTGGTCGGCGAGAACGATGTAATTGCCCCAGGGCTTAATGGTCGGCTGGCGAGTACAGTCGTTCATAATCACAATCCTTTCCGCTGAGAGCATAGTGCAGCAATGTTCTCCTGTCAAGCGGGTTGAACATCTCATTGAGCTCATCCGGCCTTGCCTCATCAAGGGTAAATGGTATATAATCCATTTTTGTCTGTTGCGGGCGATTAGCTCAGTTGGGAGAGCGCTGCCTTCGCAAGGCAGAGGCCACCGGTTCAAGTCCGGTATCGTCCATAACATCGTTCGAACCGGCCAACAGTGACTTGGAGGTAGATACCGAATGCAAAAACACTCTTTTGATGATCTTCATGCGCTTTTTAAGAACAAATTCTTATTATGTAAAGTGATTTCCGAGAGAGGAAGCGAATTGCTTTCCAACGAGGCGTTTCTTGAATGGTTGAAGAAGGAAGACCTCGACCTGTTCGAGTACATCGTGGAAGAGTACAAGGACGGGAAAATTAAGGTCCTTATAGATAAGCTCTAACATAATAAACCGGCTTCTTTATTAAGGCGTTATTGGCGGAAGCTCTTCGCCTCGCGGCGGCCTGATTCTTCTGATATCATCCAGATTAGGCAGCTCTTCGCCGGCTGAGCCTGGTTCCCGCGGTACAATTCCTCCCGGTAGTTTCCCCGGTAGTTTGCTGTCGAGACCCCCGGGTATTTTTCCCGGAAGCTTCGGGTGGTCCGGGTCCTGAAGGCGGTTGATATTGAAAAGCTCGTTAAGGTTCTGAAGCTGGTTGATCGACTGGTTCATGTCGTGATCGGGTAAAGCTCCCGGCGGCGGGACCGTATTGAAAGGAATCTCATTTCCCTCGTCGTTCATCCTCTCTCTGAGAATATCCATCTGGTGTTCCCGTTCAGTCCGAATCAGGTCCAGAATGCGGTCCTGATCTTTCCGAGGAAGCTTGGAAAATGATTCCAGAAACTGGTTACTTTCTTGAAAAGTGAAAGGTCTTTCTCTGACAGATTCAATACTCTCTCCCGGCCGCGGTCGAAAAGGAATGGGAGAAGCGCTCTCCAGATGATGAAGATCCTTACGGTCGGAAATTTCCAGATTAGATCGGTCACGGTAGGCCGGAGTAAATCCTTCTTTGGCAGTAGGAGCGTCGACTCTTTCCTTATATTCCGGTCTCTTCCATGGTGGCCTGGCATCATCCTTAAGGTCCTCAACGGAAGCGGCCTCAGGACGGCGTCCCGGATTCGTGGGACCAGCTGTGCGATTAGGTTCATTCCCCAGTTCGCGGCCGAGGTCCTGTTGGAAACGATGACGTAGTTTTTCAGGGGAAGGACTTCGATCATATCGTTCCCGGGAAAGCCTCTCCTTTTTTTGTTGTTTTCTTGAATGTTTAGAGTGTACCGAAGCTCCGGCCCTGTCTTCGGGTTCTTTTTGATCGGGGTGCAGTTTCTCTCCATCGGACCTTTTCTGATCGGGGTGCAGTTTCTCTCCTTCGGGTCCTCTCTGATCGAGGTGCGGTTTCTCCCCTTCCGGTCGGATTTTTTCCACCGGCGGCCATTGCAGCGCTCCCCTAACAGGAGGGGGCTGCTTTGACGATCCGGTTTCCGGCGTTATCGGTTTCAGGCCGGATTTCTTTCCTGGTTTTGGTTTAAGTTCTTGCTTTTCCGGTTTCCAGAGATTGTCAGCCCAGGTTTTCTGTTGGCGCCATTTATCGAAGTAAACAGCTTTCTCCGGCGGTTGGCCATGGCGGATGGTGGTCTGCCGTGCACTGAATAGAAGTATCCTCGTGTTCATGGCGGATACTTCAACAATACCGTTGAACACGGCGACCCGTGTTTCTCCATTGTCCCTGGTAACATCCACTTCGAAGATGGTTCCTTTGACTCCGGCTACAGCGGTGGGAGTTATAACCTTAAAACGAGTTCCACGTTTCACCGCTTTGATCCAGGTGTCTCCAAAACTTAGCTTGATAGAATTCTCCAGCAACACCAATTCGCACCCGGATTTCATTCTCAGTATCGTACCGTCGTCGTATTCGAGCTCCGCCCGGGCTGTTTCACCGGTCCTGATCTTGTCTTCGAGGGTTAAGGTATCACCGTTAGAAGCAGGAATCCATCCCTGGTTTGTTTTAAAAATTTCAACGTTTCCGATAACCTGCATAACCGATACGGTTACTCCGAGCCGGGCCAAGCCAGGTTGAGAACAGATCAGGAAAAACAGGCCGATAAAAACAAAATACCTTTTAAAAATAGGTGATTTAAAAACCATGGAAATACCTCCTATATTTCGTTAAGTACATCCCCCCAATCTAAGTGTAGGACTTAAACCGGCTTATGTCAACAAATCAAGAGTAAAGCTTTGTTATGGGCGAAGAGGCACGAAATTGAGAAGATCACACCT
>CAZQHK010000027.1:0-64588 GCA_964593455.1 uncultured bacterium
CCCTGACGGTAGGCTTCCTCGGCCCCGCTAGGCTGGGAGAATAGTTCAGGTGTGTCCGGAGTGGGAGATGTATTTGGAGATTCCGGCACCTGTTCCGACGGTGTCACCAAACCCGGTTTGCTTTCCTGAAAAGACAACCAGGCTCCCGCCCCGATACTAACCAGGAGTATCACCGCCGCCAGAACGATCCATTTAACCCGCATAACCCATGAACCTCCGTACGCAAGACCACAGCAGGTATGCTTGTGAAATATGCGGATTATACATTACGGATGCTCAATTCAAAACTAGCGATCCGCGGTTCAATTGGGGATGACCTGTTTGACCAACTGCTTGCCCGCTTTGGCGATAAATCCGTATGTACCGATAGCCAGACCGGACACGCCTTTCCAGGCGATCTCCACCGCGTTCTTGGCTTTTCCAAGCGCCGTCGAGGCTACTCCGAAAGCAGACTGCAATACTTCGGTGACAAACACATTGGTGTCATCCAGCAGGGTTTCGGGAATGTAGTAATTTTTATTGTATCCGTATCCGCTGGGCGGTGTTAGCTCGCCGAAAAACCCGTTGTAGTAGACTGAAGCTTCGCTGTCATGAGGGTAATTCGGATCGTAGATGTAGACCCGCGACATGATGGTTCCCTTGGGTCCCACCTTGTACTCCTCGATCTTGTAGGCCAGGATGGCGTGTCCGACTACCCGTTTTATGACGCTGCCGATACCTTCATTGAAAGCCAGGAGAATACCCGGTTTGCCGAGTGCTATGCTCCCTTTCAGAAAGAAGTAGGAGGCAGGATCGTTGGAGGGAAGCAGTTGGGAGCCGGCGGTTTTACCCAGGTGCGTCAGGGTAGCAAACCGCTGGTAAAACGCCGCGAACTTTTCTTCCCGCTCCACCGAGTCGAGCTTGGACATGACCGAAGAGAACCGCTCGGTTCCGTAAAAGAGCTTGCCGGGCAGCCTGGTGTGCCGGAGGAACCAGAGCCTGGTACTGATACAAATACCAAAGCAGCGGCCGCCTTCGTTGGCGTAATTGGGAAACGCGTCTAGCTTCAGCTTGAATCCGGTATCCATGGTGCGGGAGTGCTTGATGGGAATGGTCGTTTCAGCCGGCAATCTCACCATCCGCCGATTGGTCTTGGTGCGGAAACTGAGCTTAATCTCGCTTTTTGACGTGTTCAGCGGAAACGACAAGTAGACCGGAAATACCGCGGTCTCGCCGTCGGACAGTGCCTTGTTCTTGAAGTAGGTCCACTCTTCGCCGAAAGTGAATCCTTTATTGGGTATGAATATCTGAAAATTGGCGGCTTCGCCTGAGTTGTTGGTCACCCGCAGCGCCCGGGCGGCAAAGATGGGAAACGCCCTGGCTTTAGCTATTTCGTCAGTGTCCGGAGCCAGTGGAACCCGCGGACCGGGAGACAGCAGATTTTCATTGCCGTACACAATCTTTTCCTGCATATCCAGCTTGATGGATTCTTCCCGGGATTCCTTTTTCTGGGTAACCGCGGTCACTCCCAACCCGCTCAGATCCACCGCTTGCAGCACCCGTACGGTGACGTCACCCTGGGCTTTAGCGATGACCTCTTCCTTTTCAGCCGGCTCCTGATTAGCAGGCGACGGTAGGATGATGATGTCGAACATATCCTCTTCGGAGTAATTGGTCCGGTCGGCCAGGTCCTGCCGTTTATCCTTCAGTCCGTCCTTCCAGTTGGAGATTATCCCCCCTATATGCTTTCGGGCCGGACTTGTCGTCTTGTCCAGAAAATCCTTCGCGCCGTCAATAAATTCTCGCCCGCCCGCGCCGGCCGGCGAAACAGGCCCGATTACGAGCCCCAACGATAAAACAGCTACTAGCAACCAGGCACGTTTTTCCATCATCCTTCACGCTCCTTCAGCACCGTCACTCAATGAAAAAACCTGATTCCGCCTCGCAGAGGCAAAAACCAGGGTCTTATCAAAACAGCCTTATACCCACTATTCAATATATAAGATCTATCTAAATTAATTGTACGAACCAAAATAAACTATGTCAACATCTAAATAAAACTGCGGTAATCGGAGCAATCTTTCTACACTGTCGATTCTCGCTTATATAACCAGGAATACTTATCAGTATCTTCTGCTATATCAAAAATTGAAGCTTAGATTTACCGATCCGAGCCTGTATTCCTACAATACGGATCTTTTAGAAATAAACCTTTAGGATTTAATTTTGCGTGTTGTAAGAAATAGTTAACACCACTTGGATCATGAATTAACTCAACAAGTTCATCCGATTTCTTCAAATACACTCTGTTTTTACATGCTTCCCTTACAGCAATGATTTTATCAGTAATACTCCAAGAAAGTGGATTTGTATTCTGAACATATTCCTTTATAATTTCCTTACTAAATTTTTGTCCGATTACTACTCTTGCACTAAGTATTTCCTTTTCGAGAGCGACCCTTGCTTCAGGTCCAAGTTCTGTTAAATATCTATCAAGATCCTTTTCAGATCCGATTGAGCCAAAAAACATTAGGTCTTTTTTTTCATAACCCCTTACATAAAATTTCCATATCTCCTTAGGAATAAATCTACGCACATAAACATTAGTACTCTGCTCCTTTTTCACAAAAACAAATATTCTAGGAATTTGATCATACTTTCCCTGTCGAAAAAGATTATTCCTTACATTGAATTTGTATTCAAGTTCGTGATTAGAACCAACCGTAGCTTTATGTACTTCAACCCATATGTCATCTGAAATATCTTCAAGTATTACGTTAAAATATACCAGTTCATGGATGGCATCATTATCTCGCCTATCGAGTCTTATAGAGAATTCTTCAAACTCACCTTTATCCATCTTACATCTGACAAGACAACCAAACAAGACTGGAGGAACAGCTATAAAAGTATTTTTCTCATGTATTTTTCTCATTTTTCTTTTTTCCTTTTGAAGAGAAAAATCTATTTTAGTATTATCGATGGCCCCAGCTAGATATATAAATCCTTTAAATTCTCTTTTAGTTCGAGCCCTAAAATAATCTCTCGCAATTTCAGAGAATTTTCCTTTTACTCTTCTGATATTTTCATTAGAAAAATTATTCAGATCAAACTGCGTAGCAGCTTCTGCTAATTTATGGTATATAGGCATACCTTTGAAGTATTTATAGATACTTTCGGATGTTAACATGACCGGCCACCAATCATTGTATTATAAAACAACCAATAGCTTCCTGACCTGCCATTATTTATTGTACCACTTCCTAAAGTTAGAGTTACAGGTTCCAAAAATAGAGCAGATATACATTATATGGATAAACATTAATCATGCCGTTTTGCATATATAGCTGCCACAAGCGAGAACTAAGCGCAGCTATTTGCTGGTCATCACCCAGATACCGTCCCATTCGTCCTCGGGCGGGTTCGCCTTCAGATACCGGCAGCGCTCGATATAGGTCTCGGACAGGCGATCCTTGGGATTGAGGTCGAGCACGTTGCGGAAGGAGTCCATGGCGGCGTCCCACTTGGCTTCGCGATAGAGTTCGAGTCCACCATTGAAGTGGTTAAGGGCCTCCACCAGGTTGGGGAAGGTCTCCTCGGTGTGATAGCCGAGGATCTCGAATATCCCGAGCGGCTCGGTCTTGCCCTTGACCACTACCTTGTCGACCTCGCGGTTGCAATAGGTGCCGCGCAGCTTGGCCATGGTGAACTCGCTTACTAGGATGTGCGCGCCGTACTGCTTGCAGGCGCTCTCCAGGCGCGCGGCGAGATTCACCCCGTCGCCGATCACGGTATAGTTGAGCCGGTTGGACGACCCCATGTTTCCAGCCACCACCACCGCCGTGTTTATCCCGATCCCGATATCGAGGCGAGGGAACCCGTCCTCTTTGAGTTTTACATTGACCGCGGCCAGGGCTTCGATCATCTCAACGGCACAGCTCAGCGCTCGGTCCGCATCGTCCTCGTGCTGAAGGGGGGCGCCGAAAAGAGCCATGATGGCATCACCGATATATTTATCGACCACCCCGTCGTGCCGATCTATTACCGCGGACATTCCCTCCAGGTACGTATTGAGAAGGTTTAGCACTGCCTGGGGCGTTTGTTTTTCACTCATAGTGGTAAAGTTCCTGACGTCCGAGAACAGGATGGTGACTTCCCGGTCTTCACCGCCCAGCGCCACTCCCCTGGTGAGCAGTTCCTCGGCTATCTCAGGAGAGACCACCTTACCCAGTAGACTTCTCACGCGGTCTCTCTCTTCCAGCCCGACCGCCATACTGTTGAAAGCGCGGCCCAGGTCCCCGAACTCATCTTGCTGAAGGACGTTCACACGGTGCCCGTAGTCCCCCCGTTCGATGTTCTGGACACCGGCCGCCAGCGTCCGCACCGGGCCTGAAACCGAGCGGGCGATGACCATACCCAGCACAATGGTTCCCGACAAAGCAACGAGAAACATTATAAAGAGCGTGACCCGTAACGGCCGGAACGGTTTCAAGGCCTGCCGGAGAGAACGCTGCAGAACAACCGAGACCGGTCCGCCGGGCAACTCTTTGATAATAGTAATAAATTGATCACCATCGCCCATCAAAATTGACCCGGTGTCTTCCGGTCGAATCTGTGCACTGGAAAGCTTCCGCATAACCGTTTCCAACTGGTTGGAGGAGAGGGAGGAAGCAAGCCGTGAGAAGGAATCGTCCCGGTGTTTCTGCACGATGGATATATGAGACAGGGTGACTTTTTCGATCTTGTGTGCCAGTTCATCACCTATCATAAACCCCGCACAAATCCAGGCCTCCGGCAGCGGCATCAGCAGGGGTACCACCACCATGTGATACGCGGTTCCCTCCACAATGACAACACCGGAGGCTTCGTCTTCCTCATCCGCCAGCTCGATCAGGTCCGGGAAAGCAACCGGTTGCCCCGGCTTGCCTTTACCCCCGGAGTCGGCCATCACGGTCCCCTCGAGAGACACCAGTATCATCGCGTCCGCCCGGATACGGTCCCGCAGGTTCCGGACCGCCGAAAGAGTGGTAGCTGAATTATTTTTCGCAAACGCCTTGATGAAGCTGTGATCGTGGCTCAGCGAGCGGGTAGCTTGAACCAGCAACCGTTCCCGTGCGCTGATCATCTGGTCAAACACTTTCGAGCTGACAGCCAGTGTATTGTTCAACTGCTCCCGGGCGTTCTTTAGAATGACGGCATTGACTACCAGGAACACCACCACCAGGATGGCGCTAAAGAAGCTCAGGAAATAGAAAAGTATCCGGTTCTGGAAACGGCGGAACTGCATGGCGCCTTCAGTAATCCCAGTCGCCGGGAGTGGGCGAGCGGCGGCGTTTCCTTGATTTCCTCAGCTTTATGGTAAATTCGGTCTGAACCTCAGTCTCTTGCTCCACGGTGACCTGTCGGATGACCTTATCCACCCGGCCTTTCAGATTCGGGTGCCAGACCTGTACCTGGTACTCCCCGGGCTGGAGATAGCTGATCAGCACCCTGCCTTTATCGTCAGTCCTGGCGAAATACGGTGTTTCTAAGATATAAATGTAAGCCAACATCCAGTCGTGGATATTGCATCCCAGGGCAACAATGCCGGGGGAATCGAATATTACGGGGTTGGCCGACCCTCCTTTGTAAAGAGGGATATCAAACTGTTTGGTCGGGGAAAAGGAGTACACGTGGTGATGGACCTCGTCGCTGTTGGGAAACGTAACCCCCGTTCCCACCCTGACCGGTAAAACAAAGGGGACGTACTCCGAGCCGACCTGGTCCATGACGGCCGTGGGAGGTTCCTCTTCTTCCGGTTCGTCCAGTTCAAACAGTGCCGTGGCAAAGACCACGGCATCCTTCACCGGCCGGCCCTTTGTATCGCTGACAATACCTCCCAGAGCGCCTGCATAGGCCGTTGGCTGCACTGGCAGGAAAAGCACCAGCGCCGCACCAGCAAGCACCATCTTCTTCTGAAACCATCTGACAGACATGTTTCACCTACTTTCAGTACCGGCGGACATACTCTACCCGGAACATATCGTTCGGATATTCCATCATTTGCCATTCGGTTGTCTGCCGCTCAACCACGGCTGTCAGCGAGCTTTGTCTATCCAGGTGTTTACTCAGCGACAACGACAACATTTTGGTCCTGGCCCGCACCCGGTAGGCAGCCATCTTGGTGTTGAAGGTGGTGTCCCAGGTCCACGGTGCGCCAGGCGGCCACCAATTTTTATGATGAACAACAACATCTCCCTCCCGGCGGGCGAATTGAATCGAGAGCTGGAAATCCTGGCCGACCAGATACCCTGTCCTTACCGAGACGGTCCTGCCGCTCCTCTCAAAGACTGCATTATTTGCGTCCCGTTGGTCGTACTTGAAAGCCAGTTGGGTTTCGAACCTGTCGGTGAAGTGTTTTCTGATCTGCAACCCGGCTACGAACAACGCATTGTCCCACAAATCGTCCTTGAACCGGTAGTCGGACCAGGCCGTGTAAAACCGTAGCCGCGGGACGTAAAAACCCAAGCCTAGCTTCCGGTTTACGGAAATGGATATTCCCACCGAATGATTTTCCAGGCGGTTGTACGTGTTGAAAAAGTCCTTGCTGAAATTGACGGCTACCGACGAGGTGAGTCCGGCCCGAAGCTGCACCGGCTTTCCGATCTTGAGCCTGGTGGTGAATACCCAATCATCCTTCTGATCCCCGGCCGATACGGTCCGGCTGAAGTTATCCTCATACCGGTAGCCGGTCTCGAGCAGGACGAAATGGGAAGCACAAGCGGTTTTCGGGTACCCGAGCAAAAGCAGGGCCAACCACAAAAAAATTGATATCAGGCCGGACCTGCAGATCATTGTAAACAGACGGTAACACTCCCTTGATCCCCTGGATCGGTAACGCATTTTGCTGCCTCACTTTCTACACTGATGCAAACATTCCGCAAACCATAAGTTGAAGTCCCGTGTTTTTCCAATAGAATAATATAATTACTTAGGTAAATGCAAATGACCCGGTTTTTGTTCCAGTCATCGAAATTTACTTTTTCGCCAAACCGGCTAAGGAGTTTTCAGAGGTTGCCTCCCTAAATAAACATAATGGTCTAAAAACTGCTTAGGATTTCTTCAGATGGTTCATGCGATGGTTCATGCCATGAAGTTTTATAGTCATCCACGATACTATAGGGAGTTTTTTCGGATCAACACTTCTACTGAGGACAATTATACCGTGGTATGGGAATCTCGATCAATTCCGTTATGTCGGCAGTTTCTTCAACAACACACTCCACATCGATATATGATCGTATTGTCTCGCGAAGAATCCTCGTGAAAGCTTCGGAGTCTTCCGACTTTGTTCTTAACGGATGAGGCTGTGCTTCACGTATCCGCGTCAACGCGTATTCAACGCCTCCAAGCAGCAGTAAACATGAAAACAACAGGAGAAACAACCTGCAATTGAAGATAGCAATCCCGGTAAATGCACCCAGCAAACCACCGATGACCTCGATGGAGACGAGATGTTTCCCGGCCAGGTCGAGAAGCATTGTCTCCAGTTTGTCGGTATCATAGGATTTGATTCTTTCCGTTACCAGGGAGGCTATGTCGAACTCCTCCAGTACGTGAGAGAGCACACGTTCGATAAACTCGTTGAATGATTTACTTTGCATAAACTTATTCAATTCATTGCCGGCCAGATCAAGCGACAGGGCGATACATTTTCCAATTGGTCCATCCCGTACGGTTTCCACGAGATAGGCCTCCAGAAAATCCTTGATGTTTGTTATTCCGGTATCGACGATAGCTCGTCTGTCCAAATAATCAAGGATGTATTCAGGGGTAAAGAAATTGGCCGCTATATTTTTCCCGAAGCTCTCGGCGATGTGGTCCTGGTTGTGCGGGATAAGGCCTTGCCGTCCGAAGACGGTCACCTTTTTGGGGCGGAAGAGCATTTTAATGGCAATGAAGTTTGTGTAGTAGCCAACTATTGAAGAGAGAATGATCACGTAGGTGTTGTACAACAGGGCAGAGCCCGGAAAATAGTACGTTTTCAGGACATACACGAGTACGAGGAGAGCCGGATTTATAAATTGAAAAAAGAACCTTGCACTAACCAGTAACGATTCCATTCACCGTGACACCCCTCACCGTGTTTTCTTCCACTGAATAAGTGTCCCGTCACTTTTTTTAAAGCTTATAGCGTGCCAACAAACAGAAAGCAGGCGGGGAATCGAGGAGTAATCACGGTTATGAGGATTTTATAGGTATTCTGGGACGGAAACACGTGATTCAAACGAATCGACATGTTCGGGAACAGGACATTATGCGTGGCAAAAATATGTAGTAATTACGCACACTTATTAATGGATGGGATACATCTTCATGATAAAAACTGGACCGGTTTTCGCCAGTTAAAGATGATTGTTGTCCTGGCTGTCGCTTTCATGTTCCCCGAAAATTGCACTTGAATAAATTGACGCATCATGGCACAGTAGAGCGGTAACGTGATCGCTATTTGGTTACTGCCAAGAGAAACGAGGATGTTGTTAATGACCCATGTTCCTGAGAAAATTATCTATTCCATGATGAGGGTGAGCAAGACTTACGACAAGAAAATGGTGATCAAAGACATCTCTGTGTCCTATTTCTATGGTGCCAAAATCGGTGTTCTCGGATTAAACGGGTCGGGAAAGAGTTCTCTTTTGCGTATCATGGCGGGAGTTGATACATCATTTGATGGTGAGACCACTCTCTCTCCCGGCTATACGGTAGGGTATCTCGAACAGGAACCGTTGGTTGATTCAAATAAGACCGTCCGAGCAGTGGTGGAAGAAGGTTTGAAGGGAATTGTCGGCATAGTCGACGAGTACAATGCTATCTGCGACAAATTCGCGGAGCCCATGTCTGACGATGAAATGAATAAACTTCTGGAGCGCCAGGCTGAGCTGCAGGAAGAAATCGACCGCCAGGATGCGTGGGATATCGACGCTCGTTTGGAGATGGCCATGGATGCCCTCCGCTGTCCTCCCGGAGATACACCCGTTCGGGTTATATCCGGCGGCGAGAAAAGACGTGTTGCCTTGTGCAGGCTCTTGTTACAGAAACCTGATATCCTGCTGCTGGACGAACCGACCAATCATTTGGATGCCGAAACAGTGGCCTGGCTTGAGCAGCATCTTCAGAGGTATGAGGGAACAGTGATTGCCGTAACGCACGATCGCTATTTTCTGGACAATGTTGCCGGTTGGATTTTAGAGCTCGATCGCGGCCGGGGCATTCCCTGGAAGGGGAATTATTCTTCATGGCTCGAACAAAAACAGAAGCGGCTTCAACAGGAAGAAAAGAGTGAGACAGAAAGGCAAAGGACTTTGCAGAGGGAATTGGAATGGATCCATATGTCTCCCAAAGGACGCACCATCAAGTCAAAGGCGCGCATCCATAATTACGAGGCGCTCTTGAATCAGGACTCTGCCCAGCAGAGAAAAAAATTCGAGCTGTACATTCCACCCGGGCCGCGTCTCGGCAGTGTCGTTGTTGAGACGGAAAACGTGAGCAAAGCTTATGGAGATCGCCTCATTTTTGAAGGGATGAAATTCTCCTTGCCGGCAGGAGGTATCGTCGGTGTCATCGGTCCGAATGGCGCTGGCAAGACCACTCTCTTCAAGATGATAACAGATTCTGAAAAACCTGACTCAGGCACTCTGAGAGTTGGTGACACGGTCAAGCTGGCCTACGTCGATCAGGAGCGGGATACTCTCGACCCGGACAAAACAATCTGGGAAGTAATTTCAGGAGGTCTGGATAGGATTAAAATAGGCAACACCGAAGTCAACTCCCGTGCTTATGTCGCACGCTTCAATTTTTCGGGATCGGATCAGCAGAAAAAGGCCCGTGAAGTGTCCGGTGGTGAACGTAATCGCGTCCATCTCGCGTGCATTCTCAAGGAGAGCGCCAATGTCCTGCTTCTCGACGAACCCACCAATGATCTGGATGTCAACACCATGCGCGCCCTCGAAGAAGCCATGCTTAATTTCGGCGGCTGTGCCGTCATCATCTCACACGATCGCTGGTTTCTCGACCGCATTGCCACACACATTCTCGCCTTTGAGGGCGACTGCACTGTCAAGTGGTTTGAAGGAAACTATTCTGATTATGAAGCTGACAGAAAAAAGAGATTGGGAAAAGCCGCGGATCAGCCGCACCGGATGAAGTACAGGCCTTTGATGAGGGCGTAGACTCTCACGTGCCTGGTTGCAAACAATTACTTTGTACCATATAATAAAGCTACCAGATATATTGAAGTTAATGCAGTAGTTAAAGTGGGGAAAACAATGCATTATCTCGATGAAACGCACATATTCACTTTCCTGATACAGGTGCTTACGCTGCTGGTGGTTGCCAAGCTCCTGGGAGAACTGTTTCGCCGGTGGGGATTCCCGGCCATGGTAGGCGAGATTCTCACCGGTATCGTGCTGGGGCCGACTCTTCTGGGAAGGGCGACGCCCGTATTCCACGGAATGCTGTTTCCGGCGGACCCAGTGCAGCAGACCATGCTGGACACCGTCTCCTGGTTCGGAGTCCTGTTTCTCCTCCTGGTAACCGGTTTTGAAGTGAGCCTGAAAACTGTCTGGCAGCAGGGTAAGGCGACTTTGAAGATCGGGGTGGTCGGCGTGCTGACACCGCTGGTCATCGGGGTACTTTCCTTCTGGTGGTTACCGCCTCTCTATTGGGGGAGCGCCGCCAATCGGTTCACCTTCAGCCTCTACATGGCTACTGCGGCGGCAATCAGCGCCATTCCCGTCATCGCCAAGGTCCTTCACGATTTGAAGATATTGAAAAGCGACCTGGGGCTCATCACTCTCTCGGCTTTCACGGTGAACGATGTCCTGGGGTGGTTAATCTTTGCTTTCATCCTGGGGTTGGTGTCCCAGACCCAGGCGGGCCTGGAGGGTGTCCTGCGGGTGTTCTTCGAATCGATTCTTTTTGGCACGGTCTGCCTGACCGTGGGCAGCTCGCTGGTTGGTCGAATTACCAGGAAACTGAAGGTGAGCACGCTTCCACACCCGGCTACGACCTTGACCTTTATCTCCTGTCTCGGTCTTTTCTGCGGCATCATCACTCACTGGATCGGGGTCCACGCCATCCTGGGATTCTTCCTGGCCGGTATCATGGTAGGCAACACCCACGAAATCTCGGAGCGGTCCCGGGAGATCATCTCACAGATGGTGCACGCCGTCTTCGTACCCATCTTCTTCGCCACTATCGGCATCAAGATCGACTTTCTACGGAATCTGGACCCGTTGCTGGTCACGGTATTCACCGCGGTGGCCATAGGCGGCAAGTACATCGGCGCCTGGCTCGGAGGAAAATGGGCCCGGCTGTCAAAAGAGGATTCAATAGCCCTGGGCATTGCCCACATCCCCGGGGGGGCTATGGAAATCGTAATCGGCCTGCTGGCCTTGGAGCTGCAACTGATCTCGGAAATCTCCTTTGTGGCGGTAGTGTTCGCTGCGCTCTTCTCGTCGGTCATGGTGGGGCCGCTGCTGGCCTGGTCCATGAAACAACGCCGCGAGGTTGAGGTGAGTAACTTCCTGTTGAAACCGGCCTTTATCCTGGACCTGGAAGGGAAAAGTCGCTGGAAAGTCATCCCGGAAATGTGTGAGCGGGTGGCTGGTGAGCTTGACTATATCGAGGAGGATCTGCTGGTGGAAGCAGTTATCAACCGCGAGGAGATCATGGGTACCGGCCTGGAGAAAGGAGTAGCCGTCCCCCACGGGCGGCTGAAGGACTTGAAAGATCCGGTCATTGTTTTCGGCCGGTCGAAGGTTGGCATAGACTGGGATGCCCGCGATGGCCTGGCCTCTCATTTCGTGTTTCTGATTCTGACGCCGGAAAAGGATGAGAATACACAGATCCAGATCCTGGCCGCCGTCGCCGGCGCCATGCTTCAGATGGATATCCAGAGCAAGATCATGGCGGCGGCGAGTACGGAAGAGATCTACTATGTGCTGCGGGAAGCCATGAGACAGCACGGAGTGCTGCGATTATCCGGAAAGAAAAACAGGTAACTCGTACTCCGTTAACCCTGTTGTGCTTTCAGCATTCGATAGAGATACGTAGCGTGGAGTATCTTGGTACGACCGCTTTTTTCTACTTCTGCATGTGATAGATGAATGAAAATAAAAGACCGTAGTCGTTTTTCTTTACCCCCGATAGAGGACGGGAATCGAACTCGTTAGCGTAGGTGATCTTGAAAGAATATTTGTTTGGAACAACGCTCAGATAGAGATAAGGTTCAAGGTAAACACGGTAATCAGAAAAATTTGAGAGGTCAGGAATGTAAAGAAAATCTCCACCCAGTTTCGCACTTTCTGAGAGTAAATTCTCAAAATTCACCCGTACCGTAGCCCTCATGGTGCTTTCCTTCCCAGCCGTTTCGAATGTCTCGGATTCATGAGTAGGTGCGAGACTTAAGAGGAAAAGATCGAACCGGTCGGAGAAGAGTTGGTGCCAGCATATGCCCGGAAAACTGTTTGTAGTCCTGTACTTCAGTTTCGTGCCGCTGTTCTTCGCGTGTGTTGAGTTGAAGAACAGGTTTATGCCTGGTTTCCATTTATAGATGTAGAGGAAGGAGCCTTTCTTTTTATCGTGTATCGTATTACCATTGAAGGTCGCGTATGAGCCGTTGCCCTCGACGAGAATCTCCCTTTTATCATCGACGAGATACTTCAGGGAAAAACCACCCGTGACATTGCTGGTGTCGATGTTCCCGGAAAGAGAAGAACCACCCAGAGAAAGATCAATCGTGTATTTTTTTACTTCCGGCCAGCGTTCGGGGACCTTGGGCCTAACGTCGTCCCTACGTGAAAAAACCTGTCCGAATACCGGATATCCGCTCGATACTACTGTCAAGAACAAAACAACCAGTACACACCAGCATAGATTTCTGAGTTTCTCTAGCATATTCATTCCTCACTATTTGGAGTTGCCCTGTGAAGTATACATTGGTCAACTCATTATATGAATTTAAAAATCAAAAATTTCACATTCAGAAACGGTGGACTACCGGTTTTCTTCGGCTGGTTTAGACGGATTCAGCGGTTTGAAAGCATCTCCAAGATAGAAAAGCGTGACCCGGTCGTCATTTGCTTACTCTACTTTCCGGACGTTTACCTACCAGCCGATGTTGTTTTCCTTGAGCCATTCCTGGGCGTCGGTTTCACCCAGTTTCGCTGCTTTCTTGTAGTCTCTGATGCGGCCGAATTTCCCGCCAAAAGAGTTATAGCCCTCCAGGAATAAATTGTACCTGGACAGCCCTCGTTTGTAGTAGGCCCGCGCATATCCCGGATATATTTCTATGGCTTTGGTGTAACTGTCTATCGCTCCCCGGAAGTTTTCATAATCGAATCGGCGCTCGCCGGTGTCGAAGAACTTTTCCGCTTTTGCTATTGTCTGCTCATTGTCCGGAGGGTTCCACGGATCCCACGGAGCGCGGAATCCTTTATAGCTGTCATAGCCGTATCCTTCACTGAACAAGCTTTCATTAGAGCCGTTGCTGTCAGAAGCCGCTTTTACCCAGTAATAGTACCAGTTGTCCCAGCCGGCAGTAACATCGTGGTCGTCGTAGTAGGCGAGGCCGGGGACCATTTTCGGTGTCGGGCCAATCCGGTTCGGATCGTCTATGAGATCTGCAGGCGGATAGCCCATGGATGTCAGCCAACCCGTCAGTTCGACCTTTTGGCCGTTTGATTTGCTGCTGCGGAAGACCTTGTAATGGGTCGTTCCAGGGACCAGGTTCCATATAACCCTGATCTTGTCGAGATAATGACCGCCGGAGGCATATACTTTCGGTGCCGATACCTTGTCTTTCGATACCATACTCATATCCCGGGCGGCCTTGACCACGGTTAAGTCGGGGAATTGATACTCTTCCCAGTAGCGTTCGATGGCATCATTGAGATCGCCCATGCTGTCGATATTGCCGAGCTCTATGTTTCGCTGCAGATCCAACCGTACCCCGGGATCCCTGACGATGGAGATGATCCGAAGCGCTTTTCTTTTATCCTGTTCGGACTCGAACGTGAAAACCGGATGCAGATTGACAAAAAGTAAGCACAGCAATACCAGGCAAATAGCGCGTATTTGGTTCATCATAGGCATGATTTCACCCTCACTCTTTGAATAAAATCCTTATTTCCAAGATAAAGCACAGACAACGCGCAACGCAAGTTATTTTTCACAACGTAGATTTACTGCTGAACAGTTATTTGAAATCAAAGCTTTTCGGAAAGGCGTATACGGCCCAACTGGCTGGAAGAGATTTTATGGCAAAAGACCTGAATAAGGGTTCTGAATCTGGCTGATCGAATTGATCAAGTGGCCAGATATTAGCTACTTTTACTCAACGATGCTATAGCATAATTCATTTATCCTTTTGGTTGAGCCACATTCTAGTATTGGACCGGAATTGGTATGTAACTTGCATTAGCTTCAATTATGAAACGAAATTCAACATGAAAATTATTCTGGTCGATGACCATCCTATTGTGTGCTATGGACTCACCCTGCTTATCAATCATGAACCGGATTTGGAAGTTTGCGGTGAGGCTCGAGACATACCTGAAGCTTTGTGCATAATAGAGAAAACAAAACCGGACATTGCTGTTGTGGATATTTCTCTCGGGAACATGAGTGGTCTTGTGCTTACTGAAACTATCCGAGAACGATATCCGGATGTTCGTGTTCTTATTCTTTCAATGTACGAGGAAAGTCTTTACGCAGAGCGTGTGCTTCGAGCCGGTGCTGCAGGTTATGTGATGAAAAGTGAAGCCACTGAAAAACTGGTGAAGGTGATTCGCCAGATCCTGAACGCAGAGATATATGTAAGCAGAGTAGTAGCATCACGGTTGTTAAAATTGTTTTATTCCAACAAATTGAAAAAAGGAACATTCTTTTTTGATAATCTTAGTGATCGTGAGCTTGAAGTGTTTCAGTTGATTAGTTGTGGTTTCAGGACGCGAGACATTGCTGAAAAATTACAGTTGAGCCCAAATACTATCGAGACCTATTTAGGAAAAATCAGGCAAAAATTGAATCTGGAAAACAATCGTGAATTGATCCGGCACGCCATAGCCTAGAATAACCATAGACAAAGATAAAGGATACATATTGCATTTGGAGGTATAGTAATGTTAGACAGCCACGAATAGGACTGTAAAAAAAGTCCTATATCGTTTGTTTAAGGTTGTTGTAAGTAATTGACATATATAAATAAATGTGTTAGCCTATAAGTGGGCAAAAGATGTGATCTATAAAGAGAATACGTCTTTTAAAGTGAGGTATTCAAGGATGAATATAACCTCAAGCAGCCTGCAACTATCCTTCTATAATAGCATATATCAACCTACTTCAATGATATTTAACTTAAAAAAAGATCGCTTTCCTGGTCATGGCCTGGAAAGGTTCTCATCATGAGTATCCATACCCGGAAGTGCAATGACATCCTGTTGATTGATCTTGTGGGTCCGGTGGGGCACTCGGCGGCTGATAATCTTAGCGATCTGTTGAGAAAAGTTATAGCACAGGACCATGTGCGGAAAATCCTGGTCAATATGAGTCAGGTCAATTACATCTTCAGCAAAGGGCTTGGTGTTCTGGCTTCAATTATTAAACTCGTCAGGGAAAGTGGGGGGATTCTCAAGCTTTACGGACTCCAGATCAAAGTAAGAGAGCTCTTTTTCATTACCATGCTGGACTCTGTTGTTGAAATATTCGAGGAAGAGGATATCGCGATCCAAAGTTTCCAGAAAAAACAGGATATCTGATGGTGAAAAACCATGGTGAAAGTTTCCGTCTTCGAAGCACGGCCGGGAATGATACTGGCCAAGCCGATCAAAGAGATATCTTTGGAGCAGGATATCCCGGCGTCTACCGTCATTTCCCGAGATCTTTCGGGGCAGCATATGAGTTGTGATTTCAAGGGAGATATACGAATTGAGGACGATGTCCGGGAAGATGTTTGTCTAACCACTTCGGGAGATAGAGATTACGGGAGAGATATACAAAACAATCATCAAGGCCGGCGGTAGGATAATTACTCATGTCGGATTCCAGGAATGCAACCGGGAATTGTGTTGTTGACAGCAGAATAAAAGCAAACGGAAGGATTTTAGTCGGGGAAAAACGTGATTTTGAACAATTAACCCGGATATTTCACAAGCCTTCCTGCTGCGGCCACGGATGCACCCGCATCCTCTACGTTGTGCTCAGTCACCTTTCCTCGACGTATCGCAGAGGATACGACTCCGGGAGGCTCGGTCGCACGCCTTGAAGCTACAGGCGCCTCCGCGACCTCGCGACGGAGACTCGTGAAATATCCGGGTTAATGGATCTGCGAAACCATGGTATGTTCCCGTCAATCTGTGTCAGTCATACCGTGTATCCGGGTACGAAAATACTGTTGCAGGATATGTGTGTTACAAGGTGGCCAGGAAGGCTGACAATGTGAAGTTTTACCGGCAGAAACATGTCGTAATGGAAGCCGCCTGACTCAGTCCCACCAGCCATTTTGACCGTTCAAACCACGCCGGTTATGATTCCTGAAGTGAACGAAGCATCGAGCGGCAACCGCTGAATATCCTTGACTCCGGCCCGTGACAGCATGTATGTTAACTGATTTTCGGAGTACGACCGACCTCGCTCGGTGCCCATCAGCATATTGAGCGAGAAAAGGGCCGCAAAGAGCGGGCCGTCCATGGTGTCATCCAAAATGAATTCGTGAATGATGATCAGACCACCCCGTTTCAGAGAAGACGTTGCGTTATTGATAATTTCCTGAACGTTCTCCGGTCCTTCCCCGTGAAGAATGTGCGACAACCAGGCAGCGTCGAAATCACCGACAAGATCATCTTCCAGAAAATTACCGCTCATAAACCGGACCCGTTTGCCTATATCAAACTTGTCGATGGTTTTTTCGGCGTATTTCCTGCTGGTGGGCAGATCGAAAACGGTGGCTTCCAGGTCCTTATTTTGAAGGCAGAAATGGATCGCGTACGTACCCGGTCCTCCGCCTAAATCGAGCAGGTGTCGCCGACCGGTCAGGTCAATTTTGGGCACCAGCCGGGGAGCGAGATTACTGGCTAAATTGAACATTCCCATGAGAAAGCTTTCACGCACGGTTTCATCTTCAAAAGAGATTCGCGTTTTTACCGGAGCACCAGCTGTAACCGCTTCGCTCAGTTTGCTCCACCCGCCGATGAGATGGTGGTGATGAAGGATCATGTATCCCATGTAACGGGGTGAATCCTTCGAAAGAAAGGTTTTACCGAAGTCGGTATTGGCGTATTGCTCATTTTCCTTTATCAGGAGATTCATGGCGGCCAGTGCGTTGAGCAGCATACATACCCCTCGTTGATCGCCACTAATTTCCCGCGCAATTTCCTGTCCGCTGCGATTGTCTTCTCCGATGGCCGTGAAAACATCGAGTTTCACCCCGGCATGCAGCGCGCAGCTCATCCAGTAGCTTCCAGATACCTGTATTAATCTGTCCGGACTCCACTCATTTTCGATCATGATGTGTCTCCAATTCGGTTTTACGTGATCATCTTACAGTTTGTGGTCCACGAAGAATACGGGCATGAGACCGCCGCCCTGGTGAACGTTCACGATCTGGCTCGACGCCGCTCGGTTGAAGGCTCCGGCAAAGGCTCCGTCGTGCACCCAGAAATTAATATTGACGTACCGGTCTTCGAAACCGGACAGTTTGCCGTTATTGAGAATGGGGAACTCGTCAATCGGGACCTCTACTTTCTGCTGTACGGCATAGGTCGGGCCTACCGTCAAGGCCTTTTCAATGGTCGCGTCCCATTCCGCCTGGTCGGCCAGCCAGCCCATAACCGCTCCGAATCCACCGTATCCCGAGTTTGGTTTCAGGGCCATCATATCCTTGTTTTTGCTGATGAACGGGATGAGGTCCACTTCTTTGCCTTCAAAAGTAGTTTTGCGTTCTCTTACCAACCTGGTCCAGGGGATATGTTTCTTGAAGGCCTCGTTTTCCGCCGGTGTGAACATCTTCGCGTAACGGTCGTCGGTCATGATTTCCAGGATGGCCTTGAAGTCGCCGGTAGCCGCGGTAATGGGGTTCACCAGGCATACGTTACCGTCCCGATAGGCCGTGATGACCGCCTGGCAGCCGCCCCAGAATTCATCGTTGATAAAATCGGTCAGGGCGTCCCGGTAGATGAGATGGATATGCTTCCCGTTCAGGAAAAGCTTTTTTCCGTCGTAGTCGAAATCGGCCGGATCGGCGTGCCACGCGTTGTAGCCGAGCGAACAGTAGTAGCGTGCAATGGCCTTGAAATCACCGAGGATCGTTGATTCTTTCCAGCAGATGATAGCAATGTTGGGCCGGGGCAGGGGAGTTTCCATCCCCTTGTTCAGGCACCACTGCTCGTATTTCCTTTTCAGTACCGTGTGATGGTTGTCGAGCAGCCGGTCGATAGTCAGGTCATACTTCTCGGCGAGTTTTCTCACAGCCGGCAGACCGCAGAAGATCTCCAGCATGTCGTCGTTCCATCCCATCCCCGACGGGTCCCCGCAGTTAAACTCGAGAAATTTAAGGTCTTTGGTTTCCTGGTTGAAAAACAGGTCGTAACGGTTGACCATCTGGAGGCGCGGGTATCCCGGGTTGATCCTCGCTAGTTCGCCTTCCCGGCCTTCCAGTTCGATGATGTCAGAAAATGTGCCGTCCCGCAGGAAAGCCCGTCCGATTTTTTCCAGGCCCTCAGCCATAATTGAGGTAATCGAGGCGATAGACTGCCGGTCGCTGGCTTCCACGAAATACGGTTTCAGGAAGGTGGGAAACGGTTCCCCGTTCATCTCCATTTCCTTTTCCTTCATCCTGTCCGTCAGCATGGCCATCTGTTCTTCCGGATCGGTTTCCAGCAATATTTTCTTGAAATCGGCGTTAACATTTTGCAGCAATCCCATGTGCACCCCTCCTCGTTACGCTTTTCCTGGTTTCCCGTCACGGGGGATGATGTTTCCCGGCAAAAACTACGGAATCAGCTCCTGGAGTCCGCCGTAAGTTTCCGGCCGCCGGTCACGGTAAAACTGCCAGGTTTGCCTGACCTGGTATATCACATCGAGATCGATTTCGGCCACCAGCACCTCGTCTTTGTCCCGGGACGCTTCGGCAATAATCTGTCCCCGAGGATCGCAGAAATAGCTCGTTCCGTAAAACTCCCCTACATTCCACGGCGCTTCCATGCCGACGCGGTTGATGGCCCCGATGAAATAACCGTTGGCTACCGCGTGGGCAGGCTGTTCCAGTTTCCAGAGATACTCCGATAATCCTGCCACCGTGGCCGATGGATTAAAGACGATATCGGCTCCGTTCAGTCCCAGTAACCGTGCTCCTTCGGGAAAATGGCGGTCGTAGCAAATGTAGACTCCCACTTTACAAAAAGCTGTATTGAATACGGGGTATCCGAGATTTCCCGGTTTGAAATAAAACTTCTCCCAGAACCCGGGCAGCAGGTGGGGGATGTGGATTTTTCTGAACGAACCCAGGTACGAGCCGTCGGCGTCTATGACCGCGGCGGTGTTGTAATAGACCCCTTTTATGGTTTCTTCCATGATGGGGACAATAATCACCATCCCGTATTTCTTAGCCAGTTCACGCATGAGGCTTACCGTCTGCCCATCCGGCACCGGTTCCGCCATCTCGTACCATTTCAAGCTTTGTTCCGCGCAGAAATACGGTCCATAAAATATTTCCTGCATGCAAAGGACCTGGGCGTTTTGCCGATATGCTTCCTCGATAAGCTTTACGTGCTTATCGAGCATCGCCTCTTTTATTACCGACACGTTCCTGTCGCCGGGTATATCGCATTTCGCCTGGATAAGCGCACAGGTAATTTTATTATCCATGGTTCCTCCTTAAAAAAATTGAATTGTTATGTTTTATGCCTGGTGGCGCTTGCTCTGGAATTTGTCTACCAAAAGTATCATTTCCTTGGGGACCCCGATTCTCTCAACCGCTTCGAAAATGGCTTCGGCCATCAGGGAATCAGCGTCGTCGATCATCTTCATCAGTGGCAGGAGGGCGTTTCGGTCCCCGATCTTTCCCAGGGCCTTGATCGCCTGCATCTTGACCTCGCGGTCAGGATCGTGCAAGGAGGATATCAGGGTGTCGACGGTCTTCCGCAAAGACTGCAGGATGTTAAAAAAGATGGTCTTGTTTTCCTCTCTGAGAACGCCGATCAACATCTCCATGCTTCTGACTGTACCTAACTCTCCCAGAGCGTAAACCGCGCTTGACCGCATCAACATCCTGGGGTTGTCCAGCATCTTGGATAAGGCATCTATAACCCTGAAATCTCCGCTTCTCCACAAGACGACGGCGGCGTTGGCCTTGACGCGGTTGTTGATATCGTCGATCAAGGGACGCACCAGTTCGACCAGGTTGGGGGCGCCGACACCGAGCAGGGCTTCTACCGCGTTGGCTCTCACGCGGTCATCGGAATGCTCCAGGAACGTACTCAGCAGGTCTTGGGTCTGTGAATCTCCCACGTAACCGATAGCCTGAATCAGGGTGGCCAGTACTTTGGTATCGGTTTCCGTCTCGGCGGCGTGAACGATCGCATCTTTCACCCGTGACCGGGTTACCGTGTTAAGTGGGAAATAAAGAAGGCGCGAAAGCGCCACTGTTACCGCCATTCTGATGGAAGGATCATTATCCAGCAGGAGTTCGAGAAGATAGGGAATAGCCTCCGGATTATTGCTTCGGCCCAGCACTTTGATGCTATTTTGTTTCAGTGAGGGATCTTCCGATTTGATGTTCGTGAGAAGATCGTCAAGCTCCCTCAGTTTTCTCACCTCGTAAATCGAAAGGAGTTCCTTTTTTCCTTTCAATGTGGTTGAAGGCAATTCGACGAATTCAATCAGGTCTTCCAGAAAATCATGTGTTTTCTGGCCCACGATGATTCGGGTGTGCCGGCCTTTTTTTGACAGCTTCTCAAGCCGCGAAGCGATATTCACGGTATCACCGATGACGGTGTATTCCATCCTCCGGCTGGAGCCGATGTTACCGGAGACGACACGTCCTGAGTTGATGCCGATTCCCACGTTGACCGTGGTTTTCTGGTAGAAGACCCGGTTGCGTTCGAGTTCGGCCATATTATCCTGTATCTCCAGAGCGCAAAGGACGGCGTTGCGGGCGCTCTCTTCCAGGGAGGGGGAGTAGAAGACGGCCATGGCGCAATCACCCATGAATTTGTCGAGCACTCCCTTATGTTTCACGATGGTATCGACAATCACGCCGAAATATTCATTGAGTACCGACACGACCTCTTTTGGGGGAAGCTGTTCGGACAGGGTGGTGAACCCGCAGACATCGGCAAACATCACCGTTACATCCCGGGCCTCTCCTCCCAGGTAGAGGTTGGTGCCTGAACTCCTCTGTACTTCCATCCAGGCGGAATGAGAGAGATATATCCTGGCTTTTTCTATCTGTTTTAAACCCAGGATCATCTCGTTGAAGGATCGGGCCAACCGGCCGAGTTCATCCTGGGAAGAGTAGTTCACTTCGGCGCTGAGATCGCCCCGTGCTATCACCTGGGCAGCCTGTTCAAATTGTTCAATCGGTTTAGTGATGAGACGGCTCAGCAAAATCGATCCCAGGATTCCCAACACGAGAAAAACACCTAATATGACGAGAGCCTGGTTTCTCATGACGCTCATTTCCGCGTGAAAACGTTCCAGGGAAAACTCGGTGTATATGTAACCGGATACTCCGGACGGTCCTTTAATTTCCTGTGGTTTCTCCGGAGAAAAGGTTTGCCGGTCCCGGTTACTGAAACGTGGATTCTGGGCATCGGTGATTTCAATTTCCTTCCCGGTGGTTTCAGAAATCTTGGTAATTCTCATCCTGACAATGTCGCTGTTCTCTTCCTCGACGAGGATTTTTACTGTGCTTATAAGGCGTGAGAAGTCTCCTTCCCTGAGGGCCTGAAGCATCATGACACTGAGCACCCTGGTCAGTATTGCCGCCCGTTCCTCGCTCTCCCTTCTCACTCGTTTCCGCTCGGCCCGCAAAGTGACTATACTTCTCGACGAAACGAGGAAAAGGACGAGCAGAACGGCCAGGATACTGATCTTTGTGTGGATTCGCAGCGGAAGGGATTTGAAAAATGATTTCATGGCGTAGCCGCTTCAGTCCTTTCCCGTCTCGAACTCAAATTGCAGCGATTTTCGAAAGCCGTCATAGCAGCTGTCGTCAATTTCGATGTAGCCGGTCAACTCTTCGCCGAGTGATTTGAGAACGGTCTGCCCCCGGGAAGTCTTGTTCAGTGAAAGAAATACTTCGGTGATGGAGGCCGTGAGAGCCGGCGGGAGATCGTCCCGGGCAGCCAGGGGGGCGTTGTAGATCTTATCGGTATAGGCCACTACTTTTAGCTGGCCGTTTTTTTCAGGTTCTTCCTTGAATACCTCCTGGTGGGCTCCTTCAAAACAGGCCCCGGCGTCAAACTGTCCCAGGAAAACATTCAAAACAACATTGTCGTGTCCCTTGACGAAATCGAAGGAAAAATCTTTTCCCGGTGTTAGCCCTGCATCCAAAAGTGCAATCGTGGGGTAGATGAAACCAGAGGACGAGCCCCGGTCGACAAAACAGATGGATTTCCCTTTCAGATCGTTCAAGTTATCGATTCCGGCGTCGGCCCGGGCAATGATCGTTCCCCGGTAAAAAGGTTCTTTTGAGACGGGGGCCAGGATCGCGTTGTAACCGGCGGGATGACCGTGGACATAGCCCATGGTGCCCGGCATAACCAGGTCGTATTCCTTGTTTTTCATTCCCTGGACGATGGAATCGTAATCGGGAGCGAACACGAACTTGACCCGGGCGTTTATTTTTTCTTCCAGGTAGGCGCATAGCGGCACGTAGCGGCGTGACTTATCGAGAACGTTTTGCGACGGGATATTGCCGATTATCAACACCCTGGCCGGCCGGTCTGAGGGTTTGATTTCCGGTGTTTTTTTTTCTTCTTTCACGGCAGGCTTGCAGCCTGAAACGAGCAGGGCAATTACGAAAACATATACGATTAACCGGCAGTATCTTGAAGACCGCAAGTTACTTGATCTAAATGAGATCATCGTCATCCGCTTTCAGTTGTTGCAAGATCAAGCATACTCTTTCTGTCCGGATCAACGCAAGACGCAGAGCGGATGCAAGCTCGGTAAAGCTTCCTTAAAAAACACCGGAGCTGACGCTATTCAATCTCCAGGGCCCGGTTTAAGTATTCGATAGATTTTTCCAGATTGCCTTTTTCCCGATACAAGGTACCGAGTCTCTTCAGGTATTCGATCTTCAGATCTTTCGCGGTGAAATCCTCCAACTGCCTGTCCGCTATCTTGTCCAGCCCCGTATGGAGATACTCGATAGCTTTTTCTTTGTCCTGCTTCAGGTCCATGTAAAGCTCGGCAATCTCCAGGTAGATGTGCAGGCGGTCCCGCTCGATTTCTTCCGCTGTTCTCGGATCGAGTCCTTCCGGCATTTCAAACTTCAGTATCTTAATGTAAGTTTCGATGGCCTGGTCGATCTTTTCAGCTTCCATGTAGGTCTGGGCCAACTCCCAGAGTACGCTCATTTTGTTAAGGATGTAATCGTACTCGCGGTCTGTTTCATCTTCTTCGGCTTCAGCCAGCATGAAGGACGGATCGGTAAACTCAAAGTTTTCCGTATCCGCCGCTGCTTGTGTGTTTGTGATGAGACCCAGCAACAGAAAAAATGCCAGGATAGAAGTAATCAACCTCTTTGACGTTGGAAAAGACATGGTTTTCCTCCTTTACGTTTGAAGAGCTGTTTTTTCTCTCTTGTTCCCGTGAAAAGTTCCCGTTTTTTACCGGTATCGAACGGATTTTTGGGTAGCTTATAAGCAGATTCGAAAAGCATCACTTCCTTCCTGCCGGCAATGAAGAGTTCTTTGCCCGGTTTTTTCCCGGTTGTAAGTTTTCCGGTATCGAGCTGCCCGGTGAACTGGAATAGGGTATAACCTGCTAAAAGAACGAAGAGCACGGCGAGTGCCGAAGCCGGCGCCGGATAACCGAGTTGTGACCATCGGTTCCGTGTTTTTCGGCCGGTTACCGTGTCAAAGACTTTCCGATGCATCTCAGGACCAGGCTCCGGAGGAGAAGTAAGAACGAGAATATCTTTCTCCATTTCCTGCAGGCGTCGGCTTACCTGGCGGCAATCGGGGCACGAACGAAGGTGAGCGTTCAGTTCCTTGTTATCCAGAGGCGGTTCTTCACTCATCAACCGTTGCCTGATCTCATCACAGTTCATGTCGAACTTCTCCCGTCTCTTCCTGCATTTCAAATTTTTTCAAAAGCGTCTTCCTGGCCCGATACATGGCCGTTTTAACAGCACCACGGCCTTTTCCTGTGATATCGCTGATTTCATGGTATGAAAGACCTTCCAGAACGTGGAGCGTGAAGATGATCCTCTCGGTGGCAGGTAGTATCCTTAAAAAACGCCGGACATTTTTATCTGATATCCTGGACATGGTCTCCCGTTCCGGATCTGCCGCTTTGGTATGCCGAAAACGAAAAAGATCGAAGGTGGAGTATAGCACTTCTTTGAGACGGATGCGCCTTCTTTTATCTAAAAAAGTGTTGACTGTTATCCGGTAAGCCCAGGTTGCCAGGCTCGCTTCCTGCCGGAACCGGTCGAGTCCTTTATAAATTCTCATGAATACCTCCTGGGTCAGGTCTTCCGCGCTGCTCCTGTTTCCCGTCAGGCGGTACGAGAGACCGAAAACTTTCTTGAAAAGCGTGTTGTAAACAGTTTCAAAATCCGGCCTGGTCATCGCTTCATCCTTATTCGAGTCGTGGTTCATGATCTCCAGTAACCTTCACCATGTTCAGACGATGGTTTTTGCCAAACGGTCACATTTTTTTTTGAACCTGCTTCACTATCTGTTATCCATCCTGATAATTTGTAATGTGTGCTCGTCCTTGTAGATACTAATACTTGTGTCGCCGTTGCCTCAAGACCAATATAGTATCTTGAATTAGGTCAGGTCAAAACGTTAATATGGCTTGTGGGAAGAAAAGCTCTTCCTTAAAACCTGAATGGAGGCGAAATCTGGACATGTTGAAAAAGACGAGATGGAGCCGTTTCACCGGCCCGGTAGTGATCTTTCTATTACTCGTTTTCTGTCTGCTGCCGCCGACCTCGGCGCAGGACCTGGCGGAGTTTGAAAAACGGCTCACCAGGTTTACCCTGGATAACGGTATGACCTTCCTGGTCCTGGAGCGGCACGAGGCGCCGGTGGTGTCCTTCGTGACCCACGCCGACGTGGGCGCTGTCAACGAGGTACGAGGTATAACCGGTATTGCCCACCTGTTGGAGCACATGGCTTTCAAGGGTACGAAAAAGGTGGGAACGACCGGGCATGTCGGTGAGATGTGGGCCCTGGCCAAGCTCGACGCGGCCTATGCTGCGCTGCGGGAAGAACTTGATAAACGGGTAGGGGAAGAAGATCCGGAACGGCTTACACTACTCCGGGAACGGTTTAAAAAAGCCCAGGAGGAAGCTTCCAAACTCGTCGTCACCAACGAATTTGCCGAAGCGCTCAATCGGGAAGGCGCCACCAGCTTGAACGCCGGCACTTCCAACGACGCCACCATGTATATGGTCAGCTTGCCGTCGAACAAGCTTGAATTGTGGATGTCCCTGGAGTCGGACCGGTTCATGAATCCGGTGCTCCGGGAATTCTATAAGGAGCTCGAAGTGGTCAAAGAGGAACGCCGCATGCGAACGGAGAGCAGCCCTCAGGGCCGGCTGGTTGAGGAGTTCCTGGCGGTAGCTTTCAAAGCCCATCCTTACGGCGATCCGGTTATCGGCCATATGAGTGACCTGGAAGCGTTGAGCAGGGAAAAAGTGGAAACCTTTTTCAAGGCCTACTATGCACCCGGTAACCTGACCGTGGCGGTGGTGGGTGATGTCGATACGGAGGAAGTTCGACGGTTGGCCGGGATCTATTTCGGCCGTCTTCAGCCCGGACCAAAGCCGGAACCGATCGTCACGAAAGAACCTCCCCAAAATGGGGAACGGCGGGTGGTGCTGCGGGAAAAGACCCAGCCTTCGTTGTTTATCGGATATCACATGCCCGGTGTAAACCATCAAGACCGTCCGGCTTTTGACATTCTTTCCGACATCCTCGGTTACGGGCGTACCGCCCGGCTCTACAAAAGCCTGGTCAAGGAGAAGAAAATGGCCGCTAATATTTGGGCCAGCGGCGGATTCCCGGGCCGCAAATACCCATCACTGTTTATTTTCAGTGTCAATCCGACCCAGGGTCATTCCAACCTGGAATGCGAAGAGGTAATCTCCGCTGAGATCGAGCGGTTGAAAACGGAGCCGGTGACTTTACGGGAGCTGGAGAAAGCCCGTACGCGGGCCAGGGCGGGAGTGATTCATTCACTCTCATCCAATATGGGAATGGCGTTCCAGTTGACATTTTTCGAGGTGCTAACCGGTGATTGGCGCAACCTGTTTGCCCGGCTTGAACGGTATAACCGCGTCACGGCGGAGGACATCCAGCGGATAGTCAGAGACTATTTCACTATCGAAAACCGGACACTCGGGGTAATCGAGACCGAAGAGACCGACAGCTGAATCGGAGGCTGAAATGATGAACACTGGACGATATATTTTATTGGTTTTTCTCCTCTGCCTGGTTATTTTGCAGTCGGCGCCGATGCACGCTCAAGAGCATTACGAGGACCTGGAATATCCGGCTTTAAACGAGATACAGGTGCCGGAGGTGACGCAGGTGACCCTGTCCAACGGAATGCGGCTGTTTCTCCTGGAAGATCACGAACTTCCCTTGATCTCGGTATCGTCCCGTATCAGGGTCGGTTCGTGCTGGGAGCCAGCGGAAAAGATCGGTCTGGCAGGTATCACCGGTTCGGTCATGCGTACCGGCGGCACCACCACCCGGACCGGGGACGAGATCGACGAGGAACTCGAGTACATTGCCGCTTCGGTGGAGACGAGTATCGGCAAAGACGCAGGCAGCGCCTCCATGTCGGTACTCAAAGAGGATGTTGTCAAAGGGCTGGAAATACTGGCTGATATCTTGATGAACCCGGCGTTTCCCGATGACAAGATCGAGTTGGCGCAGGTCCAGCAACGAAGCTCTATCGCTCGCCGGAACGAAAAGCCCGGCACCATTGCTTTCCGGGAATTCGGAAAGCTCATCTACGGGACGGAGAGTGTGTTTGCCCGTCACACCGAGTATGCGACCGTCAACAGCATTACCCGGGATGACCTGGTGGCTTTCCACCGCTCCTACTTCCGCCCGAACAACATGTTTCTGGCGGCCTCCGGGGATTTTGACACAGCGGAGATGATCGGGAAGATAGAAGCGGCTTTCGCCGGTTGGGAAAAAGGCCGGGTGCTAACGACACCGGTCCCCGAAGTGAATTATTCGTACCGGCAGACGGTGAACCTGGTGAAGAAAGAAGACGTGAACCAGGCCACCATTGTTATGGGCCATATCGGTGGCCGGATGGATGACCCGGATTTCTTTCCGCTTATCCTGATGAACCGGATACTCGGGATCGGATTCAACAGCCGTATGTTCAAGGAGATTCGATCACATCTGGGATTGGCGTACTCGGCTACCGCGAAATTTTCGGCCAAGTATGATCACCCGGGATTATTCTACGTATACTGCGCAACCGCGTCAGGGAACACCGTCAAGGCTATTCGGGCCATGCGAGAAGAGATCAAAAAGATTACCCGGGAAGAAGTTACCGATGAGGAGCTCGATCTGGCCCGGAAAGCTTATCTCAATTCATTCGTATTCAAGTTTGCCGCAAAAAGAAAAATTGTTAACCGCCTGATGGGGTACGCGTATCATGGATACCCGCTGGATTTCCTGGAGAAGATAAAAAAAAACATCGAGAATGTGACGAAGGCCGACATCTTGAGAGTGGCGGAGAAACACCTGCAGCCGGACCGCATGCAATTGCTGGCAGTCGGCCGGTCGGAGGACTTCGATGAATCGCTGTCGGTGTTGGGAAAGGTCAACGCGATCGATGTCAGTATTCCCGAACAAAAGCCCTAGTTCCCGGAAGAATAGAAAGAGAACGCTAAACAGCAGATAGGTTTGTATTGGCCGCCGGCCCCCCTTGCCTTGTTTATCAAATACTCGTATACTTGCGTATGCATATTAAAGATATATGCAGGGGAAAGAGCGTGCGAAAGCAGGCGATGCAGCAATTTAAGCTCGGGAGGTGTGGTTTTGGATTGTAACATTGTAGGGCTCGTGCCGGCGGCCGGCGAGGGCACGAGACTTTTTCCATTTTCTCGGGCGGTTCCCAAGGAGATTTATCCGATACTGGGAAAACCGGTTATCGAACACACGGTGGAGAACCTTCGCGCCGGCGGAATTACCAAGATCTTTGTCATTGTCGGTTACCAGAAAGGCGCCCTCATGGACTACCTGGGAGACGGTAGTATTTTTGGGGTGGATGTGGCTTATCTTTATCAACAGGAGCGCAAAGGACTGGGACATGCTATATTCCAGGCGGAAAACTGGATTGACACGACTTTTGTTACTCTGCTCGGCGATTCGTTCATCGAACCGAAAGAAGAGATAAACGACCTGATCAGACTTCATCGCGAGGAAGAAGCACTGGTTTCGGTACTGCTGTTTCGTGTAAAGGATCCCACCGCTTACGGAGTTGCCCGCCTGTCGGATTTGGATGGCCGGGCCGGCCTGGTGGAGGAACTATCGGAAAAGCCCACTCTGGAAGAAGCCGGTCCGTTTCAGGTCGATGACCATTATCTCGCTTTGTGCGGTGTTTACGTGTTTGAACCTGAGATATTTTCTTTTCTTGAAAAAACCCGGCCGGATAGGCAGGGAGAGTTACAGATTACGGACGCCATCGAGATGGCGGTTGATTCCGGTGAAAAAGTGTTCGGTTTGGTGTTGGAAGGAAAATATCTGGACATCGGAAAATGGAGGACAGTTCTCCAGACAGAGAAGAAAATTGTTCTCGATTCCAATATCGAGGACCATATTCAAGACAGAGAAAACATGTGCAAACGAACAAATGAATGAACTGTAGGTGATAACTTTTGACCAAAAAGATTTTTGTTAACGCCCGGAACCTGGAAGAGTACCGGGTGGCCATTATTGAAGACGGTTTTCTCACCAGTATGACGGTCTCAACGTCGAGCCGGGAGCACTGCCGGGGTAATATCTATAAAGCGCGGGTGGTGAGTGTACAGAAGAGTCTTCAAGCAGTGTTTATAAAATTTGGGGCGGAACGGAATGGATTTCTTCCCATGAAAGACATTCATCCCTCGTATTATTCAGAAGGAACGGAGTCTTCAGAAAAACGGCGCTGGGTGCGGGTCGAGCAAGCGGTGGAAACCGGACAGGAGCTTCTTGTTCAGATTTCCCGGGAGGCATCGGAGAAAAAGGGCGCGGCTCTCACCACGTACCTTTCTCTGACTGGCAGATACCTGGTACTGCTTCCGGGAATCGATAAAAACGGTGTGTCGAGAAAAATAGAGGATGCCAAGGAACGGCACCGTCTCCGCTCTATCATGGAAGAACTGCAAGTCCCCGCCGGACTTGGTTTAATTCTCCGGACCGCTGGGGAGGGGCGCAATAAATCGGAATTCCAGAGAGATCTCAGATACTTACTCCGTCTCTGGGATTCGCTCAAAAAACACGCTCTTGAAAATCCTACTCCCTCACTCATTTACAGCGAGGGTGATGCCGCCGTCAGCACCATCAGGGATTACTTTACTCCCGATGTCAAAGAAGTCCTTATCGATACCAGAGTAACATTTGACCAGGTGCGGAATTTCACCAAGCAGGTCATGCCCCGTTATGCCCGTCGGATTAAGTTGTATGACTCCGATGAGCCCCTTTTCACCCGGTTTCACCTGGAACAGCAGGTGGAGAAGATGTTCTCACAGCGAGTGGATCTCAAAGCGGGGGGGCATATCGTGATAGAAGAGACTGAAGCCATGGTCACTATCGACGTGAACTCTGGTCGTTTCACTAAGGGCACGTCCATGGAAGACACGGCGTATCAGACCAACATGGAGGCGGTGGGCGAGATAGTGCGCCAACTGAAGCTCCGTAACCTGGGTGGGCTTCTCGCCATCGATTTCATCGATATGCGTGACAGGAAGCATCGCCTGGCGGTTGAACGCCTGCTGAAAGAGAACCTGAAGAGCGACAAAGCCAAATGGGATGTTACCAGTATCAACAAGCTCGGAGTGCTGGTCATGTCCCGGCAACGGTTGAAGTCGTCGCTCAGTGAGACCACCTTCGTCACCTGTCCCCGTTGTAAGGGGTCCGGCACGGTTAAGTCACTGTCGTCGCTGTCACTACACATACTCAGGAAACTGCGGGCGGAAACACTCAGGGGAGAGATAACTGAAGTCAAGGTTGTCGTCCATCCGGTGGTGGCGGAATTCCTTCTTAACGAGCAGCGGCGTGAACTCACATCATTGGAGAGTGACCGGAACATTTCCGTCAAGATCATCGCCGATGCCAAGTTGAACTACTCCGAATCAAGAGAAGAGTTTGTCAAAGCTCCTTCCACCTCGGCTCGGACGGCTGATAAAGTGAAGGAACCGGAATCTGAACGGGCGGGTAAAAAGCCGGAACAAGGTAAGAAACCAAACCGCAGTGAAACAGATAATAAACCCAAAAAGAGAACCATGATTGAGCGTGGAAAACGGCGGAACAGGGGAAGAAAACCACGTTCCAAAAGAAGTCCTAATAAGGCAGGAAAGGGTGAAGAAGCATGAAGTGTCCGCGGTGCAGCGGGGAGCTTAAGGCACAGGAGTTGGCCGGTATTCAAATCGACAGATGCGCCACCTGTGGCGGGACCTGGTTCGACAAGGGCGAGTTTGATTCCATTAAAGGAGAAGCGGAGTCAGAAGAGATGAAAAATATCGAATCGAGCCCGGTGGATCAGGAATTCACCAGGAAACAAGAAGGTGATCTGACCTGTCCTAAATGTGAGGTGGTGATGGACTCGTTTTCCTTCCAGTACTCCTCCGGCATAAAGCTTGACCGCTGCAATATATGCGATGGTTTCTGGTTTGATTGCGGAGAGATTGGAGCCGCGCTCGGGTACCTGGAAGCCCAGGCGAATGACGGTCTCAGCAGTGGAGAGGTCAAGGCCTTATTGGACAAGGGCCGCGAGACTGCGAAAGCGAAGGAAAAAGAACGGCTTGACAGCATGGCTGACCACACGGCAGTCAAGGGGCTCTACAGGCTCATGCACAAGCTCGGCTGTTTCGTGGATAAATTCAATATCGATGTCGTATCATAAAACGGTTGCTGGTGACACGCAGGATGCTGCATGGTAAAGATCGTGGCGGTGCAGGGGAAATGAAAAAAAGACGGCAGTATTTCATCAAGCCGCAGCTCCAATTCCGGATAATTTGTCTCGTTCTCGGACTTTCGTTTATCTTTGCCAACATTACCGGTGGTCTGATCTACCTGTTTCTCAGCAGCCCGGACCTGTTTGCCGGCGTTCAGGCGGCCCTGGGGCTGAAGGAGCCTATCTACGTGCTTCTGTTCGTGGTGATAGTGGCCGAGCTTATAGGGCTGGGAATGATCCTGGTGATTTCCCTGCTTGTTTCCCACTCTTTGGCCGGACCCATCCACCGTATCGAACAACTGGCTGAGGAAATAGGTAAAGGCGATCTTACCCTGGGAGTTAAAATCAGGAAAAGCGATGAGTTTCAGGGACTGGCCAGGCAGCTTGATACCATGGTTAACCAGATCCGGTCCCGGATTGATTCGATTAAAGAAGTCACTGTAGACCTGGCCCGCTGCAAGAAGGAGCTGGTGGAGATTAACAGCGAGATGGGAAATAAGCGACTGGCTGCGCTCACCGGGAAGCTGACCGAACAGCTGACGGTGCTTTCCGATCTGCTGGAATCCATCAAGACTGTTCGATGACCCAGAATGAAGAAATCAGAAAACTGGTAACAGGCCTGGAGAGCGACGTGGAGGACGACAGGATTAACGCCTGCCGCATACTGGCCGATGAAGGCGACTCCACGGTGCTTGAGATTCTCCGTGAGGTCAGTTTCCACGATACGGTATCCGTCAGGTACTTCGCCCGCAAAGCCATTAACGTGATCGCCGTCCGGCACGGATTGCCCGAAGTGTTCCGTCAGTCTGAGATCGAAGAAATTATCACAACCGATCCTTCCACCGGTGAAGTTCATTTCGAAAAAGCAACCTTCAGGGCCGCTATCCAGGGTACCGATGTGAACCGGCGGCTGGCCAGCCTCGACAAGGCCCTGGAACTGGCCGCCGAATTCGGAAACGAACAGGTGCTGGACATTATTCTGCCGCAACTGCCCAAGGCTGACACACCGCTTGAGAAGTCGCTGCTAATCAAGACTATCGGGCTTCTGGGGGGAAAGAACCAGGTCAGAATCCTGACGCCCTTTCTCAAGGACCGCGATTACCGGGTACGGGCCGACACCATTGAAGCCCTGGAATATATCGGGGATCCGATCATTTACCCGCTCATCGTACCCAGCCTGCAGGATGAGGATAATCGGGTCAAAGCCAACGCGGCGGTGGCTTTAAGAAACTACGGCAAATCCCCGGCGCTCAGTCTGCTGCAGGAGATGATCAAAAGCGAGAAAGTGTGGATGAGAGACAGTGCCACCTTCGCTCTCAGCCGGATCAAATCGCCGCAAACGGTAAAACTCCTTTTTTCCATACTGAAGGAGGAACCGAAACACTCTGTTTATGCCAAGGCGGTAATCGGTCTTTCAAAAATTGCCGACCGGACTTTGGTTCCCTCACTGGCGGGAGTTCTCAAAAAAGAGGCTGACCGTCGCAAACGGCTCATGTTGAAAGTGCTGGTCAAGAGTCTCCAGGGGAATGAGATAGATGTTCCCGGTCTACTGTCCAAGATTGAAGCAGAGATTGCTACCCGGGAAGCCGCTGCTGCTGCCGCCAAGGCTGGGAAACTTTACCAGGACGGGCTCAAGGAGGTCAAACTTCGCCACTTTGAAAAAGCGGTCGCTATCTTCTCTATGCTCATCAAGACCTATCCCGACAGTCAGTCGGCCAGGCAGGCTCAGATTGCATTACAAAAGTTAGTCGCCAAAGTGAGGAAAGACCGGGAGCCTCCGGAGTCGATAGCAGCCGTGGAAACAATCGAAAAGAATCTCCCGGCCGAGACCGCCGTGGAGACGGCACAACCGGGAGAAGAGTTGGCGGAGGTCTCCGAGGACGTGTCTCATCAGGTCACCTCATTGATCAACGATCTCAGTAATCCCGACGAAGATATCCGTAAACAGGCGTCCATCAAGCTCATGGGAATCAGGGACCCCCGGGCCCTACCGGCCCTGGAAAAGGCTGCCAAAGACTCTGATAACGTGGTCCGTTATTATGCTAAAAAAGCGTTGCGGGAACTGGCCCGGGAAAATATCTATCACCAGCCGGCAGAGCGTTTGTCGGTGACGGGTGTGGCTTCCCTGAGAGAACCGCGGTTCAAACGGGTACTCTCCGGAGCGGCGGCGGTGGTGGTGGCGGTGACTATTGTTTGCTGGTTTACTTTTCTGAAACTGGCTCCCGCTAAGGACGTATTAAAGGCGAAAAAGATCGTTTCCTCCTCGTTCGAGAGAGTTGTCAGATCATACCGCAAATACACGGGTTCGGGAAAAGTGGTTGCCTGGAAAGGGGTTGTCCGGAAAGTTAATTACGAGAAGAATATCGTGGTGATCGACAGTCACGGATACACCTATTCGGCAACGTTTTCACCAAAAGATTTCACCAGAACGTTCAAGGGGGACGTGGTGGAAATTACAGGAAAGATCAAGGACCGCAGTACTTTCGGCACCGTATTCCTGGACGGGAAGACCATCAAAGTGCTCGAGGCCGGTAAGGTGAACCGGCGCTCGGGCGGAAAAATGCTGACCAAGAAACAGTTTAACGAGAAACAGAGGAGGGAATACGCCGAACGGTTTCACAAACGGTGATTCAAGACGTTTAACCGATTTGGGATAACATGGTACAATTTACGCGAAGGCGGCGAACTGGGATGGATAACTTACAGCTTGGGAGCAGGCAGTGGGACTCACGCTCTTCCGAGCGGCAGCGGGGGATCACGCTGCTTGAAATCCTGGTGGCCTTCGGTATCCTGGCCCTGTTCCTGATCCCCTTCCTGCAGGCGTTTCTCACCACCAAGCAAGGCGCCCAGATGACCGGTGACTACAACCGGGCCCTGTACCTGGCCCAAAAGGTGATGGAAGATATCCGCTACTGCGCATACAACGAACGTACGGAGAACTTCCAGGAGTTCATGTCCACGGTAACCCTGGACGAGGACGGCGATATGAACCGGGTCGTACCTTTGGACGATACCGGCGATACCGTCGAAGGCCGTACCAGCGGTTTCTTCAGCCAGGTCTTCGATCCGGAGCCCGATCCGATAGATACGGATGACATGGATAACGTGGAAAACATGGATAGCGTGATAGTGAAACGATTGGACAAGTTCACCATCACCACCACCTGGGAACAAACCATGCTCGATGACGGTAAGGCCGATCCCAACTCCGCCACGGTCCGTGTCTTGGTGAGGTGGAAAGAACCGAAACTGAGAACAAAGAACGAGACGATAGAGCGAGAAGTCAATCTCTACACGGTAATCGGGCAGACACATCGCATTCTTAATTCATTGTCAGGAGATACGGATACCTTATGAGAAAACGTGCTTCTTCTGCCGGATTCACGCTCATCGAGCTGGTGGTGGCCATGGCTGTCGTCACCCTGGTGATCGTGGTGGCCTTCAACCTCTTTATAGGGGGGACGAAAGAGTCTACTGTCATGATAGACAAGATGGCTGCCCAGCAGGAGACGCGCCTGGCTTTCCGCAGGATGTGCGACGAGATCAAGATGGGCCGGAAGCTGGTACTTGTGGAGAACGCATTGCCCTTTCGACCGAGTGATTACCGGTACGACAAGAATAATGAGAGCAAACAGGTGCAGTACGGTCCTTCGGCCAACTTCATTTTTTTCGAGAACTTTGACGGCGACATCATTTCGTACTTTCTGTACACGATTCTCGACGAGGAAAAAAAGGTCGCGAATCGGGAACTGCGGCGGCTTAACGTATCCAGGAGGATGGAGAAAACCGACGAGCGCTCCCGGGTGGTGGCCACGGGAGTGGTCGCAAAAAATGAGAAACCTTCAATTTTTACTATTGCCAAAGCCTACCCCGGCAAACAGCTCTCCTCGGTCCTGGTAAAGTTGACCGTACGGGAATCCCATAAACTGCCTGATAGAAGATCGTACTCCCTGATAACCAGCGTTTTTC
Source organism: uncultured bacterium (assembly GCA_964593455.1). Classification (GTDB taxonomy): domain Bacteria; phylum Muiribacteriota; class CAYSPT01; order CAYSPT01; family CAYSPT01; genus CAZQHK01. The sequence goes on from CAZQHK010000027.1 coordinate 35,347, forward strand.
TGCGCAACCTGGACCGGTCGGTTGAATTCGATTTCGATTCACTGGACGATCCGAATATCGTCAACAAGGTCAATTGACCCGGAATGTGAGGCCGTGAGACAGAGATGAACACGAGGAGGAAGGCGGGCGGGACCGGAGCAAACGGGCGGCGCGGCATTGCTCTGGTCCTGGTAGTTGTTTTCATGCTGATCCTGTTTCTCCTGTTTTCCACCGCTCTCTTCTTTTTCAAGCAGGGAACCAAGCAACTGGCGGTGGTTATCGACGAGACCGTGCTCATTAATGCGTGCGACGCGGTGATTACCAACGCGGTAAATAAGCTCAAGAACGGTTTGTGGGAGGACCGTTACTATAAAGCGGAACCGGGCGATAGCGGAGCGGACTCTACCTCACCCGCAGGAGATGAGGATCGGGGGGTTCTGACCGACAGTGCCCTGGTGGACAAAAACTACAATGTCGACTGGTACTATTACGTGGGTGATGTGACAGACGATCAGGACCGGATTATCCCCAACACGGCCCAGCTTTTCGTGTACGTCTCCTGTTCGCAAAGGAAGATCGCCCGGGCGGTCCACTGCACGATTCTCTTTCGGCCGCTGATGTGCAGAGCGACCTACCAGCGGGAGAGCCTGGTTGTAACCAACTACTTTGTCCTTCCCGCCGACTGGCACAAAGAGGAACCCGATCCGGAGACAGCTCCTCTGAAGCTCAAAGAGAGAGCGGACGAGCGTCTTCAGAAAGCCCGGGTAAACCGGCTGGAGAAGCGCGGCCTGGCCAGGGTGATAGAAAAACAGATCAATGTAATCACTTTGCCCGGGAGTGAAATACGATCGAACCCGGGGATGATCTATAATATCCAGACCGTCTTGAACCTGGGTAGCGGAGAACTTCAGGGAGAAACCGCCATTGCTGAGCAAATCGAGAAGGCCAGGGAAACGTTCCGGGAGTTCCGAATCGCCAGTTACAATAGCATTCCTATGCCAAACGTTCCGGTTCCGGATCTTTTCATCGATTACGATATAGCCATAACCGAGGTAATCAAGGCGGTGCAGACCGCTTTCGCCATCAACTCTGGTAACCTTCCACGATATTTATTCCTGCTGGGGAACCTGTTCATGGCCAAGGGCGACGTCACCGGCAATGTTCTCCAACTCGACGGGACCGTCCTGCCAGATGAGGTCGTCGAGGTAAAGAGCATCAGAGAAGATCTGGGAAAGCTCCTGCCATGGCCTCCCGGTGACCTGGTGCTGGACGATTACGAGACCATCAAGAACGACAAGATCAAGCTTTACCGGAGGGCGGAAAGTTGCTTCTACTCGATAATCCAGGCGCCGGAAAAAACTGAAGCGCACAGTCCTGCCAGCTACCTGAAACTGGTGCAGGTGGAACAAAAACTTGCTTTCGACAACGGGAAATATCTTGCGAAGAAGGGTGTTGATAAAGTTATAGATGTGATGCTCGAAGAGGCTTTAGGGGGACCCGCTTCTTCCTCTATCCATTTAGACCGGCCTTTCGACCGTGAAGACATGCGAATGGATCCGGAAATCATCAAATATTTCAAGGCTGAAGAGATTGAGGAAGATTTGCTTGAAAACTTCGAAATCGGAGACATGGACGGCGAAAAAGAGTTGATTGACTTTGAACCGCTTTTCCTGCAACATCCCGAAAATCTTTTCAACATCACCCCTGATACTCATTTTGTCAAAGAAACCGCCTATTCTCCGTGCGGAGGCCGGACCCTGTTTACCGTGAGGAGAGGCCAGGAATTCGGACAAGATTACATTTATGTTATGGATACCCGGGGCGGCGGCAAAGCAGTAAGTATCTATAAATCGTATCTTGATAAAATCTGGGGTGTCGCTTTTTCCCCGGACGGCTCTAAAGTACTCTTTACGGCTGGACCCAACTTTCATGAAAGAAAACTTTATTTCATTAACTCCGACGGGACCGGTACCTTGAAGATGGTTGATCTTGGAGAATTCATACGCACCAAGTACTTTCCATGCTGGTCGCCTGATTCGACCAGGATAGCCTTTACCACCGAAAATTCTGCGAATAAAATTGATACACTCCGGCTTTGCTACGCAAACACCGACCCCAATATCATTCTCCCAAACTGCGTTCCTCTTGATGATAAAATGGATGCTGTCGACACGACACCATGCTATTCCCCGGATGGCTCTAAGATCTTTTATTCTTACGTGGACAGTGTCAAATTCTTCAGTTTGACGGTATGGGACAAGCGGGTTGGTATCCGTACCATTGAAGCAAAACCTGGCGGCCGCGCAAAAAATATAGGCAGTGTGGGCAATGTGGTTATCTCCTCTATTTTTAGCTTTTTTACCAAAGAGAAAAGAGCTTTTAAATCAAACGTATGTTATCTCAAACCAGTTAAATGGTTTTGGGGAATCGGAGGAAAACACGAACGGATCGCTTTCTGTTTGAACAAGACCAAAACGGACCAGGGGGAGGACATCGAGTTTTCTGAAGTCTGTATGTTCACCCTAAGCGGTTCCTGGTTTAGTTTCGCCAGCGGGCTCCTGGATCCACTAATGTCCAATTTCACCTATCTGACTACCGACAAGAAACCGAAGGATCATCTTATCTGGAATGCCGCCGCCGACCGGGTTTTCTTTCAGACTTCTGAAATAAACGCTGAAGGTAATGAAGAATTATTCTACCGTCAGGTAAAAGTGGATGGTAAATCAGAAAAGATACAAGTAAGGATACCGGTAGGCTTCTATCGGCCCGCCCCTGGACCGTACAATACCGATGACCTGGCTTTCGTCTGGAAATCAATGGCTCTTCCACCCAAGATCGAAATACCTCCGGATGACCAGTACGATCCCGATCTCCCGGATCTTCCCCCGGGCCTCAAGGATCAGTTGGATGATCCAGACAATCCGGATGATCCGGACAATCCGGACGACCCTGATCTCCCCTACATCCCTCCGGACATTATTGATGATCCGGACGACCCTGATCTCCCCTACATCCCTCCGGACGATCCCGATCTTCCGGACATCCCTCCGGATGTCATTGATGATCCCGATCTGCCTGACGACGATGTCATCCAGATCGATCCGGATGACCCCAACACTATGTAGCGTAACCCGGAAAATGCAGTAACCTTCTACTACGGCTCGAAAACATTCACAGCTACTGCGTTAAGCTCGGTCAGCCATCCTCACTGTAATGTCGATTACACCTCCGGATGGTTTCGGTCGCTTGCCTTGTATCTGAGAATGTTTTCGTCGCCTCGTGACGAAGGCAACTGCATTTTTCGGGTCATTCAGGAGATAGAATGGATACGCTTCTGGGTGGCAGCGTTATCGAGATTTGATTTTTTCCCGCCCGGTCGCGTCGATCAGTGATAAGGTCCCGGTAGCATTTGTTCACAGGGAAACCCGGTGGTGCGGGCAGGTTTAGATATCGCGTTTGCTCTCCCCGGTTAAGCGCCACGATCAGGCGGTCACCAAAAGAGTACCGGGCAAAGACCAGCACATTCTCCGAAGCCATAATCGGCAGCCGTCCTTCCGAGGTGAGCGCCGGGTGTGTTTTCCTGAGATGGCACAGTTTTGAGACGAACTCGGCCGTCTCTTGCTCCAGGCGCGACCGCCGGCCGTCAAACCGCATGGGCCGCCGGTTGTCGGGATCGCCGGCGCCGCTCATCCCATACTCGTCGCCGTAATAGATAAGCGGATATCCAGGCAGGGACATGATCAAGCCAAAGGCCGCCTGAAGCCGCTCGTAGGTTTCCTGTTTATCAACTCTCGGCGGCTGCCGCCAACCGGTTTCCTTTTCATCCTCATCCGCGTGTATGTCCCCGTCGGCGTAGGCCGTGAACCGCGCGAAATCGTGGTTGCCCAGAAGCGGCGACATGGCGTTTCCAGACGGGAAAATCGTCTCGGAAAGACGGACGGCGCTCTCCAGGTCCGCCATGGAACCGCGGTTTAGGGCCAGGACGTTTCGGAGGGCGAAATAGAGCGGGAAATCGAACTGGCCGTCCAGGCAGTCGGTTCCGAGAAACCGGTTGATTTCGTTGCGGCCGGAGATCGTCTCTCCGATCATCAAAAAACCTGGATACCGATCTTTCAAGGCTATTCTCAGGTCTTCCCAGAAGATCCGAGGTATGTGTTTGACGGCGTCGAGTCTGAAACCGTCCACCCCGGTCTGCTCGATCCACCAGAGAGCGTTCTCGATCATGAACGACCGGGCTTCTTTGTTGGGATAATAATCAAACGAGGGGAGAAAAACGTCGAACCAGGTGGTCAAAGGATGGCTGTCGAAGCGCCGGATGTTTTGGCTGCCGTCGGGCAGCGTGATGGGCACGAACCAATTGGGAACTTGTTCGAGCAGAAGGGATTTTTCGTGAACGTGGTTGAAAACGGCGTCGAACATTACCTTGAGACCGTGTCGGTGGGCGGTTGTCACCAATGTTTTGAGTTCAATCATGGTTCCGAACCGCGGTTCGGGCCGGCTCAGATCAACAGGCCAGTAGCCGTGGTAACCGGAAAACTTACGGTGTGGAGGCAGGGAGTCCCTGAAGGCCCGGTCCGGTCCGGCGGCTACCGGGGATATCCAGAGCCACTCGACTCCGAGCCGGTTGAAATATCCGTCCTCGATAGACTGCTGCAGACCGGAAAAATCACCGCCCTGAAAATTGGCTATCCAGGCGAGTTCAGGATCGATAACCGGGTTATTGTTCTCCCGGTTTCCGTCGCGGAACCTGTCGGTCATGGCGAAATAAAGCACCCGTGATCCCCTGTCTAGAGCATCGGGAGTATCTCTCCAGCGGTAGTTGGTATACGGCAGACCAGGTGGCAGAGCCGCGACCAGGTTAAACGGGACCTCCTTTTTATCCTGGCTACCATACATGATTTCAACACGCCACCTGCTGTCGGTAAGGGTGGTTGTCGTGACACAGGATGATGGCAGAAAACGTCCGCCGCCGTAAACTCTAATCCAGGGTGATTTTTTTTCCGGTAAGATTGCATTATCGACTGCTTTGTGAGGAGAACGGTCTTCATGAATGACCAGCAGGCTGGCCTGGTATTCCCAGCTGTCATCGTGACGCCGCCACCGGCTCTCAAGGGGTAGCACGATGAGCTTTCCGCCGGCCGTTCCGGCTTCAATAAGACTGTTTTTTCCGTCGAACCCGTCATCGACCGAGACCGGGTTGGAGGGGTCCGGAATCCACCGGCCGTCCACGACCAGTTTATACGGGTAGGATCCGGGGGGCAGGGGGAGCACAGTGGCGAATTCACCGGTGGCCGGATCGTATGTAAGGGGTGAAGCGGCGGCGTCCCAGCTGTTGAAGCTGCCGGCCATGCTGACGGTAGCGTTGGGTGTAGCAGCTATAGAGTTTGCCGGTACCCTGACGGGAACTCCTGTTTTACCCGGCAAGACCAGCACCACCAGGGAAGCGGAGATAGGTTTTTCGGGGATTTCTCTAGCAATTACGGTGATCTCCCTGAGGCCGGAGACCGTATCCGCTGGTTTCACGATAACCGTACCGATATCGATATGTGCCTGGCAATCGGGTGGTGATAAAACCTGGTACCTGACTGGTGAGTCAGCATTCTTCCTGATAGTGTAGGGGGCAAGGTTTAGCTCAGCCTGCCCGCCGGCGGTGGCTGTTACCACCGGGAACGGCTGCAGGTACGGCCGGTCAGAGCTTACGAAATCTGCGGCCGCACCCCCTGGTGCCGTCGTCAGGACAATGCTCTCGATTATCACTGCAAAAAGCAGTACGGTAAATCGCTTTACCGTGTGTGCTGTTACCACGTGTTATCACTCCCCGACATACATACGAGTATGTAAGTAAATTCTATTCCAGCTCTATTCACGTGTCAAACGAAGTTAGGAAGTAGGGGGCAGGCTTAACGTTTAAACATTTGGTCTAATGAAACCTGATAATAATGCGATGGAGATTAAAGAGGTTTGAGATCTGTAAGAATTCACTTCAATCTCATTTTATACTTTCCTTATCTACACCTACTATTCAGAGGGCGGGAGGAAAGGTGTCATCAAGAGATGGACATTGTAGTGGGAAGAGAGATGCTGGATTGGGATAACCGATCCCTCAAGCAAGAAGAGTGGAAAGTGAGGTTGGAGATTTAAGAGATTGAGATAGTGTATGTGCGATACTCAATAGCGTTGTGTTGTATAATTGTCGGACAGGAAAATGGGACTCTGTTTTTATTAGCCCGAATAATTCACGAATCTTCGTCGCGAGGTGGAGTAAATGGCCGCAAATACAAGGCGCGTGCAGGAAAATGCACGGAGTCGTACCGGTCGGTACGATGAGTACATTTTTCAAGCGCAACACAGTAGGTGTGGTCATTTACGAGCCGTAGCAGATTATTTGTGAATTATTCGGGTTAGGAGGAAAACATGACACACGAAGTTTACCGGCTTCCCTTGTATTACGATATCGCGTTTACCTGGGATGTCGGGCCTGAAATTGAATTTTTCGGGAAACTCTTCGATACATATGTCGAGCACCCCGTGAAACGGGTACTGGAACCAGCTTGCGGGACCGGGCGGTTTCTCGTTCGTTTCCCCGAATACGGATATGAGATTATCGGTTACGACCGTTCCCCGCACATGGCCGCTTACTCGATGGACCGGATTCGAGAGGTTGATCTGGATGGAATGGCTTCGGTGTTTGTGGGTGATATGCGCTCTGCCCGGTTCAAGGAACCTTTTGATGCAGCTTTCAATTCCATAAACAGCATAGGATACTTGGTGTCGAACGAGGAGATAGTGTCTCATTTACGAGTGATTGCAGATTCTATGAAACCGGGTGGAATATACATCGTGCACCTGGGGTGCGCCACGGAAAGCAGCGATGTCGGAGAACCTCAACTCTGGACGCATGAACGTGACGGCGTGCAGGTCACCATTACCTGGGGAGGAGAAGGGAAGGACTGGAAAAAAAAGCTCAGCCATCAGTTCTGCCGGATGGAAATAAACGACTGTGGCAAAAAACTGGAATTTCATGATCCGCACACGATGAGACTGTGGCTGTTTGAAGATTGGCTCAGTTGTATCAAATGTTCAGAACGGTTTGTATTGGAAGCCGTATACAACGAAGAGTACGAAAAAATTTCTCAGGGCACACCGATAACCGGTAGTTTGGGTAATCTCTACTACGTGCTCAAGTCGGCATAGCACCCTGTACGGTGCTGTGTCTACGAGCCCACATATTTCACGAGTTTTCGTCGCGAGGACGCTAAGGCGCACGTAGCTACAAGGCGCGCGACCGAGCCTTCCGCAGTCGTATCCGTTGTGATACGTCGAGGATAGGCAACCGAGCGCAACGCCGTAGATGCGTGCGGATTCGTGGCCGCAGCAGAAAATTTTGTGAAATATGCGGGCTATATCTTTTGTGGTTTGCAGAGAAGCTCGGCCTGAACGGCGGTGCGGCCGCAGCTGTTGCAAATGAATGAGAGCTCCTTGACCTTGTCGTGGCACAGGTGTCGCTGGTTCAGGAGCAATGAACCGCACCAGTCACATTGGTTGTCTTCCAGTTTGACTGGTACGCACAGGTGTCCTTCCCGGCCGGTAGACTGGTTGCAGGTGGGGCAGGTAGAAGAGTTTTCACTCGTTGCTGTCATTGTTAAACCTCCATCATATACATTCTGTTGTTAACCTGAATAATTCACAAATAATCTGCATCGGCTCGGAAATATCCACAGCTACTGTGTTGCGTTTGAAAAAGGTCCTCAATGTACCTGACGGTACACCTCCGGTCCTTTTTCTTCTCGCGCCTTGTATCTGCGGCCATTTTCTTCATCTCGCTACGATGATTCGTGAATTATTCAGGTTATGTTTTTCCCGGAGTTTGTATTGTACTGAGCCGGTCGGTGCTTGTCAAACAATGTTGTTGTTCAATTGTTATTTTGCCTGGACCAGAGCTTAATGCTATACTTTAAAGGAAGTGCGAGTAAAAATATTGACCCTCTTTTTCGTGGTAATTGTGCTGGTGGCCATTATCCCGTCTATGTTTCTGGTCGCGTTCGGCAATGGTGCCAATCCTATCTCTGCGGCCCGATTGGCGGTGTGTGCCGGTCTGGGAATCGTGGCCGCGCTCATAAGCGCTTTCTTCCTGACTCGTTCAATTACCAGGCCATTAAAAGAGCTGCGAAGACGTATCGAAATCCTCTCAACGGGAAACCTCGACCAGAAATTTCTTCTAGAGAGGAACGATGAGATTGGGGAACTGGCCCTGGATATCGACCGGATGCGGCGATATCTCAAGTTCAGGATCATCGAGCTTGAAAAACTTTTCAGGGTCGGTAAAGCCATCAGCTCAGAGCTCGATTTCAAGCAGTTGCTTAACATTATTCTGGATACTATCATCGGTGAGATCGGGGCCGAATCCGGTTCAATCATGCTGCTCAACGAGGAGGATAAGTATCTGACCATCGCCGTGGCTAAACACCTGCCTGAAGATGTTATCAATAATACCAGGGTTTTTCTGGGGGAAGGCATCGTGGGGAAGGTGGCCGAGACGGGGGAGCGAATAATGATCGAAGACGTGGAAAACTCCGAAGTGTTCAAAAAACAAAAAAACGAGGGTGTGAACAGGGGAGGGAGTTTGCTCTCCGTGCCTCTGAAAGTAAAGGATAAAACACTGGGTACTGAGAAGGTACTGGGAGTTATCAATGTTAGTAAATCCGAGGCGGGAGCTTTCAGATATCATGATCTGGAGTTTTTCTCCGGTATGGCTACCCAGGCGGCCATCGCTATTTTTAACGCCAAGTTGTATCGCCTGGCCACTACTGACAGCATGACCAAACTCTTTTTGAAAGGATACTTCCATCACAAATTGGATGAGGAGATCATCCGGTCGAAACGGTACAAGAATCCGGTCAGCGTCATTATGATGGATATAGATCACTTCAAAAACTTCAACGATACCTATGGTCATCAGGTGGGAGACGAGGTACTGAAGACGGTGGCGGCTATCATGGAGGATTCGGTCCGGGCCATCGATACAGTGGCCCGGTATGGTGGTGAAGAGTTCGTGGTCATTTGTCCGGAAATGGATGCGGACCACGCTCTGCATCCTGCCGAACGTATACGCTCGATGGTCGAGTATCATGACTTCAGGATTAATGAAAAGAAGGTTCCGATCACTATCAGCCTGGGGATCGCTTCATATCCCACCGATGCCGTTACCAGGAAGGACTTGATCAGGCGAGCGGACGAAGCACTGTATGCCAGTAAAGAACAGGGGAGGAACCGTGCTTCCGTCTATCATCAGGTCCAGGAATTCGGGATTGAGGTCCCGGTATCAAAAAAGGAAAAGTAACGACTAATGGATATAGATCAAGCTAAAATGTTATTGGGTTCCGGTGATGCTTCTGCAAAATGTAAGGCGATCGCCTACCTCATCGAACACAGCGGTGATGAAGCAGTTAAGCTCCTCAAGCGATTCCTTAAAGATCAGGATGCCGAAGTCAGGGAGCAGGCCCGGGGAGGGATTAAGATACTTTGTTTCCCCGTGGTTACCAAGGACAAAAAAATCAATTTCGATAATTTCGAGAAACTCATGGAGTCCCCTGATGCCGTATTCCGCACCCAGGTGATTATGACGGCCAGGAAATTCAAACAGTCGGAACTCCTGCCGTATTATATAGGGAATCTTTACGAAGAAGAAGATGAATTTGTGATCGCCACATTGCTCCAGGCCATCGGAGAGGTGGGTGATACCAACGTTATACCAACGCTTTCTCGGTTCTTGAACCATGCCAGTAGCCGGGTCCGGGCGAACGCTATTGAAGCACTGGGCAAGATCGGGGGAGAAAAGGTAGTGTCTCTCATCGACCCCCTGGTCGACGACCTTCATCACCGGGTCAAGATCTGTGCGGTGAAAGTCCTCTGGGATCTGGGGAACCGGGATGTGCTCAACAAGTTGGAGTGGATGATCAAGAGCGAACTGTCTTCCGACCGGATCAGCGCGGCCTTCATGCTCGGGTTGATCGATGACCCCGACACTATCCCGTTGCTGATGGAAAAAATTGAGGATGAAGATGAAAGCGTTCGACACAAAGTCCTTCAGAACCTTGCTTACAAGATCAATGATCCGCAGGTTAAACAAATGTTTCTCGATATGATGGTCTCTTCCACAAGCGGTGTTTCAGAATTGGTCAGGAATACTATCGATGATCTGAAAGGAAAGATTTTGTGCCGAAACTGCGGGACATTGAACACTGATAAAACCAATTTCTGCGGAAAATGCGGCGACGATCTGACCCCTGATACAATGATCGCTTTTACTCTCCCTACAGCCGAGGAAATCAAGAAATGTGAAGAGGCTTTCAAAAAACAGCAACTGAAAGAAAGAGCGCTCAAACAACTGGCTTCCGATCAGGAGCGCGGCTTGAAAAAACGGTCCTGGAAAAAGGCCAGACAGCCCGGACCGGTCAGTTTTGATGATATCGATAGTATTTGAATGGTTCTTCTAGAAAATCAGGTTACCTGATCGGAAGAATCGTGCATGTCAAGAATCTTGTTGATCAGATCGTCTCGACCGACGATTCGTTTCCATTCAGCGCGCTTGTCTTCAGGGAGGGGAAGGGAACTGTCGTTGGTGACCCAGTCGGCGATGGCTTTCAGCAAGGCGACTTTTTTTCTACGGAGCCGTTTTTCATTCTTGCCCCAGGCCATGATGTTTCCTCCTCAAAACGTTTTGCTCTACTGGGAGTATCGGCAAATAGCTTTAATCTCTATACTTCTTGCTTTGCCGCACCGTCTCTCTTGCTGTTTCATACGTTTTGACAACACGATAAGTTTGCCGGTAAAATCAAATAGCTATCAACTCGGAAAATGCAGTTGGCTTCGAGCCAAAGTAGAAGCCAACTGCGTTTTCCGGGTTATAAAGGAGGAATACATCGTGAGTAATGAAAATAAGCGGTACAAACTGATTCGCGCCAGATATTTGCTTCCCATGGGAGCGGAGTCGGGACTGCCGGAGCGAGTGGAAGACGGATATGTTTTGACTGATGGTGGAACCATTCGTGAGATTGGCGTTTTCAGTGAAGAAGTGGCTTCGAAGATTCTCAGCGAGTGCGGCTCGGAGCTGGAAATACTCGGTGCTGATGAAGGGAAACAATCTATCCCCTGTCACCCGGGAGTACTACTGCCGGGATTCATTAAAGCCCACGGACATGATCACGAATCGCCGATCATCGGAATTGCCAAAGATGTACCGCTCACTCCCTGGCTCGATAGGGCGGTGAATCTTTTCACGGGCTTTATGGATGAACATCGGTCGGAGCTTGAAGAGATCTTCGGCTGTTCTCCCAATCTGGTGACTTATTTAAAAGCTCGGGTTGACGATATCAGTTATGGTATCACCTCTTCGGTCGTTCATCACTGTAATCACAATAAATACCGGGTAGATGAGATAGCTAAAGCCAATCGGGCGGCGGGTACCACCATGTTCATTGCGGTGGGTAGTCAGGACCGTCACTATGATGAGCGATTGCTCGACAGCGATCCTAAAATAGCCCTCGATCGTCTTTATCGCTATGTCAAGAACCATGGTGATATCCCCAGGGTAACGATCATTCCCGGACCTGATCAGCTTTTCTCCAATGGTCCGCAAATGCTCAAGGCCTTGAAGGCCTGGGCCAAAGAACATGGCACGCTGTTTCACATTCACAGTTCGGAGGAACCCAATACTACCAGGTGGTTTATCGAAACCTATGGGATGACACCGATCGAGTATGCTTCGAGTATCGGTATTCTCGATGAAAATACGTTGCTTGCGCACCAGGTAAACTGTTCCGAAAACGATCTTAAACTCATCCGTGATTCGGGTGCTATGGTAGTTCATAATCCCTTGGCCAACACCATTCTCGGATCCGGAATGCCTCCGGTGATGAAGATGCTGGAGATGGGTATTCCGGTAGCTATTTCCACCGATGGTTCCGGCAGCGCGGACAATCAAAATATTATTAGCGCCGTCAGGCTGGCATCTCAGTACCAGAAAGCGTTCCACCAGGACGCTACCCTTCTCCCGGCCAAACAGGTCCTGGAAATGATAACCGCCGTCCCGGCTAAAATGCTCGGTCTCAATGCGGGTGTGCTGGCTCCGGGAAAAGATGCGGATCTCACTCTGGTCGATCTGACCAGTCCGAACCTGGTACCCACCAGACTGGACAATGTGATGGAGAACCTCGTCTGGGCTGCCAATGGGAACGAGATCAGTCAGGTAATGGCCGGTGGCCGCTTGTTGATGAGAGACGGCAAACTGGTAACTCTGGACGCTCGCCGCATTTGTGAAAGGGTGCAGAAGTTATCGGAATTGCTGGTGGAATACGCAGCTACTATTAAAATAAAGGCTCAGACGGGGGCCCCTCGATAAAGGGACTGAACCGTTTTATTCTTCGTCTCTGGCGCCGAGTTTCTTCTCTAATTCGTTGACCCTGAAATTCATTTTCTCGAGCGCGATACAAAGGGCAAGCAATGGGACACTTAACAACGCGAAGGTCGAGAGCAAAGCTCTGGCAGCCGACTCGTCATTCATCACAACTTTGAAAAGGAGCGCGCTGGAGAACCCAACTACCAGAATGAGCAGTACAATCACAAACATATACTTGTAACGCACGCAGGATCACCATCCCTATATTATTTTTCATGTCAATTGGGAAGATGTACCCAACCGATCCCCTTTGAAACCTGGTCAGAATATATACATGGAAAGAGTATCATAGATTTTAAGATGGTGTCAAGATCTCTATTTGATGAGGTATTAAGACGGTTTTTATGATATTTGGTAACTTTATATTAAAATGAAGTACATGGACATAAAAACACCTTAACCTTTGAGCTTTTAACCGATACACTACCGTTATAATTAGGATAACTTTCCGGGCGGCTGAGTCGGCTATGACCGGCGGGTACGGTATGCTTGATGATGTTAATCAGGTCATGGTATAATCCACTCGAATTGCATCTTATTAACGTTATTAGATCCCGTATTGTGTTCTATAACTTATTGCGAATACCACGGCATGGGAGGCCTCCGTAATGGAAATAGAAAACGAGCATGAAGTTGATTCAACCGCTGAATTCTATAAGAAATTAACACAGCAAATAGTTCAGAAAGATCGAGTAATCAAGTTGTTGCAGACCCAGATTGAACGTTTGAAGCAGGACCTGAACGAGAAGGATGAAATGCCGGAAGCGGGTGGCCAAGACATGCAATCATTGCTGGACGAGATCGAAAAGCACAAAACAGACGTCGAATCTCTTCAGGGTGAGGTGGGGGAAAAGGATATGAGGATAGAGGAAAAAGAGGGAGAGCTGATGGCTAAAAAAAAGACCATCGAAGAGAAAGATAAGGAAATTGAGTCGTTGAATAATAAGCTCGAGGAGACGGCTTCCGGCTCCGAAGGCGTCGAGCCTTCCGAAGATCTCCAGGCGTTGCTTGGGGAGGTCGAATCCTTGAAAAACGAGACTTCGGAAAAGGACAAAACTCTGGAAGAGAAAGACCAGGAGATCGAGTCTTTGAAGAGAGAACTCGAGCAGGCCTCTTCGGCTGCGGAATCGGATGCTTCGCTTGATCTGGAGGCCTTGATGGGCGAAGCCGAGACGGCTGCTTCCGGCTCCGAAGGTGCCGACTCTTCCGAAGATCTCCAGGCACTGCAAGACGAGGTCGAGTCCTTGAAGAGCGCGGTTTCGGAGAGAGACCAGGAGATCGAGTCTTTGAAGGGTGAACTTGAGCAGGCCTCTTCGGCTGCGGAATCGGATGCTTCGCTTGATCTGGAGGCCTTGGTGGGCGAAGCCGAGACGGCTGCTTCCGGCTCCGAAGGTGCCGACTCTTCCGAAGATCTCCAGGCGCTGCAAGACGAAGTCGAGTCCTTGAAGACTGCGGTTTCGGAAAAAGACCAGGAGATCGAATCGCTCCAAAATACCCTGGGAGAAAAAGATCAAGCGCTGGTGGCGCAAGAAGGTGCGTTGAGTGAACTGAACATTGAAGATTTTCAGATAGAACAAACTGATCAAGAAGAAACGTCCACGGATTCCGGGGATCTTGAAGAACAGATCAAAGTGCAGCAGGCGGAGATCGACATGTTACAGGTAGAACTCAGCCAACTGCAGGAAGCGGCCAAAGCTGAAGAAACGATAGAACCATCTGAAGATGTAGATTCCCTGCATCAGGTTGTGGAGTTGCTCAAAACGGAAGTTGAAGAAAAAGACAAAGCCCTCGAAGAAGGTGAACGCGCTCTGCTCGAAAAAGACGAGGAGATCGAAAAACTTAAAGATGAAGTCCTTAAAATGGCCGAAGCGCATGAAAAGGCTGGTGAGGAAGACGACGGCGAGGGAGATTTATCGGCTCAACTGGCGGTCTTGAAAACCAAACTGGCCGAGGAGGAAGACCAGCGGCGAGAGCTTGAAGAAGAACTGAAAGAACTGCATGGAGCCTCGGCCAGTGAGGAATTGAAAGAGCAATTGGCGGGCCTGGAAACCAAACTGGCTGAAGAAGAAGCTCTCCGGCTTAAGCTTGAGGGGGAATTGAAACAGATTAGTGAAGAAGCCATGGATCTTTCAGATACGGCAACAGTAAGTCCGGCCGCTCCCCCGACTGAAGTGACCGACGGGTTGCTCAAGGCTGTTGCGATGTACTCGAAGATAGGGAAAGCTCAACTCAAAGTTGGGGATTATAACGGTGCCCTGGCAATATTTAAAGACGCGGCGGCGCTGGTTCCCGGTAATATCGACTATCGGGAAGAGATAGCTCAAATACATGAAAAACGCGGGGATTACAAAGCGGCGATCGAAGAGTACACGGCTATTCTTGAAGCTGATAGTTCCAGGGAGTCTGCACGAGAAGCTCTGAACCGGCTTGCCAAAGAAGAAGACGATAGAGAAAAATTAAGCAGTTTCCTGGATCTGTTGGGCTAGAGAGAGGAATTCTATTATGTGCTGCAGGAGAGAGCTTTCTTCCCGGTATAAACCGGTTGATGTAGAGAAGAAATGGTATGCCAGGTGGGAAGGCTCCGGCTCTTTTACCGCTGAGTGTAGTTCCAGCAAGGAATCGTTTACCATCATGATTCCGCCACCGAATGTTACCGGTATGCTGCACCTGGGTCATGTTCTTAATAACACGATTCAAGACATTCTCATCCGGCACAAACGGATGCGGGGGTACGAGGCGTTGTGGCTTCCGGGCACTGATCACGCCGGGATCGCTACCCAAAACGTAGTGGAGAAAGATATCGCAAAAGAAGGGTTGACCCGCTACGATCTCGGGCGGGAAAAGTTCATGGAACGTGTCTGGGAGTGGAAAGAAGAGTACGGAGGGACGATCATCCGGCAACTCAGGAAGCTCGGTAGTTCCTGCGACTGGACCCGCGAACGCTTTACCATGGACGAAGGTCTTTCCCGGGCTGTGGCCGAAGTGTTTGTCAAGCTCTATGAAAAGGGGCTGGTTTACCGGGGAAACTACATCATCAACTGGTGTCCGCGTTGCCAGACCGCCCTCTCGGACGAAGAAGTGGAGTATGACGAGGTCCAGGCTCATATGTACCATCTTCGTTACCCGATCAAAGACAGTGAGGAGTTCATCCACGTGGCCACGACTCGGCCTGAAACCATGCTCGGTGACACTGCTGTGGCCGTGCATCCGAACGACGAACGATACACCGACTTGAAAGATAAGACGATCATCCTGCCAATCATCGGGCGTCATATGAAGGTCATCTACGATGATTATGTCGACCCTGAGTTTGGGACCGGCGCCGTTAAGGTGACCCCCGCTCACGATCCCAACGACTTTTTCATGGGCGAGCGGCACGACCTGGATAAGGTTTGCGTGCTTAACAACGACGGCACCATGAACGAGAATGCAGGTCCGTACCGCGAGCAGGACCGCTACGAGTGCCGGGAAACTCTGCTGGTGGATCTCAAGGAAGGCGGCTACCTGGTGAAAGTGGAGCCATACGTCCACTCTGTAGGGCATTGTTACCGCTGCCATTCGGTAGTGGAACCGATGATCTCCGACCAGTGGTTTGTTAAAATGAAACCGCTGGCCGAACCGGCCATCGAGATGGTCAAGAACGGGAGTATCACCTTCTACCCCGAGCGATGGAAGAAAGTCTATCTCGAGTGGATGGAGAATATCCGGGACTGGTGTATCTCGCGTCAGATCTGGTGGGGACATCGTATACCGGTTTACACCTGTTCTGTATGCGGTGATATGCAGGCTGCGGTAGAGACCCCGGTATCATGTGCCGGTTGCGGCGAGACCAAACTCAAACAAGATCCCGATGTGTTGGATACCTGGTTCTCTTCGTGGCTGTGGCCGTTCTCTACCCTCGGATGGCCGGAAAAGACCCAGGACCTGGAGCATTTTTATCCAACTCAGGACCTGGTAACTGCTCCGGAGATCATCTTTTTCTGGGTGGCCCGAATGATCATGGCCGGCCTCGAGTTTATGGGCGACATCCCGTTCTCGAGGGTGTATATCCATGGAATTGTCCGGGACGGCAAAGGTCGGAAAATGAGCAAATCTCTGGGCAATTCGCCAGATCCCCTGGATGTCATTGCCGAGTCCGGCGCCGACGCGCTCCGCATGGGTATGATGCTTATTACTCCGCGGGGGCAGGATGTGATGTTTTCCCGGGAGAGGATAGAAATCGGCCGGAACTTTGCCAATAAGATCTGGAATATGTCCCGGTTCGTTTTAATGAATATGGGAGACACATCTCCTCCCGATCTCGCCACTATCCCGAAGGATGACCTGTTGCTTGAGGACCGGTGGATCCTTTCCCGCCTGGATGTGGTTATCCATGATCTGACGGCCAAGATAGACATGATGGAGCTTGCGCAGGCTGCCCAGATTATTTACCAGTTCATCTGGAGCGAGGTGTGCGATTGGTATGTCGAGTGTAAAAAATCAGACCTTTACAGCGAGGATGAGTGTCGGAAAAAAGTTGCCTGTTCCGTACTTAAAACGGTGCTGGGTGATGTACTCAAACTGCTCCATCCCTTTATGCCGTTTCTGACCGAAGAGCTCTACGAGTCTCTTTCCGGCGGCGGCGCATTCTTGATTAGGGAATCGTGGCCTGAGACACGTGGCTTGCGGGATACGGAATCAGAAGCGAAGTTCAGCTTGCTTAAGCAGGTGATATCGTCGGCCAGGACGCTCCGTGCCGAAAATGGCGTGTCACCGAATGAGAAACGTGATCTGTACTTTGCATGCCGCTCCCCGGAAGCCAGGAAAGTTATTGAAAGCAGGTTCGTTTTGATAAACGATCTTGCCAGTGCTTCCAAGCTCGAGGTTGTCGAAGAAGATTCTCTACCGTCTCCATCAGCCAAAACGGTGGCCGGCGAAGTGGTAGTAGTTCTGCCGCTTTCCGGAGAAGATCTGCGGCGCGAGGAAGACCGTATCCGCCGTGAACTGGCCCGTATTGCACCCGAGTTGGCCCGGGCCAACCGGAAGCTGAGCAATCGCAATTTTCTGACCAGGGCCCCGCAGGACGTGGTTGGTAAGGTGAAAGCCGAGGAAGCGGAGCTCATGGAGAAGACCGAGAAGCTGGAGCGGCATCTGGTTGATATCAAAGGATACCTTAGAAGTTACGTTGAAAAAAAAGCGGATAGTCCTGATGTGCAGGAGGAGCGGCTATGAGCAAGAGTCGTCACGAATTTCTTCCCGTAGATGAACAGATGAAAATATTAGGGCGGGGAAACGCTGACATTATTGCCAGTGAAGAGCTCGAGGAACGGCTGGAACAGTCGAGGAAAGAAGGCCGTCCGCTGACGGTCAAGTGGGGAGCCGATCCCTCGGCGCCTGATATTCATTTGGGGCATGCGGTACAACTCATCAAACTCAGGCAGTTTCAAGATCTTGGTCACAAGGTTATATTTCTTATCGGTGATTTCACCGGCTTGATCGGTGATCCGACCGGTCGTTCCAAGACCCGGGAACCTCTAACCAGAGAGCAGGTGGAGCTGAACGCGGAGAGTTATCGCCGGCAAGTGGCGAAGATACTCAAGCTTGAACCCGAGGTTTTTGAAGTAGTTTATAACTCATCCTGGCTGGGAAAAATGAACTTTGCGGACGTTCTTCGTCTCACTGCCAAGTATACAGTAGCCAGGATGCTCGAACGGGACGATTTCGCCAAGCGGTATTCCACCGGTGTTCCGATCAGCATCTGCGAGTTTCTCTACCCGCTTATGCAGGGATATGATTCGGTGGCTCTGAAGTGTGACGTCGAACTGGGGGGGACGGACCAGACATTCAACCTGCTGGTAGGCCGTGATCTACAGCGGGAAGCCGGGCAGATTCCCCAGGTTGTTATAACACTTCCTCTCCTGGTCGGTACCGATGGAGTTCAAAAAATGAGCAAATCCCTGGGAAACTATGTGGGGATAACCGAAAGCGCCGATCAGATCTACGGGAAAATCATGTCTATTCCGGACGCTTATCCACAGTTTTCGGAGCGCGGCCCTTTCGGACTCATACTCGATTATTTCTTGCTGTGTACCGAAATTTCCCAGGACAGAATCGAATCCATCAAGAACGGTCTGGAAATGGGCAAGCTTCATCCCAAGAACGTTAAATCGAACCTGGCTCAAACGTTGGCGGCCAGGTATACGACACAGGATGACGCCGTCCGGGCCGCAAAGCAGTTCGAGAATGTGTTCGCCAGGCATGAACTGCCTGACAATTTGCCGGTTGTTTCTTTGCCGGTAGCAGAATTGAATAATAACACGATCTGGATCATTAAACTGCTGCGCTCGGCCGGGTTTGCTTCTTCCAACGGTGAGGCCCGCCGCCTGGCAGACGGGGGTGCGGTGCGTCTCGACGGGGAGCGGGTATCGGGATCGGATGTTGATGTCAAGATAGAAACCGGCGCTGTCCTCCAGGTTGGAAAACGTCGGTTTGCCCGCCTGGAAATCGAGAATTGATTGATTTATGGTTCCACCAAAAAACGGTATCAATAAAACTGTTATCGGTGTAAAGGTTCCTTTGGAGCCGGAGAAGGAATCTTTACCTTCGAAGATGCAGTTTGTTGCCGGTACCCGGAAAAAGTCGTATCTATGGCTGTGGGTCGGACTGACCGTTGTTCTGATTGTAGCCGCCGCGGCTGTCATTCTCTGGCTAACCGCGCCTCTATGGTTTGATCAGGTGCTTTCTCTGGTGCAGGGCAGTGAAGGAGCATTCCTGTCGCTTGATGTTCACGTGTGTGATTCAAAAGGACAGGTGCTTCCCGGGTCATCTGTGGGCGTTCCATCGAGCAAGCAGTGGTTCCGCTCGGATTCCAGTGGAGTGGTAACGATCAAGCTAGCCGGTTCCGGAATCGAGATCGTTGTTTTTAAGGAGCAATACGTGCCGGTACAGGTTACCATCACCGATGCTATTATTGCCCGCGGACACCCTATCGCCGTGGAACTGGAGGCTGTTTCCGGAAGTACCGAGACGGCAATGGTAGTGAAGGGGCCTGATCCGGATAGCCATCCCGATAACGATAGTAATTCGTCAATAAAGACCGATCCCGGCAGTAAAAAACATGATAAACAGCCGGTTAAACAGCCTGCTGAAAAAGGGTTGTCTCCCCGGGAACAGGTGGAAAAATTTCACGATGATTATGTCTCTGCATACAACCAACGTGATTTGGAGAAGTACATGGCTTGTTATTCGAATCAAGCTTTTGGCGAGCGTCGGTGGCAGGAGCTAAAAACTCGTTTCGACCGAGAATTCAAAGTGGCGGGAGAGGTCAAGATGGTGGTAGAAAAACGCACTATCGGCGCCAAAGAAAAAGCGGCCAGGATTGATTGGATCTATCATTTTGAAGGAAAAACCGTAGCCGGCGGATTGATTACCGCGGATATTTCCCGGGCAAAACGAAGTGATTTTATGAGGTGTGAAAACGGGAAATGGAGAATCATCAAGTCCGATGAACGTTAGGAACAGGTACATAACCATGAATACGAAAATAACTATTCCCACCTATCTTCTGCTTATCTTTGTTGCCATTTTCCAGGGACATTCTGCCGTCAATGCCGAGGTTTTGTTTTACACTCCCGAGACGTCCGACCTTAATAACGAGTTTGTTAACGCGCTTTTAATCAGTGACGACGGGGGACTCTTGGTCGGCACGGACAACGGGGTTGTTAAATTCGATTTTCAGCATGGAATCATGCCGGTACCGTTCACTCCTTCTGCCTCTATTATCACCGCTTTTGCATCTGGACCTGACAGGCTCTGGATTGGAACTTATGGTAACGGGCTTTTCTGCTGCACTCTTGACGGTTTCAAACAGTACCGCCAAAGTGAGAAAGGCCTGATCGGCGATTTCGTTACCAGCCTTTCCTATGATCATCAGCAGGAGGAGCTTTGGATCGGAACAAAACGTGGCTTGTCGTGTTTGAAAGGAGATTCTTTCACATCGTTTACCCGTCTTGAGGGACTGCCGGAAAACCATATCAGGGATGTAGTATCGGAAAACGGCCGGGTGTGGGCGGCTACCGATGCAGGCGTAACTAAAATAACGCCTTCAGGCCAGTGGGAACCTTTCCCGTCCGGGCGGGAAATCAGTTGGGTTACATCGCTGGCTGTGGATGATAAAGGGGTCTGGATCGGTACGCGGGAGGGACTCCATTACGTTACTGCCACCGGAATTCGTCCATTTACTCCCGCCAACAGTGGTCTACCGCATCGACACGTGGAGGATGTAGTTGTCCATGGGCAAAAACTGTGGGTGTCGACGCTGGGAGGTGCCACCGTATTTGACGGTATTTTATGGAAACATCTCGAACTGGCTCCGGGGACGTCCTCGCCTCCCACCGGACCTCTAGCAGTCGGAGCCAATCGTGTGTGGCTGTCGGTTCCCGGATATGGATTAGCGGTCAAGGCCGCCGATGAAGCTGCGCTTCCTCTTGTACGGCCCAGTGAACGCGGGAAACGCTACGGTATTCTGGAGCGCATTCGGGAACGGGAACGCGGATTGGCAAAACTCTGGTTCCGTTACGGGAAGATAGACGGGTTACCTTCGGAGAAGGTTACGGCGCTCGTCCCGGATGAGTTGTCCTACGACGGAAAACAGGTTTTATGGGCCGGAACAACTGCCGGTGTGGCCCGGTTTGACGGGATGGTTTTCGAAACCTTTGAGGAAGAGGCGCCGTTACTCTACAAGTGGGAAACAACGTCTATCGTGCTTGACCAGGTCCCTCCCGGATCAAGAAAATTCGTCTGGTTCGGTACCCGGGGTGGAGGGATTTTTGCTTTCGATGGAGAAAACTGGGTTCATTTCGGAACGCTCGAAGGTCTGCCTGACAACGTCATTCTGTGTATGGTACGGGATGGTCAGCGGCTTTGGGTCGGGACGCGAAAAGGACTCTGTCTCTTCGACGGCAATTCCTGGACTATTTATAACCGGGAAAAGGGTCTTGGTGGTGAGACCATCTACGCTATTCACGTCACCAACTCCGGAGTGTGGATTGGAACGGATATCGGCGTATCCTTGTTTGACGGAAGAACGTTTCGCAACTTTACCATGTGGGATGGGCTTCCGGGGTTGAGGATACAGGCAATCGGCCGGTTTGGCGAGATCATGTGGTTAGGAGCTCTCCGGGGGGGGCTGGGAACGTGCAAAGGTAATGTTTTCAAATCTTTTCCCTCTGAAAAACTCCTGGCTGGTCGGGGAATCAACCATTTTTTCTCAGATAGTGATTCGCTCTGGATGGCTACGTCTGACGGTGCCTTCCGATACCATTCCCAGGGCTGGCACCAGTTTGGAACCGCTGATGGTGAGCTTCCAAGCGGTCCGGTAAACGATATTTTCGCGACACCGAACGTGGCCTGGTTCGCTACCGATAACGGTCTGGTACGTCATTTACTGCGGCGTTAACCACCTTACTCGATCTTAACAATCTCCAACTTCACTTTCGACACTGAAGCTGTTTCTGAACTGTTTGATGCTGTTGAAGGTTGATCCGCCGGTCGAGTCGGCGGATGGCTGATGAATTACTCGAGTTAGAATCACGTGTTGAACATTCCTGTTAATAAACCGCGTTTTTTACCGATACCAACACTAACAACAGTCTAAAATCTATCGTTGTAGTGGGGATGCGTGTACCTGAAATGTCTGCGAAAAGTAAGCGGGATAGAGTGAAACTGAACTTCGTCAGAACAGCTTCGCTGTGTCTTACCGGGGTATGCCGCAACGCCTGCACCTACTGTTTGACCGTGGAACCGGTCCAGGAGGAGGGTAATCTCAAACCCGAGGCCGAGATAAGGGAACTCATGGATAAGGCCGTGGAACAGGGAGCTACTCGTATGGTGATCGTCTCAGGCGAGTGGCCAGACCGGGACAAACGGGTCCTTAAAGAAATCAAGGCACGTGGACATGGCAGTTATATCAGTTACCTGGAAGATCTTTGCCGGCGTTCCCTGGAGCTAGGAATGGTACCGCTGCTCTGCGTGGGATATCTGTTCAAAGAAGACCTGCTGCGTCTCCGCAACTATATAGGCGGGATCCTAGTGGTGCTGGAATCGGTTGAGCGCGGAGTGGAGGAGCACCGTAACGCTCCGGGGAAAGACCCCAAACTCCGGATGAATTTCATGGAGACCGCTGCCCGCCTCAAAATACCGGTCACCACGGGAGTCATGGTCGGACGAAGTATACCCGTTCAGCGATGGCACAATGCGATGACTATCATCAAGAACTTCCAAAACGAGTGGGGAGCGGTGCAGGAACTGCTCATCCAGTGTTTGATTACTCTCGATAATGATGGGGAGATGAGTGAAGCTATGGATGTGGAGAGCGTGATGGCGGCAGTGCGGGAAGCCCGGCGCCGTTTTCCGGGTCTTCGTATCTCCATCGGATGGCGGGCCGGCCTGGCCATGCAATCAGACCTTGAAACAAATGAAGGACTTCTGTTTTCCGACCTTCACGATCACCATTCTTTGATTTTCGATTCACTGCCTAGCTCGCTGCTGGATGCTGTCAAGGAAGTTCTCTCTCAAAATCCCATCCTTAAAAAGCGTTTTTCCTTCAGGGAACGGCTGCCCATTAGCGTCAAACTTCTCAATCACGGTTTTTATCCGCAGGCGGTTCGCAGCTGGGTTCAGCGTCGTCTGGCCAGGAAGAAATCGGTGGCCCGGTAGTCTTGACGTATCCTTCACCGTTTTTGTATGCTTAACCTACTTGCTGGTAAGCTGCGTTTATACATATGAATAAGCGTCTTTCATAACACCCGGATAAGGGCAGGATATGAATCTAGATGTTCAACAAGGCTTAAATTTTCTAAAGAAGGAAAGCAGTTTTCTCAAAATCCGCGGTATCAGAAAGCTCGCTCAGAGCAAAGACCGGGATGCCCGTCGAATACTGCGTGAGTTCCTGGCTTCGAAACCGCCGCCGGAACTGGTGGAAGCCACTGAAGAAGCCATCGAAGAGCTGGAAAAATACTTCAATCTCATAGATTCCGTCAAGTTGGTTGACCGCAAGCAGACGGCGATAGATATGGAAGAAAAGGAACGGGAACGAGCGCTCAAGGTCTTCGATGATAAAATCCAGATCCTCGCCAGCCGGCTTTCCAAGGAAAAGAGCGAGTACGTCCGGGCCACGCTGGTGAAAGAGATCGGCCGTTTCAAGAACGTTTTTACCATCGACATTCTGATCGCGTATCTGCAAGATCCTGACGACCGTGTTCGGGCCAACACCGTGGAAGCGCTGACGATGATACGAAGTCCTCTTATCATTCCCCACATTGCCCCGTTGCTGAGTGATCCCAACGGCCGGGTGAAAGCCAACGTTCTCAAAGCCCTCTGGACATTCGGCAGCCACGAAATATATCCATATCTTGAAAAGATGATGGCCACCGGCTCCCCTGCTGAAAAGAAAAGCGCCCTGTTCGTTCTAAAGAACATCAAGACTGTCGACTCCTACAGACTGGTCAAAGAATCGCTTAACGACCCGGATATGGAGGTCAGTGAGACAGCCCGCAAATTGCTGCCGGAGTTCGGTCTTATCGGTCTCACGAGCCTGATCGAGGGTCCCCTGGCATTCGCTAAGTCACGGGCTGTCCTGGTTGCCGTCGGTTCCTTGCTGCTGGTTATTATCGTGTTTACGGTGACGATCTACCTCATGAGCGGGCCCGAGGACATCCCAAAGAAGATTATTATTACCAGGCGTTCCAGTGACGGTGTAAAAAGGATAGTACACCGAGAGTTAGCACCGAAACTCGACAAAACAGAGGAGGGTGGCCGGGCTGCAGGTTTTTTCGAAAACTTCGACTGCACCCCGGTTAATCCCAATATCCCCTCGGATCCATACGACCGAATGCAGTGGTACGCGAACAACAATGTCTACTATTGTGAGGCTTTGACGGCGTTTGGGACCAAAGACTTTGTTTTGACCAGGGATCTGCTGCTGAAAGCGCTCGAGGAAGATCCTGAAAACCTGTGGCTTCAAGCGTACTGTCTCACCATGTTGAGCAACTGTTACACCGAGCTTGGAGATAAGGAACAAGCTCAGAAAGCTTTTGATAAAGCTTCGGAGTATCTCCAGACAATTTTTGATGCCAAGGGTATCGAAACCTGGACGCCAAAAGCTTACAGCGACACACTGAATGCAGGCTTTAGCTCTGTTGGAGAGGCCTGGAAAGCTGCCGGCCAGCCGGCTTTTGGAAATAATCAATAATTGCCACGTTATCCCTGCTGAAATTAGGGGCTAGTAGTGTTAATGGTCGATTTCCACCGTTTATCCTGCCGGGCCAGTTCCCGGATAACGACTGTCGTCCCTTCGTTAAACTCCACTCCTTCGTGCTGTGAGTAGGGAATGATTTTACCCGCCACGGTAATTGAGACTTTGCCTTTAAAAGGCTCCGGGGGCGCGCCGGTCCCCCCGCCGGTGATGGATATCTCTGGTACGAGAGAACACTCGGTGAGGTTCCGCGAGAGATACCGGTCACCGGAAGACTGCCCGCTTCTGACCAGGATATTTTCTTTGAAGGTATAGATAACCTCGCCGGCTTCGTTGTCGGCTCCCTGGGTAACCTCGAATCGTAAGTCCCACGATTCTCCCGAGCGTTCGGTACCCTCGACGAAATCCTCGTCGAAAGATCCTTTGATACCTGCGCTCAGATCCATATTGAGATGGTCGAGTATGAGACGGATCTCCTGTTCCAGCCGGTGTTTAGCCGAAGTGATCCGGGCGTTTCTCCGGCTGTGGATGATGATGTACCAGATTCCCGCCACCACGAATGCGAGGATGGCGCAGCTGATCAACAGCTCAATCAGCGTAAAAGCTCTCCGTTTTGATAGATCCAATTGTTTCAGCGGGAAGACCTCCTCGTATTATCAGTTTTTCCGGTTATTCAGCGGATTCATCTTCTGGCGGGTGGAGGATGTCATTGATTTCGTTCCGGGCGCGGTTTGCTTTTGCCGTATCCTCATTTCCCTCGGCTTTCTGCAGCTCAAGCCGCAATTCAACGAGTTTCTTCCGCGTGCTCTCGGTGCTGGGATCGTCTTTGTTGTCCTTGATGTACTGGTCTACTTCCGAGTAGATACCGCCGGCTTCATCTCCCAGATAATAATCGCCGTCCATATCCTCGTCATCTGCATCAGGGGTACCGGTTCCCGTGTCCGGTCCCAGGTCTGTACCGGCTCCCGATCCGGACCCGGATCCGGTTCCCGTTCCGGGATCGGCGGTAGTACCGGTCATGACCCAGGTGATGGGGGTGGGGTTGACGATCATCCGGCTGAGTTTAACGGTTCGTTCCATCTCTTCGCTGGAGCCGACGTCCCCGGTTCCCTTGATGTCGGTCCAGGAAACATTAATATTGAGCTGTATGTGGTTCTCATCATCACCGGGCACGAGCTTTGCCTCCGCTTCGAACCGCACGTATTCATCTTTTGCCATTTCATCGCTGGTAAGCGGATACAGGTCGGTTAAATCTCCTGCACCACCAGCAGTTTCCTCTAGCAGCTTAAAATCCTGGTGTGCTACCTCGTCGCAGATGCCGGAGGCAAACTTGGTGGCTATGGACCGGTTGTTCATGGACTCGGTTGAGCGGGATGAGAATTTGAATACTCCGAACAACGGGATCAGGGCTACCACGATGATGACCGCGGCAATGATTATCTCCATCAGGGAAAATCCCCGGCCGTCCGGCCGAGTATGATTCAGGGAACAGGAGAACCTGGTATCAGGGAGTGGCATTGGGTATCCCTCCATATTTGAAGTAATTGTAATGCTTTCCTATGGAAACATGGTACCGGCGCGGATCGTATTTACCGGACCCGAACTTGATGGACTCGAGAGACGTCCGGCAATTGCTGGATTTATACCGGAGAAAAAAATCGTCGCCGATCTCCTTCTTGTCGAAAGCGTCCACCGCCAGATTTCCCAGGAGGGTGAACTTGCAGTTTGTCTTGAACCGTTCCTTGGCAAAAAGACAGGCTTCCACTATGGCGCCCTCGGCGCCGTCGACAGCAATTCCCCCGTCCAGGGATATCAGGGAAAACACGGTGGGGAAAGGATCGTCTATGTGTTTGACGGAACCGGTTATCCTGATGTCTCCCGGAGTGACGATAGCACCCCGGCCGCGCACTTTCAGCGTGTCGCCACCGGGAGGGATGGTAATGAATTGCCCGTCTTCCGCGTGTATGTAAATGATCCCCTCGATGACGAAGTTGCCGTCCGCGTCCGAAAACCGACCGTCGTTGAAATCCGCCAGGAAATCGTCTTCACTTTGATAATACAGGCTGGCTTTCTTGATGTACTGCTCCTTCGAGTACAGGTTTTCCGGGGCGTTGTTGGCCAGTTTCCCATCCCAGTTGTGGGCCGTTTTCGATTCCCACTTCGCCGGGGCCTGCATTTCTTTGGGGCGTAAAAGTCCGCTGCAAAAGGTAAAATCGTAGTCGTCATCGATGATCTTGGTTTTCCATAAAGGAATGGGAAATCCGATGACGGGTATGGTAAACATACAGATGCCTACTCTGAGTTCGAGGACCTCCTTGGTAATCCTGCCCTCAATTTTCCTGCTCATAGTGGGATAGAGGAACATCTGGCCAAATAGATACGTTTTTGCCTCCGGTCCCATCTGGTCGGGCACCGGCAGCCATCCGTAGTTGGGCCATGTTCCAAAGGTGGGAATGACGTTTCTCATCCCGGGAAAATCGATGTTGGAAATAAGCCCCAGCCAGTCGTTCAAGGTCGTGGGCCAATTGCCGGTAAAGGCCATTTTAACTACCTCTGAAATAAAATCGACGACCACGTACGCCAGCAAATCCAATGGATTTATTATCAACGATTTGTGCCATTTAATCAGGCTGGCCGGGAACCACCAGTGTCCGCAGCCGCTGTCGGCCACGAAACCGGGACTGACTTTTTCTAATATCCCGATGGGAAATACATCCGAAACACTTAACCGGGGTGTGCAGACGATACAGGTCCACTGAGACGATTTAACAAATCCTGTTAAACCGCCGTCGAAATTGCCGGGTCCCAACCGTACCGGATTTTCCTCGGTGCCATTGACTCGAATGAGCCCTGGCACTTCGCTGCTGTCAGGTTTGAATTTGAAGATCCAGTCGTGGGAGTTATTGACGAAGAAGCGGCCGCCTCCGGCATAGTTAAACCGGATTTTTTCATCCTTGGTGTTGCGGATGAAGAGAGAATACATGGGGGCGATAGGCTGAACGTCCGCCACCTTGAACTCCTTGCCGGCTTTGATGACCCGTTCCACCTCTTCACCGTTCGGCCACCGGAACTTCACCCGGGCCGACAAATCCAGGGTGCCGTATTTTTCTATCAAGGCGTTTTCATCCACGTCGAAACCGCCGGGCACGGTCACGCCGTCCGGAACCACTTCTGAGATATCCTTCAGTTGGGCGCCGTCCCGCCTAAACTCATAGGGGAGAACTTCCTTGCCGGCAATCTTGTTTACAATGTTATCCATATCCACTAGCTCCAGCAATTTGTTAAGTCCCATTTTCTTCAAAAGCTTATAGATGGGCAGCTGTATTCCACCAACCTTTATACCGGCTTTTACATCAATCCTTGGAAAACTGAGGGTGAAGGAAGGATAATCACCGGTGGTAAAGTAATTCTCCACCTGCTGGTCCCGGTATCCCGGGTTGAGGTCTATACCAACGGTTGTCGGTTTTCCGCCGGAAGAGGAGATTCCAAAACTCTTGCCGACGGTACCGATAACCTCGGCTTCCACCAATTCGCAGCCGATCTCTTCGCACAAGGGGTCGAGAATGTCCTTCAAGTCACTTTCGTCGTACACGAAATCCTGCTGCAGCGGTGAAAGTTGGAGACTTTTGTCGATGCCGAGTCCTCCTCCCGGATCGTTTGTATCCGTTCCGTCCACCTGGCTGGGGAGTCTGAACTGGGCAAAGGCAGAACCGATGTCCGGTTTACCTCCGTCGGTTGGATAGGCCTTGTTGTAATCGTTGGAGTCTTTTCTGATCAGGAACAGGGCTTGGTCCAGGGCCGACTCGGTTAGTTTGTAACAGATGGTTTCATTGATGGAATGAGAAATCTGCTTCCCTTTCTGCCCGGTAATAAAGTGAAGGCTGGCCCCGAAGACCAGGAGAAGCATAATAGCTATAAGCACAATAACATACGCGATGCCTCGTTTGGGTGCCGAAGGTATCATGATACACTTCGCCCCCTTTCATAAAGAATTATAGAAATTAACTACTCTCTATGTCAACTTAAGATGTACCTCTTTCCTCGGCTGCCGGCGCCGGTTTTTCTTTCGGTCTCCGCCAGTCTTGACGATCGTGTTTGGCTTCCAGTAATCTGTGATAGCACGGGACAGGCCGCCACCGTTGCCCGGCTGCCGGCCGTTATTTCCGCGTTCATCACCTGGTGCCCGTATTATAAGTACCCGTTGATGGGAGATCGGTTGAAAAAAAATCACCTTTTTGAGAGAAGGCGGTTGAAAACATGGATGTCATGGATAAGATCCGGGCGGTGGCAAAAAGGCGTCAGGGCGGGGTGGTGTTGTTCGAAGGATGGGACAACCGTATAGTTGAAGGCGGTTGTCGGGCTGCCGCCGAGGGTCTGGCCAGGGTGTCTATTCTCGGCCAACGAGCTAAACTGGAAGCCGTGGCGGTCAGCGCCGGTGTTAGTCTCGACGGTGTTGACGTCATCGATCACTCTGAAGACGAGGACCGCCTTACCCGGTTCGCCGAACGATTTATCGCGCTCAGGGAAGCAAAAGGTAAAAAACCTCCCTCTCTGCAAGACGCGGTTGAACTGGT
>CAZQHK010000028.1:0-10650 GCA_964593455.1 uncultured bacterium
GAGTCTGTCGGAGAAATAGTATCAGAACAATTTCCTGGGCTGTCCGATAAGAATGTTTCCGAAGCGGAACGTCAGTATACATTGTGACTTTGCAGGTAGGCTGTTATGATAGAGCCCATGTCCTGCTGCTTCAAAAAATCGGACCTGCTCCTGGCTGTCGTCGCAGCGGCGGCCGGATTCTACTTTTTCTCGTCGCTGGCGGTGCTCTGGCCACTGGCCGATATCGATCTTCATATTGAGCCCTCCAATCTGATAGCAGCCTCCCGGTCGTTCCTCGAATCCCGTGGTTTTGATCTGACCGGGTATAAAGCCAGGAGCCGTCTAACTGTTAACGAAGATGCACTTGATTTTCTGGAAATTGTCTGGGGACTGGAGCGAACGCGACAGGAAATTAAAAAAGGGCTGCCTGTTTTTCACCATACAGTTTTTTTCAAACGGTACGGCTCTCCCGAAACCTTCCAGGTTACCGTCTATCCGGGCGTGGGAGTGATCGGATTTTACCGGAACGTACGCAAAGACGATCCCGGGGGAACGATTACCAGGGACGCCGCCCGTGCCCGGGCCAGATTGTGCCTGGAGCAGTTACCCGGTCCAAAGAACGCCCCCCTGCGGGAGACCGGCTATGAAAAACACGGCCGCCCGGACCGGACTGATTACACATTCACCTTTGAACACCTGGTAGCGGAACATCCACGGGTAGCGCTTAACACCACGGTGACCGTCACCGGCCTGTCGGTGACCGCAGTGGAGCGCACCCTGGATATTCCCAGCGATATCCTCGAGCAGAAACGCCGGAAAAGGGCGCGTGAGGAATTCCTGATCGCCTCCGGGGTGGCCGTGGCGGCGGCAGCCACGGTGCTGGTGTTTCTCCTTTTTCTCCGTTATTTGCGGCAGGGCGGGATCCGGCTGGGGAAAGCCGGCCGCTGTGTGGCGGTAATATTCGTCCTATCCTGCCTGACGGTACTACTCCAGACGGCATACATGTTCATGGCCTGGGACCCCTTGTGGCCGTGGTGGATATTCATCTTCCGGCACGTGGTGTTTAACTCGGTGGGAGAATTATTACCGTTGCTGCTCATCTTACTTTTCATCGCCGCCGGTGATGCTTTGGACAGGGAAGAAGGATGGGGACGTGGAGAATCGTTGTGGCTGCTTTTATCGGGGAAATTTTTCGCACCCTCGGTGGCGATCGCTTCCGGCCGTGGTTTCCTGGTGGGACTTATCTGTGGCGGTGTGATGTCCGGCGGTATGGCGGTTCTCCGGATGACCGTCCCGGTACGGGTCTCTCTCCAACCGCTTGGTTTTTTCTTCTACGCCATCAACTCGGCCGTACCTTCGCTGTCCACCCTGTTTTTCTTTTTGAAGATTGCCTTCATAGAAGAGCTGGGGTATCGATTTTTCGGCGGTACCTGGCTTCTATCCAAAACCTCCCATAAATGGTTGGCGGTGCTGGCGCCGGCTGTGCTCTACGGCCTTTTGCATACCTCGATGCGGTTTTTGCCGCCTGAAGAGCCCTTCTGGGGCCGCGCGGCCGTCCTGGCCCTGGTAGGATGTGTCTGGGGCTGGGCTTTCTTTAAGTACGACGCCTTGACAGTGGTCCTCTCCCACTTCACTGCCGACTTGTTCATCTTCAACTGGCCGCGGCTGGCCAGCGGGCGCCCGGACCTGGTAACCGCGGCGGTTTTGACCATCATGGTTCCGCTGATCCCGGCTTTTCTTGGTGGAGGAGTATGGCTTTTCAGGAGAGCTAAACACAACCGGTAATGAACTCTTTGTACTTACTGTCCATTTTGAGAACGTGATTGACCCACCACTTCTTTAAAATCTTGACAATTGGCAGCCATGGGGTATACTCATAGCAGAAGGAGGTGGTAGATGAGCTTGCTTGCAACTGCCAGGTCTGTGGACTGGCGATCTCTTTTATAACCCGAAAAAAACGAAGTCAATTGCATTTTCCGGGTTACCTGGCGGACATATGGGCCGTCGTTACACGAGAAATCACGTAAAGGAGAATGGCCTATGACTATTGATAAACAGGCTTCAAAACCCACCGAAGCAAACCTGTTGGTTGTATTTTCTGATCTCACGGAATTCGGACGTATGGCTCGGTCCCATTCAAACCGTGAGATTTTTTCGTTTCTGTCGGAGTACTACGAGTTCGCCGGCCGGTTCATCACCGGCGGCGGCGGTGAAATCATCAAGTTCATGGGAGATTCCATCCTGTTTGTTTTCCCTGAAGACCGGGTAGACAGCGGTGTGTTGGCCTTGAAAGATCTTAAAACCACCGGAGATACGTGGATGAAAAAGCGCGGCCTGCGGTGCCGTCATGTCATAAAAGCTCATTTCGGGCCGGTGGTGTGCGCCTGTGTGGGCTTCGGGAAAAACGAGCGGTTGGATGTTTTCGGCGATACGGTGAACACATCGGCTTTACTCAAATCAAACGGCCTGGCCATGACTCCGCAAGTGTTCCGGAAACTCAAACCGGCGACCCGTAAACATTTCAAAAAACACACGCCGCCGATAACCTATATCCCCGTGGAAGAACGGCACCGGTCCTGACCGGACAAACCTGCATGTCGATAATCTGAAAAAGGACGCCGTAACAGGCGTCCTTTTTTATTTGGCATTAGCCGATTTTTTCGGTATAATTAACCAATAGCTTTCATTTAGGAGTTCATATAGGAGTTCATATGCGTGAAATAAATAAGAAGCAACGTCAAACAGTCTGGATATTGGTTGCAGCAGTGGCCGCGGTGTGCCTTTTTTCTCCCGTGGTTTTTGCCCAACGTCCGGAGACCGAAATTACCCACGGCGTCATATTGCAGGGGTTCGGTTGGCATGTGAAAGAATGGGCGCCCGGTAAATGGTATTCCGTTATCGGGAGAAAAGCCAGGGATATAGCCGATGTCGGGGCCACTATGGTCTGGTTCCCGCCGGTCAGCCGTTCGGTGAGTGCGCAGGGGTATCTGCCGGGCGACTATTACGACCTGGGGACCCCCGACCGCCCGACGTTTTACGGCGACAAAGAACAACTCGTCGAGGCCTTGAATGCGCTGAGAAATTTAAATATCGGACCCATTGCCGACATCGTTATCAACCACCGCTGCGCGGGAAAACAGGACGAGCATGGTAACTGGAACATATATCATTTTCCTTCGGGCAAGGCTCAATGGGAGCAGTGGGCGGTCTGCCGCGGCCAGTTCGGCGGCACCGGCAACAGCGATACGGGCGCCAGTTATCACGCGGCTCCCGATATAGACCACACCAACCCAATTGTTCAACGCGATATCATCGAGTGGATGAACTGGCTGAAAGATCTGGGGTTCGCCGGCTGGCGCTATGATTTTTCCAAGGGATATCACGCCACGTATACCGGCCGGTACGACAGTAAAACAAAACCGGTGTTTTCCGTGGGCGAGATCTGGACGGACATGTCTTTCGACGGGTCGTACCTCAAACCCAACCAGGACGCTCACCGCCAGTCGCTGTGTGATTGGCTCGACCAGGCGGGCGATACCACCTGTGCGTTTGATTTTACCACCAAGGGTATTCTCCAGACGGCGGTGGGGGGAGAATACTGGCGGCTTCGTGATTCTGACGGTAAAGCTCCGGGCCTGATCGGCTGGTGGCCCCAGCGCGCGGTGACCTTCATCGACAACCATGACACGGGGTCGCAGCAGAGCCATTGGCCGTTTCCCGTAGACAAAGTCATGCAAGGCTACGCGTACATCCTCACTCACCCGGGTATCCCCTGCGTTTTTTGGGAGCACGTCTACGAATGGAACTTGCGGGAGCCCATCAAGGAACTGATCCGGATCCGCAAACGATTCGGGATCCACAACGGTAGCAAGATCGAAATAGTCAAGGCCGACTTTGGCATGTACGCAGCTATTATCGACGGCAAAGTTGCCCTGAAAATAGGGTGGGGGGAGTGGTCTCCCGGCGATTCGTTCGAGCTTCTGGCGTCCGGTGACCAGTACGCGGTCTGGGGTAAAACGGGCGAATAAAAAGAACGATTATCCAAGTTTACTTCGCACTACTTATCCTTATTAATTGCCTGCTGCATCAGGGGTATGATTTTTTGGCGTTCTCTGGGTGGAATTCTTTTACCAAAATCTGAACTTTGAAGTTTCTTCTTTAGTGTAACCAGAGTGAACAGGAGGTCGTTCGGCAGCAAATAGTGGGGGGGACAGTTCAGTTTCCGTGCATTGTTCTCGCGGATGTCGAAGAGCTTTTTGAACACTCCTTGTTCCTGTGTGGTGAGTTCCCTGAAATTCCGTGACCGCAGGAGTTTCGGTTTCTTGTTGTAGATGTGCGGTTTGTTTTGCCCCTGCAGGTTTTTCAGGATGAAACGCTCCAGGAGGTCCTGTTCGACGAGCTCCGACAGCAGCAGGTCCTTTAATTCGAAGAGGTGGATCACATCCTCGAGCGCATATTCGATAGCCCTATCGGATAATGGCCGGGTGTTCCAGTTGTATTGCTGAAATTTTTTCTTGGATTTTTTTGTGTCGATCTGCAAGGCTTGTTTCAAGACCGACGAGAGATCCCTT
Source organism: uncultured bacterium (assembly GCA_964593455.1). Taxonomy (GTDB): domain Bacteria; phylum Muiribacteriota; class CAYSPT01; order CAYSPT01; family CAYSPT01; genus CAZQHK01. Next base: position 4,551 of record CAZQHK010000028.1, read on the forward strand.
TTTTCATATTCCAGCAACAACACAGCCGCCTGGATGTCCAGTATCGACATCGTGTCTATCCTGCAATTTTTGTACAGGAAGGCCCGGTCACCGGGCGCGTCGAACATGATTTTCAAGATCGATCGGTTCTCCAGTATCTTCTTGAGCTCCTTCATCGAGGTTTTGAACGGATCGATGATTACCGCGTCTTTTCCGTCGTACAACTGCACCAGGCACAGTTTCTCTCCATACTGGTGCAGATTGGATTCGCCCTCTATGTCCAGCGCCAGCATCTCGGTCTTGTTCTCCGCCAGATTCTCTATGTACGTGGACAACTTCTGACCACTGTCTATGTAGGTATAGTTCACGGTGAACCTTTCACCCAATTAACCGGAAAATGCACAAACCATACGAGTACTCGCTCGGCCACGGGTTCGACTTTCTCTACAATACGGTATTATTCCTCTCAGCACAAGAAGGAGATTAATCATCAATAGCGTGGTCCTGATACTCTTCCCAGGAACAGACAGCGGACTCTCGCTCCTGTATCAAGTCGAGAGCATTATATTCCAACGTCGTTCCCGTCAGCTCCTTCAATATCGAAATTGAAGCCAACCTGACATTGAGATCATCGCTCCTGAGCCGGCTGATAACGGCACCTATCTGCCGGCCTAATAACTGCCGCCGGTTCAAGGAAGAGGCATTTTTCTTCCACCATTTCTTCCACATCCCGGCCACCTGTTCGACAAAATACGATCTGAGTCCGAAAAATTGACCGGTGATGCTGAGAAGGGCCTGTCGGGCATCGAAGATGAACGGATTTGTCGTTATCAACTCAATGAGAAATGGAATAACAAATGATTCTGCGGTTCCCATATTCTCCAGGAACATCTTTTTTATTACCAGGGATTTCGTTCCGGCAAAATAGGTTCGGATTTCGTTGATGTAGTTTGCGTCTTTTTGCTTAGATAGTTTTACTGCTGCTGCCAGGGCTGTGAGAGGATCTTTATTTTTAAGCATCCGTATCAGCTCTTCCGGTTTCAGTTCGGGCAATACCAGTCTTCGATCAATGTCCCCGCCAGACTGCTCTCCGGGCCGGATGATCTTTTTAAGGGCTTGAAATACCATTCTGGCAATGATGATATTGCCTTCGCAGTTGGGATGAACGGAGTCATTAAAGAGAGTATTTCCGGGAATTCCTTCCGGGGCCTGCTGGTTGAATAGAGTTTGCATATTGATATACGTTGCTCCAACTTTTCCCGCTATCTCCTGTATAACATCGATCTGCGCCGGGAACATCCGGACCGGGCTGATATCATGTTCGAGAGCTTTCCAGTATGCCTGGTAGGCCTCTTCATACCGTCTTTCGGAAAGGAGAATTTCAGCTTCAAGGTAATAAAGACTGGCTTTGTTTCTCAGCCCCGATGGAGGATGTTTTAAATTCATGGCGGCCGGCCCAAGGATGAGCTTGGCGTTGGCTTGAGTGATTATTCCGGCTGTTTCGGTGAGATTCGTTCTCATCTGGGAAAGAATGTACGCTCTTTCCTCGGCCGTTATCGGCCCATGAGGAGGGGTGTGCTCATAATGTATTTTGGCTGGTTTGATAACTCCCAAAAAATGTTTCAGGAGATGCACAAGCCGGAAATTGTCCAGAAACACGCGCATAAACCTGACAAATGGTCCCTGGTTGAGGAGATCACGGTGGTATCGGATAGAGCTAAACTCGTTATGCCCGGTGATGATAATGAAGATATCCGGTTCATAATGTACGAGCTCGCGAGCAAGCTTGAGTATTTGCTGGATGCTGTAACCGGCTCCGCCGCAGTTGATAATTTCTAATCGACCGTCCCCCATTTGTTGTGCGGTTAAAAGTTTTAAAACGCGTACATATGTTTCACGATAATAACTGCCATGGACAGTGGAGCCGCCCAGGCAGAAAATACGTATAGCTCCCGGTTTCTTATTCGAAGTGAAGTACTCAAGCTGTAATGTGGACAGTTTATTGGGATTGGTTCCAAGGACAGTACCAAAGCTCCCCAGGGTTTCAGGTCCGTAGGCTCTGTAAGAACCAAAAAAACCAAAGAAAGGATCGGGCCGTTCTTCCTGTTTGGCAAAGCCGGTAACCCGTAGAAAACATTCAGGAATGACCAGGATGGTGAGATTGATGAGAATGAGCACCAGTATCTTGAATTTCTTGTTTGAGTGTTTGCTCTTCATAATCTATACTGTAAGTGATGAGTCCCGAGGATAGCAAACCAACCCGGGTCACCGGCGATAGTAACCGGCCGGCCGGCGGGAAAACAGGTCGAAAGCGGTTCAGGATAATTGTCCTGCTACTGGTCAATGTCTGTCTCCTGACCGTACTTGAATTATCATTAAGAGCATATGGTTTCGCTCCGCCGGACAAGCGGCCCGATCCCTTCTGGGGATTCTATGGAAGATATTCCGTCTACGGTGTTGAGAATCTCGGATCCCTGGGAACGTTTGCCCGGACAAATCACAATAAACTGGGCAAGTTTCACCTGGAGTATTTCCCGGTTCACAAACCTCCGAATTCTGTCAGGGTATTTTGTTTAGGAGGATCGGCTGTCCACGGTGGTGAATTCCGGGAAACGTTTGCCCAGGTTCTGAAGCTCATGTTCGCGCGAGACAATGAAGTCGGAAATATCGAGGTAATCAATGGGGGGGGCATGGGATATGGAACTACTCGAATTCTTCGATTAGTACAGGAAATTATCAGTTATCAGCCCAACATTATTGTGGTTGTCACCGGGCACAATGAATTTTTAGCACAACGATTCAACAGAAACCTTCTCCGGCAGAATCCTGTCATTCTGAAGGCGCGGCTTCTTCTCGACAATTTCCGAATAACTCATTTGATAAAAAAGATTCTCGGTCGTTCCGGCTCGATTGATTTTCAACCTGAAGATTCCGAGCTTCCCGGGGGGCTGGTAAAAAAAGGTGAAAAGGACTCTATCCTGAAGTTAATGGAAGATAACCTTCGTGCTATCGCTGCTTTGTGTGAGAAAAACGGGATCAAGCTTATACTGGGAGCTCCGGCGGCCAATTTAAAATTCGAACCGTTGAGTCTCTATGGGGCCGCGGCCAGAAAATATTTTATGGCTAAAGATTTGCTTTCCCAGGGGAGGGCGGATGAGGCGTATGAAGCATTTTGGCAGGCTCTGGACAACGAAGACATTCCCAACCGGGTCTCTCGTGACCAGCTCAAAGTCCTGGCCAGAGTCGCCCGGGAATCAAAGGCGGAGTTTGTCGATTTGCAAAAGGCCGTGAGAACCATTGCTGAAGATGGAGTACCGGGAAATTCATTGTTTATCGATATGGTGCATGCCAATTTTGAAGGGAATATTCCCATCGCTCTTGAGCTTAAGCGTAAAATCAAGAATTTATCCAACCTGAAAGCAGCTCCGGAAAAGAGTTTTTCATTATCTGAAATAACCGTCAAAAAACAGGAAGAGCTGCAGGCGCTTTTGAAGACAAAAGACACTTCGGTGGCCCTGGCTGCCGCGGTGGCGCTGTCAAAGATCAAGGGGGATTCTAATCTCAAGGCTTTACGTGAATATTTTGAAGCTGAAAACTCGCTGACGGTGAAAAAGTTGTTCCTGGAGAACGTAACCGAGGCGGAACCTTATTTTGTGCCGTTTCTTCTCGATTTTCTGGAGAACAATTATCATTTCGGGTTTGAGGCCTACCAGGCGTTACTGGCCATCACTGGTCAGGCCTTTTCATGCCGGTCGTTCAAGTTCAAAGAAACAGCTGTAGCGGTAAAGAATTGGCGGGAATGGTGGCAGGAAGAGTACTCGGCCCAAAGCCGGTATGGACTTATAAAGAAAAATAAGCAGTTTTCACAGATAGTAAGGAGACTTCTCAGCGACGATTTAAACATTCGAGTAGCTTCGATTTCACTATTGAAGAGTGTGTCCGGCCAGACACTTGGTTATAATCCCCTGGCTCTGCGACGCGCGAGAAGCGAGACCGCCAGACAATGGCAGGAACAATGGAAGTCCCTGGTTCCTCAATAATGGGGTCAGGCTTAACATTTAAACATTTGCCAATGTGCCTATGCCTATGCACACGATAACACAGTCAAGGTGTAGTCAAATGGGCTTTTGCGGTAGAAGTTGTCAGAGGGTTAAACCGTGAAAAAGCTGATGGTTCCAGGGACAAAAAAAGTGGAGCTGAAGGGATTCGAACCCTCGACCTCCTGAATGCCATTCAGGCGCGCTCCCAACTGCGCCACAGCCCCACGAAACGGCCTTTTTACGGCCGTGCGAAAACGAAGTTTATCATGTTATATAGGTAATGTCAAGCACGCTACGGGTTTCTGAATGCCGACTATGGTGATAGCCATGAGCAAGACGGCCAGGAGCCATTCGATGGCCAACAGAATTCCGCCGCCCAGGACGAACCACAGAATATTACCCAATAAAGCCATCTTGTTCACCACTCCCGATTGCCGAGTGTATGTCCCGGACGTCTAGATGTCAAGAGGTTTCACGATTATCCCTTCTGGTGTATGGGATCGAGAATGAGTAAGTATTGGTAGTGGTGTTTGGGGAGTAATATTTTGAACAGTCTTGTGGTATTTTGACGTTTAAGGTTATAATAAGTGCCGCATGTCAGAAGTATGTCCGTATGGTTGTCATTATTATGGAAAAATGAAGGAGGAGACAGGATGAACAGGACGAAACTCATAATTTTTGCACTGGTGATGCTCTTTTATGCCGGCAGCGCGTTCTCCCAGGTGGCTATTCTTCTTGATGATGAGGAGATTCCCCTGGATATTCTTTTCAAGAACGATGAAGATATTCTTTTCATTCCTCTGAAGACGCTCTGCAACCGGCTGAGCGCCACCTACAAATATAATCCCGAGACCAAGATTATTCTTTTGGCCAAAGATCGTGATACCATCAAGCTGCAGATCGACAACACCCTGGTTATCGTCAACGATGAGTGGAAATATCTTAAATCCCCGGTACAGCGCGTGGGAGAAGAGATCATCGTGCCCTTCGAGGCGGTGGCCGGGTTCCTGGGGTCGGCGGTTTCGTTCCGGACCGGTGTCCCTGAACCTCCGGCTCCAGCCGATGCGCCGGCGGAACACGCTCCCATGCATGACCATGCTTCAATGTCCGAGCCCGTTCAAGCGCAGCCTCCGAAGGCCGAACCGCCGGCACGCGCTGAAGTCTACGCTCCCGATAGACCTGCTCCGGAATTTTTCGCTCCTTCCGAAAAATCAATTTTCGGGGACATTACTTATACACCCGAGGAAGAAGTCTCACTTTATTCCATCAAGAACCGTTTCTCGTTGAGTTTCTTCGCTAATTACTACCGTCCTGACGGCTGGAATGTCGGCGGCAAGCGGTTGGAGAGAAAGTTTGGAATCGGCGGTGGTCTAAGGTACGGGCTGGGGTCGCACTGGGCGTTGGATGCCAGCATCGGCCACTGGTCGAATACCGAGGACGATACATATTTCAGCCGCCCCGTGGCCGGGAGCAACCGTTTGGAACTGATTCCGCTTAACATTAACATCATCTGCTACTTCATGAAAGAATCACGGTTGAAACCGTTTCTGGGTCTTGGCTTAACGCATTTCCGGGTAGAACACAAGTACTGGAACTCCAACGGCGAGAGGCTCGAGAGCAAGGACGCGACAACGGGCTTCAACGTGATTGGCGGGATTGAGTATTTCTTCACCCCGAATTTTACCATGTACAACTTTCTCAAGTATATCCACGCCGACCTGAGTCTCTCCTACACAACACCGTTTGCTTATGACTTTAATGTCAAGCTCAATGATTTCTTCTTCGGGACCGGTTTCGCGTTCTGGTTCTGACCCGAAAGGTGAGCTTTGGTCTGATAAACCGTGACGGATTGGGTCAAAATTAAGCAAGTCGGGCAGATAACCCGAAAAAGATAATGACAACGTATACAATTTCGGGTTGAAGGCGGATCTTCTTTGAGTGTCTGGATATTTTACGTCTCAATAATATTTATCCTTTTAGTGATTGAAGTCTTCTTGCTGTTGTCCAAGTCGAGCCGTGTGTTGAAGAAAAAAATCCCGGAGATGGAACCGGCGCCCGAGATCCTTCAAGACCTGGAACAA
>CAZQHK010000028.1:10750-22313 GCA_964593455.1 uncultured bacterium
TACAGGACGTAGACCAACCGGAAGATGAGCTGGTCACGGACTTCGGGGACCTGGAAGCTGAGTTGAACGCCGGACAGGACGACATCCCCGATATGGATTTCGACCAACTGCAGGCTGAGTTGTCATCGCTCAATACGAAAGCTGAACCCGGCGAAACAGAACTTCTTTCCGAACCGGAGATGGATGAGCCTCTCAAATCGGCAGAGGTCGACGTAGACCAGGCGGAACTTGAGGCAGAACCGGATGTTAACGTGGAAACGGATATTCTGGAGAGACTCTCCAATCCCGATTCCATGACCAGGCTTTCGGCCGCCCAGACAGCGTCTCATTTCACCAATCAACCGGAGATAATCGAAGCCCTTATCCGATGTCTGGAAGATGATTCGAAGAAGGTCAGAGAAGCAGCGGCGGCTGCGCTGGAGTACTCCGATGATCTACGGGTGATAGATCCGCTGATCAAATATCTAGGGCAGATCGATAACGATCTTCTCGAACAGTCGCAGCAGATTCTCGACATGAGGACCTCATCAGTGGGTAAACGGCTGTTGCGCCACGCCGAAGATGACGACTTTAAACGGTGGCCGGTGGCGACCTGGGACGAGGACCTTGATATCACGCCGCTGACCCGGTTGCTCCAGGATCGGAATGTTGATTTCAGGGGTCGGGCGGAGGACCTCGAGTCCCTGGAAGCTGAAGATGTAGCCGCGGAGCTCAAGAACATCATGACCCAGGAGTCTGTCTCGGAGAATGTCAGGAGTCTGGCTATCTATGCGCTGGGCCGTATGCACGACACCTCGGCCACAGAAGAACTCTGTTCAATAATGAATGAAACCTCAGCTTCACTTCGCTACACCTCGGCCCTGGCCCTGGCGGAGCTTGGAGACGCAAAGTCCCTCGAGGTTCTTTTGCAGCACCTCAAAGATGAAAATAGGTTTGTCCGGTCAGCGGTGGCGTATGCACTCGGACGTCTGGGTGATGCCGAGGTGGTGCTGCCTCTGGTGGAATCTCTTAACGATCCGGAGGAAGGTGTCCGGCACACATTGTGGAAGTCTTTACAGGAGATCAAGGACCATGATCCGGATACGGTACGGGAAGCCTTGAAATCAGCTCTGGAGGGACCGGATGCCGAGCTGAGAAAATACGCCGCCGAGGCAGTGGGTAAACTGAACGAGAAAAACCTTGCTCCCATGCTGCGGTCGTTGCTGGAATCCGAAAATGAAGAAGAAGTCGAATCCATAATGGCGATCGCCAGCGCCCTGGTGGAACTGGAAGACCTGGAAGCTATCGCCCCGCTGGTGGTTGCGTCCAAGAGACTGGATGAAGAGTTCAAGTCCGTTATTCATCACATGAAAACAAGCCCGCACGGTGTCAGGCGTCCGGCCGACCCGGTTGGCATAATCAAGAAGAATCTGGCCGAAAAACATGTCACTCCCGATTTGCTGTCATCCGTCGATATGACCGCCGGTTATTACGTGACGGCGTCAGCGCAGGATTTGAGTTACGTCCGGGAAGCGTTAAAGAACAACAGCATGTATGTCAGGGGTTGTGCCGTTTACCAGTTGGAGGAAGCTGCGGGTCCCGAGGCTGTGGAGCTTCTCATAGCCGCGTTGAACGACCGGAGTTCTTACGTGTGCGGTGCGGCCGCCGAGGTAATTGGCCTGCGAGGCGAGAGCCGGGGTTTGAGTCAACTGGTCAGTCTGGCCAAAGAAGCCAGTGTCAAGGATGTCCGCCTGAAGGCCATCAAGGCCCTCGGACGAATCAAGGGACAGAATTCCGAGGTCGAACTGAAAAGAATGTTGCAGGAAAAGGATCTCGACATCGTGCGATATGCTCGGATGGCCTTGAAAAACCTCAGTTTGTCTTGAGCGTTTCGATCTTTTCTCTGAGTTGCCGCCGGTGTGCCGGGAACGCCTGGTAAGGAAGCGGCGGATAGGCCTGCTCGAGTTCCTGATATGATTTCACCGCTAATCGCCGGTTGTTCTGCTGTTCAAACAGCGCTCCCAGTTCCTGAAGCTTGTCCTGGGTTTTCCGTACCCAGGGACTGAAGGGAGCGTAGTGCATACTGATGACTTCCGCGTAGGTCTCGATAGCCAGTTCCAGCCGAGCTTCTTTTTTTCCAAGGTTGGCCTGGCCAGTCAACTGTTCGGCTTCCACGAGCAGCTTATCAGCTTCAGTGTACTTCTCGCTAGCCCGTGTGTAGAGTTCTATCCAGGTCATCAAAAACATCACCAGCACGATTCCGATCACCCAAAGTGCTTTGATACCGACACGTTTCCAGGTAAGAGGCGATTCATTTTTACCCATTGCTTTTGTCTCCTTCGTGTCACCGTCAGCTGATGAAGTAGACCAGCACCGAACAAACCACGGTGGCTGCGGTAAAGTAGCTGATATAGATCAGGCTTTTCTTGATGATGAAGCGCCAATCATCCGAAACAGTGGCAGTAACCACCAATGTACTTACCAGGATGGTGAATAGGAAAAGAAGCACGTGTACCGTAAATACTTTCACGATTTTCCCCGTTCCCCGGCTTTTTTGTTGGTTTTTGAAGAGAAAGCCTGAACTTTTGCGCGGTCATATGCGTTGAAAATCACAAGAATGTTAAGGAGGCAGGCGATGTCAATCCAGGTTTTTCCCAACTCCGCAAAAGGGGCCGCGGTCCGTGCTGTTTCCCCAAAAAATTTCCAGGTGGCCAAAAATGGCAGCCCATTGAAAAAATGGCTTATAAGGCTCAGGTATCCGATAGCGCCGGCGTCTTTCACCCGCGGCAGCAAGTCGCCGCCGAGATAACAACCGAGAAAAAACAAGGTGTTGATGGCTAGAAAAAAGAGGAGGCCGTGTGACCATTTGCGCAAGTAAAAATGTCCCATACCGGGAACTATCCAGGCCAGAACGCAGGCTGCCGGCACTTGTTTGGCTCCGTCTGAGCGGATGGGATATTTATTATCAGCGCGGTTTCGCTTTACAGACACTGGGCCAGACCTCCTTAGTCGGCTATGTAGCATACCATAAAACGTTTTTATCTTCTAGTCTGGCTGGTTGTTAACCATTGAAAAAGGATACTTTACAAGAATTCGTAGCTCGTGTTAGAATGCGCTGATTAGTCTGACCGAACAGGTAGGAGGTAAATGCTTTGAATAAAGAGGCTCGATACGTTCTTTTTGCGTCGATGGCAGTGTTAGTGCTGATAGTATCCCAGGTTGTATTCGCTCAAGCGCCGATTCGTTTACAATTCAACCTCAAGACAGGTGACGTTTGCAGCTATGCGTTGACCAATATAGGTAGCAGTACGGTGGTGATAGAAGGGGATACAGAAGCAAAAAAAGAAGCTGAAATGAACATGGACCTGCTGTTTCGGTGGAAAGTGGTCAAGGAAAACGCGGACGGCACGCTGGATGTTTCCATAACCATGTTGGAAGGGGGCGGGTTGGTCAACGACGAACCGGAGGAAATGGGGAATATTGGTAAAACCGTCATTATGAAACTGGCCCGATCAGGTAAGATTGTGGACCTGGGACCGGAGCAGATGACGGCCGATATCACCAAATTCCAACTTGAATTTCCCGATAAACCATTGGCTATCGGTGATTCATGGACTGTTTCCGCGCCCTTGAGCAAATCGTATCCAGTGCCGCTCGTGGGCACGTTTACGTTTACCGGATTTGAGCGAATTGATGGATATGACTGTGCGGTTATCGAGAAGAAAATAAAATGCCGGCGTTTGGAACAGTTGGATGATATGATTATGGAAGTAGATTTACAAGGAAAAACCTACTTCGCCTATCGGGAAGGGAAGATGATACGGAGTGAACTAACCAGCAGCATGTTACTGGTAATGCCGGTGGACGCCGACCTTTTTTCACAGGAGTCTGTTGGTTCCGATAAGAAATATGAGAGTGCGTCCAAGGTCACGCCCGATGGCGCCGTGTCCGGTAAAAGTGAAGAGCCCTTGAAAATAACCGGCAGTGCAGCAAAGATGCAAATGAAGTTGCAGCTTACCACGACGTTGAAGCTCGTGAAGGAAGATACCAAGAAGGATTAGGGAGGAGTTTGAGCACGTGAGTGAATTAAAAGAAGTGAGCCGTATGGAAAAAGGTGTCGATGCCGAACTGGTTTTCAGTCTTACCAATTTTCGGGGCCGGCTGTATTTTGATATCAGAGAGTTTGTCAAACGGGAAAACTACGAGGGATATACGAAAAAGGGAATCCGGCTGGATGTAGAGTTTTACGAGGATTTCAAAAAGATGATAGAGGCAGTTGGAAAGGCAATAGAGCAGGAACAGGAAGCTTGAAAGGTTTTTTTCGCCTTTCACTTCTCATTGCTTGTTTACTGGTTTTATTGCCGCCCGGTGGTATCAAGGTCCGGGGCCAAGTTTCAACAGGTGGTACCTCGATAGCCCCGGAGGTCCCTGATGCCGAAGTGCGCCCGGCCGGCACCTGGAACATCTACGAACCGGAAAACTTGTTTCTGGAATTAACTCCATACTCCTGCGGATTATTTGTGTCGGTACCATCACCTCTGCTTTTTGCCGGTACGCCTATTACGGGAATCGTTTCCATAACCCCTGGTACGGGACAATTCAAATCCCTTGAACCTTCTTTCCCTGGAAAAATAAAAGGGATTCGCGGGCTCTATAACCAGGGTGATACTGTTGCCGTTCTGTTTTCCGAGAGAACATTTATGGGGTTGTTTGATCCGTCTACTAAATCATGGTTGCCGCGGTCCAATTGGCTCCAAACCGGTACCCAGGTCAAGGCCGCCGGTGAAGAGCAAGGCAATCTATGGGTGGCTCTCGAGGGGCGGATCGCGCTCTACCATGCCGGAAAACTGGTGAAACAATGGCCATATCCCCAGGGCCTCCCTCCTTTGAAGCTGCAGGCTCTTGTTTCAGCCGAATCATCGGCCTGGCTGGTGCTTGAATCGTTGCGGGAGCAGGCGGTTCGCTGGCTGGCCAAAGTTACACCGGAAGGATTTGAAACACTATATTCGCTGGAGGCTGCGGGCTCTGCCGCCTCCCTGATGGTGGCCGCGCTTTCGCCGCGTTACGTGTGGCTGGCCTTCGGCACGGCCGCAGGCGGTGCAAGCAGATTGTTCGCCTGGGAAATTCTGACATCGAGTCTTTCGGAAGTAGTGCTTCCGGACACGCCGGGTGATGGCTCAAGAGGGGATATCCTGATAACCGCCCTGGAGACAGCCGGTGATGAATTATGGATCGGTACCGCCGGTGCGGGCGTGATCCGGTGCTCTATGGCATCTTCTACCGATACCCCTGGCGACCTGGTTCTGGAGGTTCTTGAGACTTCACCGGAGAAGCTGAACAGGAAAACCGTGTATGATTTTGTGCCGGCTCCCGGGGCTATGTGGGTATTATCCACCGGATTAGTGGTCGAATACAAGAAATGAAAAATTTCCCGGTTTTAAACTGTCTCTGTTATTCTTTGTTGAAGACCAGCGCGGCGTTTTGCTCCATTATAGAGATCACATCGCCATCACTTAAGCTGCCTTCCAGCAGTTCGTTGGCTAACTCGTTTTCAACCAGGCGTTGAATGGTTCGTCTGAGGGGGCGGGCTCCCAATGACCGGTCATACCCTTTTTTAATTAGAATAGTTATGGCTTCTCTGGAAATCTTGAGACTGATATTCCGTTCCATGAGCCGGGTCTCGACCTGTTGGATCATGAGATTGGCAATCTCTCGAAGTTCTTCCATATTCAGCTGCTGGAATACCACGATCTCATCAACGCGGTTGAGAAACTCTGGTTTGACGGTATGTTTCAGCTCTTCCAGAAGGGTCTCTTTCATCCGTTCGTACGCTTCGTTGGGTTTGTCCTGGAAATAGCCTATTTTCTGGTTCCGTTGGATTTTGTAGGTGCCGATATTCGAGGTCATGATGACCAGGGCGTGGCGGAAACTGACGGTTCGCCCGTGGCTGTCGGTCAGTATCCCGTCCTCGATCACCTGCAACAGGGCATTGAACACGTCCGGATGTGCTTTCTCTATTTCATCGAAGAGCACCACCGAGTATGGCCGCCGCCGGATTTTTTCAGTCAACTGTCCGGCACTGTCAAACCCGATATAGCCGGGCGGCGCACCGATGAACCTGGATACCGTGTGACGTTCCATGTATTCAGACATGTCGATACGGATCAGTGCCTCTTCATTGCCGTACAGGTATTCCGCCAGCGCCCTGGCCAATTCGGTTTTGCCAACTCCGGTGGGACCAAGAAAAATGAATGAACCCGATGGTCTTTTAGGGTCTTTCAAACCCGCTCTTGCTCGGCGGATGGCCTGGGCCACCGCTTGAATTGCTTCGTCCTGCCCGATGACCCGGCAGTGAAGATCTTTTTCCAGGTTGAGCAGGCGGTCCGATTCAGCACGTGTAAGTCTGTTGACGGGGATTTTAGTCCATCTCGAGACCACTCTGGCTATATCGTGTTTGGTCACGTCGGGACGGAGTTGGGTAGATTGTTGGTGCTCTTCCCACAGCAGGCCAGACAGTTCGAGCTGGGCCCGGAGTGAGAGGTGGAGTGAGTCGAACTTGGTGCTGAATGAATCACCGAGGAAATCTCTGGGTATAGTATCAGGCTGCGAATCCTTGAGTTCACGGAGTCGGACCGAGGCAGCGGCTTCATCCATTAAATCGATGGCTTTGTCTGGAAGAAAGCGATCGGGAATGTATCGTTCGGAGAGTTTACAAGCGGCGGTGATAGCTTCCGGCAATATACTAACAGAATGAAAGTCCTCGTACCGTTCCTTGATCCCATGCAATATCTCTTTGGTTTCCAGGAGCGACGGTTCCTGGACGGTTATGGGTTGGAAACGGCGTTCAAGTGATGAATCTCCTTCGATGTGTTTCCGATATTCGGACTGAGTACAGGCGCCAATTACCTGCACTTCGCCGCGTGCCAGCACGGGTTTGAGAATATTGGCGGCGTCCATGGTTCCGGCCATCGCTCCCGTACCCACCAGCGTGTGTAATTCATCGACGAATAAAATAACGGAACCGCTTTTCTTGACTTCGTCGATAGCGTTTTTCATCCGCTCTTCGAATTCGCCGCGGAACTTGGCGCCGGCCAGCATGGATCCCATGTTGAGCATCAGAATCCGCCTGTTCCTGATTGGAGCAGGTATCCGGTTTTCGGATATCCTGATGGCCAGACCTTCCACGATGGCCGTTTTCCCAATACCGGGTTCGCCTACCAGACAGGGATTGTTTTTGATCCTCCGGCATAGAATATGGATCAAACGGTCTGTCTCTTCATCCCGGCCGATGACCGGATCGAGTTTGTTCTCGGAGGCCTGTGAAGTAAGATCAATGGAATAAAGATCCAGCGTCGGTGTTTCCGACTGGTCGTCTTGATTCGGTGTGCGAATGGTGGCCCGGTACCGCACCGTCTCCATTATTTTGCGCCGGAGCATCTCCACATCGATACCGAGGTTACTCAAAACCCGTCGGGCTATACCCTCTTCGGCTTTAATCAATCCCAGCAAAAGATGCTCGTCGTTGACTGTTTTTTCCTTAATCTTTTGGGCTTCCTCCACGGCCAGTCTCAGCACCAGCTTGGCCATGTGGGTAAGATCCATCTGTCCGGCCGGGCGCGTGTGGTCACTGCCGGTGAGCTTTTCCACTTCTGATTTAATCATTTCATAACTGATGTGGAAAGTGGAGAATACTTTGAGGATGATGGGAGCCGGATCGCGGGCGATGGCCAGCAGTATGTGTTCGGTCCCGATATAATTCTTGTTGAGCAGCGAGGCTTCATTGTGGGAAAGGTGAAGCAGCCGGTGTGCACGTTTTGAGAAAAGATCGTACATTACTGCCGAGTCATCCTTTGCGTCGTGAAACCGAGATTTTTAGGACAATAACGTGTTGAAATGACACTATCATAGTATATCATTCAGGCAATATGTTGTCAATTTCCTCCGCCTAAGCCGGTCAAAGCCGGCCGTGAGCAGAGACGTGCACCGGGAAGGCGAATGAAAATTATCCGAGAATCTTTTGGTACCTGTGCATCGTTTGGTACCTGTGTATCGTTTTGAAATGTATAGTGCTATTGCGCGCGGCATGCGAATAATGGTACATTCATGTATATATTGGAAACTCGATAACTCGATATACGGAGTTCTATCAATATGAGGAGGTGCTTCCTTTTTGAAGTTTAAAAACATCGTAATTTACATTGCTATTGCTCTGGCCGGCATGTGCCTCGGCATTGTCGTGGCGCATATGGGAAGCCGTGAGCAGGCGGACTTTCCCGGTTCCAACCTACAAATCGACCAGATGCAGAAGACTGAAAAAGACCCTGGCAGGTCGGAAAATTTCGTTTCTCCGGCCGGTTCTGATACCAGAACAGGGAGCCCGGGACAGCCTGGAACCGGCAACTATCCGTCTAACATGAATCCGGAGGGTGGAGATGGAACCGGGACTGAAAAAGTTTCGGACCAGCCTACAGTTAATTCCGATTCTGTTCAGGACGCCGTTATTTCTCAACCCGATTTTACGTTCGGAAAGATAAAACCTGAAGTATCCGAGGATTTGAGCCAGGATCAGGCGTTTTTCCTTAACCAGATGTTGACCCTTCAGTCATTTATGTGGGAAGGCGGGAAGATCTACAACTTCGAGCAAATAGTTGGTAGAAAATGGACCGGAACCGCCATGTTTTCTCCCCCCAGCCTGTCCGTCGTCACTCCCGGGGTTTTCGATTATATCCGGGAGGCGATAGAGGAAGGGATTCCCGAGAGCAAGTTCGGCCGGTTAAAAGAGCTGTACGAGGGCGCCCTGGATTATATTAGGAAGATGCAGAGCGGGCTCTCATTTCATGCCCGGCTTACGGGAAATATCTCGGTCACCGACGAAGAAATAGAAACCGTTTACAACGAATACAAAGAGAATCTATTGCGTATCGACTATATCTTTGACCCCATGCCGCCCAGTCTCAAGGATCCTATCCGGTTACTGCTCATTCGTGAAAAAGCTATCCGCTATTATCTAACTGTGTTTAACCGTCTTTACGAAACCGGAGACGTAGAATTGCATCCTTTTCCCGCGGAATGGGATGAGGAAGTTTTTTTTGACGCCAGGGAATCTCCCAAACCTGCTTCTCCGCTTGTTTTTGCCATCAAAGAATGGGAGTATCTGGCCAGTGATCTGTCCGGCAATCCTCCTCCAATACTGTCGATTATCAGTTCCGTCCCGGTTCTTAGCAAAGCCATCCGGCGGATCGGCAAACAGATGAAACTCGGTTCTGTTCAAACACTGATTACCTTTATGGAACAGTTCAAGAAACCCGATCATCTGGAAGCTGCCATGAAAGCATTGTTTTTCGGTTTGGCGGTAGTCGAAGGTACCGGAGAAACCGGGGATATTGTTTTCTCCAAATCCTATAAATTGGATATCCTGCTTCGGTTGTTCAAGCGGTTTTCTGATCAGACCGTTACTCCTGTCAACGAGTATCTGGTCAAGTTTCCCGTAGTTTCCTGGATCCCCTTTGACGAGATCATGGGATTCAGCTTTTTTGAACATGACGGAATCTACCCCATGACGCAAAGCCCGAAGGTGATTTTAACCCAAGATGTGCGGCTCAGGTTCCTTGCCGATAGCCTGTCTCAAGCCGATCTTGGTTTCAACCGCCTGTCCCGTGGTTTTTTCAGTCAGATAACGTATCCCGGTGAAAACGGTATGCCGTTGCCCAGTTTGGATCGAGACCCCATTGCCAGCGTTATCGACAGTAGTTTTGAAAGACTTTCTCTTCCCTCCCTGGAAATTGCTCCGCCAATATCGTTCGACTACCTGTCGTATACCAGGAAGTTTTACAAACAACACACGGATTTTTTCAATACCGGGAAAATGGTAAAAGTCAGGATTATTTTCTCGCGCGACAAGACCGCCATCGAGGCTGCCCGGAACGCGCTGCTGGGGGGCGAGTACTTCGAAGTAGTGGCGGCCCGTTACTCTGATATCTGGCAACCGCGGCAAACAATCCGGTACTACCCAATGGAGTATTTCGATGAAATCATCACCAAGGAGCTTAAAAATATGAACGCTCTGGAAACCAGCGAAATAGTACCGCTCGCTATCCCCAAAGGGTATGTGATCATAAAGCTTCTGGAGACGATACCCCAAAAGGCAATTGATGAAAAAAGCGTTTATGTCCAGGGCATTCCCATGGGATACCTGTTGAAAATGTGGGCAGATGAGTTTCCTGAAGTGAAACTCCTCTATGATGGTGTTAAAGAACATGCCGATCTATTGGAAAAACTTTCCCAAAAGCTGTAAGCCGATCTGCTGTCTTATCCTGGTGTGGAGCGTCTTGGCGCTTTGCCTGCCGAGTGATGTTGGCGGGCAGTCGGCGCAGCTGAAGGAAGACACAAATAGGCAGTCGTTGCCGGATGTAATGGAACTCAATCCAAAAACATCCGCGCTTTTCGATCTCATTCAGGTCTATACGCCCTTGATTGGGGGGACTGTCAAAAAGGGAGCTTTTTTCAAGGCCATCGTTCTCTATCGAGAGCTACGCTCCAAGGTGATATCCACCGGATCTCCCCTGGCCCGGGAAGCAGTGGAATGGATTGATCAGGCAATCCCGGAAACCCTGTTTCTGGCAGGAGACACCGAACGGGCCCGGGAGAAAGCGGAATCCCTGGTTGAGCGGGAAAATTTGCTGCCGGTAACCAGGGCCAACATTCATAATCTTTTGGGGAGAATTTATTATACTCTAGAAAACATGGGCAAATCTGAAGAGCATCACCGCCGGGCTATCAAACTCTACACCCGGCTTTTCATGGAGGCCAACGCTTCGGGGTATTCTGAAGACAAGTGACAGCCCGGTTCTGAAAACACTCCTGCAGGGTGATTCAGGCTTTTCGAAATTACGTTGTTCTTGAGCGGTTTCTTTGCTACAATACAATCTGATGATCTACCTGGAATGAGGTGCAAAACACGCATGGCAATAGAATTGGTTGGCAGAAAGGTTTGGTTGCTTACGTTGTTGTTGGTTGGAACAGTGATAGTGATATTTTTCGGCGGTGGTGCGACCCAGGCTGTCCTTAATCCCGGGCTGGTTCCGGGATTTGAAGCAGGCTCTACGGATGATCCCATCATCGCCCGGTCCTCCGGAAACGAGGTTGTAGTCAGGATCAGTGATTTGCGAGAACTCTATAACTCGTTTGGCTATGAGGAGCGGGAGCAGGTCAGGTTTCATCTAATGCGAAAACTCAGGCTTGCTGAGATGTTGGTGGATAGTAAGGTGACCGAATACCTGAGCCAGCGAGAGATCGAGCTTTCAGAAGAGAATACGAATGATATCCGTATCATGGCCAAGATTCAGGAATTGGTTGAACGGGAACTGACTGCCCGGAAACGAAGGATAACTTCCCGGGAAGTTCGAGAATACTACGAGCAAAATAAACAATATTTCGGAGTGACCAAGTACATCGTTACCACCGTTGAATTCGATACTGAAGAACAAGCTGATTATTTCCACAGCACGGTTGGAGCCGGTTTTAAATTTGATAAAGCGCTCAATGAAACACGAAAAAAGTTTGCATCGTCCGGTCTGGGTGACGC
>CAZQHK010000028.1:22413-64530 GCA_964593455.1 uncultured bacterium
ATAAAGCGCTCAATGAAACACGAAAAAAGTTTGCATCGTCCGGTCTGGGTGACGCCGGTGGGGAAGGCGTTGAGGGTGGCGAAGGCGAACCACCTACTGAGGGCGGCGAAGGCGAACCACCTACTGAGGGCGGGGAAGGCGAACCACCTACTGAGGGCGGGCAAGGCGGTGAGCCTCCTCCGGAGGGGCAGCCTGCCGGTGGTGAGGGCCAAGCGCCGCAGGGCGAAGAAGGCAATGTACCGGTAGAGGGTGAGGCTATCGGAAGCGGGCCGGGAGAACAGGAGGAAGACGACACAGAAGATATCGGAAAGATCGTGCTGAAAAAGGTCACTTTGGAGCTCTGGAAACTTCACCCCTTGTTCGCCAATGCCATGGTGGATTTAGAGATCGGGCGTTGTACCAAGGTGGTGAACATTCCGAACTCCAAACCGGCGATTCTTTTTTTCCATGACAAGTATCGTGAAATCCGACCGCTGGTTGAGGTAGAGAAGGATACCTTGAAGAGTATAGAAAATAACCAGTACCGGCGGATTCGCCAGGAGTTGCTGAAAAACCTCTCCACCAGGCATTCCGTTGAAATAGACCGGGAACTACTGGCGAAACTGACGTTTTCCGATCAGGTTCCGGGTGATATTTCACTGGGCCAAAACCTGGTAAAAATTAAAGGAAGCGATATCACCGTCAACGACTGGTATCAGGAGATTAAAAAATACTTCAAATTCGAGAAACCTACCACCAGTGACATGGCGCTTCAGAAGGTTTTTTTCCTGGATGAAATTATTTCTTCAAGACTACTCCTGATTGAAGCCGAAAAACGGGGCTGTACCGGCACCGCGCACAGAGCCAATTTCACCTTCGCTGCCAAGCTCGAAATATTTCTCAATAATCACGAGGAATCCAATCCGGATATTTACAGCCAGTATATCGTTCCGGATGTTGAGATCGAACAATAT
The DNA here is from genome assembly GCA_964593455.1 of uncultured bacterium. GTDB lineage: Bacteria > Muiribacteriota > CAYSPT01 > CAYSPT01 > CAYSPT01 > CAZQHK01. The sequence goes on from CAZQHK010000028.1 coordinate 23,367, forward strand.
TATGAAGCAAATAAGGACCAGTTGTATTTGGACAAGGTCAATCTCCAGGTGTTGCTGTACGCCGATCGGGAGGTGGCCGAACGGGTATGGGAAAAAACGGCCAGCACGCATGTTTTCTCGGAATCAGCCAAGAAAATGTCCATGGATAAGACCAAAGGAAAACCTTTTGAGATCGAACTGATCAGTCTGGATCCCATGGTGTCCCAGATCATAAAGGGAATGGAGCCGGGAGAAATAAGTACAATCGTTACCACACCGGCCGGGTATTTCATCATCAAATACAACGGGATCAAAAGGTATCAATACAACAGTATAGACGGGTATCTGGAACAGATTATCAGGAGGCTCGAGGAGAACAAGAAGAAGGCGTTCAGAAGGCAGTGGCTAGATAGCTTGCGGGAAAAACTCAATGTGGAAATGGATGTTGAAAAGGTACTGGCTACCGACATGGAATAACTGGAGTAAACCGGCATATAATTGTTAAATATTTGACAGTCAGTGCAGGATTTCATGCAGAATAATGAGAGGTATGCCCCTCTTTTTTGAAGGATAACAGGCTTTCAGCTTGGCTTTAAGCTGTATTTGGTAATTCAGGAATAGAATTTGCATGGTATATTTAGGATTATGCCTATACGGGCGTAGCATCCCTAAATATACCCACAGGGCAAATAGCATGGCAGAAAAGGAGCTTACGGTGCACATAACAAAAACAACATTGGTCGCCACGATAATCATCTGCTTTTTGCTGGGTATGGTAGGGTATCAAATCGTTCTCTCTGTAGCGGGAATCAAATTGGAGCGGGTGGAGGAGCAACCGGAACTGGCCCTCGATCCTGAAAAGGCACCAGTGGATTTCTCGGATCAACCGTTGATTGAGGTCGTCGGCGATCAGGATGAAGGGGAGAGTGTGGATGCGCAAACCCCGGCGTCGGTATCAAGTACCCTGGAAACCGGGACGCCTCAGGGTGAAACGATGGAGGTCGTTATAGTCAGTGATGCTCCCGATATTCCGGAAGAAGAGGGACGCCGCATCTTCACCGCGCTCGGATTCACGTCAAGTTATCTAGGCGGCAACCGGCTCCTCAAGATAAATGATGTCACCGCTCGCGGCAGTGGTGGGGCCTTGAAATACGATCCGCTGGTGATGCTTGAAGAAAATGAATTTGTTGTTTTGAAACAGCTTATGGAGTCTCCCGAGGGCCGGCAGGGCAAAGCGGCTCTTTCCCTGGCCGACCAGTTGTTCAGGATATACCTCACGAGAGATTCGCTTCCACGCTATTTTTGGGAACACGTCATTCCTACTCTTCGACCCGGTGATGAGGAAGTTAACAATTTTTACGACCGGTACAAGGACTATTTCCAGGAAGTAGACGAGCGGTACGCGGCTTTGACAGAGCATTTGAAAGAAACCATCAAGGTGTATCTCATCAGGGAAAACCTGGTGCGGTTCCTGGCGGCTTCTTTCCAGGAGCTGGCGCTTACCAAAAGGCTTAAACTGTACTGGCCGGAAGCAGCGCCTCCCTGGAAGATCGTCTCACCGGGAGTTGGTCAGAGGCGTGTCGGGAGAAGGGTAATGAATGCTCTCGTGACTGACGAACACAGTCTGAATGAGAACGAAATTCTCTTTACGCTGGATGACCAGGCAGTGGTGGCCGGGACGGCGTTAAGTATGTTAGCCAGCGGAATTCCCATACTGGATCAGTCACATGCCGAGACTGCTTGGGAAACCTTAACCAGAGTCCTGCCGCCCGAGGGTGACGGACGGGAAAGCCTGGCTCGATGGCTCGGTAGTTTTCAGCCAGAGTCGCGTGAAGCGGTGGTACATGTGCTGTTCAATTCACTCGCCCAATCAAAACTGGCGGACAGCGGCATTTCCTACAAGGCGTTTGAGGGTTATACCAGCCGTGAACTCAAACTAATGGCGCTGATCAACGTATCGTCGACTCTGGCCGGAAAAATCAACGACCGGTTGGCTTCTTTCACGCGGGAAGCGATTGACACACTCCCGCGCTTGATCCAAGGGCTTTCCGAAGGTTGTTTCAGCTCGGCTACAGCCCTGGATTTGAACATGTTATCCGATGTCATCTGGACTTCACTGGCGTCCTACACCGCCTCTCCTCAATGGCTGCGTGTTGTTTCCCGTGACCCGTTAAGACATGTTTCTTTGCCTGAAGACCCGAAAGACCTTCAGGGTATTCTGGTGCGGGATATGATCCGGCTCAAGAACCAGCGGACGGGGATACGGTTTATTAATTATGGACCTGATTTCTGGTCCAATGCGGCGGGACATCAGATTACAGAGTTGTTGAAGCGCCGGCTTTTCGGAAATCGCTCCCTGGCTTCGCAGCAAGGAAATTACCTCCTGAAATTTACCAGGACTTCAGGCGGTGTTATCCCCGCCGAATTACCGTCTCCCGAAGACTTGAAGGAAACTTATGAGGCTAACCGGAACGCGTTCGATATCGGAGACAAATACCGGTTTCGCATCCTGTTCCATCCGGTCCGTGAAGTGGTGGAAAAGGCCCGCCAGGAACTGGTTGACGGTATGGAATTCGAGCAGGCGATTTTTACGTATGGAATTATCAAACCGGATTATTTCGACCTGGAATTGTATCCGGCGGAGACCTTGAAACCCGAGATCTCGCGGGTTTTGAGTGTTCTCGAGAAGGGCGAGGTCAGCCAGATATTCAAGATTCGTCCGCCGGGATACGGTTTTGCCATGGTTCATTTGCTGGAAAAACAGGGAAAGGGAATCATTCCTTTCGATAATCCCCTGGTTATGGAAGCTCTGCGGACCCATCTCAGCTCCAAGAGCTGGGAGCAGGAAGCGGCCGGGAACGCCGTGCCCAAAGAAGGCGGGTATGTCAAGAAATTTTCTCTATGGGTTTTTCCTGGAGGCTCTTCGTGGATGGAGAAAGCGTTGACGGAAGCCGATGTAATACTTGGCGCTCAGAGGGAAATGTAACATAATAATGCAAGAGTAAGGCATCATGAAATTATATAACTGTAACGGAAACATACATATAATAAGATTCACGAGGCAAAACGTTTTATGTGGGAAACGTTTTGACGCATATACAATAAATACATATACAACCAAGTACAATGAAAGAGGTGAGCGGTTGTGGGAGAAAGAAAAAGGTGGATAACCTGCGGTAGAGTCATTTCTATTCTTGTTCCGGTTTTGTCGATGCTGGTGATTCAATGTGTCCTGCCGGACCCGTGCGGCGCCCAGGTGTTCAACATGCAGCGCGGGAACAAGCGTATCCAGTTCAACGCCGGGTCGTACAGCGTCACCACGGACCAACGAAACCCGGAGATCCAGGTCACCGCCTGGTGGATGAAGCTCTACGACTATTCATATACGGCGAAAACCTGGGCCGACACCAGCCGGACCATCAGCCTCCATGTCCGGAGCACTAGAGGTACCACGCAGTCCAGCACCTACTACCAGATGTATGACGTCGAGAGCAATTACAGCAACGATACCTATATCAGGCGGTACCGGGAACGAAAAGGGGCCACCTGTTACGCCCATGACACCGGCACCAAGCAGGCCATGGGAATGGCTGTCTGGGGCTACCGTCGCGATATCGCTTCCTGGAAAGGCTTTTACAATTGGCGGCCGAACAACTCTCCGGAGGGCAGCAACAGCGGTAACATGCAGTGGCACGGTTGGAGTTGGCGCACCTTCAACAACAACACGGTCCGTAAAATACAGATCAGGACCTGGGTGGCCGAATACTCCAACCACGGTAACAGCCACCAGGAGGTCCACTGGCTCAACGGGAGCTCAGTGTCATTGCAGGACAATATCGTCGACCTCAACATGCGTGAACAGTGGGGGTACGGCCCCCGGTGGTCCCTGCAGTTCGAAGTGGACCAGATCCAGCTCACCTACTCCTATACCGCCACCTACTACTACTCGGTAACAAACGCCGGCTGGACATCGCCGTATAACGTTGTTGACATGGGCGCCAAAGGGCTTTACTGGGGCAAGATCTGGTGGTCGGAATCTTACACCAACGGGAGCGACAAACGGGCCCGTGTTTATGTCCGCACGTCCACGTCTGCCGGCAGCGGTTACGGCAGTTGGATCGAGGTCTATAACGGTGCGCCGCTGATGAAAAAATTAACCTACCAAAGCGAGAGCCACGAGGGCCGGACCTTCAGCTGGCAGAAACGATACATGCAGATCTACATCAACATGTACAACCCCGCGAGCCATTACCAGAGCAACAACCGGCCGTATATCAGCAACATGTACGTTGACTATTTCTACGATAACTCCCTCACCTACCCCTGGCGCCACTACAAGGCCCGGATTCTCTGGGACGCCAACGGCAGCGAGGGTATGTGGGCGCAGCGCTCATCGGGCGAATGTTCCAACGTTACGTACCGGAACATCAACATCAAAGGGATTTACAGCCAGCACATCGAACTGACCAAGTACGACGCCTCGTTCCGTCAGCGTAACTCCAACTACGACATTTCGGTCGACTACCAGGACATGCATGTACGCACCACCCTCGGCGGCACCTGGTATACAACCTACAACGCCGAAAGCTACATCAGCAACCCCATGATCAGGGCCTGGCGATGGCGGAAAGGCACCTGCTGTTACGCCCACGACACCGGCACCAGGATGGCTATGGGAGTCGCGGTCTTTGGTTACCGGCGCGATATCGCCTCCTGGAGAGGTTATTACACGTGGCGGCCGGACAACGATCCGGAAGGCGATCAAGGCGGTAACATGCAGTGGCGAGGTTGGAACTGGACCACCAGGATGCCCGCCAGCCACAAGGTGAGCAGGTTGCAGATCCGAAGCTGGGTGGCCGAGTACTCAAACCACGGTAACAGCCACCAGGAGGTCCACTGGTTCAATTCAACCTCTAAACCTAACGGGCAGGACAACATCATCGATCTCAACATGCGTGAACAGTGGGGATACGGCCCCCAGTGGTCCCTGCAGTTCGAAATATCCCACATGGATGTGGAGTATGACTCCACCTATAAAGCGTACCGGCCAAGCGGTTACTGGGTGTCGGGCACGAGCGCTTTCGACGCCGGCTCCGAGTACTACAAGTGGGCCATGATAACCTACGCTGACCGGGACCGCTCGGTCAAGGTCTACTCCCGGGTCAGCACCTCCACCAGCTTCAGTTCCTGGAGCGCTCAGAGAAGCAATTACTACAACCTCGATGCAGCCTACCGGTACCTGCAATTGAAGGTCGACTTTGACAGCGCCGGTACAGGCTATCCGGGTCCGGGCACCTCCGCTAAACTCGACTGGATCTGTGCTTTTTACGGGACAAACCGCAAACCGTATCTCAAGAACCTGGCTATCAGCAACAATATCCCGTCCGAGTGGGGCGGTGTTGATAAACGAAGCCAGATCAATTACTCCAACCCGGCCCAGGCGGCCACGTTCGCCACCTGGAACCCCACCGGTACGATAAACCTCGCCTACGAGACCTACGATCCCGACGGCGACGCCTGCCGGACGTACGACTGGGAGTACAAGTGCGATACCCTGGGAATCGGCTGGACCGACATCCCCGACAACGAAAAGGGCGGCGACCACGGCGGGTACCGGTCGGCATTTAATACCGCCGCGAGTCCTTACAAGAAGTATACCGACCTGACCTGGAACACCTTACCCACGGCCGACGGATTTTATGGGGACCTCACGTTCCGGTTCCGGATAAAGGACGAGCTCTCCGACAATAACCAGGAAAACCTGATGTCCGATTACAGCGAGAAACAGTTCTTCTGCGACAACAACGAGCCGCCGGTAATCACGGCCGGTTCGTTCCAGGTCCTGCCCGACCCGGCCTACACCACCGACACGCTGTACGTCAACACCTCCATGTCGGCTTCCGACAGCGACAGTGTCGTTACCGCGTGCCACGCGGAAGCGGACCTGCCGAACATGGAGTACCGCTCGTCGTGGACGGTAGGCGGCCAGCAGGTGGGCGACACGGCTCCCGAGCTGGCGCCGGAGAACTACGTCAAGGGCGACACGGTCCGGGTCGAGGTGTTCCCATTCGACGGCAAAGAGTTCGGGCAGATGGTGGCTGACGAGCTCACCATCTCCAACAAGCCGCCGGTTATCACCAAGATCGAGCTGACCCCGTCACAGCCCTACACCACGGACGACATGATGTGTACCGTGGTGAGTTCCGACGACGACGAGTTCATCTGGCGTAACGACGATCTCAAGGGAGCTACGGTCAACGCCAACCAGGATCCGTCGGGATACGTTGACGGCAATGTAATCACCACCGATGTTGACGGCGACAACGAGTGGGAGTTGCAGTTGAGGTAACCGGGTTCTGCGTTTTCGGTTACGATTGCACGAAAACAGGCGCTTCTCGCGAGTGAAAGCGCCTGTTTTTTTTATTCCGATATAATTCACAAGAAATCTACGGCCATTTCCTTCACTTCGCTACGAAGATTCGTGAATTATTCTGCGTAGTTTCCACCATAACGTTACTTATAAACGTTATAATGGTATGGTTCGAGAGGATACTATCGAAATAATGACTGAAACAAAGACAGCCCGGAGAACCATCCCGTGGTGGGGCAAGCTTCTTTTGTTGTTCTTTGGGATATGCTTTTTCGTTGTTCTCGAACTGGCGCTCGAGTTTTTCAACTGCGGGGATAACGTCGACCTGTTTATTCCTCGGGAGACTTATGAGGAAAACCGGGTCATGACCTGGAACGCCGGATACCATCAACGGGCGTTCAATTATATATATCCTCTCTACTATTATCTGCAGCCATTTAATCGGGAAGCTTCGTGGGGTCTTGAGATGCAACATGAGTTTCTGACTGAGAAACCGGAAGACGGGTTACGTGTATTTCTCATGGGATCGTCCAGCGTACGCGGCTACCCGTTGGGGAGGGGGTACGCTTTCGGCACCATTCTGGAAAAAATGTTAAACAGGGCCGCTCCCGACCGTGTGGTCGAAGTGATAAATCCCACCGACGACGCCATGAGCAGCACCATGGTCAGGAGACTGTTTGATGAATCTGTGGACTATGAACCGGACGTAATGGTGTTTTATCTCGGCCATAATGAGTTCTACGGTGTCTGCGGGGTGGGCTCCACTATGTTGCCGGGAATGTGGGGATGGCCGGGGGTTGTTTTTACCTGGCTGCAAAAAACGCGTTTGTATCGATTGATGAAGAATACCCACCGGGAGGTCATGTTCAGGCTCGGCGATCTGCGGGCTAAAATGCTGGGACATCAGGGCCGTGAGCCTGATAAACCGGTCTCGCTGATAGATAATTTACCCGGGGTCAAGAATATTTCGCCGGCTAACCGGCTTTCCCGAGCAGCGACAACACGGTTTCGGAACAACCTGGAACACATGGTGAAAACGTCTCTGGATCGTGGGATAACCGTGGTTTTAATGACGGTTGACTCGACGCTTAAGAATCTTTATCCTCTCGGCAGCCAGCCGGAGAAAGAGATCCCCGCAGCCACGAGGAAGCAGTGGAAAAAATTGTTCGAGAACGGGCGGCGGTTTCTAGCTGAAGACCAGGTTTTGGCTGCCGACGACAACCTGCGCCAGGCGGCGGAACTGGCGCCGCTTCACGCGGAAACCTGGTATTTGTGGGGGCTGGCGTGCCACAAACTGGGGCGCACCGGGGAGGGACTCAAGTATTTGAGACGGAGCCGCGATCTGGACCGGGTTCCTTTCCGGGCCCGTTCCGATATCAATGCCGTTATCAGGGCCTTGGCTGAAAAATACAGCGACAACAAGAAACTGTTGTTCATCGACACGGAGCACCTGTTTGCCCGAAACTCTACCGGGGGAGTTACCGGAGCTGATCTGTTTCTGGAACATGTCCATTTCACGTTCAAAGGCAAATTTCTGGTGGCCAGGGAGATTCTCAATGTCCTGGGACAATCCGGGCTGAACCAACGGCTGGATTTCGATCTGGATCGTGTTCCGGATAATCAGGAATATTATAAAAAGATATTGGATCTGGGACTTCTGGAAAACCTGTGTGAAACCAATTTTATGTTGTCGCTGTATCATGCGTTCCCGTTCAAAAACCAGTACGACGCCAAGTCCAGAATAAAAGAGGAAAAGACCCGGTGGCGCGAGATGAAGAGCAAACTAAATGAAGCGGAATCAAGGGCAGTGAGCAAAGTGCCCAAGGGGCTTTCCGGCAATGAGAGGGCCTGGGCCATACTCATGGAAGCGGCACGACTTTGGCATGTTTGGGGTGCGCCACAGCAAGCGCGGCGGGTACTCAAAAAACTGATCCGGGTAGCGCCTAATTTGTGGTTTGGCCATAACTATATGGGCAAAATCCTGATGGATCTACGTCTCCCGGGTCAAGCGGTGAAATCGTTGAAACGGGCCATTTACCTCCACGACCAGTTCGGATGGGATATGGAATTGTACGATAAATTGAAAACCGACGACCTCTTCGAGGTTGAAAAAGAGTGCGCTCTCCTGGCGGAAGCGTACGCCATAATGGGATACCGCGAAGAGACGGTGAGATGGCTCAGGGAAGCGGCCCGCCGGGGATTTACGAACTGGGAAAAGACCCTGGACGGTCCGGTTGGCAGGTACGTGGTCAAAGACATGCAGGAACTGATCAAGTTGCTTAAAGACGTCAAGCGAACCGAGGTGGGGTTATAAGTGGAAACAGTGGTGTTGCTTAACGCGCGCCGGGAGAACCGGTTGCGGCACGCGCTGCTCGGACCGGAACTGCCGCTTCGAGCTCTGCTCGCGGGCCGCTATCTGTCCGATCATTGCACCGTTGAACTGCTGGACCCGGCGGCCGACCCCCGGTGGCGTCGCAAGCTTTTCTCCTGTCTTCGCCGGTCTCCGGTGGCAATCACACTGGTGTTTTCCGACCTGGGTATCGATAGTGGCGGGGATGAACTGAGTCAGGCTGTGGACCTGTCCCGGTCGGTGAAATCTTTCTGTGGAGTGCCGGTGTTGTGGATGGGAGTGAAGGGGCGGGTCCTGGCCTCGCTGGTGCTCAAGGAAGCATCGGTTCTGGCCGTGGCCGAGACGGAGACGGCGCTGGCAGCCGCCTGCCGAGCGCTGGTTGAAAAGCAGCCGCTTGATGGTCTGGCCGGTATCTGGACCAGAAATAACCTGGAGGGCTCGACGGATTGTAGCCCGGCCGATGAGCGATGTGATTTTTTCCCCTTGCCGCTACATCTGCTGCCTATGGAGCGGTATGTGAGGAAGACGGCTTACGGTCCGCATATCCCCCTGGAAACTTCCCGCGGCTGTTTCGGTTGTTGCGCGTTTTGTAACAATCGCTCGCAGCGGCGCTGGGTGGGAGCTACGGCTGAAGCGTTGTTCGACGAAGTACGCCGGCTGCATAACCGTTTGGGCGTAAAGGCTTTCTCTTTTATCGATGATAACTTTTTCATGGATTTTCCTCGGGCCGGTACGTTCTTTGAACTGGTGTTGAAACACAAACTTCCGCTCCGGTTTGATATCCAGGGCGTGAGGGCGGATGTGGTCGATGCTCTCACCCGGGACGAGCTCATCTTGATGGAACGGGCCGGGTGTGTCAAACTGAGTATTGGAGTGGAGACTGGCTCGAAACGACTCCTCGAGAAGATGGGCAAGAATCTCGATTTGAGCAGCGTTCTTCATCTGAACCGGCGGTTGAAAGAGTGGACGATTTGTCCGCAGTATCATTTTATCCTGGGGCTTCCGGGAGAGACCAGGAAGGATCTGAAAAAGACAGTCTCCCTGGTCGACAGGCTACTGATGGACAATCATGAGGCCTGTTTCTACCCGTTTTTCTACCGGCCTATCCCGCAGTCGGCTCTGTGGTCCGAGGTCGTGGATAAAGTCACTCCCCCGTCCCGGCTGGAGGAGTGGGATGATTTTCTGCTCCGTTGCCGCAAAGAACTGGCACAAGAGGTCTCCTCGCAGGAGTACCAGGCGCTATACTGTGCCTTGGCCGGGAGGTCGCACCGTGGGTTTATCAAGGCTCCTTGGCTAAGACACAGTCTCGGATTCTATGCTCCTCTTGCCTGGTGGAGGATAGACCGGGGCTATTGGAGAGCTTTTCCTGAAGTGTGGCTCATGGAGAAGCTCGGTTGATATTCGTTTCTGTTCCATTTATAATGCGGTGATGTCTATGAAAATACTACTCATCAACCCGGTTTTTTGCGAAGAATACCGCCTGATCAAGCGAGGTCAGCTGCTGGTACCTCCCATCAATCTGGCCTACCTGGCGGGTGGGCTCGAGCGTTGTGGACACGAAGTGGAGATTGTCGATGCCAACGTGCTGTTTCTCATGCTCGACGATCTACGGGAAATCATCGCTGCCAGCGGAGCCGATGTGGTGGGAGTGACCGCCAAAACTCCAACTTACAACGATGCCCTGGATGTTCTCAGGATGACCAAAGAAGTGCTGCCGGCGGCGGTGACGGTTTTGGGAGGCCCCCATCCTACCGTCTGCCCGGAGCGCTGCATTATTCATGACTGCTGTGATTTTCTGGTTTTGGGTGAGGGAGAAATAACCTTGACGGAGCTGGTGTCGGTCCTGGAGAGTGGCGGGAACCCATCAGCCATCGAGGGACTGGCGTTCATGCAAGACGGCACAATGTTCAAAACACCTCCACGCCCGCTAATTGAAAACCTTGACGAGCTCCCGTTTCCGTCATACCAATTGCTTCCCTTGGAAAAATATACGCTTGGCCCACAGCAACTCGTGGCCACCGGAGGCTCTCATACGGTTCCTTACATGGCCATGATGACCAGCCGGGGATGTCCCCACCGGTGTGTTTTTTGCTCGACCTATACGGTTTTTGGCCGCCACTGCCGTCTCCGGTCTCCGGAAAATGTTTTCGAAGAGATCACATACCTGGTAGAGAAATTAGGGGTCCGGCGCATAGATTTTATGGACGACACCTTCACCATCGACCGTCAGCGGGTGGTAACCCTGTGCCGGAAGATCATCGAAACCCGCTTGGACATCCGATGGCTCTGCCAGACACGGGTGGACAGGGTTGATCAGGAACTCCTGACCTTGATGCGGTCCGCCGGCTGCGATCTGATCTTATTTGGCCTCGAAAGCGGCAGTCAGCAAGTATTGAATAGAATTAAGAAAGGCGTGACGGTCGAGCAGGCAAAAAACGCGGTAACCTGGACCAAAGAAGCCGGTATCGCCATCATCGGCAGTTTTATGGTCGGGAACCCAGGAGAGACCAGGGAAACCATCCGGGAAACAGTGGATTTCGCACGGAACACGGATATCGACAGCGCCGATTTCAACTTGTTTACCCCGTATCCGGGGACCGACTATTTCGAGGACACGTATCAGGATGATAACTGGCGTGATTTTATTGATCCCGAGTTCAACGAGCGGGTAGCGTTCGTGCCCGCGGGATTCACCAGTGAAGAGCTGGCGTTGGCCCAACGGATAGCCTATCGGAGATTCTACCTGCGTCCCTGGTACGTGTGGCGCTATCACCTTCTCAATCTTCGGCGGCCGGGAGTTTGGAAATATTACCTTCGGGCTCTCCTCGCCTTGATTTCCAGGGTTTGATAGCCATGAAGTTCAACCGTTCATTGGTGGCTGTCCTGTTCTCAGTTCTGGTTCTTATTGGGTTGGAATTCTTGCTTGGTTTCCTGGTCTGGCCCGAGCCGTCCATGTTGACCGACCCGTTCTTCAGATATTCCGCCAATTATCCTCCCTTCGTGCCCGAGAAACTTGAGGACGGATCGCTCCTGCTCAGGACTTCACCAAACTTGACCCGCTCGATCCATCTCCAGGGTATCAGCCCGGTCAAGAAACCGGAAGTGTTCCGGGTGGTGTGCGCCGGTGGATCAACAGTAAACGGTGGTGAATTGAAAGTCGGGTTTCCGTTTCAACTGTCGTCATTAGTTTCCGGAACAGAGTCCGGAAACATGGTTGAGGTAGTGAACGCCGGCGGCTTGAACTACGATTCTACCCAACTGCGGTGGATGGCGCCTTTTTTGCTCGACCTGAAACCAGATCTCCTGGTGTTGTACAGTGGACATAACGAGTTTTTAAACCGGAGAGTTTTCGCGGGAGTATGGGCCAGCAGCCGGAGGATGGCTTTGTTGCGCAGGGCATTGGACCGTTTGAACCTGGTCAAAACCATTAGATATCTGGCCGGTCAGACCGTGCGCCGAAGCGACAGGCGAAAAGACGGCCCACTTCCCCGAGACGATTTTCAGGAGCAGGTGTCACGTCTTTTTTCCCGGGTTTTCACCGCTGAAGAGCGACGGCAAGTTATCGATCGGTTCCAGGCCAATATCGAAGAAATAGTCACTATGGCCTCGGATAAGAGCGTTCCCGTGATACTTTGCGTACCGGCTTCCAACCAGGCTCACCAGCCGTTTATTACGTCATATTCAAATGCGGTTTCCAGCAAGCAGGAACGTAAATTGAACCGTCTTATCAAGTACGCTCAACTGGCCATGGTGGATGAAAATTGGATCGAAGCCGTGGAGCACCTGCGGGCAGTGTTGGAAATCGATCCGAAATTCGCCCTCGGCCATTTTCAGATGGCTGAGTGTCTTCGGCTTCTGGGCGAAGCCTCGCCGGCGGCAAAACAGTATCGCCTGGCTCTGGAGACTGACCAGGCACCGGTTCGATCAGGAAATGATATTCAAGAGACCGTTCGGAAAATTGCTTCCCGATACCGATGCCTTCTTTTTGATACGCCGGTATTCCTGAAGAATATTGCCGGCCATTTTCCGGGGCGGCGCGGACTCTTCGTCGACCACTGCCATTTCACTGAGAAGGGGAACGCGCTGCTGGCGGGGGCTTTGGCCGGCCTGGTGCGCGGACACCCGGCCTGGCATGATTACCGCCGGGTGCGGACAGGCGGCGACGGGAATTCCACCGGCCGGGAATGGGAGCGGACAGCTTTTGCCCGGGGCCGGAGAGATTATGATGCGGTAATTCTTGGCTCTTCAGTGCTGAAAGCGGTGTCTGTGCCTGATTCGGAAAAGGTATCATCTAAGGCCGGTGGGACACCTCGATCAAGGGCCGCCGCGCTTATCCATCTTTCTAAAAATGACCTTGAATCCGAGAACGGAAGGGTATTCCAGGAGAGACTGGAAGCGCTTACTTACTCGGCGCTGCTTCCGCCTGTGGTTCTTTCGTTCAGGGACGCACATCCCTCGGCAATACGGTTTCTCATAGATCTGTTGTATAATCACCGGTGCCGCTACGAGGCACTTCAAGCACTCAGAGTGTTGACCGCAAAAGATTATGGCTTTGAAAATTTTTCCGGACCTCTGGGTGTGCTGGAATGTGTCAAGCAGTGGCAGGGGTGGTGGAAACAAAACGAAGTAACTTTCTCCCAGAAAGATCGTGATGATTACCGGCGGGAACGGAATACAACGGCAGGTGAATGGATCAAATCCTCGTCGGTCTCGCTGCGAGCTGCCGGAGCGGCCATACTCAGTCTCGAAGGCGATGATGGTCTACCGGAAGAATTCCATCCTTCCGTATTCAGATAGAGATGCAACAAGGTGGAGATTAGAGATAGAGAGCTGAACTTTTTGAAAGATAAGTGGCGGTTTTTGCTCGTGGGATTAGTGTTTATCGCCGGGGCACTGCTGATTGTGGGACCGGCGTTGTTTTCCGAACCCAGGACAGTGGTGGGGCATGAGAACTCGGATGTGTGGTCCCATCTATGGGGATTCTGGTGGGTCAAGGACACCGTCTCCAGCGGGGGGTCTTTTTTTGATATTCCCTGGCGGACAGAGCTGATCAATTATCCCAAGGGCGGGATTCTTTATTTCATCGATTTGATGAACGCCACACTGTCTATTCCTTTGCAGCATTTTGTTTCGGTTGAAACATCCTATAACCTGCTCATCGGCTTTGAAGTATTTCTGCTCGGAGTGGCCGGGTACCTGCTGGGATCCGATTTTTCAAAAAGCCGTACCGGCGGGTTGGCCTCCGGGTTACTGCTCCAGATGAGCCCGTTTATTCTCGGTGAGATTCACAACGGTATAAGCGAAGTCATAAACGTGAGCTGGTGCCTTATCTATATTCATTTTCTGCTGACGCTTGAACGGGACCGGTGGCGGCCGCCGGTAGCCGGAGTGGCCTTGTTTCTGTCTTTCATGGGAAACTGGTATTTTGGACTTTCATCGCTGATCGTAACGGCCCTGTACCTGGTCTGGAAAGAAGGGCGCGGCCTTGTCAGGTTCTGGAAAAACCCGTTTTGCCGGCGTCTTTGTCTCGCACTGGCCGTGGCTTTTCTGCTGACCGCTCCCATGGCCTCCAGGTTTTACTCTTCCATAAACCACACCGACTCCATTGTGAAACGAAGCAAGATCCCGGACAAGTATGTATTTTTGAACGAGCATAACCTGTCCGATGTGCTCAACTATGTACGGTGGGACGGCCGTACATCTCCCGATCTAAAGCTCAAGTTCAACAGCAACTATCTTCATCTCTGCACACTGGGTCCCCTGGCGCTCATGCTGGCAGTTTTGGGTTCGAGGAAAAAAAAGAAGGACCGGGGATTTTGGTGGCTTGTTATCGGGGTGTTTTTCGTGCTCTCCGCGGGAGCCTACTTCTACATCGACAACTCGTTCGTCAGGATCGGAACCAAACCGGTAAAACTACCGTTTTATTACCTGTCATTGATATTCCCCCCCATAGCGCTCATATCGCATCCGCACCGGTTTTCGTTCTTCGTCATCACCGCGGTAGCCGTATTGGCCGGCCGCGGTATGAAGCGCGTGACGGACCGGGTCAAAAGCGGTATTCCGCGGCTGATCGCTGCAATATGCATCCTGGCGGTACTGATCGCTGAGGCAGTGCTGCTCTCCGCCGCACCTTTTCCCATGTCCACCTCCCGGTTGGAGTTGCCTGCCTTTTACGGGAAACTCTCCGGCATCCAGGGTGCTCCCCGGGCGCTCATCGACCTGCCCATGGCGTTTGATCCGTTTATATTGAATAACCGGTATTTCTATTACCAGATCTACCATCGAATGCCAATACCGTATACGTTGAATGATCCCCTGGCCACCTATATTTCCGCCCTGGAAAACAACTGTTTTACCCTGAACATTCACGGTATAGAGTACCAACAGTACCGGTCGGGTGAACGAACTTTTTACCGGGAAGAGTTGATCCAGGCCGGGTTGAAAAAACTGCGGGAAGACGGGTTTGGACACATTCTTCTCCACCGGGATTATTATCAGCGGGAGGTGTCGTTCGAAAACCTGCGAAACTATCTGACCCGGTATCTAGGTAATCCCATGATACAAACCGAACGATTTATGGTATTCGCGCTTTGACCCTATAAATCTTACCGTGCTTTCTACACTCCCTGCTTGAGGGTGGGACCACCCGGCTTCCGCTACACAGTTAATGTTTGCACTGGCGTAGCGTGAGCTGCTACATACCCTCACCCTCTTAATTCCGGGTGTAGAAAGGAGTAAGATTTTCAATTCTCAATTTGCTTAGTGTGCATAAATACTCAGATTACTGAGTTTCGAAGGTGGTCAGGTCGATGAGATCACTCTTGGCGTTCCGGTATAGTTTGTTTGTCAACCTGATGTTGAGGCACTGACGGCGCAGGATATTGAGATAGAAATGGTTGATCAGCGATAAATCGTCTCTGGTCAGTTCTTGCAGATGTTCGTTGGTAAACGCCATGATTTCCATGTCGCTGTCAGCCCGTACTTCCGCCGAGCGGGCTTCCCGGTCCAGGAACGACATTTCGCCGAAAACAGAGTTGGCTCCGAGGATCGCCAGTAAAATCCGGCCGGAATCAGGCAGGTTTTTGGAGACCTTGGCGGTTCCCTGCTTGATGACAAACAGTTCCCGCCGAAGCTCGCCTTCCTTGATAATGATGTCGCCGGCAGCATAGGATTTTATCTCTCCATGATCTTTTAATAGCTCGATCAGGTTCAGTTCGCAGGCTCTGGCCATGGCTATGTCCGGGTACCGTTCTTGGTATTCGTTATTTGATTTGAGTGTGTAGAGCGTTTTCAGGGTCCCCTTAGTGAAGGTGAAATGCTCGTCGAGGAGCCGCAGCCGCAGACTCATACTTTGGCCGATTTTTTTGAATAAAATGTAAGCCGTACTCGGGTGCCTGTCAATGATGTCGAAAAAATCCATTCGGTAAAGCGAGAGTAGTTCCAGGTTTTCCCTGGCAACAATTGAGGCGGCTCTGAGCGAGTCCTCAAGCAAGGCCATCTCGCCGAAAAAATCACCTTCTTCGATGGTTGTCAGGACAAATCGTTTATTGGATTCAAGATTGAGGACGACGTCGACGCTTCCCTTTTCAATGAAGAACATATTCTTCCCATCGTCGCCCATGGAAAATAGGACCGTTCCTTGCACAAAGGTCTTCGGCGTGAGTACTTCGGAGATAACCTGCTTATCGTCAGGTCCGAAATCCCGGAAAAAAGGGATGACCGATAATCTGTCTTCAGAAACCATGTTTTTCACCACCCTTCCAACAATTCTACCATTTTAATAAATTGTAGGTCAAAGTTTTCTGCCTTGGCGTTCCTCCCCGGACAAAATAATTTGTTCCGGTTACTTGATTAGATTTTGTAAATCAGTTACCAGGTCCGGTCGCAGACGGGCCAGGTTTCGTTTCTCATCCGGGTCCTCACGCAGATCGTAGAGTTCCACCTGCCCGGGAGTCCAGTTGGACACCCGGTTGGGCGGGAGATACGTCATGAAAGGAGAAAAAGAGAATTCTTTCAAAGGCAGTATCAGTTTGAATGGTCCATGTCTCACGGCGATCATCCGGTCATCCCACTCATGCACGAACGTAAAGCCGGAGCTTCGTTTCTCCTCGAGCGGTTTTCCGAGCAGGGTTCCGCTGCCGGAGCCGGCTGTCCCTGATACCCTGGCGATAGCACTGATAGTCCCGTAAAGGTCTACTAGTGTTCCCGGCGTTTTGATGGTGGCGCCCGGTTTTATGTCGACAGCCTGGCGAGTGGGCAATTTCAAGATTAGTGGCACTCTTAAAACTTCTTCATACAGTCCGGCATGTGAAAATTTGAAATCACGTTCGATCAGTGTCTCCCCGTGCTCGCTGGTAAATATGACGGCGGTTCGTTTCATTAGACCGGTGTTGCGGAGCGTTTTGGTTATTTGTCCCACCTGGCGGTCAAGATAGGTGATTTCTCCGGCGTACAGCGAGATTGCGTACCGGTTGAACGCCTTTGTGAAATCGGGAGAATTGATATTATCGGGAAACCGTTTGAAGACCGGGTCCGAGTAGTGCTCGAAATACGGGGAGGGTGGATCGTAGGGCATTTCAGGATCGTCGTAATGAATCCAGAGAAAAAATGGTTCTGTTTTCCCGGCTGCTTTTTTTAGCCAGGGGATAACCCCTTCATTGAGCAGTCGGGCACGGTAGAAACGGACTGAAATATCGGGACTCTTCACTACCTCGTCGAACAATGATCGGAGCGGCTCGAAAGATGCATCGTAAAAAAGGGCGCCCATGGCGATGGCGGTGTGATAACCCCGGCTTTGAAGTAGAGACGGCAGGGTACGGGACCGGTCGGTTTCCGGTGAACCCCGGTTTCCCCTCTTTGAGGTGATGGTACCGTTTACCAGAGCTGTCAGGGTGGTCAGCTTATCAGGTGACGGTGTCCAAATGGAGGTGAACTTGATTCCCTGGTCGGCGAGGGCATCGATTTTGGCTGTATCGGCTTTTCCCCCCCCGTAGCAGCCCAGCCAATCGGGCCGCAGAGAAGCGATGGTAATCAGCACTATATTGGGCGGTTGATTGAATTTCTTGATGACGATAACGGTCAGGGTGGCCGATATGAGGCAGATCAATATCAAAAAAGAGATTTTCACCCATCGCCTTGGAAAACGGGTATTATCAGCAGCGGTTGCGGTCACATCAGTACTCCTTCAACTTGGACAGGATCATTTGGTAGAATGCTTGAGAGATGACTAATAGCTTCTCCGGAGGCAGGGGACCGCCCATGGTTTTCAGCTCTTTCGTCTGCATGGGATTGACGATACTCCAGATCTGTCCGGCGAGTTTCTCCTCCTCCTCATGAGGTTGGCCGTTTTCTCTCCTGAACTGCATGAAAAAACGTATTCTGAGCGTCAGAGTCATAAGTTTCCGGCATTGTTCTTTGGTCAGACTTATCTGCGGTCTTTCGAGTTCTTCCAGCTTGATGATCGCCGCCAGGGTCTGATCCAATGGAAGCTTGGGTTGATGGAATAGCTCTTCTTTCTTTCCGGCGCCCCGGTTGGCCCGAATGCTGTCCAGCAACTGCCGGATATCCCGGGTAATAACACGTACCTCCATGACCTGCATGATTTGAATGACAGCCAGTAGGATAAGGAACAGCCAGAAGCCCGTCATGGCCCTCGATGAGCGTCTAATCCGGGGAACGGTTTTCAGGTCCTTATTTGAATCCCCGTTTGTTTCTTCTTCGAGACGGATCTCGTTATCGTCCATGTAACCTGACTCCTTCCAAACCGGAAACCACCCGGTGAGTTCAAAGTTCAAATATTATAAATGTGAAGCGGCATATACGGACTGGGGCGTTCCAACAGCACCACCAGGACCGCCAGCAGCACCAGGACCAGTATGATCCAGAAAGCTGGACTGGCGGTTATTTTTTTTAAAAAGGACATCATCTGGATCCTCGATCCTCGCTCTCTTCGGGCCAACGGGAATCAATAAAGTCCAACAGCGTTTCCGCAATCAATTTGTGACCGTATACCGTGGGATGGCTGTGATCGAATATTCGTTTTTTAAGTTCCATTCCGGACAAATTGATCCATTGTTTATAGATGTCGATAAATCCTACCGACGGATCGCTCGCATAGGTCTGCATGGTCCGGCGGAGTATATTCCGGTGAGTCTCGCTCGGTGCCATCCGGGCTTCGTAACCGGGCCGGTAAGGCATATTTATAAAGATAATCTTCATACCGTTCATCCTGGCAATCTTAATGAAAAACTCAAGATTGTGCCGGTAATCGTCAGCCGCCACCCGGTAAAAGGACGGGGCGTCCTGACTGGCCTTGTGGTGCACGGTCTCGAGATTGAGCACCTGTTTCCGTATCACCAGGTAGGTCTGTAACTTGTACAGGATTCCTCTCAGGAGCACGAGTAACCGGTTGTCGGTCATATGGAACTTGTCTTCGGCCCAATCGAGCATACCGTCGTGGTACCCGTAGGCGATAAGCAGGATGTCGGGATGATATTTCAAGGCTACCTTCCTAAGCAGAAACAGACCTTGATAGGTGGTGTACCCGGACACGCCGGCATTGATGACGTCCCAGTTTTCCTGGCCTGATCGGTTGTTAAGCAGGTGCTGTAGCTGCCTGGGATAGGTCTCTGACGGGACCGCTCCCGCTCCTCCCATGGTGGTACTGTCTCCCATGCAGATGATGCGGTGTTTCCCTACCGGTTTCTCCAACGGTAACTCCCGGTCGGCCAGTCCCATGGAGTTTGTCATATCGTTACCGGCCCCGAACCGGGGAGTCAAAGCGTAGAAACCAACGTGGCTCGGTCGGTACAAACGCTGTGAGCTGTAATACGACGTGGTATGCAGGATTATTTCCAGGCATATAAAAAACAAGAGGACGCTGACAACCCGGTGCCGCTTGAGCCACCTGGCAGTTCGCGCCAACAAGGATTGGTTTTGTTCCCGCCGCCAGAGCACGAGCGCGATCCCGAGCAGGATGGCGGTTACCAGGTAGACGAGTGCGGCAAAATCAACCGAGCTCGGGGTGAGGTAAGGGTAGTCCGTAACCGAGAAAGCCTGGCTTGGGGCCGGCACCTCGGACCCGGTGATGAACGATTCCCCGAGAGCGGGATTGGGATTGTTCGGCAGGTCTTTCGGGGGTCCGCCCGCGGGGTGCGGTCCCTGGCGCGGTCCCGGCGCCGGCTGCGTTGGACCGGCCGGCCTGTTGTTGACTGGCATGGTTCAGTCCCTCTCCTTCGGGTCCGGTTGTTTTTCAATATGGTTGACCAACTCCCGAAAACGTGCGTCGATGCGTTTGCGCACTTCTGCCGTCGGGGACGCTTCAGCCGGCGTTCCTCCCAGCCAGGTAAGCGAACTGGTCCCGTTTTCAATAGTTTTGCGGTACTCGGGATTGGTGTAGTAATTGTCCGTATCGTTGTAGGTTACCGTCTCATTGTAGAGAACGTAGTGCCACTGGCCGTACCTGAAGCTCCAGGCGCCGGGCGCGGCTGAGAGCGCTTCCGGTGATCCGTTGGTGGAGTGAACGGATCCGTTGGTGATCAGGTTCATGGACAGCGGTCCATCAGCCGGTCCCTCTTCTCCCGTTTCAGGCAGGTTCGCCAGTTTCTGCAAGGCCGGGATTAATTCCGTCAGGGAGACAACATCCTCTACCGTACCCTGGGTGATTGGATTTCCGTTTATGATCAGGGGGACGCTAACAGTTTCCCGGTTGGGATTTCCCGGTTCAAAAAAGATACCGTTTTCACCGAAACTCTCACCGTGCAGCGAAGCCACCACTATCACCGAATTCCCGGTCCTGAAGGTTTCCCGCCACGAGTCGAGCAGGCGGCCCAACTGGCGGTCCATATAGCTGACTTCAGCCAGGTAGAGCAGCCACATGTAGTCACGGAACACCGATTTGAAATCGGGAGAAGTCATGTCCGTTGGAAAATCATCGATCAGCTGGCTGCAGAAAAACTCGAAAAAAGGAGACGGCGGATCGTAGGGGACAGCGGGATCACTGTAATGGACCCAACAAAACAGCGGTCTGTCTCCCTTCCTGTTTTCAAGCCAGGCTTTTACGCGGTCATTGTTCATCTTGGCGCGGTAGAAACGGACATTCTTGCTCACGCAGGAGAAAAACACGTCGACGCCTGCCTGCCCGGCTTCCTGGTCGGTAATGATCGGCTCGGATACGGAAAGCATGGTTTCCCAGCCGAATTTTTTAAAAGGGGCGAGCAGTGAAGATTTCCAGGACTGCTTGGTGATATCGGAGACACTTTTCCCGGTGAGGATCGAAAAGAACGCGGGCGCGGAATTTGCCGCCGGACTCCAGACATCTTTGAAAAGCAGGCCCTGGCGCGCCAAACGATCGAGATGAGGTGTTTCCGCCAGCGTATTTCCATAGCAACCCAGGGAGTCGGTTCTCAAAGAGGATACCGTGATCAAGAGGATTCCGTCGAGCGGCGACTGAGGTGAAAAGCAGCCGCTCATCATGAGTACTACCAGACAGGCCGGGAGAAACAATGTACGGCGGAATATTCGAGCCGTTACGGCTTGTGAAATAGGTTGGCTAGTCATGCTTAAGCAGTTCCTCAATACAGGCTTTCAGTATCAGTGGAACGGGCATTCTACTCAGGTTTGTGGATTTGGCGATCCTGGTCGGTATCCTGGTTATATCCAGCGGAAGCTGGCGGTACATGAACTGTATCTGTTTCTTGTCGAGTAGGGAGTTGATCTTTTCGAGATAGTATTTTTCATCTTCGGCTTCGTCTTCAAAATCCGTGTTGACCTTGCTTTTATCGATGGCCGGCAACAGTTTGAGGATGGCTTTGCCTTCTTTCCGGGTGAGACGAAGATCCCGGTCGCTGGTGTCGGCCAGTAGAATGAGTCCGATCAAGGTTTGAGGAAGGGTCAGGGGCATCAGGATCGGGTCCCCGCCCATCGAATCAGGCAGCAGCGGGCCAACTTCGCGGTTGAGCTCGTGCACCTCCACCCGCAGGCGTTTCAGGGAGGTGAGCTGGTAAACAGCCCCAACCAGCAGGATGAACAGAATAACCGTGGTGAAAACCCGCGATTTCATTGTCAGGTAGACCTTCCTAAAAACATCATTCATCATATCATACGCCCCTTTCACTGTAAAGTTTGGCCTGACACAGGGAAAGGGCTTTACAAAGCCAGTTCTAGAAGTGTTCAGGGGAGATTTTAGATTCTATCGTTTTGTTATTACGTTTTGTCTGGTGTACAATGTCAGATAACGCCGACTGCGGGCGGCGTTATCTGCGGTGTTTGGAACCGGCAGAGAAATATTGCGGCTCAAACACCGGATTTCTAGGTGCGGGCGGCGTTATCTGCGGAGTAAGGATAGTAGAAGAGTAGGGATAAGGCGAGTAGAGTGTATGGCACGAAAAAGGGTTAAAATTTTAGTGCTGGTGACGGTCAATATCGCCATCCTGGTGATCCTGGAATTGGGCCTCAGGCTGGCTGGGTTTTCTCCGCCGTCCCGGCGGTCTGATCCTTTTCGCGGATTTTTCGGGAACTACCGGGTCTATGGGACGGAGCAACCGGCGGGACTGGGGACATATTATCGAACGAATCCCAACAAGCTCCATGCTTTTCAGTTGGAGTATTTTACGGCGCGAAAAAAAGAAGGCGCCGTACGGGTCTTCTGCCTGGGAGGGTCGACGGTAAACGGGGGCGTTTACCGGGAAACCTATGTCCGGGCGCTCAAACTTTTGGCTGCCGGGGATGAGTGGGGCCGCCGCCTGGAGATCGTCAACGCAGGTGGGAACGGTTATGATTCGGCCCAGATCATTCATCTCAGCCGGGAACTTGCCCGTTACCGTCCGGAGGCGCTGATAATCCTTTCCGGCCATAACGAGTTCTCTTCGCTCCGGTATCATCGTGACCTGCTCTCCCAGGGTGCGGCCGTTCGTAAACTCCGCGTTTTTCTCGATCTGTTCCGTGTAACCCATCTGCTCAGGCGCCTGGTGGGTGAAGCGAAAAAAACCGGTATGACCTTCGATATCGAGCCACCCGGAGGACCCGTCACAGAAACCGAACGAGATCATATCCTGGCCAGGATGAAAAATAATTTACGGCAGGTGGCCGCTTTAGGCAGACAACATGGTTTTCACGTTATCCTGGCCGCCCCGGCGGCCAACCTGCGGTATCCTCCCGTTGGTAAGGAAGGTTCAGCGGCGGCTCTGTTCGTGCAGGCTGAGGAGGAATTGAAAGCAGGTTTAGCGGATAAAGCGCGGCAGTCGTACTGCGAAGCGTGGATCGGGGACAGTGTTCCCAAGAGGATCGTTCCCGCTCAAACCGAAGTAATAAAGCAAGTGGCCGCCGATACCGGCTGCCGGATCATAGATTTTCAGCCGATTTTCAAACAGGCAGCCACAGATGCTATTCCCGGTGATTCCCTGTTTCTCGATTTCTGTCATCCGAACTTCGAGGGAAATATCATCATGGCGCGGAGTCTGTTCAAGCTCCTGAAAACCCTCGATTATCCCGGCCGGTCGGATTCCGCGGCCGAGACCGGGATAATGGCCGGTACCGGCGCCGGAGGCACGTCTCCCGAGATTATCGAGTCCCGTATCAAAAATGGGTCTCCCGCCGAAGCCCTGGCGGCGTCAGTAGAGTTGGCCGGCGCTCCCGGACGGCCGCGGTTTGAGCCGGTTATAGACCGTTTCAGGAACAGTCGGTCGCTCGTGTTCAAGAAGATGCTGCTCGAACGCCTGGGCCGGGCTTCGCCTTTGATCGTTCCGCTGCTTATCGAAACATTGAATACCAGGCATTTTGCTTTTGACGCCCGGCAGGCGCTGCTCACGGTTACCGGCCAGTATTTCGGTCTTCGCTCCTACCGCGTGTCCCGGGCGGTAGACCAATGGAAAAAATGGTGGCGCTCAGGGGTCATCGACCGCCGCCGGTTACTGCTCAGAAAAAACCTGCAATCTGTCGCTGCTCGCTTAAACAGCGATGACCTGAATGTCCGGCTGGCGTCGATAACCATCCTGGAGGAACTGACCGGGGAGACGCTGGAGTTTGATCCTCTGGCTCTGGAATCTGAACGGACTTCCGCCTGCAACCGGTGGAAAATATGGTCCGAAGAGCTTAATTCCGGCTCGTCACAGTAACAACTGCGTTCAGTGAACGGCCTTTTCCTCCAAAAGCCCTTTCCCGAGATACTCACCCATCATTCGCAGGCCTTTCGCGTTCGGGTGACCGTCGTCAAAAAACAGGTCTTCGGCGTATTCGGTCGTGTCCATGAAGGTGTAGATGTCCGGTGAAACCAGGTTCGATGATCCGCTTTCAGGCTTATATACCGTCTCGTACACTACCCGGCCGGCACCGCCGGTAAAGAACACCAGCCGCTGGTTCTCTCCGTCTACCTGTAGTTTGAGCCCCCGATCTTTCCCCGCCTGTTCGAACAGGGTCATACAGTCGGCAAAGGTGACATCTTTTCTCCGGGCTGTTTGCTCCATGGTGTCACGGAAACGGGGTGTCAGGGGGTAGAGATCGAAACTGCTGCGGGGCGGGCAGATAAACGCTACTTTAAACCCTTCACGCCGGCCCAGTTCGACTATCTCGGTAAGCTGCCGGTCGTATTTGGAAAACGGGTTGCGGGCCTTCAAGTCACCGAGTTTGCAGATCGTAACCAGGTCGGGTTTAAGCGGAATAATGGTTTTGTTCAGATAAAGCAGGATCTGCTCGAGGTCGTAACCCGGTACCCCGGCGTTGATCACCTCGATCCGCTTATTTCCTCGACCGTGTTTATTGAGATAAGCTTCCAGTACCCGGGGATAGGAATTCTTCTCCGCGAAGCCCCAGCCGAAGGTGATGGAATCACCCATACATACGATTCTGAAGGTGCCGGCAGGCGGTTTTTTTGAAAATTCGGAACCGCGGAATCCCTGGCTGTTCGTGCTGACTTTGAAAGCGATGCGCCGTTTGATCTTCTGGCGCTCTCCTACCGTAAGTTTAAACGTAGGCGGCGTCGGTCTACCGGGAACTACCACGGTGGCTTTTTTAAGATCTGATTTGAGCCGGTAGCGAAGTATCCGGTCCTGGACGGTGATGACATCGGAGACGAAGACCCGGCGCCGGAACAAGACGTTCATGGCGACCACCAGAATCAACGTGATCGCCAGCAGGATGTAGAAAGGATCGCGGTATTTCGCCCGGTAACCCGGCTCGTTTTCTCCGGTATCCGGTCCGGCCGCCTGTTCGGTCAGACCGTTCTCATGCGCAGTCATTCAGTGTTGTCACCACCTTGCGGGGAAGACCGGGAGCTCTCCGGCGCCAGTTTGAACACTTTCAGCATATCAGATGCGTGTACCGGTTGGCCAAGGGAACGTTCCAGAAAGTCGTATGTCCTTTGCCGGGCCCGTTTGTCCGTGTAGAAATCATGGTAAACAAACACGTAGGCGAACCCTTCACCGACGAGATCTTTGACTCCTTTGACCACGTTTTTCTCCGCGGCCCATGAGGTGCTGTACCGTTCGTTGAACTCGATGCTCAACAGGCATTTTACAAACGGGTTCACGGACATGGTTGTTTTCAACGTTGTGCAAGGACTGTTCACGGTGTAGGTAGTGTTTCGGCGGTGATACATCTGGTAGTAGAAGTAGCGGGTGTTGAGCCAGTAAGGCTTGTATTTGACCGGCAGATCGATGACGGCTTCGGAGCGGTAATTACTACCCAGTTTTGTCATGAACGGGTCCACGGCCAGATTTCCCACGTCGATGGGATACGGCGCCGGCGAGAGAAACAAATTTTCCAGCACGAGCAGCGTTCCGATAAAGATCGCGGTGAGTGCCGGGTATCGTATCTTTTTCAAAAGATGGGTCCAGCCAAAACTTGCGTACACCATCAAGGCCAGCCCCAGTACCGGAAAAAACCGTTGCGGATGGCCGACGGTGCTGAAAAAGGGAACGTACTTGAACACGTAGTAGAAGGGAAGTTTCAGGGGACTGCCGCCCATGGTCACAAACCGGCCTTTCACGTACAGGAACGGACCCAGGGTCATGATAAAAAAGAAAATGACGAGCAACAGCCAGAAGGGACCGGCCCTGCGGCGCGAAGAAAACCAGCCGAACACCGCCGAAACGATCAGCACGAACCCGATGTAACTTACGTGGTAAAAATTTTCTCCAAATTTCTTCTTGAGGTCCGGAGAGTGATAGCTGCCGGGCATCACAAACGATAATACGTCCACCACGTTGTGCTCGTTCTTGAACAGGCTGAGGACTTCCGTGTGGTCCCGTTTAACGATGGCCGTGTCGGCTTTCAGGGACCGGGCCAGGACCCCGGCCAGGGGCAGAACCAGGCCGGCCGATAAAACACCGGCGATGAGCGCGTAGGGCAGGACGGACAGGCTCCGTTTCCGGTCCTTGATCAGCAGAGAGCCGAACCAGAGTACGGCGCACATCACGTTGATCAGGGCATAATACCAGTTTCCCAGGAAGGTGATAAAAAAACAGACCGCCGCGGTGATGGAAGCGTGTCTCTGGCCCGAACCGAGCTTTAAAAGCGCCAGGATAAAGAGCACGGTCCAGCTGAAGTTGAGAACTTCTGAAATACCGTTGTGTATCTCGGAGAGGAAAAACGGTGATGTGGCCATGAAAATACCGGCCATAACAGACGCTGCTTGCCCGCCGGTAACGTGTTTGCAGAGCAGAAAGGAAGACAGTCCGAGTAGAAATACTTTGATGGCCAGCACGCAGTTGAACGCCTGCTCGATGGACAGGCACAACTGGAAGGGGACGGAGAGCAGGGCTCCGAACAGATCGGGGAAATAGAGGACGCCGCCCTGCGGGTGTTTTATGAGCCCGGTTTCGAACGGGATCTCGTGGTTGTTGATGACCGAGTCTCCGATCCACCAGTATCCCCAAAGATGTGGCCAGACGTCCGATTCCGTGGCTCCGATGACGTATCCGGTTTTCCATGAAGGAAAAAGCAGCAGAACTGCCAGCAGGCCGAAAAGCATGATAGGCAGCAACCGCCGGAGACGGTTTTGATTATCGTTCTTCATGTTTGCAGTCCGATAATGAAAAATCCTTTTTCCCAGGAATTGGTTACAAAATATTTTACCGTCATTCCGTGGTTTTCCATACACGTCTGGTACTCGGCGATTGTTTTTAACGGAGACAGTTTCATGGCGCTGAACAGGTTGATCACCGTCCAATGAATTTTGCTGAAGAAAGCGGGGGCGTACGTCGATATGAGCAGCATCCCGGGCGTGTTTAGCATGCTTTTTGCCTTTTTGATACTGTCTTCAAAATCCAGGTAATTCCATGTTCCGGAACTGATGATGAGATCGAATGAACCGGAAATATCATACAATTCTCCTTCTTTGAATTCCATTCCGGGGTCGGTATAGTTTTTCTTGGCGAACTCGATCATCTCTGGCGATGTATCGATACCAAGGAGAGTGCTTTTGGGAAAGACTTTATGGATCTTCGAGCTGAAATTACCGGGACCGCAGCCCACGTCAAGGATGGTTTTGACTGGAAATGGCATTTTTGAGCATTCTGACAGGACCTTCATATCGGTCCGCCGTTTCCATTTCCCGAACGGAGGAACCGATAAATGAAAAAGATAAATCCGGGGTGAATTGTAATACAGATTCAGTAGGTTAAGCCGCTGGAAAAATTTCATCGAGTCATGTCTCCGGAATCATTGTACCTTACTTGATATACGCGCTGCGAACTTTTCGAGATAGAAAATACCGTTCGAAGAGGCTGTAGTATTTGAAAATATCGGTTACCGATGTTCGTGCGTTTTGGCATAACCGGCAAATTGGCAGTCCTTTACGGAATAAGTGCCGCAACTGCCGGTATTTCCTGCCGTTCCAGACCTTCTCTATCCCGTCCTCCAGGACGTTGCCCACCGAATATCCGTCGAGCAGTTCGCACGGGTACAGATCTCCATAGGGGCCTATGAACAAACGGTTCCAAATCATGAGACATCGCCGCCTCCGACTTCGCGCGCAGTCGTACCTGGTGCTGCGATTGAACCAGAACATGATATTGTTCAGGCGGCACAGGGTTCGGGCTTCAGCCATCCTTTTTTCCAGTTCCTCGGTAAACAGCGGCCCGATTTTCTCGTCTTGAAGATATTGGCCGGAGTAAAAATCAGGCGTACCGAGTAGAGTCGCCGTTTTTTCCAGGCACTGCTTCTGGTCCGAGTCGCTCCCCGGTACCTGTTCGAACAGGCAGCCGACTTCCAGTTCCCTGGCCTTATATTTCACCGCCAACCGGGCCAGTTTCTCGACCTCCGAAGCGGTGTCCCGTGATAATATCGAACTGATGTATAGTGTCGGGAAAATTGAATTTCGGCGTTTTTTTGCCTCATTTACCAGTTCAAGTCCGTGAACAATTTTTTTAAATGTTCCTTTAACGCCTCTGATTTTGTCGTGGATTTCTCCCACGGCATCTATGGATACCCACAGGATATCAAGACCGGCTGTGACCATTCCTTCCGCCAGTTCCGGGGTTATCATGGTGCCGTTGGTGGTGAGATTGCAGAATCGAATCCGCGTACTCGCGTGGTTGATTATCTCGAGAATATCGGGACGAAGAGTCGGTTCGCCGCCGGTAATCTGCAGGCTCCTGACTCCCTCGTTGCTCATGTCGTTAATGACGCGTTTTATCTCCTCGGTGGAGAGCCTGGTTTTACCGGCTTGCCGGTGGATGCCCTGGTGATAATGACAGAATTGACATTTGAGATTACAACCCTCATGTACCAGGAAGTAGGCTTTTATGGGCGGACCGGCTACCGTCGTTCTCAAGAAATAATGATACGCATTCCGAAGCAATGATTTCATTATGTCCCTTTCGAAAGGGACTTGATTGTAAACACCGCCAACCGGAATGCGGACAGCGCTATGGTGGGGATGGCGGAGAATCTCGTTAATCGTTCATGATACAGCTGGGGTAAACACCAGATCATTGTCCTGCATCTCCATTTCACTCACTTTGAAAGTTAGCAAACAGTATAGTGCCTGTTTCGTTAAAAAGCAAAATAAATTTCACTCTATCATGTACGGTAAAACACCATGAAATCTTACGTTAACTACTCTTTTATCCGGGCAAGAAACACCTGCTCCTTCTCCAACACTATCCAGCCCAGTTTCTGGAAGTTGTCACGGAAGCTATCGCCGGAGAGTTTATCCCGAGGATAATCTCTGTATTGAGAAAGAGGACCAGTCCAGGAATCGAAGTCCGGCATGAATAGGACGGATCGAATACCGAGTTTCTCGAACCGCTTCTTCTTTTCCTGTAACTGTGAATCGGAGAGTGGTTTAAGTACTGTTGGTTCTTCGGGGCGGGCAATCTTTCTCCCGTGCACCACCGCCTGGCTGTACAGGTGGTAATTATCGAGGACCTTGGCGTTTGACCGGGACCATGGCAGCTGTGACTGGGGAAGTATCATCACGGCTTCTCCCCCGGTGTCTTTCAGGGAGTTCATCAACAACGGTACTTTCTTTGAAAACGTGGTTACGGGAAACAGCGCCGGGGTGACTAATTTGAGTTCCAGGATCACCAGCAGTGTTACGGTCGCTGAAATACCCATCCGGCCGAACGAGCTTTTCGTCCGGGTCAGTTGTACTATTCTTTTCAAACCGGCAGCGTAGAATACAGCCAGGCAGGTACATGTTCCGACGATGAAGCGGTACGGGTGATTCATCAAGGAAAAGAAGGGAAGCACGTGGTTGAGAATGGCGTTGATACCGGGCAGATACCATTTTTCAAAAACAGGTATCGGTTTCTGCCCGAAACTCAGATATTGACCTAGTGATATCAGGAAACAGAAAAAAGCGATCCACAGCCAGAACCTTTTTAACCTGATGTCCGTCCGGAGCCCGAACAATGAAACCGCCAGAAACAGCAAACCGAAATAGACAGCGGCTTCACTGGAAAAATCGTCGAGGTCGTTTCGGGTCCGATGAAAAGGATTAAGGATTGAAGACAGATCCAGGTTTCGTCCCACGTCAAAACCGGGGGGGAATCCGTCAGTTTTGGGCAGGTCGGATTCGTTTTGAAACTCTAATGACAGCCCTTTATGCGGAAAGAATAGCAGGTACCGGGGCAGGTGAAGAACGATAAACACCGTGACGCACAGGGCTATTAAAAGTAAGTGCCGGAACACACGCTTTTTCTCCCGCCGGATCTTTGTCAGGCGATTGGCAGTGAAAATGAGCAAGGTGATCAGGCACAGATACATGTAGTAGCCGTTCTGATAACCGATGAATGCCAGGAATACTCCGGTTCCCGCAGCCCACCGGATTTTAGCACTGTCGACGGTCTTCGCCAGGAGCAGGAAAAAGAGAGGAAGCAGGTATATGGCGGCCCCGTCAGGTTGTCCCCACCAGATAGAGAACAAAAGAACATGGTTGTAAGAAAAAACAAGTCCTGCCATGACCGATTCAAAGCGCAGGCCGGTCAGGTGGAAGCTCCAGAGATAGCCGCAAAACCCGGCGGCAAAAACCGTCATCATCATCATCAGGTTATGAGCGGGTACAGGGCCTAAAAACAGTCCCAAAAGGAAGAACGGATTGGCGGAAAACTGGTAGTAATCGAAGATGGAAATTCCCTGAGGATAATCCATATAATCTGACCATGAAGTCAATTCGCCACGTAAAATCTTGTTTGTTAAAATCCAGTCCAGCCAAATAGTACAGGTCACGTCTTTCTCTTCACAACCTGTTACAGCCGAGTTCAAGAGAGGAATTGACGGGGCAAATATGACGAAAACATGTGCGGCAAAGAGCAAGCCGATTACGGCGGTAATCCAGTGCCGGTTTTTTATTTGACGGCCAGTGGGTATCATCGTTATTTATCCATCATCTTTTCCAGCAGCTTCGAAGCCAGATCTTCGTACCCATTGGTCTCAGATACCAGCGGCCACATCTCCTTCGGATCGAAGAACCGAGCCCTCTGTTCAGGGGAAAGCAGGTTATTATCCTCGTCCTGTGTTTCAAAGACCCTGAAAAGGAGCACCCGGCCATCATCAACAAGGGGCTCGCCGAAGAGTTTTTGCAGCATCTTTCCAAAGACGTTCGCGTTGACTCGGGAAAAGGTGTACCGATGGAACTTGATATACTTGATATTGAATCCTTTCCACAGCTTAAGCACGGACGCGCGGTAAGCGTCGAAGTCCGTGGGATTGTCTTCCCTGATCCACGCTTTGTAGCACTGTTCCTTGATTACTGCCGAGAAAAGAATCGGGGGAAACGTCATCATGGCGGTACCGTTCGCAAATGATATTCCAACCACCGGTTTGCCGTGAAATATCTGTTCGATTGGCCCCATGTCGAACTCGGTTGCGAGATCGGGTGTACTGCCGGTATTGAAAGGGCCAAGGTTATACTTCATATGATGGCAGTTAAAATGAGTCAGATCAAAAACGGCTCCCGGAAGAGGATCGTCCCGGATGACGATATCAGCCTCGTTCGGTGTAATGGTAAACGTGTAGGTCCGGGGAAGAAACAACACTCCGAGGCTTTCCAATGCCAGAGCGGCCGCCAGAATGTATCCAGCCACCCTGACTGCCTTGCGGCCGGAGGAGAAGATGTGAGTGAAAAAGCCGGTGATGAGTATCCCCCAGCATAAAAATGTCATCAGGAGATATTTGTTGGTAACACAGAGTTGCGATAAACCCGGAAACCATTTAATGATTACGGTTAACGGATTGTTTAACACGTAACTGCCGAGTCCCAGCTTCGGGCCCAGGGCCAGCAGAAAAAAAAAGAAGCCGGTCAGGAAATAGAAAAGGTTCCTTTTCAACCGGATAAATAGCGCAGTGCACACGCATATCAGGAGGGACCAGCCGATATACAGGTTTTTACCGGGGATGAGCGTGTTTACAAGCGGCGTAACGTTTTTAAACATGATCAATTTGCTTCCCGGAGCCATGGCCGGTTTGTGGTCTTTGTCGGCGCCGATCAGTAAGCTGAAATTCTTGAGGAACACCTGTTTTTCCTTGAATTGGGTCCATTCATGGTATCGTCCGAATTGGTAGTAGTGCCAGATAAGCTCCTGGCCGCCGGGAAAATGTGTGAATACGGCGATCCAGATCAGAATCCCGACCAGAAAGACCCCTCCGCTCAGGAGAATGCCGGTGAAGATTTTTTTCTTCTGTTTACCGCTAAAAGCTGTCCGCCCGCTCAAGAATAGACAGAAAAAAAACAGCATGAAGAGATGATAGTAGCAGGTCATAAAGGCCAGCAGGAGTACCACGCCAAGGGCAATGGCGAGCAGTAATGGTCTTCTACTCACTCCTTTGGTAAGCTTGAGTGACAGCAGCATCCCGATGGAAATGAAAACGGTTAAGGTCGTATATAACGAATTATCGTAGTAAAGAGCATAGGCGGTAATGGAATTGGCGGTGGCAACGATGGCGCCCAGTAAAACGGCTCCCGGATGATCCCCGAACTCCTTCATCAGCAGGGAACAAGCGAGAAACGACAGGAACACGAATACAAAGAGCGAAATATTATATCCGAGTGTCAAGCCTGTCAGATGTACGAAAACAGAGGCTAAAATCAGTGGAAACCATGAATCGGAAAGTCCATAATTGAAACCGATAGGATACGAGATTCGAGATGAAAAAATGGGACTCTGGCTTTCTTCGAAAAACGCATCTCTAAACCAGTCGAGCAGAATCAGGGTCGTGTATGTTTCAAACTGCCGTTCCCCGAGGAAGTGTGTTCCCATTCGAGGAATTATGGGATGGAGGGCAAGGACCGTCAGGATGATCCCGATGACGGCATAGAAACAGTACCGCCCTGTAATCCCGCCATGGGAAAAAGCGAATGGAGAACAACCTGTTTCTCTGTTTTTCATGTACCGTAACCTTCATCACTTCAGGTTTTTGGAATTACATTCTAAGGCATTTCAGAATCTATCACAAGGTATTTTCCGTTCCAAGGAAAAGTGCAAGAAGGATAAACGGTATCAATCGCGACAGACCGGACGGCTGAGGATGATCTTTACTTTTGAATTGCGTCTTCGTATAATCTGAACGCGTTTTAATAGATCAGGAAGCATTACAACTGTTTTGTGATCTGCTTGAGGGAAAAGTGACGGGTGTGAACCGGTTGTTCAACAAACGGAAAAATCGAGTTTTTTCGGGAGGCTGGGCCGGGATTATTTTCCTGCTGCTGGCCGCCCTGTATCTTCTGCCGGTTGTGCTGAATCCCGGTTCTTCCATACCCGGAGGTTTTCGTGACGCCTACAGTATACTGTGGCAGGTCTGGTGGTACGGCCAGGCTCTGGACCATGACGGGTCGTCTCTCTTTTTCACAACTCATCACGCGTTTCCCAGGGGAGAGCAATATTTTACTTACCAGAACCTTGTCTTCTATATTCCGGGGGCTTTTCTTTCAAGAATCGTGGGATCGGTGGCGGCCACGAATATTCTGTGCCTCGTTTCACTCGCGCTGGTAGGATATGGAGCGTTCTTTTTTTTGCGGGAGATACACGGTTCTCCATCCGGTGCCGCCGCCGGTGCTTTGTTGGCGATGACCTGTTCTTTCGTGACTGTTTCCATTCACTCGGGAATCTACTATCTGGTGGCTAGTGCCGGTCTGACGTTTCTGTTCCTCTTTTCCGCTTCGCGCGCGCGGACCGGAGGAAGATGGCGGCAATGGATAATCACCGGCTTGTTGCTCTCAATGGTGGCCTTGACTTCCGGGTACTGTCTGCTGGTGGCGGTTATCACCGGAATTTTTCTGATATGGGGGCTGCCAGTAAAAAACCGGGAAATGAAAAACAGGGCCATTACAGGGCCATTGCTGGCGTGTTTGCTGGCCGGATTGATTATGCTGGTTCCCTACGGCCTCATGCTTTGGGGAAGCGGTTCGAAGGAGCTTTCCGACGCGGCGACTTTCCGGAAATTTACCGCGTCTTGGTATCACCTGGTAAACAGGCCGGGCAAGACCTATTCAGGGGCCGCCGGAGTAGACGGACAGTACCTGGTGAATCATGTTGGCTGCCTGGTCCTTCTGCTGGCTTTAATCGGTTTGTTCTACCCCAAAACAGGAACCACAAAAAACACGGTGATCGCCGCAATTCTGGCTCTATTCTGGATTCTGGTGGCTACTGGATCGATTCCCATAGTGACTGCTATTTTAGGAAGGATCGGTATGAGGAATATCCATCGGTATCTGTTGGGGGCTTTCATTTGTTTAATCTGGCTTGCCGCCAGAGCGGTGGCCGTCATATTTTCCACCGGTGGACGGTGGGGCAAGACGCTGGCTGTGCTGGTGGTATCGGCGGCGCTGTCGGAGTCGCTCCTTTGTGCCGGTCCGACCTTACCGGTTGAAACGCTGAACGTGGGTAAGACCCGGACCGATGATTACCTGGCCACTCTTCGGGGCGAAGCAGTAGTGGAAATGCCGATGATCTACCCGTTTTTCAGCAATACCATGCGTTCCTACGCCAGCCAGGTTCATCACGGGAAGAAACTGGTGAATCCCGGTACGAACGTTTTTTCCAAACAAATCATAACTGTTCCAGGGGAAGATCTTCTCTGGAGGTTGGAACATTGCATACGGGAGGGCACGGTTTTACCGGTGCATCCTCAACAGAAAAAAGAACAATTGAAACAGCTCAGCCAGTCAGGGGTATGCGCTATCGTGTTTAATGAGCGGTATCTTGCCCGATCTCTGGGTCTCCACGGTCCGGCTCGGGTGGAACTGGTGAAAACCGTGTTAAAGAAAGCCCTGGGTGAACCGGTAAAAGTTTTTAACGGCTGCGCGGTCTATTTGATTTCCGGGCAAACAGTTGATTAAGATTTCGCTTTAATATGATACAATAGTTCCGTCAAGCCGCCACTCTGCCGGTTCCGGCGGAAGCGGTTTATACTAAAGCAGGGTTTTGTCGTGTGAGGATCATAGAGAGGTGAAACCATATGAAGCTCCTGGTGATCGGTCGAGGCGGCCGGGAACACTCGCTTATCTGGAAGATACACCAAAGTCCCGATGTTTCCAAGATATACTCGGCTACCGGAAACGCCGGCATTTCCGGTTTGGCGGAGTGCGTACCCATACGGGCCGAGAATATTCATGAACTAGCTGATTTCGCTGAAAAAAAGGGAATCGATCTGACGGTAGTGGGAGGCCCGGAAATCTCGTTTATGGAAGGAATTGTAGACGAATTCGTTTCCCGTGGACTACCGATTCTCGGGCCCACTAAAGAAGCGGCCAAGATCGAAGGAAGCAAGACTTTTGCCAAGAAGATGATGCGTGAAAACGGTATTCCCACATCGGCTTTCGAGTCGTTCTCCGATCGAGATGAGGCGTTTGCCTATATCGAGCGGGTCGGCCATCCACTGGCGATCAAAGCCGACGGTATGACCGGAGGCAAAGGATTCATCATCGCCAAGGACGCGGCCACCGCCAAGGTTGCGGTCCACGTTATTTTGAAAGACCGCCAGTTCGGCCAAGCCGGCAGCCGTGTTATTATCGAAGAACTTCTCAGGGGAATCGATGTTTCCGTTCTGGCTTTCACCGATGGCGATACTATCGTGCCGGTGGCCACGGCGCTTTACTACAAAAACGCCTATGACGGCGACCAGGGTCCGATCACCGGCGGTATGGGAGCTGTTTCGCCGGCCCCGGTTATCGACCAGGCCATGGAGAAACGGATTATGGACGAAGTCCTGGTGCCTTCCCTGGCGGCCATGAAAAGCGAAGGCCTGAATTACAAAGGGATTCTCCAGATCGAGACCATTATCACAAAAGACGGCCCCAAAGTGGTGGAGTTTCATGTCAGGTTCGGAGATCCGGAAACCCAGGTCATGCTGCCCCGTTTGGAGTCGGATATCGTCAAACTGTTCAAAGCCATGATGAACGGCACCTTGAAAGAGGAACAGGTTAAACTGTCGCAACGCAAGGCCGTGGCGGTGGTTCTCGTCTCCGGCGGCTATCCCATGCGCTACTCTGTCAACGAGGAGGTTGGCGGACTCGGAGCTCTTAAAGAAACCGATAACAGAATTATCCTGCACGCCGGAACATGCCAAAAAAGCGGTAAATTGGTGACCATGGCCGGCCGGGTGGTAAATGTTGTGGGATTGTCGGACACGTTTGCCGGTGCCGCCGAAGAGGCTTATGCGGTGATCGATGAAATTACGTACAACGGGAAACATTATCGCAAAGATATTGCCCGTAAAGAGATTGACCGGGAGCAGGTGGCTTAATCATGACGTTTACATCGATGAAAACCGGTAAGGAGGTAGTTGACCATGGCTGATCGAGGGACCATAAAGCTTAAATTCTGTGAGGCCCTCGACAGGTTTGTGGAAATTCGATGCTTCACGGAAGATGAGATCGGGAAGCTTTTCCGCAATATCAAGATCAAGGATAAACGGGCCTACAAACGGCTTATCATAAACGCCGCCATCGTCAATTATCTGGATGAGATAGCACCGCTCATCTTCGGTGACAGCAACTATTCGCTCTTCGGTGAGATTACCGAGCAGGAACTCTATAATCTCTGCATTAAAGTAAATCCGTCACTGGATATCAAGAAGGTAACCATCACCATCGAAGAGAATGCCGAACTCAGGGATAATCTGGTGCCGCTCTTGAACTCCGGCGCCGATGCCATGGAAGAAGACATCACCGATCGATTGATCCACATGGAAGACCATCTCAGAAAACGGGTCGTCGGCCAGGAAGAAGCGGTAACCAAGGTGTCTCAAGCCATCCGTAAAGCGCACGTCGGTTTGAGAAATCCCAGTAAGCCGATCGGAACGTTCCTGTTTTGCGGTCCTACCGGTGTGGGTAAAACCCACGTGGCCAAGGTGCTGGCAGAGTTTCTCTTCGGAGACGAAGATGAGATAATAAGGATTGATTGCTCCGAGTACTCTCTGGACCACGAATACGCCAAGCTCATCGGAGCGCCGCCGGGATATATCGGCCACAAGGAAGGCGGATTTCTCACCGAGGCGGTCAAGGAAAAACCACGGTCGGTAATCCTGTTCGATGAGATCGAGAAAGCACACTGGAAAGTTCACAATCTGCTCTTGCAGATGTTCGACGCAGGCCACTTGACTGACAACAAGGGGACCAAGATCTCTTTCAGGAACACCGTCATCATCATGACCAGCAATGTCGGTGTGAGGGGAATCCAGGACATCTCGGGCGCCATCGGTTTCGGAGATCATGAAGGAAAGGTCGATCACGATATCAAAACCCAGGAGATGATCAAGTCATTGAGGAAGACCTTCAAACCTGAGTTTATCAATCGGATAGACGAGGTGGTCAACTTTCACTCCTTGACCCGTGATCATAATATACAGATCATCGATATCATGCTGACTGAGTTGATAGACCGGCTGAAACAGATCGGGATGGACATCGATATTCCCAAGGAAGTTAAAGAGTTCCTGGTAGATCGCGGGACCGACGAAAAAATGGGTGCCCGGCCGCTCCGGCGGGCCATTCACCGATTCATAGAAAGCCCGCTCTCCGAGGATATCTTGCGGAAGGTGTTCGTTGAAGGCGATTTCATTAAGACCGCTCCCGATGGAGACACTATTGCCTTCACGAAGAAGAAAAGTAAAAAGGGATCCGGTAAAAAAACGCTCGAGGATGAAGAAGGTTCAGGAGATGTGTCGGAACCCGATGAGGGGGAACCGGAGGATTCCGGTTCCGGTAAAGATAAAAAAACAAAGAAGAGCGGTCGTAAGAAGGTCAAGTGAAGATACTGACGCTGGAAGTTTCACCGTTGGCCACCAACTGTTACCTGGTTTGGGAAGAAACGAGCGGTTGCGGATATATAATCGATCCCGGTGATGAGGCCGCTCGTATTGCCGAAGCGGCGCTTCAGATCAGTCAGCGCTGGCACGCTATCATCCTGACCCACGGTCATGCCGACCACGTCGGGGCAACGCCGGAACTCAAACGCTTGCTCGGCGGAAAAACAGGTCTCGTTCCGGCTGTCTATTTTAACGCTGCCGATGGGGAATACATACGCCAGTACAACCAGATAGTCGGTCCCCAGATGGGTATCAGGTGTGAGCAGTTTGATTCTGATGGTGTCCTTGAAGACGGACTCGAGTTCACATGGGGAACGCTTCGGGTCAGTGCCAGCCACACCCCGGGGCACACTCCCGGCAGTATGGTACTGGAATCTTCTGGCAGTTTGTTTGCCGGGGATCTGTTGTTTAAAGGATCGGTGGGTCGGACGGATCTACCCGGTGGCTCGTGGGACGAAATGCTCAAATCGCTTAAGCGGGTGGCCCGGACATTTCCCCTTAATACCGTCATATATCCCGGACACGGACCATCTACCACGCTGGAAGCCGAGTTGAAATTTAACGGCTACCTGAAGATGGCGATGACTTCGTAACCTATCGTAATACTTTCATCTCCAGCAATTTTTTATGGATCAGGGTGGCAATGATCTCATGCCCTTTGGGAGTAGGATGCAACTGGTCGATGACAGTGGTTTGTTTCAGGTTGTGACGGTAGATGAACCTGAAGATATCCGGTGATATTTGGTATTCAGGTGAACGCTCTGTTTCTATGAGAACCTGTGCCTCACCGTTCGTGTTTTTAACGAGTTTCTGCCGATTTCCTTCCGATTCCAATGTGAGACCGTTTTCCCGTTCGAGATCCGGGAATATAGTAAACAGGTCTATGACCGGTACATTCTGACTGACAGCTAACCTGGCTACCGCTTCCACGGGAGGTCCGACCAGATGGCGTGCGCCGAAAGAAGTCAAAGGAGGCGTCATGATAATCAGCGCGATGTTACGTTCTCGGCAAAACGTGATGAGTGTCTGCGTGTTCTTTAGCTTCTGAGTGATAGCCACCCGATTGACATTGTCTTCCTGGTGGCTTTGGCCGGTTTTCTTTTCAGTAGGTTCCGTATTTTCTTGAAGCCTGCCGGTATCCTTACCCGGTGTGGGACCTATAAGGCGTCGGTTACCTATGGGATCGAGCAGTCCGGTGGCGCGAAGGCGCTGTTTCAATAGGAGATAGACATAGAATTGGTCGAGAAATCTTACCACCGCCGCCCGGCGCAGTACCAGAGCCAGATAATCTGTGTCACACAGCTCCTGGGGTATTTCATCGTTGACGCATAAGCTCAAGACCAACACGTCGGGCTTAAGGTCGGCGATCCTGTTTTTTACGGCATACAAGGCAATCAGTGATGATAGTCCTTGTGCGCCGGCATTGATAACCTGGTAGTTTTCGCCACCTTTCGCGTTGAGCTTTTTTTCCAGCACCATCGGATAGGTCTCCTCCAGAAGTACGCCATCACCCCAGGTGCAGGAGTCACCCACACATACGATGCGGTACCGGTCGCCTTTGTCTACGGAGAATTCTGGATTCCTGAATCCCTGGGAACAGGTCTTGTAACGCTTGATCTTAACCGGGGCTCCTTCAAACTGGATCGGGCGCCCGTGTTGATCGAGCTTTTGGGGGTGGGGCGCCATGAGAACTTTCTGAGTGACAACTGTGTTTTTGGGGTAGTATAAGTTCAAGACATGGTCGTAGCTGGAAACCTGGAACCGACGGTGCATGGACCTCATCTTATAGGCCCAGTCGGACTGGGGAGTGCTTATATACAGACGTATCCCTGTCTCCAGGATGCCCAGGAAGATCAGCGCCACCGTTCCTGCCAGGAGCATCTTCAGAAAAAATGAGGCGGAACCAGGTTTATTATCCTTGGCTTTAACGTCCTGGCTGTTGGCAACGTGTTCCGGTTCAGAAATTATCATCACCTCATGTGGTAACTCTTCGGCTTTTAAACGGCCCCAATGGGGATAAAGCTCGTGTATCATTTTACCAATTACGGTGAAGAATAATAAAGAGAGATTGAATAATAAGTATTCTTTGTCACCCGTTAAGCAGGTGTCATGCAAAAAAAATAAAAAAAAAGCTAAAGTTTTACTCCAGGGTTGCCGATCTGTTAATTAGGGCGAGTTATTACAGAAAAAAAACCAGGGATGGAGAGGATGAAAAAACGATGTCGATTTTCAAGGATCCTCAGCTTCTAAAAGCCATAAATCAAGTCTATTCGAAGATTATACGAGGTGAGCGACTCTCGGAAGAGGACCGCTACTTGTATGAGAGCCAGATCGGCACCAGAATACGAAACGTGAAATCGGGCCGAATAGCTCTTTAACCTGCTCTCTGTCTAACACATTCCAATTCCGTAGTTGAATCTGATCCGTTGACGTAGTTTATGGCCCGTCTTATAATGTCTCCATGGTGCATCGGCTGGTTCTTCAACTCATGATTGCTGCTTTGTTTCTGGCTATTTCTTCTGCCACGGGCACTGCCTATACGGTGGACTATACTCATTCTGATCCTCTGACCGGCCAACCCGGCGGTGAAGCTTCTGTCTCTACCCGTGGCCGCCTGAACAAAGACGATGGTACGATCATGCTCTGGTTTGAAGTTACGCCCGAGTGGGCCGCCAGCCGGTCGAGAAGGTTCATTTTTTCCCATGATACCGGCCAGGGAAAACCCCTTACCGAGACACCGCCGTTTTTGTTTGCCAACATGTTTGCCCTGGGGCTTTCTCCGAGAAGTCTTCCGGCCATTACTGTATGGATGTCCGATTCCACCGGTAAGGTATCAGAGCTTGGAGTAGAGGCGGATTTGAGTCCGGGTTGGCATCATCTGGCTGTTACCTGGTGCCGGGAACGGCGTCTCATGCGCCTGTCCGTCGACGGCAGCGAAGCGATGTCATCCTGTCCTTACTGGATTGAAAAAATAGGCTCGCGGATCACTATCGGCAATTGGACCGAGGCGTCGCCGGAAAACTCAAGTGGAGGACGGATAGCTCTTTTCAGAATCTACAAGGTCATACTGGAACCATCTGAAATAGAGGAGGATTATCGTCGCAGCCGCTCACAGTTTCATCCAGCACCGCCGGTATCTGAAAGTCTTCAGGAGGACAGGGAACAGGTGACTGAAGAGTCAGTGGTGTCGGCACCGCCTCTGGAGACTGTTGCGTCCGCATATAGCGGTATTAAAGAAAGCGACTTCCGGTGGTACATTCAACGGGAAGGCGAACCGTTCAGGGTGAAGATACCGGTTACCTGGACGGTTGAACATGATGACCCCAACTTCGTGGCTTCGTTTATCTCGCCTGGAAGTGCCGATTTCCCATCGGAAATGAACATTGCCCGGAAGGAGATGCGGTCCTTACCATTGTTTGTTCCGGAAAATGATGTAAAAGCCCTGGCAAATAGCCTGGCTAAAAAGTATGGAGCCGAGGTCAAGACATCATCGGCCACGGTGGCGGGATATCCCGCGGTTGGCTTTGAATTGACCACCAGCGTGTGGGGCAGGAAATATAAACTGGTGCAGATCTTGTTTTTCCGCCGCCGCCGGACGCGCTATCTGCTGCAGGGCATGTTTCTGATGGATAACGTGAAAGAAGGAATAACGTCGTTCAGAATCTTGCTTGAATCGTTCCAGTTCCGTGAACCCTAACCCGGGAAATGCAGTAGCCTTCTAC
>CAZQHK010000029.1:0-11330 GCA_964593455.1 uncultured bacterium
CACATGAAAGAGGATTTTCTATAGTTAGCTTTATTTGCATTATTTTCATTATTGGTATTCTCGTTTCAATATCTTTACCGCAATTCGCGAGCATGTCCTCGGACCCTCGGCAGGCTCCCTATTCGTACCAGCCGTCCCCTGCACAATACGCCAGAGAGGAGCGGCCGGGACCCCGGTTATCGACACCGAACAACCGGCCGTACGACACTACGTTTTTCAGAAACTACGGAGTCAATCCTTTCGTTGCCACCGAGGACGAAGTGTATTCCACCTTCGGGATGGATGTGGACACGGCTTCCTACACCATCGCCCGGCGGTTCCTGCAGGACGGCAATATGCCCGACAGGGAATCGGTCCGCACCGAGGAGTTTATCAACTACTTCGATCAGGATTATTACGATATGCAGGATTTGTTCTCCATCCATGTCGACGGGGCGTTGTCGGAGTTCGGCCGGCCGAACTATCATCTGCTTCGTGTCGGAGTAAAAGCTCGGGATGTAGGTTTTGATGGTCGTAAAACAGCCAACATGGTCTTCGTGGTGGACGTGTCGGGGTCCATGGACCGTGAAGACCGCTTGGAGATGGTGAAACGGAACCTCTACCTGCTGGGTGAGAACCTTAAAGAAGGAGACCGGGTCGGTCTGGTCGTTTACGGGAGCGAGGGAAGAATTATATCCGATCTGACTTCCGATAAACAGTCCATCATGGACGCGGTCAGCCGGCTTCATCCCGGCGGGTCGACCAATGCCGAGGAAGGACTGAAGTTGGCTTACAAGATGGCCAGCCGCGGATTCGAGGAAGGCAAGATCAACCGTATTATTCTCTGCAGCGACGGGGTAGCCAACGTAGGCCGTACCGGACCGAAGTCCATCCTGTCCAGGGTGAAAAAGTTCGCCGAAAAAGGCATTACTCTGACCACGCTCGGTTTCGGTATGGGAAACTACAACGACGTATTGATGGAACAGTTGGCCAACAGCGGCGACGGCAGTTATTACTATATCGACCGCTTGAGTGAAGCCGAGCGGCTCTTTAAAAACGGTGCCGGCGCGCTCCTGCAGGTTATCGGCTCCGACGCCAAGGTGCAGGTTGAGTTCAACCCGGATATCGTGGATAGGTACCGCCTGTTGGGGTACGAGAACCGGCGTCTGGAGGCGGACGATTTCATGGACGATTCCGTGGACGCCGGGGAAGTCGGCGCCGGACAGACAGTCACCGCTCTTTACGAAATCAGGGTCAAAGACCAGGCAATTCAGAATCCGAATGGTTTTATCGGCCAGGTACGGATACGGTACATGAATGTGGATACCCGGCAAGTCGAACATATCGAGCGGGGAGTGCTGGTACGGGACGTTAACCATGAATTTTCGCAGATTAACCCGCGGTTCCGGCTGACCGCCGCCGTGGCCGAGTTCGCGGAAGTACTGAAGAAGAGCTATTGGGCCAAAGACAGTAGTTTAGGACACGTGCTCACCGTGGCGGAAGACGCCGTTAAGGACATGCGGCCCAGCCAGAACGACCTCGAGTTTCTTCGGCTGGTGGAGCGGGCCATGAATCTGGCCGGTGAGCAGCGGGCCGACCAGGTGTTCGGACCTCGCCGATATAACGGAAAATCATGAGGTAGATGGCACTCGACTAGCCTGAAATAAAAAAACAGGACAAAAACGAGCTGGGGGCGTTAAAAAAAACGCCCCCTTTTGGTTTTAAATTTTAAAAATTTGTCTTATTACTTCGAAATATTTGAAGCCATTCTCAATTGGGAAAAAGGATATTTATCTACATATATACATTAGTGCGGTGTGAAAAAAATCACTAAATAAAAGTGAGCTGCTTAACTTGAAATTTTCAGGTTGATTGAATACACTTTACATAAGTTATTCCTAATAACATGAAGTGCTTTGTGCTTTGTGGAAACATAACCAAGCCACGGGCAGGGGCGTGAAGGTGTTACAGTTTCTCAAGCTTGAAAAAGACTTTTCTATCTCCGTAGTTCATTGCTTCCTATCGTTGTCCCATCCTGCTTCACATTTGAATAAAGACGTTCTTCAAAATACATCCCCTGCTGTTTATCCTGGAATACCAATTGAATCATGCCATTGAGGGTGAGCGGTTTCAGAAGTGCCGGTAACGAATATCAGGCACGGAGAAAATGAGTAAACTGTAGTTGTCGTACTACATCCTCTGATGTAATTACAGAAGCACGCGGCAACAGTCATTTGCCAGCCTCGCTTCGGCCATCATTGGCGCCGGGGCGCGGCTGGTTTTGTTTTTATTTTGGAACAACTGCCCATAAAATTTCCAGAGCAGATTAATCTATTTTCATCCCTGAAACCAGTTCAACCACAATAGAATATGTATTCAGAATATGTTAGTATGATCCTGGAAAGGATACATTGCAATCCACGGTATGATTACCTATAAGATTAATTTTAAAACAATTCTATTGTTGACGTTCTTATCCGGGATGCCTGCTTTAATCTATGAAATTATGTGGATGAGGATGTTAAGCCAACTCCTGGGGAGCACGATTGTTGCCATCTCGATAATTACAGCTACGTTTATGTTAGGTTTATCACTGGGATCATATCTGTTCGGGCTCTATGCAGACAAGGTAAAAAGATATCTACGATTATATGCTTGGTTGGAATTCGGTATCGGGTTATCAGCCTTTATATTTCCTTTCGCGCTTACGTTCATAAAGGAAAACAAGTTGTTTCTGCTACCTTTTTCTTCTTCTCAATATACGTTTTTCATTATTCAGAAGGTAGTTTTTTCATCGATTATTCTGTTGATCCCTACTATTTTAATGGGCGGTACGCTGCCGGTTATAAGCAGATTTATCCACCGTAATTTGGCTACAACAGGCAGAAAACTCGGACACTTGTACAGTTTTAACATTGTTGGTTCAATCCTGGGTTGTCTCCTGGCCTCGTTTCTTATGATGGAACATCTCGGTTT
The DNA here is from genome assembly GCA_964593455.1 of uncultured bacterium. Lineage (GTDB taxonomy): Bacteria > Muiribacteriota > CAYSPT01 > CAYSPT01 > CAYSPT01 > CAZQHK01. The sequence goes on from CAZQHK010000029.1 coordinate 2,956, forward strand.
AACCAGTTCGTTGCTGATTGCTTCTTCAGTCAATATACTTATTGGAATTACATGCTTGATAATCGATCAAAAATATTTTGTTACATCAGATGCTGAAAATGAGCCGGTTGGAAAAACATTTTTACAGAAATTAAGAGAAGTTAAATCACCCTTCAAATTAACATTTGAGCAAAAAATAGTTTTACTCATTTTTGGACTATCAGGATTTACGGCCCTGGCTTATGAAGTTTTGTGGGTTCGCATGTTGATTTTTTGGTTGGGTAGCACAGTGTATTCTTTTGGCATTATTCTGGCTGTTTTTCTGGCTTGTCTGGCAGTGGGAAGTTTCATTGCCGCTTCCTTGATCGACACCTGTTCAGAGAATAAATTAAAGATACTATTAGCTTTTCTAGAGATTTTCATAGGAGTATCAGCTTTTCTATCGATGTATTTGTATGCTGTTGCGGTTAAAAACTCACTCGATATAAATAGCCAGTTTTTCTTTTCATACAGTTTTGTTGGCATAAAAACCGGGTTTATTACGACGTTCCTGACATTTTTTTTACTGACAATTCCATTCGGAATAATTTTTCCTTTGGTAATTAAGATTTTAGCCGGTAATAAAGATAAAGTGTGTGGATATCTTGGTTTAGGGTATGCAATAAATACTTTGGGAGCAGTGTTTGGTTCTTTAATTACCGGCTTATTGTTAATTCCCCTTCTGGGAGTTCAAAAAAGCATTTCTTTGGTAGCTTGTGTCAACGTAATAATTTGTTACTGTGTTGTCCTCTTGATACAAAAAGAAAAAGGAAAGTTGTATAAAGCACTTCTGCTTCCAGTCCTGGTCCTCTTGATAGCGGGAATGCAAATCATAGTCCCCGGAGATTTTCTAAAGAAGGTTATCGGTTCAAAAATACCGGGTGAGATTATTCATTTGAAGGAAGGCAGAGATTCAACGATTATCGTTATTGCTGATAAAGAAGGCATACCAAATTTGTGGATTGATGGTTTGGAAACCGCCGGTCCGATGGAATCGATGAAGTGGATCGCCCATGTTCCGATGCTCCTGTCATCCAAACCCCGGAAAACGCTTGTCATAGGCTTCGGGTCAGGACTAACTATGGGAACAATTACCAAGATGTATGGTGTGAAGGCAGATTGTGTCGAGCTAAGTGAAAGTGTTATTGAGGTTGGAGAAGCTTTTTCCGAATGGAATCATGATGTGTTACAGTCTCCGCTGGCTAATGTCATCCTGATGGATGGGCGCAATTTTATTGACTATACAAAAAACAAATATGACGTCATCATTGTTGACGGCGGGCATCCGTACCTGAATAGCTGCAGCAGCTTATTTTCAAAGGAGTTTTACGCTGCCTGTGCCAAAATACTGAAGGATGACGGGTTTATGGTGCAGTTTGTGCCTCGAGCCATATCTTCACGAGCGGACCATGACATCATGGTTCAAACGTTTGCTTTTGTTTTTGATTATTCTTTCAGGATTCCAATGCTCAGCGATGATTTTGTATTTGGTACAAAAAAAACATTTCTCATTGAGGAGCAAAGGATCAAGGGAAAAGTTTCTGCTAATCCACTGTTGACTAAGGATCTGGCTTCACTCGGTATTCCCGATACCACCATGCTGTTGCAGTATTTGAATTCGTTTCAACTGATAGAGAGAATGTCACCAAGCGATACAAAAATTATAACTGACGATTCTCCCTTTATCGAATTTACCATTGCCCGTTATTTAAGGGAAGGATCAAGCACTCCAGCCGGAATTCCCGCTAATGATCCGTAACGCAGTAGGTGTGGTCAGATCCGAGCCGTAGCAGAATGACTACTGCCGTTTCCGGGTTAATTCAGGCAACCGGTGCATGGCTTTAAGTTCCTTGAGTGCTTCGATGATTAGCCGCCGGTTCGCCGGATTGCTATACTGGATAAGTGCCCGCTGTTTTTTTCGTTCGCGGAATGTCTTCGGTACATATATTTCCTGGCCGGTAAACGGGTCTTTCCCGGTATGATACATGCAAGCCGATGACGTCATTGGTGACGGAGTGAAATCCTGGATTTGTTCAGGGGCAATACCCTTACGGGCCAGGTAGAGCGCGAGCGGGAGGGTTGCGGTCAGGGACGAACCGGGATGTGCTGAAATAAAGTAGTTCACGATGAAAATCTTCTTTTTGAGTTTTTGAGCTATTCGTTTGAACGTGTCGACAAACTGTTCATATACCGCAAACGGTGGTTTATTCATCAGCTTCAATACTTCGTCGGAATTATGCTCCGGCGCCACTTTCATCAACCCGCTTATGTGATGCTCGCAGATCTCTCTCAGGTACGCTTGGGCTCCCGGCCCGACCAGGAGATCGTACCGTAACCCGCTACCGATGAAAACGTGTTTGACGCCGTGAACCTGTCGCATCTTCCGGTAGAGCCGGATACATCGTTCGTATCCAAGCTCGAACTTCGGGCAGGTATCGGGTAGCAGGCACGTGCGGTGCGAGCAGAACTCGTGAGATTCCCACCGGCGGCACCGGGCTTTGTACATATTGGCCGTGGGACCGCCGATGTCTGTAATCGTACCTTTAAAACAAGCTTGAGCAGCCAGGCGTTTCGTTTCGCGCAGAATCGATTTTTCTGATCGCGACTGCACGATCCGGCCCTGGTGAAAGTACAGTGAACAAAAAGCGCATTCTCCGCTACACCCGCGATGCGAGGTGATGGAGAACCGGACGGTTTCGAGTCCCGATATTCCCGAGTCCGCGTCATACATCGGGTGCCACATCCTGAGGTACGGGAGATCATAGATTGCGTCGAGTTTTTGTTGAGAGAGCGGCCAGGCCGGGGGGAATTGTATTACAAACCGGTTTCCGTGCCGCTGCACAATCGGTTTACCGGAAGCTGGTTCCATGGCGGCATACGTGACCCTGAACGCTTCAGCGAAAGCTTTTGTATCTGAGGCCGTTTCTTCAAACGGAGGGATCTCCTCCCAATTGGTGAGATTATCCAGGCCGGGCCGAACGACCGTGGTTCCTCGGATACCGTCAAGCAGCCGGGCCGGCTCTCCCTCGGCCAGACGCCGGGCAATCTCCTCAACCTGGCTCTCTCCCATACCGTACACGAGGATATCCGCTCTGGAATCGAGCAGGATGGATCGTCTCACCTTGTTGTCCCAGTAGTCGTAATGAGCCAGACGGCGCATACTTGCCTCGATGCCGCCGAGAACAATGACCGCGTCTTTAAAAGATTCACGAACCCGATTGGCATAAACGATAGAGGCCCGGTCAGGTCTTAAGGCGGGCCGGTTGCCCGGTGAGTATCCATCGGCAGTCCGCGGCCGTTTGTTGGCCGTATAATTAGCAATCATAGAGTCGACGTTTCCCGCGGAAATCCCGAAAAAAAGTTCCGGTTTGCCGAGTTTCATGAAGTCGGCCGGGTTTCGCCAGTCGGGTTGGGCAATAATACCAACACGGTATCCCAGTTTTTCAAGTAGTCGGCCGATTACGCTCACTCCGAAAGAAGGATGGTCGATATACGCATCGCCGGTTATGAGAATGACATCACACATCTCCCATCCCCGTTGTTCCATGTCTTCTCGTGTGGTCGGAAGGAATGTGCCGGTCATTGTTCTCTCCATAGGGATCTAATCAACGTGCTTTATGGCATTGAAAAATCAGGAAGTAAGGCACGATACGGGTGTCGGCTACGTGCGGGCATTGTTCAATCGCCGTTTCGTCGGCAAAGGGCTCGGTCAGACGGTCCACCTTAAACCCGGTCTCTGTCAAGGTGTTGAAATACTTACTGAGTGTCCTAAAGAAACGCGGGACGCGAAACGGTTCCGTTTTCTCTCTGACATCCGGCGGCGCCGCGGTGAAATACCACTGGTCGATTTCCTTTTCAGGAGCAGATTTCTGCAGACCGAAATAGTTGCCGACTACCACTCCCTGCGGGTCACCTTCTTCATCTTCAACCCATTGCCAGGTCCTGGTCATGGTACACGAATGGGTGATAGAGAATTGAAACAAACCTCCGGGTTTGAGTACCCGGTTTACTTCTTTAACACAACCGGCGTAATCAGCCATGTCCATAATGGCCATGGTGCTGATAGCGGTATCGAAGGACCCGTTATCAAAACGTCCTAATTCGTTCCCCCCGATCAGGTGATACTCTATTCCTAACGACCGGCGGTGTTCCTCCGCCCGGGCCGCATCAATCATGGCAGAGCTGATATCCACTCCCACCATGACTGCACCTCGTTTAGCTAATATCCGGGTGTTATAACCTTCTCCGCAGCCGATATCCAGTACGCGATTTCCGGAAAGGTCCGGCAATAAGGCGAAGAACGCCGGATTGTTTACGTATTCCCGGTAAACATCGTAACCGGCACGAACGCCTTCGGTCCAATTCCGGGCATTCTCATTCCAGTAGCGGGCCACCTGATTATCGTCCATGCCTGGACTCCATTTCTTTCTTGAGAATAGTGATATTCTGGCGGGCTACCTTGCCGGGATGGCTGTCAGGAGCGGCTTTTTCCACTTCTTCCCAGAGGCGTATTGCTTTCTGGTATTCGTAGCTGTACGAATGAATCAAAGCCAGGTTGAACTTGGCTTCAAGGGAAGCAGGATCGAGTTCCAGAACTTTGAGAAAGTGGTCCCGGGCCGGTTTGTGGCGGTTGTAATGAAGGTAGATCAGACCGATCTCATAGAGTGCCCGTGTTTTTTCGGAAACATTGTCCTCCATATACTTTGTCAACAGAGAGATCGCCTGCGAACTCCGGTTGTACCGTATCAGGAGATTAACCGTCTCGGTGAGCCGTTCCCAGTTTACCGGATGTACGTCGAAGCCTGCTTGCAGCACCGCTTCGACCTTCTTCGGTAGACGCTGTTTGAGGTAAACCGCCGCCAGTTGGAGATATGTGGTAAACGGTTGATGAGGAAACTCCTGTAAGGTTTCCGAGAGTAAAATTTCGGCTTTTTCCAGCTGTCCGTTAGAGAGGTAGATCGTGCTGAGTGAAAGGCATATATCCGGGTTGGCGGTTTTCAATGACGGATTGTTTTTAAGGACCGTTTCGACCTGGTCATTTCGGCCGGTTTTAAAATAACAGTCGATCAACGCCAGCCAAAGATCGTCTTGTCCCGGGAAACGTTCGATTGATTTCTCCAGTAAACGTATAGCTTTCTCGTATTGTTTCAGGTTGATAAGTACTTCTGACAGCTCTTTGTACGCTTCGTAGAAGGTTTCATTCGCCTCGATCGCTTTTCGGAAACAGGCGGCTGCTCGTTCCAGGAAGGCCGGATCTTCCCGGTAGAATTTCCCCAACCGGAACTGGCCCATGGGATCCCGGTAGCTTGTATCCAGGGAGTCGATGGTCTGTTTCATTTCTAGCATCTCACGGTGAAAAAGGAAGCTGCAGGTAACTGATGGAGGAGTTTCGTCGCCGCCGGTTGGATGAAACACGAGTTTAACCAGGAAATGCTCAAGCTCATCGGGGACGGTAAACAACAGTCTGCTCTCACCCCATTGGTTGGGTTCGATGATCTGTTTAGCGCCTTCGGTCAAACATGGATACTCCTCTTGTGATTCCAGGCACATCAGAACGGCATCGGTTCGGGGTGAAAACGTGCAGATATTCGAAGAAAAATTACCCACTTCCAGTTTGAGGCGGCACTCCACCTCACCGGCGCCGGAAAAGAATCCTTCACGCCTGGTAAATGACGGGACAGCCAGAAGGACCGTCACCGAGCCGAGAGAAAGTTCTTCTCCAACCAATCGTCGTGCTTCTCCTGACACCGGACCTGACATGCAGATGAGAGAAAAAACACAGACCACAGTCAGAATTATTGTCAGTAATTTTGGGCGTAACATATCACCTGTATTGTAGTTCACCTGCGGTTCTGTTGGCAAACTCAACCCTGCCAACTGCTTTTTCCGGGTTTTAAGACGTTTCTTTGACGATTGTTTCTATGGAAACAGTCATTCGTCAAAAGAGGAGGCAGATTAATAAATATCTTTCCCAACCCGTTCGAGTTGCATCTCGATCTCGGCGTCAGGAATCATTTTAAGTGGTTTAGGTCCTTTGACATCCGGCAATTCATTGTCCGGAACCTTTTCCCTCTCTTTGATGAGGGCATTCAGTTTTTGCTTGAGCATGGTCTTTTTTACATTTAGATCGAAAGTTTGTGAAAAATCGATAAGCCACTGGGCCGTATTGTTCCACGACTTCTGGAACCGGTTGCTCAGGCGTTTTCCAAACTCTGTCTTAACCAGATAGTTGGCGAGAGTGCCGCCAACCAGTGAACCGACCATTCCTCCGGCCATGACGCCGAGAAAAGGGTACGGGCAAAGAGCTTGGCCGAGCACGGTCCCGGCTACGCTGCCTAAGACGCGGCCGGCGAAATTTGTGGCGTCTATGTTCTTCATGGAACGGCCGACGATCTCCAGAAACGGTTTATCGCTGCCGTTTTCGATGGCGCCGCTCATCTCGAAACCGATGGCGCCGCCGAGACCGGCGAACGTTTCCGAGAACAATGAAGCCGCCGCCAGGCCGTAGGGAGGAGCCACTCCCATGAGGGAATACTTGATACCGGCTCCGATCCAGGTAGACCCCTGTTCAAAGGCCAGGTGAGTCAGTATGGATTTCTTCATAGCCTCGGATTTGATTTTCTGCCAATCGATTGGCTGGCCGCTGTTGCGGGCTTCTTTGATGGTGTTCCAGATCGATTTAGCCACCCGGAGTTTGACATTGTAGTTGGTCATGGTGTCGATGACATTGATCGTACCCGATTCGCTGCCGCTCTCCGCTCCGCGGCTCACGGGACAGGAGACAAGCACGAACAGAATAGCCAACAGGGCGATAGTGCTCCGCTTATAGCCGGTGGTTACCCCAAAATTATGAATTATTTATTCAACTCCCAATGTCCGGATTTGGGTAGAATCAATCCAAAGATACTTCTTTACCATCATAACGCTTATTACTGGTCATTGACAAGACAATCGGTTACAAAACACAGCAACAATGCTGTTGCTTGTTTGTAAATAAGCGGTGTTGCTGGTATTTTGTATAGGGCAAAAACAACAACGGAGATTATTTTTTACCATGACGGACAAGGATAACAACGACATACCTGCTTTGAAAGAATTCTTGAGGCGTAAAGCGAAAGTTGCTGACAAGTCTTCACTCGACGGCGCTATCGGTGCCCTGTCCATGTTTCAGGATTCCGAGTACGGCAGCGACACGGTGATCGAACCTGACGAAAACACCGGAGACACAAAAACCGGGGATGTATCACCCGTTTTGGAATTTCAGCCCGATTCCGGCGCCGGCCGGTACGAGATATCGGGTGAGGTCGCCCGCGGCGGTATGGGAATCATCCTGAACGCTTTCGACAGCAACATCCGTCGGGACGTGGCCATGAAGGTCATCACCGGAGACTGGCAAGAGTCTCGTGAATTTATCGAACGGTTTGTCCGGGAAGCGCAGGTTCAGGGACAGCTCGAACATCCCAATATCTGCCCGGTACACGAACTCGGTGTCGATAAAGACGGCCTGATATATTTCACCATGAAGATGGTTCATGGGGAATCTCTGGCCGAGAGAATCAAACGAGTGAAAGAGGAAGACAGCGCCGGCGATCCAAAACGGCTTACCGGAGTGTTGAACGTTTTCCTCAAGATCTGTGACGGTATCGCTTTTGCTCATTCCCGAGGAATTATTCACCGGGACTTGAAACCGGACAATATCATGGTGGGTGATTTTGGTGAAGTCTACGTTATGGACTGGGGGCTGGGTAAGATAGTCGGGTCCGTTGATGACCGGCGCAGCGGGCTGATGATAGCCGATCCCGGGATGGTCCAGGACACCATGAAAACCATGACCGGTTCGGTCGTCGGGACCCCGGCCTACATGCCGCCGGAACAGGCTCTCGGACAGGTCGAGGAGATGGATGAACGGTCCGATCTCTATTCCTTGGGGGCGCTTCTTTACGAGCTTTTGTCCCTGGAACCGCCTTTTTCCGGAGAGACTTCCTGGGATATCCTGAGCCAGATTGGAAAAAGACCTCCGCTTCCTCCTTCCCGGCGTGATCCCGGTAAAAATATATCTACAGAGCTTGACTCGATTGTGATGAAAAGCCTGGCGAAGAACAAAGAAGACCGCTATCAAAGCGCCTTGGGGATGAAACACGATATCGAGCTTTTTCTTTCCGGACGGCCCATCGGCGCCATGGAATACAGTATCTGGCATCTGTTTGCCAAATGGATCTCCAGGAACCGCGTGCTAGCTTTTTCTTTTCTGGTAGTCATGCTAATCCTGGTAGTTTCCTTTGCCGTCTCCTTCATACGTATTGCCGCTTCTGAACGGGAAGCCGTTCTTCAACGGGACCTGGCGGAAGAACAGCGGG